>NZ_SCFI01000001.1:0-789271 GCF_022496705.1 Pseudomonas sp. TMW22091
GCAAGGTCGTGCTCTACCAACTGAGCTATTCCCGCAATAATGGCGTCCCCTAGGGGACTCGAACCCCTGTTACCGCCGTGAAAGGGCGGTGTCCTAGGCCACTAGACGAAGGGGACGTTGCCCGAAACATACACTGTACATTTCAGTGCCAGGTCATTAACCGAAGTTAGTAACTTGGCTTTCACTCAACCCCGTCCGAAAACGAAGCTGCTTAAAAATGGAGCGGGAAACGAGACTCGAACTCGCGACCCCGACCTTGGCAAGGTCGTGCTCTACCAACTGAGCTATTCCCGCAATAATGGCGTCCCCTAGGGGACTCGAACCCCTGTTACCGCCGTGAAAGGGCGGTGTCCTAGGCCACTAGACGAAGGGGACGTTGCCCGAAATGTACACGTACATTTCAGTGCCAATCACATAACCTGAGTCAATGATCTGGCTTTCACTCAACCCCGTCCGAAAACGAAGCTGCTTAAAAATGGAGCGGGAAACGAGACTCGAACTCGCGACCCCGACCTTGGCAAGGTCGTGCTCTACCAACTGAGCTATTCCCGCAATGGCGTCCCCTAGGGGACTCGAACCCCTGTTACCGCCGTGAAAGGGCGGTGTCCTAGGCCACTAGACGAAGGGGACACGCTACAACTTCACTGGTTGCTGGCGTTTAGCTATTCGCTTTACGCTGCAATTGGCGCGCATTCTAGGGATGGATTTGAAAGGCGTCAACCCCATTCTGAAAATATATTGAAATCAATGACTTCCCTCTTCTACGCAAGCTTTCCTGCGCAGTACGTCGCTGAACTTGCGACGCGTGTATTCCGTCTCACTCCAAGGGGTTATGATTGCTTGGATTGAGTGATGGCACATTGCAGTCATTGCTCTTCAAGCTCCAGGTAGATAGTCCATAATCGAGAACACACTGCGCTTCCTTAATCTGCATCCAGAATACGTCCAACAGGCAATACTGCCTTGGCCCTGCATTCACCAGCAGACCACTTTGAAGAGGTTTTAACGTTGACTCCTTCCATGATCGCCCTGCTTGTCGTAGCCGGGATCGTACTGTTGATTGTCATTGCCTACCTGAACCATATGGTGGAGAACAACAAGCTGGAAAAAAAACGTCAGAAGGTCGAACTCAATGACCGTATTCGTCGGTGCAGCGAGGTCAACGAGACATTCCCGGGCCAATTGATGTCTGGGGCGCTCAAGCTTTTACTGACTCGTCTTGAGCTCAACGCGACACAACGGTTATTGCAACTGCAAAAAAACAGTGCCGCAACAAAAGCACGGGTTGCCGAACTCACCGCGTTGGTCGGGCAAGGCGAGTCAATTGCGGTCAATAACCCTCCACGCCCTATCCTTGCGGAGGCCACGGCCAAAGATGTTCGCTTTGCGCTGGAAACTCTACACGGCCAAATCACGCGCGCGGCCAAAGATCACGTGCTGAGCAACGGCGAAGCCAAGGAGTGGCTAAAAGAGGTGCATCACCTGCTGGTGGTTCTGCATATCGAGTTCTTCAACAATCTCGGCCAGCTTTCGCTCCAGCAAAACCAGCCTGGTCAAGCACGTCTGGCTTTTGAACGTGGGGTGCAGTACTTGCGCCAACAGCCAGACACACGATACAGCACCCAGCTCGACGCTTTTGAAGTGCAATTGGCTCGCGCGAACACTCTTCTGCTGAACAAGTTTGAACCCGCAAAAGACGAGGCCAATGAGCTGGCCGAAGGGCTCAAAAGTGACGAGGTAGAAGGCGACTGGAAGAAAAAGGCGATTTACGATTAAACGCCGCGCAGCCTTAATGCAGGAGCCGTGCGGGAAATTGCACAGGACATTGCAGGCTATAAAAGCAAAGGTGTGATGAGTACCCAGAACGGGTCAGAGGGCAAAACACAAAAAGGCAGTCCAGGACTGCCTTTTTGTTTGACGTCAGGCTACCGGATTGATTGGCTTTTCCGGGTACCACACGTCCAACAGCGGGCTAACTTCAGCGCTGGTCAGCTCTGGGCGAGCTTTCAACCAGGCTTCAACAGCAGCACGCTGCTCTTCGGTGACCGAACCACGTTTCTGCAGGCAAACAAGACCGAAGTCGTCGCCGCCAACATAGCCAAGGCCGTTAGCTTCCATGGCTTCTTTCAAAAAGGCTTCCAGGAAAGCGTCGACAGCTTCATCCGACAGGTCTTCTTTGAAATCCAGGTTCAGCTCAAAACCCAGCTCCTGAAATTCATCAACGCACAATTTTTTGCGCAGACGCTGGGAACGATTAGTAGCCATTGAACAATCCTCTTAAGTAATAACGGCGGCACTTTACCAGCTTAAGCTCGCGTCTGCCCGGTTCCGTGCGAACGGTTCATCGTTTTCTGCTTATATTAAGCACGTGTCTTTGGCATGCCGATGCACAAGCTCACAAACCTTGGGGCATAATGCCGATACTTTTATGACCATCGAGGGCGTTTTTCGTCGTGCCCTCTTATTTTTCCCCCTCGCGTGCAGGGTTTTACTTCTTATGATCAAATCTTTACGACCACTGCTTCTCGCGGGCCTTTTTTTACCGCTCGCCTTCGGCGCTAACGCCGCCCCCGTCAACACCACGCTTTCGCCTAAAGTTCAGCAAGCGCTCAAAACCAATAAACTGCAAAACGATGCGCTGTCGCTGGTCATGATCCCGCTCAATGGCCCCGGTGTGCCTACCGTGTTCAATGCCGATGTGTCCATGAACCCCGCCTCCACCATGAAACTGGTGACCACGTACGCGGCACTTGAAATGCTCGGCCCGACTCATCAGTGGAAAACTGAGTTCTACACCGACGGCACCCTGAACAACGGCACGCTGCAGGGCAATCTGTACCTCAAGGGCGGCGGTGACCCCAAACTCAACATGGAAAAACTCTGGCTGCTGATGCGTGACCTGCGCGCCAATGGCGTCCAGCATGTCACCGGCGACCTGATACTGGATCGCAGCTTCTTTGAACAACCTCAACTTCCGGCGTTCAACGACGACGGCAACGATAAAAACAAGCCGTTCCTGGTCAAACCCGATGCGCTGATGGTCAACCTCAAGGCGTTGCGCTTTATCGCCCGTAATGATGCGGGCAAGGTGTTGATCTCGGTCGAGCCGCCGATTGCCAGCATCCGGGTCGACAATCAGGTGAAGGCCCTCAACAGCAAGCAATGCACCGGCGATGTCCGCTACAACCCCGTGCAACAAGCCGACGGTACTGTTCTGGTCACGGTCAGCGGCCAGCTGGCCGATGGCTGCAACTCTCAGACCTACCTGTCCCTGCTTGATCACGCGACCTACACCGCAGGCGCCGTACGGGCCATTTGGAAAGAGTTGGGCGGCACCATTCAAGGCCAGGACCGTCAGGCCAGCGTGCCCAAAAATGCCAAATTGCTCGCTCGCGCCTACTCGCCGGACTTGGCCGAGATCATTCGCGACATCAACAAATACAGCAACAACACCATGGCTCAGCAGCTGTTCCTGAGCCTCGGCGCTCAGTTCCGCAATGATGCGGACGGCGACGACGCCAAAGCAGCTCAACGTGTCATTCGCCAGTGGCTGGCCAAAAAAGGCATCACGGCACCGCATCTGATCATGGAAAACGGCTCAGGCCTTTCACGTGCCGAGCGAGTCAGCGCACGTGAGATGGCACAAATGCTTCAGGCAGCCTGGAACAGCCCGTACGCCGCTGAGTTCATCAGCTCCATGCCGATTGCAGGCAAGGACGGCACCATGCGCAAACGCCTCAAAACGACAGCCATGAACGGTCAAGCCCATATCAAAACCGGCACCCTGAACACCGTACGGGCTATTTCCGGCTTTAGCCGTGACAGCAATGGCAACACCTGGGCGGTCGTCGCGATTCTTAACGACCCTCGCCCTTGGGGCGCCTCATCGATTCTCGATCAAGTCCTGCTCGATCTGTATCGCCAGCCAGCGCTGACCAACAACGCAGTCTCCATCGCCCAGTAAGGTTTTACAGACAATAAAAAACGCCCTTGATCTTGCGACCAAGGGCGTTTTTTTATCGCCTTAACCCAGAATCATCGAGCCATGATTTTCCAGGCACGGTGGATTTTGCTGTTGCGGGCAAAGTCCGGATCAATAGTGCTGGCGGTAATTTCTTCAACCGCATAACGCGATTCCAGATGCTCATCCAGGATGAACTTGCGGAAGTTATTCGAGAAATACAGCACGCCGCCCGGCGCCAGACGCGCCATGGCCAGATCCAGCAGTTGCACGTGATCGCGCTGGACATCAAAGATGCCTTCCATGCGCTTGGAGTTCGAGAAGGTCGGTGGATCGATAAAGATCAGGTCGTACTCTTCACGGCAGGCGTCCAGCCACACCATCACATCGCCCTGCTCCAGACGGTTCTTGTCAGAAAAACCATTCAGGGACAAGTTGCGACGCGCCCAGTCCAGATAGGTCTTGGATAAGTCAACGCTGGTGGTGCTGCGAGCCCCGCCTTTAGCCGCATGCACACTGGCCGTCGCGGTGTAGCAATACAGATTGAGGAAGCGCTTGCCACTGGCTTCTTTCTGGATACGCATGCGCATAGGCCGGTGATCGAGAAACAAACCGGTGTCCAGGTAGTCAGTCAAGTTAACCAGCAGCTTCACGCCGCCTTCATTGACCTCGGTGAACTTGCCCTGTGCGCTTTGACGCTCGTACTGCTTGGTGCCGCTCTGGCGCTCACGACGCTTGACGATCACGCGGCTCTTGTCGATGTTCAGCGCTTGAGGAATAGCCGCCAGTGCATCGAACATACGGGCCGAGGCTTTTTCCGGATCAATGGATTTGGGTGCCGCATATTCCTGCACGTGAACCCAATCGTGATACAGGTCGATGGCCATTGAGTATTCAGGCATATCGGCATCGTAAACCCGGTAGCAATCGATGCCTTCACGCTTGACCCACTTGCTCAGCGCCTTGAGGTTCTTTTGCAAGCGGTTGGCAAACATCTGCCCGCCTTCACTCAAGCGCGGCTGTTCGATCACTACCGGAGCGGGCTTGATCGGGTTACCGTTCTTGTTGAACTTCTCGTACTTGGTCGGCGCTTCGATGTTGGACGGCAGGTCGGACTCGGCCTGCTCTCGCTCGGCTTGACGCTGTTCAGGAGTGCGACGCTCGCCTGTGACGAACTGATCCGGCACGACTTTGATCAACAACAGCTTGCACGGTAACGCACCGTTCCAGAACGAATACTGTTTATGGCTGCGAATACCCATGCGCTTGCCCAAATCCGGGGCACCCGTGAAAACCGCTGCCTCCCAGTTCAGACAGGCCTGACGCAGGCGCTCACCCAGATTCTGGTAGAGGTAAAGCAGGCTTGCCTCGTCCCCCAGACGCTCGCCGTACGGAGGGTTACAGATAACCAGACCTTTCTGGTTCTGATCCGGACGCGGCTCAAAAGTGGCCACTTCGCCCTGATAGATTTTGATCCAGTGGCTTAAACCGGCACGTTCAATGTTGTTACGTGCAGGCTGGATAAGACGCGGGTCGGCTTCATAACCACGGATCCACAGAGGCGGTTTGGCCATGCCAATTTCGGCACGCTCGGTGGCCTCTTCGTGGAGTTTTTTCCAGATCGCCGGAATATGCCCCAACCAGGCATCAAAACCCCAATGGATACGGTTGAGGTTGGGCGCCATATCGGCAGCAATCATCGCGCCTTCGACCAGGAATGTACCCACGCCACACATCGGGTCAGCCAACGCAGCGCCTTCAGCTGCCATGCGTGGCCAGCCAGCACGAATCAGGATAGCGGCCGCAAGGTTCTCTTTGAGCGGTGCCGCACCTTGCTGCAGACGGTAGCCACGCTGGTGCAGGCTGCTGCCTGACAGATCCAGGGACAGAATCGCCTCGCCGCGGTCCAGACGCAGGTGAATGCGCAAGTCCGGGCTGAATTTATCAATGGATGGGCGCTCACCGGACGGCGTGCGCAGTTTGTCGACGATGGCATCCTTGACCTTCAACGCACCGAAGTGCGTGTTGTCGATGCCCGAACCGTGGCCACTGAACTCAACAGCCAGCGTACCGTCCGGCACCATATGGTCATGCCATTCAACATCCAGTACGCCGTGATACAGGTCCTCAGCGTCTTTCATAGGGAAGCGCTTGAGCACCAACAAGACACGGTTGGCCAGGCGCGACCAAAGGCAGAGGCGATAGGCGGTTTCCATATCCGCGACACCTCGAATGGCCGAGGTATGCTCGCGGGCTTCCTCAAGACCAAGGCCGGTAGCCTCCTCAAGGAGAAGGCCTTCAAGACCTTTGGGGCAAGTAAGGAAGAGTTCGTAACGATCCGACATGGAATTCCTGAGCTTTAAGCTATCAGTGAGAAGGCAACGCATCGCCTGCTCCGTTTTCAATCAAGCGCTTTTCTTGAAGAGCGCTCGTGTGGCACGAAACTGTGCCGTTCCACCCCGGCGACCACCCGGCCCGAAGGCACAAGGAGTTTAGACGCAGAGACAGTTCATTCATTCAGAAACAATGTGACATGTTCAGACCCTTCGTCGAATAGTACCCGATCATTGTGGGTGGCTATTCACTGCAGAGAATGACACGCATCCTCTTTGCAAGGGCTCGCCCTGTCAGGCTTTAGTCGCTTTTGGGCCAGCAAAACAGGCCTTTCTTATGGCCTTAACACCATTATCGTTACGTCCTTATGACAAAACGATCATTCACACACCTTGGCTCATTGGTTAGAAATGAACACAGGTTGTCACCGCACAGGCGGCAACAAAATGCTCGCCACGCCGGCAGCGAGCACACCAACGGCAGAACACTCTGCCCCGACCTCTGGTAGGTCGACGCTATACAAACAGTCAACAAGTGAGGGCAACACCCTATGAGAAGACTTAAGCGTGATCCGTTGGAAAAAGCATTTTTACGCGGATATCAATATGGCGTTCATGGAAAATCCCGTGAGCTTTGCCCTTTTACTCTACCGTCGGTACGCCAAGCCTGGATTAACGGCTGGCGAGAAGGACGCGGCGACAACTGGGACGGTATGACAGGCACTGCGGGCATCCACAGACTTAACGAACTTCACGCCGTCGGCTAACTCTGGGCACACTCCGACATCACCTTTAAGACGCACCGACTTAACCATGCCGTCCTATCCAGGCGGCGGGCTGCGGCCCAAGGGCTCCTTGATGGAGCCCTTTTTATTGCCCGACTATAGGGTCTGGTCGATTACTTGCGGGCAAGTGCCGTAATAGCGTCGACAGATTCTCTGATCAGGGCCGGGCCTTTATAAATAAAGCCAGAGTAGATTTGCACAAGACTGGCACCAGCAGCGATTTTCTCAGCTGCGTGCTTGCCTTCAGTAATACCGCCCGCAGCGATGATAGGCATACGACCAGCCAGCTCGGCTGCCAGTACTTTAACCGTGTGGGTGCTCTTTTCACGCACGGGCGCACCCGATAAACCACCGGCTTCATCACCGTGCTCCATGCCTTCAACACCCACGCGGCTTAACGTCGTGTTGGTGGCGATTACGGCGTCCATACCCGTTTCAAGCAATGCCTGAGCCACGAGAACGGTCTCTTCATCAGTCATGTCCGGCGCGATTTTAATGGCCAGCGGTACACGCTTGCCGTGTCGCTCGGTCAGTTCTTTCTGACGGATTTGCAAGGCTTCAAGTAACTGCTTGAGCGAATCACCAAACTGCAAACTGCGCAGCCCGGGGGTATTCGGCGAGCTGACGTTGACGGTCACGTAGCTGGCGTGGGTATACACTTTGTCCAGGCAGATCAAATAGTCATCGACTGCGCGCTCAACCGGCGTGTCAAAATTTTTGCCGATATTAATGCCCAAAATGCCGTTGTATTTAGCCGCTTGAACCCGCGCCAGCAGATGATCAACCCCAAGGTTGTTGAACCCCATACGGTTGATGATGGCTTGCGCTTGCGGCAACCGGAAGATGCGTGGCTTGGGGTTTCCTGGCTGAGGGCGTGGCGTCACGGTGCCCACCTCTACAAAACCGAAACCCAATTGAGCAAAGCCATCGATGGCCGAGCCGTTTTTGTCCAGACCCGCAGCCAGGCCGACCGGGTTTGGAAAGTCGAGCCCCATTACATTAACCGGCAGTCTGGCCGGGGCCTTGCACAACAAACCATTAAGCCCCAGCCGGCCACCCGCACCGATCAAGTCCAGAGACAGGTCGTGAGAGGTTTCGGGGGACAGTTTGAAGAGCAACTGGCGGGCCAGGTTATACATGGGTTCAATGGTCTCGAGGCTGACAGAAAGAGGGCGCAATTATAGCTGCGCTGTACGGCAAATCACAGGCAAAGAAAAACCCGGCCTGAGCCGGGTTTTTCTGAACAGCCTAGCTAAAAATTACTTAGCTTCAGCTTGAACGGTAGCTTCTACGCGACGGTTCAGAGCACGGCCTTCAGCAGTTGCGTTAGTAGCAACTGGGTTTGCTTTACCGTGACCAACAGCGTCTACACGGTTAGAAGCAACACCTTGGTTAACCAGAGCTGTACGAACGGCGTCTGCACGACGTTGCGACAGTTTCAGGTTGTAGGCATCGGTACCAACGCTGTCGGTGTAACCAGCAACAGTCGTGGTGGTCGATGGGTACTGCTTCATGAAATCAGCAACGTTGTTGATGTCAGGCATGTACTGCGACTTAACGTTAGCCTTGTCGAAGTCGAATTTCACGTCCAGTTCAACGCGAACAACTTCAGCAATCGGAGCTTCTGGTTCTGGCTCAGCGATTGGTGCTGGAGCTGGAACTGGAGCCGGTGCAACTTTACCGCCGTTGCCGCCGAAGTTCACACCCAGGCCAACGGTAGGAGCGTAGTCCCACTTGCCGTTGTCCAGTTTGTAGTCAGCTTCAACGCCTGCACGAGCGAAGATGTTGTTAGTGATGTACCACTTAACACCAGCGCCAGCAGTCAGGAAAGTCGACTTGTCACGACCGCTGTGACCGTCATCTTCTACGTTGGTCATGCTCTTGTGAGCAACACCACCGGAAACGTATGGACGCAGAGCGTCGCCAACGTCACGGAAGTGGTACTGAGCGTTCAGACCAAAGTTGTCGCCTTTGATTTTCTGGTGGCCAGTGCCGTCATTCGAACGGGTGTGGTTGGTCTTGTCGTAGGTCAGGTTCAACGAGACGTCGTCGGTAATGAAGTAACCGATCGATGCGCCTGGGTTGTAACCGTCTTCAACGTGGTCGACGCTGTCGTTGTACTGTTTTTTGTAGAACAGTTCACCCTCGACCGCGCCTTGGCCTTGTGCCAGGGCACCGAACGAAGTTGCGGCTACAAAGGAACCAATGGCAATGCCCAAGGTGTTTTTCAGTTTCATCCGTTAAATCCCCATCTGGTGATTGTAAAGCAGTCCCACATACCGGGGGACAACTCGGCGACAAGTCTATCAGACCTTGCCTACACGTAGATCCATTTGCACTGAACTAAGTTTCAGCATTATCCGCAAATTTCTCACGTAATTTGTCAAGAGCACGCTTGTACCGCATCTTCGTCGCGCTCAAACCCATATGCATTATGTCTGCGATTTCCTGAAATTCCAGTTCTGCGACGAAACGCAGCACTAAAATTTCGCGATCAATCGGATTCACGTGCACCAGCCAGCGATCAAGTCCGCCCTTTTCCTCAGGTTTCGGCGCCTTTTCTTCAGACGCTTCCTCGAGGGGATCAATACTTAATGCGTCCATCAAGCGACGCTTTCGCCGTTCCTTTCGATACTGTGTAATGCATTCGTTGTAAGTGATGCTATAGAGCCATGTCTTGAATTTCGATTTGCCTTCGAAATTCTTTAGACCATACAGCACCTTGAGCATGACTTCCTGACAGACATCATCTGCGTCTCTATCGTTCCCTAAATACCTTGAACATACGTTGAACAAAGTGCGTTGATAACGCCGCATCAGCTCTTCGTAGGCCCGCGTGACGTGGAACAACTCATCATGCGCGCGCGCCACCAACTCCTCATCAGAGAGCTCGCGGGGATCGTAGCGCATGGACAGCGGTTGTGCTTTATTCAAAACGAGTCGTGCCGACAGTCAGGTCAATGTCCGCCGCAGCCTGACAAGCAGGCAGTAACGCGGCGGCATACAGTATCAGGGTTTACCGCATTAGCGGCGCGTCACGTGCTGCTCAAGCAAAGTCCGATTAGAGAGGGAGACTAGCTCACCCTCATCAGTCAGCAACGTGGTTTTAACCGTACCGATTTCCTCTATCTGACCTTCAACCGCCCCCACTCGAATGTCCTGCCCAACCTGATACAGCTCACGCACATAGATCCCGGCAAGAATCTGCCCGGCAATTTCTCGACTACCCAGCCCCATGGCCAATGCAACTGCCAGGCCTACCGTGATCAATACAATCACAATCACGTGGTTCAGAAGGTCGGTTTTGACCTCCAACTGACTGATCGCCACCGAAATACTGATGATGATCACAAGCCCTTGGGCAACCCGCCCCAAGCCTGCAGCGTAATCAAAACCGACACTCTCGGCAGCGCCGCGTACCAGGCCATTAAGCAGTTGCGCCAACAATACGCCAGCCAGCAACACTAAAATGGCACCGAATACTTTTGGCAAATACAGCGTAAAGATATCCAGCGTAGCTGAAACTCGTTCGAGCCCCAGAGACTGAGCCGCCGAAACAAGAAATATCAGAAGTATGAACCAGTAGACAATTTTGCCAATCAAAGTGGAAATAGGCACTTTGATACCGGCACGGCCGAGAATTTTAGTCAGTCCTGTTCCGCCCATCAAGCGATCAAGACCCAACTTGGCAAGCAATTTGGACAACAGGGCATCAAGCAGTTTGGCAACCACGAAACCCAGCAGTACGACCACCAACGCCCCGAAAAGGTTCGGAATAAAGTTGGCAATTTTGGTCCACAAGGCAGTCATTGCCGTGACCAGGCTCTGGGTCCAGAGATCAAGTTCCATGTTCAATCAGCCTTATCAGCAGGGCGAGCAGCAGGTTTGCGCCGCGAAACGGGCGCAATATGAGCTGAACCGCTATTCAAAGCAATCATCAGTGCCTGTACCCAACGCCCCAGCAAGCTGAAAAGATCACCCGCACCGACCTGGCGGTTAGCGGTTTTCAGTACTCGACCCAGGCAAGCGTCATCGTCACGGGTAGACGCCGGCGCCTTGAGCATGTCACGTAGCGATTGTTCAAACGGATCGTGCATAAGCACCTCTCGATATGTCAGTAAAAGACGCGAGCAACTTTGACGGCGTCACATTTGCCCCGCTCATAGCCACTGCAACCGACGGTAAAACCACCATTGGCCCACACCAATCACCAGCATTAACAGACAGGTCACCGCGAACCCGTAGGAATCATTTGAGAACGGCACCCCGCCCACGTTAATGCCCAGCAAACCGGTGATAAAGGTGATCGGCAAGAAGATTCCGGTCAGCACGCCAAAGCGGTACATGATGCGACTCATGCGCACATTCAAGCGCCGGTCCTCGGCCTCCAGAACCAGCCCCACGCGCTCGCGCGTGAGTTCCAGCTCCTCAAGATAGCGGGTGAGGCTGTTGTTCAGTTCGTTCCAGTAATCGGCATCATCCGGACTGAACCACGGTAATTTGGTACGGGTCAGCTGGCCGAAAATATCCCGTTGCGGAGCTAGAAATCGACGCAAGGCAGCCGCCCTGCGACGGATCTGCAAAATGGAGCCGTGCTCAGGCGTATACCGTTCGTCGGCATCTATTTTATCTTCTTCGTCATCGACGATTTCTGATAGCTCGCCGATCAAGTCCTGCACTTTTAATGTCAGGTGCTGGGCCAGATAAAGAATCAATTCAGAGGGATTATTCGGCCCTTCACCCTGGGAAAACTCCCCGAGCAGTTCATCGGTGGCGCGTAACGGACGCATACGCAGCGATATAACCCGCTGCGCACTGCCAAAAATACGCAGCGAGACCATGTCTTCAGGTTCTGCACCGGGGTTCAGATTGACCCCGCGCAAAAACAACAGGAATTCGTTGTTGGGCAGCGTCAACAACCGAGGACGGGTATTTTCCTCGAGGAGCAAATCACAGCTGAAATCGCTAAGGCCGCTGGAATCGCGCAACCAGCTCTGGGTCTGCGGGTGGCTGCGATCCCAATGCAACCAGATACTCTCGTGAGGTTGCAGTTGCAGATCGTCCAGCTCGGTGCGGGCAATAGAGCGCGCCCCACCTTCACCGTCCAGCACCAGGGCGTGCACCAGGCCCCATTGCGCGTTTTCGTCCTCGAACATCCGTGATCCTTAGTGGAAATGCGTTTAGCCCGGCATCTTCAAGGCTGATGGCGAAACGATAATGCCATTGTTATCGGCATAAATGAATTCACCGGGGCGAAATGTAACGCCCGCAAAGGTCACGACCACATTCAAATCACCGATGCCGCGCTTGTCGGTTTTCATAGGGTGGCTAGCCAATGCCTGCACGCCTAGATCGGTTTGGGCAATCACATCCACGTCGCGAATACAGCCGTAGATCACCATCCCTTCCCAACCATTTTTCGCCGCTTTCTCTGCGATCATGTCGCCCAATAACGCCCTGCGTAGTGAGCCGCCACCATCTACTACCAATACTTTCCCTGCGCCATTGAGCTCAGCCTGCTCTTTGACCAGGGAATTATCTTCAAAGCATTTGACGGTTACGATCTCTCCGCCGAAAGAATCATGACCGCCAAAGTTGCTGAACATGGGCTCAAGTACTTGCACCAGCTCAGGGTAGGCATCACACAGATCGGGAGTGCAATAGTGATTCACGGGAAAGCTCCTGTTGGGAAGGACAGCAAGCAACACACTAGGGTTAAGGTATAGACGGTCTGGTGAAGACAGGTTTTACCCGTCGCGGCTATTCCTTGTCGAGAACTCATTAACCCCTTGCACGCTGAAAATGACCAAAAGCGCGCGCCGCGTCACATCCTAGCCACTAATGCGTACTTTGAAGGCAGCCCATATTGCACCTGTAGCCGCTGTCGAGGTACGAGGTTGCGATGGGCTGCGCGCAGGCCCAGCTTTTAGCAATCACGCAACCAATCGCGCACCAGCGGCCACACCTCTTTTTGAGCAGGCTGACTGACGAGCATTTCAACGTGACTGAAATCGGTACTAAAACCGTGCTCGCGCCCCAGCGCCACGAAGGTGCGCTGCGAGGAGCCCAACTGATCGTAGAGTTTTCGGCACGCCCACTCGGGCGTCAGCTTGTCACCTGTCGCGGCGACCGCCAGCACCGGCACCTGAACTTCGGCCAGGCCTGCCCACCAGTCACGCTCGGTGTCCTTGAAACGCCCCAAAAAGCCATTCCAGCGCAAGGCTTCCAGCGCGATACTGACAGGCTCATCCTCTGGCCCGCGATTTAGACGCACGCCCGACAGATACCTGAAGCGCTTGAGCAGCAAATAAGCACACCACTGCACCGGCGGGATTTTCAGCCAGCCGTAACGGCGATTGATCTGGGTACCAAAAAACGCCGCCGATGCCACCAGGTCATCGTTGAGATACTGACCGCCAAGCGCTGCCGCAAGGCTGATGCCACCCTGAGAATGGCCGATCCAGTGTGGCGTTTGCCCACTTATCTCTCTGACAAAAGCACCTATTGCGGGCAAATCGTAACGGGCATAGTCAGTCACACGGTTCTTGTTCCAGTGAATATTGCGAGCCGACAAACCATGACCGCGCATCTCGGGTAGCCACACATCAAAACCGGCACGCGCCAAAAAAGCGCCAAGCCCCACCCCTTTGGGCGAATACCAGAAGCGTCGGTTGGAAAAACCGCCATGCAACAAAATGACCGGTACGCCGCGCGCGCTATCGCCGTCTGCCAGCCCAAGACGCGTGGCCACCAGCTCAACGGAAATATCGGGGCTGTTGGCGGGTTTCAAGCGATAAACGTCTTCGCTCAGATCGCCCCGACGCTCAGCGCTGATCAGGGCAACGGGAAAAAGATGACTGCTGCTTTGCATAATGCTCTTGCACAAAAAAGGGCGACTCCACACAGGAACTCGCCCTAGAACTGCTTATAAAGAGCAGGGAACGCCATCAGCGCCCCCGCCCTTCTCTCAACGACTCAAGCTTGCGCCTGACCTTCTGCCAGGAAGAACCAGGTTTCCAGCACGGTATCGGGGTTCAACGACACGCTTTCAATGCCCTGATCCATCAGCCAGCGCGCCAGATCCGGGTGATCGGAAGGGCCCTGACCGCAAATACCGATGTACTTGCCAGCTTTGTTGCACGCCTGAATAGCATTGGACAGCAGCTTTTTAACCGCTGGGTTACGCTCATCAAACAAGTGCGCAATCACACCGGAGTCACGATCCAGGCCTAGCGTCAGCTGAGTCAGGTCGTTGGAGCCGATGGAGAAACCGTCGAAGAACTCCAGGAACTCTTCGGCCAGAATCGCGTTGGACGGCAGTTCACACATCATGATGATGCGCAGACCATTCTCGCCGCGCTTGAGGCCGTTTTCGGCCAGCAAGTCGATCACCTGGCTCGCCTCACCCAACGTGCGCACGAACGGCACCATGATCTCGACGTTGGTGAAGCCCATCTCTTCACGCACGCGCTTGAGCGCGCGGCATTCAAGTTCGAAGCAATCACGGAAGTTTTCGCTGATGTAACGCGAAGCACCGCGGAAGCCCAACATCGGGTTTTCCTCTTCCGGCTCGTACAACTTGCCGCCGATCAAGTTGGCGTACTCGTTGGACTTGAAGTCCGACAGGCGCACGATCACTTTTTTCGGGGTAAACGCAGCCGCCAGAGTGCTGATGCCTTCAACCAGTTTTTCGACGTAGAAACCAACCGGATCGTCGTAGCCCGCGATACGTTTGTCGACGCTGTTCTTGATTTCCGGCGGCAGACCGTCGTAGTTCAGCAGCGCTTTAGGGTGCACACCGATCATGCGGTTGATGATGAATTCCAGACGAGCCAGGCCCACACCCGCGTTCGGTAGCTGCGCGAAGTCAAAGGCACGGTCTGGGTTGCCAACGTTCATCATGATTTTGAACGGCAGTTCCGGCATGGCGTCGACGGAGTTTTTCTTGATATCGAAGCCCAGTTCGCCTTCGAAGATAAACCCGGTGTCGCCTTCAGCGCAGGACACAGTCACACCCTGACCGTCTTTCAACAGTTGGGTGGCGTTGCCGCAACCGACAACGGCCGGAATACCCAGTTCACGGGCGATGATCGCCGCATGACAAGTACGCCCGCCACGGTTGGTGACAATGGCACTGGCGCGCTTCATCACCGGTTCCCAGTCCGGGTCGGTCATGTCGGAAACCAGTACATCGCCCGGCTGCACTTTGTCCATTTCGGACACGTCTTTAATGATGCGCACTTTGCCCGCACCAATACGCTGGCCAATGGCGCGACCTTCAACCAGCACAGTGCCGGTTTCTTTGAGCAGGTAGCGCTCCATCACATTGCCGGCACTGCGGCTTTTCACGGTTTCAGGGCGCGCTTGAACGATGTACAGCTTGCCGTCATCGCCATCTTTGGCCCACTCGATGTCCATCGGGCACTTGTAGTGCTTTTCGATGATCATGGCTTGCTTGGCCAGTTCGCTGACTTCGGCGTCAGTGAGGCAGAAGCGCGCACGATCGGCCTGATCAACGTCGATCACCTTGACTGACTTGCCGGCGCTGGCTTCGGCGCCGTAAATCATCTTGATCGCTTTGCTGCCCAGGTTGCGGCGCAAAATGGCAGGACGACCCGCTTCCAGGGTTTGCTTGTGAACGTAGAACTCGTCCGGGTTTACCGCGCCTTGTACGACGGTTTCGCCCAGTCCGTAGGCGCCGGTGATGAACACTACATCACGAAAGCCCGACTCGGTGTCCAGGGTGAACATTACGCCGGCGGTGCCGGTTTCGGAGCGCACCATGCGCTGCACACCCGCCGACAGGGCGACCAGTTTGTGGTCAAAGCCCTGATGCACACGGTAGGAAATCGCCCGATCGTTGAACAAGGAGGCAAACACCTCTTTGGTCGCACGAATCACGTTTTCAACGCCACGGATGTTCAGAAAGGTTTCTTGCTGACCGGCGAAGGACGCGTCCGGCAAGTCTTCGGCCGTTGCCGACGAGCGTACAGCCACCGCCATATCAGGGTTGCCGTTGGACAAGGTAGCGAACGCCGTACGAATGGCTTCGTTAAGTTGCTCGGGGAACTCGGCTTCCATGATCCATTGACGGATCTGCGCGCCGGTTTTGGCCAATGCGTTGACGTCATCGACATCCAGCGCGTCGAGCGCCGCATGGATCTGATCGTTCAAGCCGCTCAGTTCAAGAAAATCACGGTAGGCCTGGGAGGTTGTGGCAAAACCACCGGGAACCGAAACACCAGCGCCTGCAAGATTGCTGATCATCTCGCCGAGGGATGCGTTCTTGCCCCCTACGTGCTCTACGTCATGGGCGCCGAGCTTATCGAGGGAAACTACGTACTCTACCAAGGTGATCTCTCCACTAACTGTGTTGGAAAAGCTCAGGGCGCTGAATACTCATCTAGGGAGCATCGCAGCGATTGTGGCCTGGACCTGGAAAATAAGTGAAACTGCCTGTTATGTAGTGCAACAAAATCTTACCTATCATATCCAAGATTCGTCACCAGCTTAAGGCCCAAGCGCAAATGAAACGATCTGCTTTCTTTATCTCCGATGGAACCGGCATTACCGCCGAGACCTTGGGCCAGAGTTTGTTGGCACAATTCGAAAATGTGACCTTCAGCAAGTTCACCCGTCCGTACATCGACAACGCTGAAAAAGCGCGGGCAATGGTACAACAAATCAACAATGCCGCCGAAAAAGACGGGCTTCGGCCTATCATTTTCGACACGATCGTCAATCAGGACATCCGTGAGATCCTCGCAACTTCCAATGGTTTCATGATTGATATTTTCTCCAGCTTCCTTGCCCCGCTGGAGCAAGAACTGGCAGAACATTCTTCCTATTCAGTAGGCAAATCGCACTCCATCGGCCATAACTCCAACTACATGGAGCGTATCGAGGCGGTTAACTTTGCCCTCGACAATGACGACGGGGCACGTACGCATAAATACGACAAGGCCGATCTGATCCTGGTAGGTGTCTCACGCTGCGGTAAAACGCCAACCTGCCTTTATATGGCCATGCAATTCGGTATACGCGCGGCCAACTATCCGCTGACTGATGACGATATGGAAAGTCTCAAGCTTCCTCCGGCATTAAAGGCGCACAAGCACAAGTTGTTTGGCCTGACCATCGACCCTGATCGCTTGACCGCCATTCGCAACGAGCGCAAGCCCAATAGCCAATACTCCAGCTACGCCCAGTGCGAGTTTGAAGTGCGCGAAGTTGAGCGCTTGTTCCAGCGTGAAAACATCCCGCATATCAACTCCACTCATTTCTCGGTCGAAGAAATCTCGGCCAAGATTCTGGTCGAAAAAGGTGTAGAGCGGCGTTTCAAATAAAGCGAGCTGCCAGCTTTTAGCCACAAGTTGGCAGTTGAAAACCAGATTGCGCACGCCTGTTTGACGTGTCGCTTGCCGCTGTTTTCACTGCTCAAAGAGCCCGACAAACGTATGAACAGGCATCGCCTCAAGCCTTGCCTGATCCTTGCACAGCTCAAAAATCTCGGTGCAACGCTGCCCGACAAATCGTGTCGCCAGGTTGGCCTTGAACTTGTCCTCCAGCAATGGAATGCCTTGTGCCCGACGACGGCGATGGCCTATTGGGTATTGCACGACTACTTGCCCGGTGCAGGTGCCATCGGTGAAAAACACCTGAATGGCGTTGGCTATCGAGCGTTTATCCGCCTCCAGGTATTCACGGGTAAACCGCGGGTCTTCAACGATCTCCATCTTCTCGCGCAGCTCATCAATGATTGGATGTGCCGCATGAAACTCATCTTCGTAGTGTTCCGCCACCAGATTGCCAAACGCCAGTGGCACGGCAGCCATGTATTGAAGACAGTGATCACGGTCTGCCGCGTTGGCCAATTTGCCTTGCTTGGAAATGATTCGAATCGCTGATTCGTGGGTTGTAATTACGATTTTGGCGATTTCGTGCAGGCGATCCTTGACCTCCGGATGTAAGGTCACGGCCGCCTCGCAGGCAGTTTGCGCATGAAACTCGGCCGGGAAGCTGATCTTGAACAGCACGTTTTCCATTACATAGGTGCCGTAAGGCTGCGACAAACTGAAGTGGCGCTGGTTTTCAGGCTTGAGCGCCAAATCCTTGTTGGTGTGACTGAACAGCACATCGTAAAAGCCCCACTGCGGTGCGGTGAGCACACCCGGCACGCCCATTTCGCCACGCATGGCAATGTCTGCCAGGCGCACGCCACGACTTGAAGCATCCCCTGCTGCCCAGGATTTACGCGACCCCGCATTCGGCGCATGGCGGTAGGTGCGCAGGGCTTGGCCATCAACAAATGCATGGGACAACGCCGACAATAACTGCTCGCGGTTCGCGCCCATCAACTTGGCACAGACCGCGGTGGACGCGACTTTGACCAACAGCACATGATCAAGGCCTACACGGTTGAAAGAGTTTTCGAGGGCAATTACCCCCTGAATCTCATGGGCCATGATCATCGCGTCAAGGACTGTCCGCACGGTCAGTGGTTTTTCGCCATTCGCCACACGTTTTTGTGACAGGTGATCGGCCACCGCCAAAATACCGCCCAGATTGTCCGAGGGATGGCCCCACTCCGCCGCCAGCCACGTGTCGTTGTAATCCAGCCAGCGCACGATGCAGCCGATGTCCCACGCGGCTTTGACCGGGTCGAGGCGAAAGGAGGTACCGGGGACACGCGCCCCGAACGGCACCACGGTATCTGCCACAATGGGCCCCAAGTGCTTGGTGCATTCAGGAAAACGTAGCGCCAGCAAACCGCATCCCAATGTATCCATCAGGCAGTTACGGGCGGTGTCGAGGGCTTCGGGGGAAGTGATGGTGTAAGTCAGAACATAGTCGGCAATGTCCTGCAAAACCTGGTCATAGTCAGGACGGTTGTTAAGGTCGACGTTGGCGCTCATGGGGCAGTCTCCAGCAAGCATTATTGAAACGTGGGTTAATCCTCAGGCAGGTCGTTAGCAGGCGGGTCTGGAGTGCCCGCTTAATATCAGTGTTGAAGCATTCCCTCACCCTAGCCCTCTCCCAGAGGGAGAGGGGACTAAAGGCAAAAGCAAATCGGCGCAAAACCACCAAGCAATCCCCTCTCCTTCTGGGAGAGGGGACTAAAGGCAAGAGCGAATCGGCGCAACACCACCCATCAGCCCCCTCTCCCTTTGGGAGAGGGTTGGGGTGAGGGTTTTACGCCATCAAAACGAATCGCCAGGCACCCGCACCCAACCTTCCATCAAGACCCGCGCACTGCGGCTCATGATCGCTTTAGTGACCGTCCATTCATCGTTCACACGCTGCGCTTGTGCACCCACGCGCAATGTTCCTGACGGATGCCCGAAACGCACGGCGCTGCGCGGTTCACCGCCCGCAGCAAGGTTGACCAGCGTGCCGGGAATCGCCGCCGCCGTACCAATGGCCACCGCCGCCGTGCCCATCATCGCGTGGTGCAACTTGCCCATCGACAATGCACGCACCAACAGGTCAATACTCTGCGCACTGACTGGCTTGCCGCTGGATGACACGTAATCCAAAGGCCCGGCAACAAACGCCACTTTCGGGGTGTGCTGACGCTTGGCGGCATCTTCAAGCCGGTCAATCAAACCCATGCGCAACGCACCGTGGGCGCGAATGGTTTCGAACATGGCCAGCGCTTTCGGGTCGCTGTTGATGTCGTTTTGCAGTTCAGCTCCGGTGTACCCCACATCCCGTGCATTGACGAAGATGGTTGGAATACCCGCATTGATCAGGGTCACGTTCAGGGTGCCCACGCCTGGCACTTCGAGGTCATCCACCAGATTGCCGGTCGGAAACATCGAACCGCCTGCCCCCTCTTCGTCCGCCGCCGGATTCAGAAACTCAAGCTGCACTTCAGCGGCCGGAAAAGTCACGCCATCAAGCTCAAAGTCACCGGTTTCCTGAACCGCGCCATCGGTAATCGGCACATGAGCAATAATGGTTTTACTGATGTTGGCTTGCCAGATTCGCACCACAGCCGTGCCGTTATGCGGGATACGCGCCGGGTCCACCAGACCGCTGCTAATGGCAAACGAACCGACCGCTGCCGAGAGGTTTCCGCAGTTGCCGCTCCAGTCCACAAATGGCTTGTCGATGGCGACCTGGCCAAACAGGTAGTCCACATCGTGATCCGCATGGGCACTTTTGCTAACGATCACGGTTTTGCTGGTGCTGGAGGTCGCCGCACCCATGCCGTCGATCTGCTTTTCATACGGGTCAGGGCTGCCGATGACGCGCATCAGCAAGGCATCGCGGGCGGCACCCGGCACCTGAGCAACAGCCGGCAAATCGAGCAGGCTGAAAAAAACGCCTTTGCTGGTGCCGCCACGCATATAGGTGGCGGGGATTTTAATTTGTGCTGCGTAGGCCATAAAAAAAATCCTTTATAGGCCGGGGCACTTGGCCCCGGCACTGCAATTAAGCCGTGGCCGATTCCAGGAAGTCCTGAGCAAAGCGTTGCAACACGCCACCGGCTTCATAGATCGACACTTCTTCAGCTGTATCCAGGCGGCACGTCACCGGCACCTCGACGCGTTCACCGTTTTTACGGGTAATCACCAGCGTCAGCGTGGCACGTGGCGTGCGCTCACCAATAACATCGTAGGTTTCGCTGCCGTCTATTTGCAGCGTTTTACGGTCAGTGCCCGGCATGAACTCCAGCGGCAACACACCCATGCCCACCAGGTTGGTGCGGTGAATGCGCTCGAAACCTTCGGCCGCGATAGCTTCCACACCGGCCAGTCGCACGCCTTTGGCTGCCCAGTCGCGGGACGAGCCTTGCCCATAGTCGGCACCGGCAATGATGATCAGCGGCTGCTTGCGATCCATGTAGGTCTCGATGGCCTCCCACATACGCACCACTTGGCCTTCCGGCTCCAGGCGGGTCAGAGAACCCTGCTTGACCTTGCCGTCTTCGATGACCATTTCATTGAACAACTTGGGGTTGGCAAAGGTCGCACGCTGGGCCGTCAGGTGATCGCCCCGATGCGTCGCGTATGAGTTGAAGTCGACCTCGGGCAGGCCCATTTTCGCCAGGTACTCACCTGCCGCACTGTCGAGCATGATCGCGTTGGACGGCGACAAATGGTCAGTGGTGATGTTGTCCGGCAACACCGCCAGCGGGCGCATGCCTTTGAGCGGACGCGCACCGGCCAAGGCGCCTTCCCAATAAGGCGGACGACGGATATAGGTACTTTGTGGGCGCCAGTCGTACAGCGGCTCAACTTTGGGGCCGGTGTCTTCGTGAATCGCGAACATCGGGATATAGACCTGACGGAACTGCTCAGGCTTAACGGCTGCCTTAACCACGGCGTCGATTTCTTCGTCGCTCGGCCAGATGTCCTTCAGACGGATTTCATTGCCATGAGCATCGAGTCCCAACACGTCTTTTTCGATATCGAAACGGATGGTGCCGGCAATCGCATAGGCCACGACCAATGGCGGCGAAGCCAAAAAGGCTTGTTTGGCATAAGGGTGGATACGGCCGTCAAAGTTGCGATTACCCGACAGCACCGCAGTGGCGTAAAGGTCGCGGTCGATGATTTCCTGCTGAATCTTCGGGTCCAGTGCCCCCGACATGCCATTGCAAGTGGTGCAGGCAAACCCGACGACACCAAAGCCTAACTGCTCCAGTTCATCGGTCAGCCCCGCCTCGTCCAGGTACAGGGCCACGGTTTTCGAACCCGGCGCCAGCGACGATTTAACCCACGGCTTGCGGGCTAACCCCAGTTTGTTGGCGTTACGGGCGATCAAACCGGCGGCAATCACGTTACGCGGGTTACTGGTGTTGGTGCAGCTGGTGATGGCCGCGATGATCACGGCGCCATCCGGCATTTGCCCCGGCACATTGTCCCACTGACCGGCAATGCCCTTGGCTGCCAGATCGCTGGTGGCTACACGGGCGTGCGGGTTGCTCGGACCGGCCATGTTGCGCACCACGGATGACAGATCAAAGCTCAGGTTGCGCTCGTATTGCGCGCCCTTGAGGCTGTCGCCCCACAGGCCGCTGACCTTGGCATAATTTTCGACCAGTTGAACTTGCTGGTCTTCGCGGCCCGTGAGCTTGAGGTAATCGATGGTTTGCTGGTCGATATAGAACATTGCCGCTGTGGCGCCGTATTCCGGGGCCATGTTGGAAATGGTCGCACGGTCGCCCAATGTCAGGGCCGCAGCGCCTTCGCCATAGAACTCGAGCCAGGCACCGACAACTTTTTGTTTGCGCAGAAACTCGGTCAGCGCCAGGACCATGTCCGTCGCGGTAATACCCGGTTGCAGCTTGCCTGTCAGCTCTACGCCAACAATTTCTGGCAGGCGCATCCATGAGGCCCGACCGAGCATCACGCTTTCGGCCTCAAGACCACCGACGCCAATGGCGATCACACCCAGCGAATCGACGTGGGGGGTGTGACTGTCGGTGCCCACGCAGGTGTCGGGGAAGGCCACACCGTCACGCACTTGAATCACCGGGGACATTTTCTCTAGGTTGATCTGGTGCATTATGCCGTTGCCGGGCGGGATCACGTCGACGTTTTTAAAGGCCTTTTTGGTCCACTCGATAAAGTGAAAGCGGTCTTCGTTGCGACGGTCTTCGATGGCGCGGTTTTTTTCAAACGCCTCGGGATCATTGCCGCCACATTCCACAGCCAGCGAGTGATCGACGATCAGTTGGGTCGGTACCACCGGGTTCACTTGTGCCGGGTCGCCGCCTTGCTGCGCGATGGCATCGCGCAGACCCGCGAGGTCAACCAGCGCGGTTTGCCCAAGAATGTCGTGACACACCACGCGGGCCGGAAACCACGGAAAGTCGAGGTCGCGCTTGCGTTCAATCAACTGGCTCAACGAGGCATTCAGGGTCGCGGGGTCACAGCGCCGCACCAGGTTTTCGGCCAGCACGCGGGAGGTATAAGGAAGCGTGTCATAAGCCCCGGGCTTGATCGCATCGACTGCCGCGCGGGTGTCGAAATAATCCAGGCGGGTGCCCGGTAGTGTTTTGCGAAATTCAGTGTTCATGGCGTAGGGCTCGATCACGGTTAGGTCTGAGGGCGCACCGCCGTTGAGGCGTGACGAGGCGCCCTGCTGGTCAGCGACGTTCGATTAGTACGAACTTGCGCTGTTCGACGCCGGTGTATTCGGCGCTCGGGCGGATGATGCGATTGTTGGCTCGTTGCTCGAACACGTGGGCAGCCCAACCTGTCAGGCGTGAGCACACGAATATAGGGGTGAACAACTTGGTCGGAATGCCCATGAAGTGGTACGCCGAGGCATGGTAGAAGTCGGCATTCGGGAACAATTTTTTCTGTTCCCACATGGTTTTATCAATGGCCTCGGACACCGGAAACAACACCGTGTCACCGACTTGATCAGCCAGCTTTTTCGACCATTGCTTGATCACTTCATTACGCGGGTCACTGTCCTTATAGATGGCATGACCAAAGCCCATGATCTTGTCTTTGCGCGCCAGCATGCCGAGGGTGCCCTGAACGGCGTCTTCTGCCGAACCGAAACGCTCGATCATTTCCATCGCCGCTTCGTTGGCACCACCATGCAGCGGGCCGCGCAGCGAGCCGATCGCCGCCGTAATGCATGAGTACAGGTCAGACAGGGTCGAAGCACAGACACGCGCAGTGAACGTGGAGGCGTTGAACTCATGCTCTGCATAAAGGATGAGTGACACGTTCATCACTTTGACGTGCAACTCACTCGGCTTTTTACCGTGCAGCAAGTGCAGGAAGTGGCCACCAATCGAGTCTTCGTCGCTCAAGCAGCTAATGCGCTTGCCATCGTGGCTGAAGCGATACCAGTAGCACATGATCGCCGGGAAGGTAGCCAGCAGGCGGTTGGTCTTGTCCAGTTGCTCGGAGAAGTCTTTCTCTGGCTCCAGGTTGCCCAGGAACGAACAACCGGTACGCATCACATCCATCGGATGCGCGTCAGCAGGAATGCGCTCCAGTACTTCTTTCAACGCCTGGGGCAAATCACGCAGGGTTTTGAGCTTGGCCGTGTAGTCAGCCAGCTCGGCCTTGGTAGGCAGTTCGCCGTACAGCAGCAGGTAAGCCACTTCTTCAAACTGGGCATCGGCTGCCAGCTCACGGACGTCATACCCTCGATAAGTGAGCCCGGCGCCTTCCTGACCTACGGTCGACAGCGCCGTTTGACCGGCCACCTGGCCGCGTAATCCGGCACCACTCAATACTTTTGCTTCGGCCATTGCGCTCTCCAATCTTGAATTTGTTAGGGATAAGGCAAATTTTTGTAGCCGCTGTCGAGCGAAGCGAAGGCTGCGATCGGCTGCGAAGCGGCCGCACACCAAGCGACTCAACCGTTCAGACAGACCACACCTTGCGATCTTGCGACCGCTTCGCGCTCGAACGCAGCCTTCGCTTCGCTCGACAGCGGCTACAGGTATTACGGGCGTTTAATTATTTCTTCCCGGCAAATACCGCGTCGAGCTTCTGCTCGAAAGCGTGGTAGTTGATGGCGTCGTACAGTTCCATGCGGGTTTGCATGGTGTCGATGACGTTTTGCTGAGTGCCGTCGCGTCGGATCGCGCCGTAGACGTTTTCCGCCGCTTTGTTCATGGCACGGAACGCCGACAACGGGTACAGCGCCAACGATACGTCGGCGCTGGCCAATTGCTCGGTGGTGTACAACGGCGTCGCGCCGAACTCGGTGATATTGGCCAGAATTGGCGCCTTCACCCGGTTGGCGAACAGTTTGTACATCTCAAGCTCAGTGATGGCTTCAGGGAACACCATGTCTGCGCCCGCTTCCACACACGCCGCCGCACGCTCAAGCGCCGACTCCAGACCTTCCACCGCCAGCGCATCGGTGCGCGCCATGATCACAAAGCTGTCATCAGTGCGTGCATCCACCGCAGCCTTGATGCGGTCGACCATTTCTTGCAGCGAGACGATTTCTTTATTCGGACGATGACCGCAGCGCTTGGCGCCCACCTGGTCTTCAATGTGAATCGCCGCCGCACCGAACTTGATCATCGATTTGACGGTGCGCGACACGTTGAAAAACGAGGAGCCAAAACCAGTGTCCACGTCGACCAGCAGTGGCAGGTCGCACACGTCGGTAATGCGTCGAACATCGGTCAATACATCATCAAGACCGGTGATGCCCAGATCCGGCACGCCCAAAGACCCCGCCGCCACCCCGCCACCCGACAGGTAAATCGCCTTGAAGCCGGCGCGCTTGGCTAACAGCGCATGGTTGGCGTTGATCGCGCCGACCACTTGAAGGGGATGTTCACTGGCGACTGCATCACGGAAACGTTGGCCTGGACTGTTTTTATTACTCATGACTCACCTCGTGGAGTGGCTGTCTGCTGGGCGCTGTCTTGGTAATGACGCGCAATATTGCGTTTAGAAGCACCTATGTGGCGGCGCATCAATAACTCGGCCAGTTCACCGTCGCGATCGGCAATGGCATCGAGAATGCGGTGATGCTCGGCAAACGCCTGATGCGGGCGGTTGGGCGTGGTCGAGAACTGGATGCGGTACATGCGCACCAGTTGATACAACTCGCCGCAGAGCATTTGGGTCAGCGTGCGGTTGCCGCTGCCTTGAATAATCTTGTAATGAAAATCGAAGTCGCCTTCCTGCTGGTAGTAACCGACACCCGCTCGAAACGCCTCATCGCGCTCATGGGTTTCGAGCACGCGGCGCAACTCGGCAATGTCTTCGTCGCTCATGCGCTCGGCGGCCAGGCGGCACGCCATGCCTTCAAGGGACTCACGGATTTCGTACAGTTCTATCAGCTCGGCGTGGCTCAAGGACACGACTCGCGCGCCAACGTGGGGGACGCGAACCAGCAGGCGCTGCCCTTCTAGCCGGTGAATGGCTTCGCGTAGCGGGCCTCGGCTGATGCCATAGGTACGCGCCAGTTCGGGTTCTGAGATTTTGCTGCCGGGGGCAATTTCGCCTTTGACAATAGCGGCCTGAATACGCCGAAAGACGTTCTCGGAGAGGGTTTCCGAATCGTCCTGAACGTTCAGCTCAGAATCCAGTGCTTGCAGCATATTGTCGACACCTTGAAAATCAATAACGCCAAAACTAGCGATTAAGGCGGTAATAGTCAAAGCATAAATAGATATTGTCGACAATCCGATTGTTCGACCTTAGTTGTATCGACAAGCCACACGTGCCCCGCAAGCCGCCTCAACGCTGGCGCCATAAAACCATCATGCTAGAATGCCGGCCGCATCCGCCCTGACCTTCTTTATAGAGGGCAGCCGCACGAGGACACTTGCGCTCCTGCCAGTCGCCTTGAACTGAAGATTGCAAGAGACCACGCCCCGATTTATGAAATTTCTCACCCTGCCGACCCTTCTTTCCCTGCTGTGCGTATCGGGCTTGAGCCTAGGTGGCGAAAAGACCGTATACGGCCTCAACGAATACGCCGAACTGGCGGGCATCGACCTGCAAGTAGCCGCCAAACTCGACACAGGCGCTAAAACCGCCTCACTCAGCGCACGCGACATCAAACGCTTCAAGCGCGATGGCGAGAGCTGGGTACGCTTTTATCTGGCCATCGATGACGCCCACTCGCACCCCATAGAACGCCCGCTGGCCCGCGTCAGCAAGATCAAGCGCCGCTCAGGTGACTATGACCCGCAAGCCGACAAAAACTACACGTCGCGCCCTGTGATCAATCTGGAAATTTGTATGGGCAAAGCTTTACGTACGATAGAAGTGAACTTGACTGACAGAAGTGCGTTCCAATACCCGCTGCTGATCGGCTCCGAGGCGCTTAAACGCTTTGATGCGCTGGTCGACCCAAGTCTTAAATATGCTGCTGGCAAACCTGCCTGTGTCGCCAACGCTCAAACCGCAGAGTAATTGAAATGCGTGCGCTAACCCTTCACTTGAAAATCTTGATCACCATCCTGGTGGTACTCGGGATTTCGATCACTGCTTACCAGATTTTCGCCCTCGGCATTCCTGTGACCGAAGACGCTACCGACGACCTGTGGAACATCGATGCCAAGGTCGAGTTCGTCGCCAGCTCAAAAGATCCGGTCAAGGTTCAAATGTTCGTGCCGCCGCTTAACCGCGACTATGTGAGCCTCAATGAAAGCTTCATCTCCAATAATTACGGAGTGAGCGTTAACCGGGTAGATGGCAACCGCAAAGTCACCTGGTCCGCTCGCCGGGTCAGCGGCAAGCAAACCCTGTATTACCGCTTGGTGCTGACTAAGCGCTACTCGGGCGACAAAACCAAGGTCAAAGGTCCCGTCTTCCGTGACAGCATCGCTGTCGAGGGGCCTGAAAAAATCGCCGCCGAAGCGTTGTTGGCACCGATTCGCCAACACTCGGCCGATGTTGAAACCTTTATCAGCGAGACCATCAAACGGGTCAACAACCCCAGCGATGACAACGTAAAACTGCTGCTGGCGGGCGACCCTTCCACCGCACATAAAGCTCAAGTCATTGAGTTGCTGCTGTCGATTGCCCACGTGCCGATGGAAAAAGTGCACACCATCCGCCTGGTCGCCGATCAGCCTCAAACCCCAGAGCTGTGGCTGCGCAGCTTCAACGGTAACGACTGGCTGTATTTCAACCCGGAAACCGGCGAACAAGGCCTGCCGGCTGACCGCTTGCTGTGGTGGACAGGCGATGAGCCAATGGTCACTGTGGATGGCGGCAAGAAAGCCAACGTGACGTTCAGCCTGAGCAACAGCGAAATGAACGCCATTCGCCTGGCCAAGCTGACCGACGAGAACACGGACGCCAACTTCCTTGAATACTCGCTGTATGGCTTGCCGCTGCAAACCCAGCAAACATTCATGATCATGGTCATGATCCCGATCGGCGTGTTGGTGATTCTGGTGTTGCGTAACCTGATCGGCCTGCAAACCCTGGGCACCTTCACCCCGGTGCTGATTGCATTGGCGTTCCGCGAAACCCAACTGGAGTTTGGCATCATCCTGTTTACGGTGATAACGGCGCTCGGGTTGATGTTGCGGTCTTATCTTGAGCACTTGAAGCTGCAGATGCTGCCTCGACTTTCAGTCGTGCTGACCTTCGTGGTGATACTGATCGCCGCCATCAGCCTGTTCAGCCACAAGCTGGGCCTTGAACGCGGGCTCTCTGTCGCTCTGTTCCCAATGGTGATTTTGACCATGACCATTGAGCGTCTGTCGATCACGTGGGAAGAGCGCGGTGGCGGACACGCCATGAAAGTCGCCATCGGCACCCTGTTTGCCGCCACCTTGGCGTATCTGGTCATGAGCATCCCGGAACTGGTGTACTTCGTGTTCACGTTCCCGGCCGTGCTGCTTATTCTCGTGGGCTTTATGTTGGCCATGGGTCGTTATCGCGGCTACCGCCTGACCGAGCTGGTGCGCTTCAAAGCCTTTCTGAAGGCTGACTCCTGATGTTTGGCCTCTGGAAGACATGGAAGGCCCTGGAAGCCCGGGGCATCATGGGCATCAACCGGCGCAATGCGGACTACGTACTCAAGTACAACAAACGCAGTCTGTACCCGATTGTGGATGACAAGATCATCACCAAAGAACGCGCCCTCGAAGCCGGCATTCACGTGCCGGAGATGTACGGCGTGATCTCCACCGAGAAAGGCATCGAGAAACTCGACGACATCATCGGAGGCCGGACCGACTTCGTGATCAAGCCGGCGCAAGGCGCTGGCGGCGACGGCATTCTGGTCATTGCCGATCGATTCGAAGACCGCTTTCGAACGGTGTCGGGCAAGATCATCAGCCACGAAGAAATCGAACATCAAATTTCGAGCATTTTGACCGGCCTCTATTCCTTGGGCGGCCACCGTGACCGTGCGCTGATCGAGTACCGGGTGATTCCGGACCAGATCTTCAAAAGCATCAGCTACGAAGGCGTGCCGGATATTCGCATCATTGTGCTGATGGGCTACCCGGTGATGGCCATGTTGCGCTTGCCCACCCGCCAATCGGGCGGCAAAGCCAATTTGCACCAGGGCGCAATCGGTGTGGGCGTCGACCTGGCCACAGGCCTGACCCTGCGCGGTACATGGCTGAACAACATCATCAGCAAGCACCCTGACACCACCAACGCAGTAGACGGCGTGCAACTGCCCAACTGGGACGGCTTCATGAAGCTGGCGGCGGGCTGCTATGAATTGTGCGGTCTTGGCTATATTGGCGTAGACATGGTGCTCGATCAGGAGAAAGGCCCGCTGATTCTGGAACTCAACGCGCGTCCCGGCCTGAACATCCAGATTGCCAACGACTGTGGCCTGACGCTGCGCACTCACGCCGTCGAAGCCCACCTTGAAGAACTGGCTGCAAAAGGCATCAAGGAAACCCCGGAAGAGCGCGTGCGCTTTGCTCAGGAGTTGTTTGGGCATATCCACCCGAAAGACTGACACTAAAAACCGTAGCAGCTGCCGAAGGCTGCGTCCGACGACGCAGTCGTCGCAAAATCAGATGCGGCGGTGTATCAGTTAAACTCTGCTCTCAGGTTTTACGATCGCTTCGCAATCGAACGCCGCCTTCGGCAGCTGCTACGGGATTAGCGTTGCCTTGGCACTCAGGACTACAATCCGCCCCCCGCTCCGATGGCTGATCTGCCTCACATGTTGACCTGCTCCGTACACCCGCTGCCCTACTGCGCAAACCCTGCCGATTATTTTGCAGCCATTCGCCATGCACCCGGCGCTGTGCTGCTGGACAGCGGCCGGCCCACTGCCGACCGTGGCCGTTATGACCTGATGAGTGCCTGGCCGCTCGAAGAACTGGCCGTACGCCCGCAGGAGTCAGGGCGCGATTTTCTGCAACGCTTGCGCGACAGCCTCAAGCACCTCGGCAATGCCACGCTGCCGACCGGGCTCGAACTGCCCTTTGCGGGCGGCTTGATCGGCTACCTGAGCTACGATTTCGGCCGTCAACTGGAGCAGTTGCCCGCGCACTCACATGACGATGTGCACCTGCCCGACGCACAACTGGGCCTATATGCCTGGGCACTGATCAGCGACCATCACGCGGCCACCAGCCAATTGGTATTTCACCCCAGCGTTGAGATGACTGAGCGCGAACGCCTGACGCTCCTGTTCAGCCAGCCAGCAGCCGCGCACCACCGCCCTTTTTCATTGAAACAACCCATGCAGGCCGATATCAGTGCTCACCACTACGAGCAAGCGCTGACGCAGATCCATCACTACATCAAGGCGGGCGACTGCTACCAAGTCAACTACACCCAGCGCTTCAGCGCCCCCTGCGAGGGTGACGCATGGGCGGCATACCGTGCTCTGCGCAAGGCATGCCCGACGCCGTTTTCCGGGTTTATAAGCCTGACTGGCGACGACGCGATCTTGAGCCTGTCGCCTGAGCGCTTTGTTCGTGTCAGCCACAATCAAGTTGAAACCCGCCCGATCAAAGGCACCCGCCCGCGAGGCAAAGACAGCGCCGAAGATGCTGCCAACGCAGCCGAACTTCTGGCTAGTCCCAAGGATCGTGCGGAAAACTTAATGATTGTTGATTTGCTGCGCAATGATCTGGGACGCACCTGCCGTACGGGCTCAGTCAAAGTGCCAGAGTTATTTAACCTCGAAAGCTATCCCAACGTTCATCACTTGGTGAGCAGCGTTACCGGGGAACTGGCGGACGGCAAGGATGCTCTGGACCTGATCGGCGACAGCTTTCCCGGTGGCTCGATTACCGGTGCCCCGAAAATCCGCGCCATGCAGATCATCGACGAACTGGAACCCACACGGCGCAGCATCTACTGCGGCTCCTTGCTGTATCTGGATGTGCGCGGCGAAATGGACAGCTCTATCGCTATCCGTACCGTGCTGGTCAAGGATGGCCATGCACGCTGCTGGGGCGGCGGCGGCATTGTGGCCGACTCCCACTGGCAAGACGAATATCAGGAATCCATCACCAAGGTGAAGGTATTGCTCGATACGCTGCGAACCCTGTAGTCCGCGGTTTTTGCTAACATCTCGCCCACTAGAGAGCGCCCAGCGCCATTCACTGTAGGAAGCCGCCTGATGAGCCATCCGTTCGACGTCGCACAGACCGCCGCGACATACGCCAGCAAATCACCGCAAGACATTCTTAAACTCGCCTTTGAACACTTCGGCGACGAACTCTGGATCTCCTTTAGCGGCGCCGAAGATGTGGTGCTGGTGGACATGGCCTGGAAGATCAATAAAAACGTCAAGGTGTTCAGCCTCGACACCGGTCGCCTGCACCCTGAGACCTATCGTTTTATTGACCAAGTGCGCGAGCACTACAACATCCAGATTGAGCTGATCTCACCGGATCACACCAAACTGGAACCGTTCGTCAAAGAAAAAGGCCTGTTCAGCTTCTACAAGGACGGTCACGGCGAGTGCTGCGGCATCCGCAAAATCGAACCGCTGCGTCGCAAGTTGTCGACGGTCAAAGCCTGGGCAACCGGCCAGCGTCGCGACCAGAGCCCAGGCACTCGCAGCCAGGTCGCCGCACTGGAAATCGACGGCGCATTCTCCACACCCGAGCGCCCCCTGTACAAATTCAACCCACTGGCTCAAATGACCAGCGAGGAAGTTTGGGGTTACATCCGCATGCTGGAACTGCCTTATAACAGCCTGCACGAACGGGGATTCATCAGCATTGGCTGCGAACCTTGCACCCGGCCGGTATTGCCCAACCAGCACGAGCGCGAGGGCCGTTGGTGGTGGGAAGAAGCCACGCAAAAGGAATGCGGGCTGCACGCTGGCAACCTGATCGCCAAAAACTAGTAGCCAGCATCCCGCTCGCACGGCTTGCGTTTACGTGACACTTTCGTTGAGAATTGGTAATTATTCTCAATAACGTTTGAGTCACACCTTATGTCCTCGGGCGAACCTGCGTTTCAGTCTGCCATTTCAGCGCTCTACAGCGAGCACCACAGCTGGCTGTTTGGCTGGCTGCGACGCAAGCTGGGCTGCGCACACAATGCCGCCGATCTGGCACAAGACACCTTCGCCCGGATACTTAATGCTCGCGAATCAGTCGCGACCCTGCGTGAACCCCGCGCATTTTTGAGCACCACCGCGCGGCGCTTGATCATCGATCAGTCTCGACGCAAAAAAATTGAAAACGCCTACCTTCAAGAGCTGGCACTTACAGCCCAAGCCCTTGAAGGCTTTCAGTCTCCCGAGCAAATTCTGACCACCCTCGAAGCACTCGAACAGATCGCGTTTATTCTCGAAGGGATGCACGAAAAGGCACGAGAGGCTTTCGTGCTGTATTACCTGGACGGCATGACCCAGTGCGAGATCGCCCGCCAACTGGGCCTTTCTGACCGTACAGTGCGCAAGTATCTGATTCAGGCCTTGTTGCATTGCAGCCACAGCCTGGACACGTAATGCCCTCTTCACAGCCAACCATTGATGAAGAAGCTGCAGAGTGGATCCTTCGTCTGCACGAAGAAGGTTTCAGCGAACCATTGCGTCTTGAGTTCGACCGCTGGCAGCAACAAAGCCCTAAGCATCAGGCTGCCGCCTTGCGCATGCAGCATGTGATCAACCGTTTACAGGCGCTGCGCGGGCAGTCAGCACCAGCCAAGGCGGCACTGAACGCAGCGTTCAGCACCAAGAAACCCTATAAGTACACACTGAGGGCACTTCTATTAGCGTTTGCACTGGCATTACCGCTGACCCTGCTGATGCGCAGCCACTACCCCGAGCAGTGGATGGCCGACATCAGCACCGGCCCCAATGACTGGAAAACCTTGCGCTTGCCTGACAACTCCACGATTACCCTCAGCGGCACCAGCGCAGTCAATCTGCACTTCGACAGCACCTTGCGACGCATCGACTTGTTGCAGGGCGAAATACTGATTGAAGTGGCGCACGACAACACCCGGCCTTTTATCGTGCACACCGAACAGGGCAGCATGCGCGCTCTAGGCACACGCTTTGTGGTCAAACACTTGCCGGACACTACTGTGCTAAGCATGCTGCAATCGCGTGTCGCGGCACAAAGCGCCGACGAACAACGCACATTGGAAGTAGGCGCAGGCTCACAAGCGCTTATCCGCCGCAACACTGTCGAACTCGCGGGCAACATCGACCCGGCCAGCATTAACAAGGCCTGGCTGCACCACCAACTGGTGGTGGAAAACCAGCCGCTGCCACACGTTCTGGATGAGATTTCACGCCATCGACGTGGCCATATTCAGTTTGATCGTGCCGCACTTTCCGACTTGCGTGTGTCCGCCGTATTACCGCTGGACGATACCGACAGAGCCCTGCAACTGGTCGCAGACACCCTGTCGTTGACTATTCATACCTACACACCGTGGCTCACTGTGGTCAGCCAAAAGTCGCCACCTAAAAAATAATAATTCGCATTCGTTCCGCTTTTTTCGCGTCAGCCGTCAAGGAAGGTACAAAGACCCATAAAGGATTGCGCTCTTCATGTTGACCTCCCCCCTCCTCCGCAGACGCTTTAATCCCGGCTCCTGCAAACCACTGACCCTGGTCATTCACATGGCTATTGTTTCGACTGCCAGTGTACTGAGCCCTGCATACGCCCAGGCACAATCCAGCATGGCCGTGCAAACCTATGACATTCCTGCCGGGCCTTTGAGCAGCGCGATCAACCGCTTTGCGCAACAGGCCGGGGTCGCCATTATCGTGCCGTCCAACACCCTGCAAAATCTGACGACGCCCGGCCTGCATGGCACCTACAGCGAGCAAGGCGGCTTCGAAGCACTGTTGCGCGGTACCGGTTTTACCGCTGTCAACACGCCCAATGGCTACCGGCTCGATCCATTGCCTGTGGCCGGCGCATTGGAATTAGGCGCAACCGAGGTCAGCGCCAATCAGTTGGGGACAATTACCGAAGGTACAGGCTCCTACACACCCGGCAGTATCGCCACGGCGACGCGGATGGTGCTGACACCGCGCGAAACCCCGCAGTCCATCTCGGTGGTCACGCGCCAGGCAATGGACGACTTCGGCCTCAACTCGATTGATGATGTGATGCGCCACACCCCCGGGATTACCGTAGCCACCTATGACAGCGACCGCACCAGCTACTATTCCCGTGGTTTTGCGATCAAAAACTTCCAATACGATGGCATCCCGATACTGCAAGACGCGCAATATTCTGCCGGGCACACCCTGACCGACACTGCGATTTATGACCGGGTTGAAGTTATCAAGGGTGCCACAGGCTTGCTCACTGGCGCGGGTGGGCCGGGCGGGACGATCAATATGGTGCGCAAAAAACCGACCCGCGAGTTCAAGGCTCACGTGGATCTTGGGGCCGGTTCCTGGGACAACTACCGCTCGGAAATCGATGTCAGCGGCCCGCTGACAGAAAGTGGCAATGTGCGCGGCCGCGCGGTTGCGGCGTATCAGGACAAGCACTCGTTCATGGATCACTACTCGCGCGACAGCGAGGTTTACTACGGCATTCTTGAGGTCGACCTGACCCCCGACACGCTGCTGACCCTGGGCGCCGACTATCAGGACAACAACCCCAAAGGTTCCAGCTGGTCAGGCAGCGCCTCGTTGTTCAACTCCGCAGGTGAACGCATCAGCACCCCGCGCTCCTTCAATAACGGCACTAAATGGAGCAGCTGGAAACAATACACGCGCACCGTGTTCTCCACCCTGGAACACAACTTCGAAAACGGCTGGGTCGTCAAAGGCCAGTACAACCATCAAATCAATGGCTATAACGCCCCCTTGGGGGCCTTGCTCGACCCAGATGTAACCACCGGCCTGGCCCCTATTCTCGCCCGCAAATATACCGGCGAATACGTCAGCGACAGCGGCGATCTGTTTGCCACGGGGCCGTTCAGCTTGCTGGGACGTGAACATGAATTAGTGATTGGCGCTTCGGTGGCCAAATCTCACTGGACGGGCAAGGATTACACCAACGCCAAGATGGTCGACAACGCCTATGACTACTACAACTGGAAAGGCGACGCGCTTGAGCCAGACTGGGGCGCAGTCACGTCTTACAACGATGAAACCACGCGCCAGACCGGCACCTATATGACCGGGCGCTTTAGCCTGACAGACGACTTGACCCTATTGCTGGGAACCCGGGTTGCCGATTACACCCTGACCGGCACCAGCCAGGCCAAAGACACCGGCAAAGTGCTGCCTTATGCCGGGGTTATTTATGATCTCACCGAGAATATTTCTGCCTACGCCAGCTATACGGAAATTTTCCTGCCGCAATCCTATTACCGTGATCGCGACAACAAGATGCTTGAGCCCGATGAAGGCACGAACTATGAGCTGGGTTTAAAAGGTGAATTCTATGACGGTCGTCTGAATTCAAGCCTTGCGTACTTTGAAGTACACCAAGATAACCGACCAGAGGCAGACACTTCTTACAACGGCAACCCGACCAACCCCGACATTGAATACGCCTACAAAGGCATCAAAGCCACAACCAAGGGCTACGAAGCTGAAATATCGGGTGAGCTCCTGCCCGGCTGGCAGCTGCAAGCGGGCTATACACACAAAGTCAGCCGTGATCAAAGCGGCAAAAAGGTCTCGACCTGGGAGCCCGAGGATCAAATCAATCTGTACACGAGCTACAAATTGACGGGTGATCTCGACAAATTGACCTTGGGCGGCGGCGTGCGCTGGCAGAGCACAGGCTGGCAAGTGCTGACCAACTGGAACAAAGGTGGCACCCAAGAAAAGTTTTCCCAAGATCCCTACTGGCTGGTTGATTTGATGGCGCGCTACCAGATTTCGAAAAACCTGTCGGCCACCGTCAACCTTAACAACGTGTTCGACAAGTCGTATTACACCAATATCGGTTTTTACAACTCGTCGTACTACGGTGATCCACGCAATGTGATGGTGAGCACACGCTGGGATTTCTGAAAATTCACCTGGAGACGCTGCCGAAGGCTTCAAAGCAGTCGTCGGCGCTCTCCGGGAGCAACCCTTCGCAGCGACGACAGACTGCCTACATACAAAACACACGCGCACAAAAAAGCCTGCACAAGGCAGGCTTTATTGCGTGTCACAAGCGTTCAAGGGGCTTGTGACTCTAATATGGCGCAGCGGACGGGACTCGAACCCGCGACCCCCGGCGTGACAGGCCGGTATTCTAACCGACTGAACTACCGCTGCGCGTAACATTGAAAGCGAATGGTGGGTGATGACGGGATCGAACCGCCGACCCTCTGCTTGTAAGGCAGATGCTCTCCCAGCTGAGCTAATCACCCTTTCACTTCACTCTCGATGCGGGGCGCATTCTCTCACACTTTTTGTGTAAGTGGTTGTTTTATTTGAGTTTTTTTCAAAACTCTCTAAAACTACCGTTTCCAACGCCCCACTCTTTGATTCCGCAGCGAACTGCAGAATCGAAGCCTTTCAGGAAAAAGCCTGCATTCAGCGGGCTTCCCCAACCACAAGCGTTCAAGGGGCTTGTGGTAACAAAAATGGCGCAGCGGACGGGACTCGAACCCGCGACCCCCGGCGTGACAGGCCGGTATTCTAACCGACTGAACTACCGCTGCGCGTAACACTGTGAGCGAATGGTGGGTGATGACGGGATCGAACCGCCGACCCTCTGCTTGTAAGGCAGATGCTCTCCCAGCTGAGCTAATCACCCTTTCACTCTCGGTGTGGCGCGCATTCTACGTAGCGACCTATAGTCTGGCAAGCACTTTTTAAAATAATTTTTCTAACGATGACAAAGGCTTAGCGCAGGGTTGGCCTATTAAGGCTATCAAGCGAATAATGCACCTTTGTATATAGGAGTGATTCACCCCATGTGGTTCAAAAACCTGCTTATCTATCGCCTGACCCAAGATCTGCCTTTTGATGCGCAGGTGCTGGAAACGGCACTGGCCACCAAACCGGCCCGCCCGTGTTCAAGCCAGGAAGTAGCCACCTATGGCTTCGTTGCTCCGTTCGGTAAAGGCGAAGACGCACCGCTGGTTCACGTCAGCCAGGACTTCCTGCTGATCGCCGCCCGCAAAGAAGAACGCATCCTGCCAGGCAGCGTTGTACGTGATGCCTTAAAGGAGAAGGTCGAAGAGATCGAAGCCGAACAAATGCGCAAGGTCTATAAGAAGGAGCGTGATCAGCTCAAGGATGAAATTATCCAAGCCTTCTTGCCACGCGCCTTTATTCGTCGCTCCGCAACCTTTGCCGCCATTGCACCGAAACAAGGTCTGATTCTGGTTAACGCCTCCAGCCCGAAACGCGCAGAAGACTTGCTGTCGACGCTGCGTGAAGTGATCGGCTCCTTGCCGGTTCGTCCGCTGGCGGTGAAAACTGCGCCGAGCGCGGTGATGACCGAATGGGTCAAGACGCAAAAAGCCGCCGACAACTTCTTCGTTCTCGACGAATGCGAACTGCGCGACACCCACGAAGATGGCGGCATCATTCGCTGCAAACGTCAGGACCTGACCAGTGACGAAATCCAGTTGCACTTGAGCACTGGCAAAGTCGTGACTCAACTGTCCCTGGCTTGGCAAGACAAGTTGTCTTTCGTGCTGGACGACAAGCTGGTGGTCAAACGCCTCAAGTTTGAAGACCTGCTGCAAGATCAGGCTGAACAGGACGGCGGCGACGACGATCTGGGCCAGCAGGATGCCAGCTTCACGCTGATGATGCTGACCTTCGGCGAATTCTTGCCGCAGCTGTTTGAAGCGCTGGGCGGCGAAGAAACCCCGCAAGGGATCTAACGGCTCACGCTGTTGTAGCCGTTGCCGCAGGCTGCGATAAGGTCCGCAGGGCCTTCGCTTCTTTTTCGGCCGCAAGGGGCCTTCCCCATCCCCTTCGCAGCCTGCGGCAGCCGCTACACCCACAATAATCACAATAAAGGACCACCATGCGCGCACTGGCCGCTCTAAGCCGCTTTGTCGGCAATACCTTCGCTTACTGGGTACTGATTTTCGCGGTGTTGGCGTTTTTCGAACCCGGTTGGTTCGTCGGCCTTAAAGGCTACATCGTCCCGCTACTGGGTTTGGTGATGTTCGGCATGGGCCTGACCCTCAAACTCGAAGACTTCGCCGAAGTCGCCCGTCATCCATGGCGAGTGGCACTGGGCGTGGTTGCTCATTTCGTGATCATGCCCGGCGTGGCGTGGTTACTCTGCCAAGTGTTTCACCTGCCCCCGGAAATCGCGGTGGGCGTGATACTCGTCGGCTGCTGCCCTAGCGGCACCTCATCCAACGTCATGACCTGGCTGGCCCGTGGCGATCTTGCCCTGTCGGTGGCCATTGCCGCAGTTACCACCCTACTCGCCCCGCTACTGACGCCAGCTCTGATCTGGCTACTGGCGTCGGCCTGGTTGCCGGTTTCATTTATGGATCTGTTCTGGTCGATCTTGCAGGTTGTGTTGCTGCCTATCGTGCTCGGGGTACTGGCCCAGCGCCTGCTCGGTGCGCGTGTGCGTTTCGCGGTCGATGTACTGCCACTGGTCTCGGTCGTCAGCATTGTGATTATCGTGGCTGCCGTGGTGGCCGCCAGCCAGGCACAGATCGCCGAGTCGGGTTTACTGATCATGGCCGTGGTGATGCTGCATAACAGCTTTGGCTATTTGCTGGGGTTCTTTACGGGCCGCCTGTTCAAGCTGCCACTGGCCCAGCGCAAGTCACTGGCACTGGAAGTTGGCATGCAGAACTCAGGCTTGGGCGCCGCACTCGCCAGCGCACACTTTTCACCCTTGGCCGCTGTTCCCAGCGCCCTGTTCAGCGTGTGGCACAACATTTCGGGTGCACTGCTGTCGACGTATTTCCGTCGCATGAGTGAAAAGGAAGATCGCCTGGTAGCGGAACGCCGGGCTGCCGAATGAAAGTCCGAGGTTGTCTGTCAGATTAATTACGGGCATATTTTGCCCACTGCGAGGACGACCTCGCGACTCATCGAGTGATTATTCTGGGGACGACCCCATCAATTGATGGAGGCACCATGTCTTGGATTATTCTGTTTTTCGCCGGCCTGTTTGAAGTTGGCTGGGCCGTCGGCCTGAAATACACCGATGGCTTCAGCCGGCCGCTACCGACCGCTCTGACGATCGCCGCCATGGCCGTCAGCCTTGGTTTGCTCGGGCTGGCGATGAAAGAGCTGCCGCTGGGCACGGCCTACGCGATCTGGACCGGCGTCGGTGCCGTCGGCACAGTAATCGCCGGGATCATCCTGTTTGGCGAGTCGATGGCGCTGTTTCGTCTGGCCAGTGTTGCCCTCATCATTGCCGGCTTGATCGGCCTCAAGATGAGCGCGTAAACAAAGGGCTTTAGTCGCTGCCAAAGGTTGCGAAAGGGTGCAAAGCGATCTGCTGTCTCAAGAGCGCCTCACACCCTTCGCAGCCTGCGGCAACAACTACAGGCTCTGCCCCCGCAGCTCAATCACCCGTTCACGCAATACTTTTTGCGTAGCTTCTTCTGGCGTCAGTGGCGCACCCGCGACCAACGTCACCCGCGACCACAACCGTCGAAACACGCCCTTGTTCGGGTCGCGACTGAAGAAGCTCCCCCACAACCCCCGCAACGCCATGGGTATCACCGGCACAGGGGTGCGTTCCAGGATCAGCCTTACTCCGGCCTTGAACTCGTTGATCTGACCATCGGTGGTCAACTTGCCTTCCGGGAAGATACACACCAGCTCCCCCTCATTGAGGTACTTGGCAATCTTGCTGAAGGCCTGCTCGTAAATCGCTTCATCTTCAGCACGCCCGGCAATCGGAATGGTTCCGGCGGTGCGGAAGATAAAGTTGAGTACCGGCAAATTGTAGATCTTGTAATACATCACAAAGCGAATGGGTCGCCGCACAGCCCCGCCAATCAAGAGCGCATCCACAAACGACACGTGATTACACACCAATAACGCAGCTCCCTCATCGGGTATCGAGTCCAACCCTTTGTGTTCGACCCGGTACAAGGAGTGACTCAGCAGCCAAATCAAAAAGCGCATGCTGAATTCAGGCACGATTTTGAAGATGTAAGCATTGACCGCAATGTTCATCAGCGACACCACGAGGAACAACTCGGGAATCGTCAACTTGGCGACACTGAGCAACACAATGGTGACGATGGCTGACACCACCATAAACAGGGCGTTGAGAATGTTGTTGGCGGCAATCACCCGCGCACGTTCGTTTTCAGCCGTGCGCGATTGAATCAACGCATACAGCGGCACGATGTAAAACCCGCCAAACACGCCCAGCCCGAGAATATCCAGCAGCACCCACCACGCCTGGCTAAAACCCAGCACACCCAGCCAGTCATTGGCCTGGATACTCTGTGGCATCTGCCCTGAATGCCACCACAGCAGAAGACCAAAAACAGTCAGGCCAAAGGAGCCAAAGGGCACCAGCCCGATTTCGACCTTACGCCCCGACAGTTTCTCGCACAGCATGGATCCCAAGGCGATCCCCACCGAAAACACGGTAAGAATCAAGGTGACTACGGTTTCATCACCGTAGAGCCAGTCTTTGGCGTAAGCCGGAATCTGCGTCAGGTAAATCGCACCGACAAACCAGAACCATGAGTTACCCACTACTGAGCGTGATACCGCCGGCGTCTGATTCAGCCCCATGCGCAAGGTTGCCCATGACGCACTGAAAATGTTCCAGTTCAGACGTATGTGCGGCGTATCGGCAGGTGCCGACGGGATCGAGCGGCTGGCCAGATAACCCAACACCGCGACACTGACAATCACCACTGAAACCACCGCGGTGTAATTGCTCGACGAGAGCATGATGCCAGCACCGATGGTTCCCGCCAGAATTGACAAAAAGGTGCCCGTTTCAACCAGGCCGTTCCCCCCTACCAGCTCATCCTCATGCAAGGTTTGCGGCAGGATCGAATACTTGACGGGTCCAAAGAGTGCCGAATGTGTGCCCATTGCAAACAATGCCACCAGCATCAACGCGAGATGATCAAAAGCGAAGCCAATGGCACCCACCACCATAATGGCGATTTCACCCAGCTTGATCAGGCGAATCAATCGGTCCTTCGCGTATTTTTCGCCAAACTGCCCGGCCAGCGCCGAGAACAGAAAGAAAGGCACTATAAACAGCAGCGCGCACAGATTGACCCAAATGCCACGATCACCTTCGATGCTCAACTTATAAAGAATGGCGAGAATCAGCGACTGCTTGAACAAGTTGTCATTGAGTGCACCCAAGGACTGGGTGACGAAAAACGGCAGGAAGCGACGCTTCTTTAGCAAACTGAACTGCGAGGGGTGACTCATCATCCATGTACTCACGTTGCGCCGAAGGCTTTCTCTTTGGAGTGCTGTTGTAACACTCAAGGCACAACCTTACTCAGGTTCTGCGCGCAAAATGCCACGTTAGGCACTTTCATACAGAACCTGAGCATACGTCCTACTTTTTAAGCCCAGCAATGCAGGGCGAAACAAACAACTCTCCGCGATAAGCCCCGACCAGCGTGCGCTTGCCCACCACCAGCCACATCAGTGCCAGCGCCAGCACCAGCACACACCCGGCGACATTGAAGAAGGTCAGGTGCAGAACGCTGCCCAGGCGCAAAGTGGCCAGTGAATACACACCCAGCGGGAAGGTGAAGCCCCACCACCCGAGGTTGAACGGGATACCTGAGCGGAAGTAGCGCACGGTGATCATCGCGGCCATCACGATCCACCACAAACCCACACCCCACAAAATCACGCCTGAAATAAGCCCCAGGCCTTCGACAATTTCACCAATGCCCGCCAAGCCATTGGCGGCAAAAATCGCCGGTGCATCAGCCCCCAGCAGCAGCAAGCCCAGTGCTCCTGTACCGATGGGCCCCAGGGCCAGCCAGCTTGAAGCGGCCATGCTTTCATGGGGCAACTTATGCAATGCCATACGCAGAATCAGAATGGTCAAAATACTGAAGGCTACCGGTACCGAAAACGCCCACAACACATAGCTGGTAATCAGCACGTGGAACTGCATGACGGTGTCTGTCAGGTAGGGTGCCAACAGTCCGCCACTGGCCGCCGCCACCTCTGCCGCCACGACCGGCAACAGCCACACAGCGGTCATCTGATCAATCGTATGGTCCTGACGGGTGAACATCAGGTAGGGAATGATTACCCCAAATCCCAGCGCCATCGCCACATCGATCCACCACAGCACCTCGGCCACCTGCACCATGGCGTCACCCCAACGCGGTACACCGAACACCAAAAAACCATTGATGATGGTCGCCAGCCCCATCGGAATGGTGCCGAAAAACATCGATACCGTGGAGTGGCCGAAAATGCGCCTCGCCTCATCAAAAAAAAGCACCCAGCGCGCGCCATACAGCGCACTGAACAGAACGAACAAACCTATATTGAAGAGCCATAACCCTTCGGCAAACATGCGCACACCCGGTAGCTGCACAGGCAGTTGAGCCAATGCCAGCGCCAAAACCCCCGTACCCATGGTGGCGGCGAACCAGTTCGGAGTGAACTGACGGATCACCTCACGTGGGTGCTGCAGTTGGCTAAATGGCCGCAACACTGTTTTGGCTTTGTTTGGGTAAGTCATGGGTTCCTCCTGTTCCTCGTATGAGGTGCCGTAAGACTAGAACCAAATCGAATATCTATAAAACGGGTAATCTCTCTAACTGTTATCTATTTTGCAGATATTGAGATGGGCTGGTTTTTTCAAGCAGCGCATAAGCCCGGGTTACTTTTCTTTGGCCCGCGCCAACCCAGAGACAATGACAACGAACAATAGACTGAATCCCCATCCTGCGAGGATTTCAAACCACATCACGAATCTCACCGCCCGCTTGAGACTGAAGAATCCCAGCAACTCATCTTTTACGTTCGCCTTGGGTGTTTCGATCAGGGGCGCCCAATCCTTCTCTTGGTGAAGGTCAACCAGCGGCAGCAGCAAATCCAGTGAAAAGGCGATGGGGCTAAAACCCGTGTATTCCTGTGGAAGTGCATCACACAGGTACCAGTTTCCCGTTCCCGGCGCAGACGGCCCTTCAACAGGGGGTCGGCACGACGTATAAGCCTGATTCTGAAATATCAGAGGATCGCTGGGGGCGAATACAGCCCCTTGATTCGCTGCATACCAGTAGAAAGCGGTGGTGAAAAACCATACGCCCAAAAACCAGAGCAGTAACAAAATAGGGCGATAGCCGTAGCCAATCAAAATGCCGTATAGACCGTGCAAGGTCCTAGCGACAATCCGGTTGATTATTTTACTGACGATATTCCAACTTTGCGGAGCCAATCCGATTTGCCCGCACTTAGAACGATGGCGCTCATACTCGATGCCAATTTCGCGGGCATCTTCAGCGCGGCCCATACTCTCTAGAACAGTCTTAAGTTGTTGCCAGGGCTGAGGGACAAACGCGGGCGACTCGTCTTTCATCTTTTCATTATTTTTTGAAGAGCGTACGTATTGCTTTTTCAACCAATTGACACGTTCGTTAACCGTCATCGTGTTGAGCACATCTATAAAATCGTACACAAAACCATTAAGCACCAAATGATTACCCCACGAAGCAGCATCATCATTAAGAACAGCTGCATAGGTACCGGCCAGCGAAACTTTATTTATACGATGCTTAATATCAACCATATTCAAGGCGCCTTTGATGCAAGCACGAACAGCCAGCAGTTTTCCAATACGCTCCGCACCTGTAAAATTCAAATCACTCTCAAATCTAGCACCATTAAAACTAACCGTTCCTTTAGCGGAAAAACCGCCACCCAAGTTTGCCACGCCTGTAAGATGCAAATTATTTGCTAACAAAGCCTGTTCAGACCCCGTGAAAACGGCACCTGAACAATTTAACTGTCCCTCCACTACAGCCCCACACAGAGAGACACGCCCTTCAGAGGTAAAGCCTTTATCAAAATAAATATTACCGTTTAATCGAAGGCGATCCGCGGTGAGTGTTACGCCATGCTTACATGACAGGGTGGCATCTTTTGCACTAATTTGGCCGTTCACGGACGCCGCAATAAATAACATTTCACCGTAAGACTTAAATCCTCCCTGGAGAAAAACACCTCGCCCTGCTTTAATACTTGTCGCATCCAAAGCAACCTCTTCGTTCAAAAATGTGCCTGCACGACAATTAAACTGCCCGCCCACCTCTGCACCAACTACTTTGACCAACCCATCCGCTGTAAAACCGTCCGTGAGAAAGAAACCGCCTTTTATTACTGCATCCGTTCCAGACAGAGAAATAGTGGAACCCGTCTTAAGTTGTGCGCCTGAAAAACTCACATTCCCATAAACCGACACCGCACTGATATTAACAGAGTGAGTGGTGTGGATCTTTTTAGCGATAAAGTCACCACGCACCGACATCCCGTATGCTTTGAGCCCTTTAAGATGGGATCCATACAAGCTCACCGTCTGCTTGAACTGCGCGCCCGAAAAAGCCGTGATTCTCGTCAGCGTGCATGAGCGAAGAGTAAATGCGTAAGCCACTGTCGCACTTCTTAAATCGAGGGCACCTACTATAAAAGCCTTGCCAAGCTGAATCCCATTTTCATGTATAGCAATTCCGTCTTCAGCGCCCAACAATAAAAAACGTATAAATCCCGCACGGACTTTATTCTGGCTGGTCGCGTGCTCAGGGCACTCAACGTCTCCTTGGGCGACGTCTCCTTTTTGACACGCCGCAAGCAATTGCTTTTCCAATTCAAACAGCGATCCAAAATCGCTCAACGAACGTCCAAATGCTCTCACACCCTCTCCTTTGCGGTAGGCTCCTTACGCTGAGTGCGTAAGGTTTTCTTATGATGGACGCCATACTAAATTAGAGGCCTTTAGCCATCAAATGCTGCCACATTGATGACTAACCTGCGACCCCACGCCACGCTCAGACCTTGGTCGACGCTGACGTTAATCAAGCATCATGCGAGACTAGGGGTCTATTACTTTCAGGAGTGTCCATGTCGTTGTCCAGCGGGCTCATCGCCGCCGTTGCTCTGGCCTATATGGCCATCATGTTCGCCATTGCCTTTTATGGTGACCGGCGCAGCAAACCGCTGCCGCCGCGGGTTCGCGCATGGGTGTATAGCTTGTCGCTGGCGGTGTATTGCACCAGTTGGACATTCTTCGGCGCCGTCGGGCAGGCCGCCGAGCAATTGTGGGCGTTTTTACCCATCTATCTAGGCCCGGTGCTTTTATTAGTGTGCGCACCCTGGGTGCTGCAAAAGATGGTGATGATCAGCAAACAGGAGAACATCACCTCTATTGCCGACTTTATTGCAGCCCGCTACGGCAAATCCCAGTCGCTGGCGATTGTGGTGGCGTTGATCTGCCTGGTGGGCGTGCTGCCCTATATCGCCCTGCAACTCAAAGGCATTGTGCTGGGGGTCAACCTGTTGATTGGCGCCGGCGCAGACGCTACCGGCACTCGCGCTCAGGACACGGCACTTATCGTGTCGCTGGTGCTGGCGCTGTTTACCATCGTCTTCGGTACTCGCAATCTCGACTCAACCGAGCACCACCGGGGCATGGTGCTGGCGATAGCCTTTGAGGCACTGGTCAAATTGTTCGCTTTTCTCGCCGTGGGTGCCTTTGTGACCTATGGCTTGTATGACGGCTTTGAGGACTTGTTCGATCAAGCCATGCTGGCACCCCGCCTTGAGGAGTATTGGAAAGAAACCATCAACTGGCCATCAATGGTAGTGCAAACGGGTGTGGCGATGATGGCGATCATCTGCCTGCCGCGCCAATTCCATGTGACCGTGGTCGAAAACATCGAGCCGCAGGACCTGCGTCTGGCCAAGTGGGTGTTCCCCGCTTATCTGATTCTGGCCGCACTGTTCGTTGTGCCTATCGCACTGGCCGGGCAAATGCTCTTGCCCAGTTCGGTTTTGCCCGACTCATTCGTGATCAGCCTGCCTTTGGCGCAAGCACACCCTGCACTTGCCATGCTGGCCTTTATCGGCGGCGCTTCTGCTGCTACCGGCATGGTGATTGTGGCCAGCGTGGCGCTGTCGACCATGGTGTCCAATGACATGCTGCTGCCCTGGTTGTTGCGCCATAAAAATGCCGAGCGCCCTTTTGAAGTTTTCCGCCACTGGATGCTCTCGGTGCGTCGCGTGTCGATTCTGGTGATCTTGCTGCTGGCTTATGTCAGTTACCGTTTATTGGGATCAACAGCAAGTCTGGCCACCATCGGGCAAATTTCCTTTGCCGCCGTGACTCAACTGGCACCCGCCATGCTGGGCGCGCTCTACTGGAAACAAGCTAACCGCCGAGGCGTCTTCGCCGGGCTCGCAGCGGGAACCTTTATCTGGTTCTACACCTTGGTGCTACCGCTGATTGCCCACAGCCTGGGCTGGCACCTGAGTCATTTCCCCGGGCTGGCGTGGCTGCACGGCAACCCTCTTGGCTTGCCGATCACTCCGCTGACCCAGGGCGTGGTGCTGTCACTGGCCGGCAACTTCACACTGTTTGCCTGGGTGTCCGTGCTGTCGCGCACCCGCGTCTCGGAACACTGGCAGGCCGGTCGTTTTATCGGCCAGGAAATCAGCAGCCATCCCAGCGGGCGTTCGATGCTGTCAGTGCAGATCAATGACTTGCTGACATTGGCTGCGCGTTTTGTAGGCGAAGAACGGGCGCGCCAGAGCTTTATCCGCTTCGCCTATCGTCAGGGCAAAGGCTTTAACCCCAATCAAAATGCTGACGGTGAGTGGATCGCTCATACCGAACGGTTACTGGCCGGGGTCTTGGGTGCGTCATCTACCCGTGCGGTGGTCAAGGCGGCCATTGAAGGCCGGGAGATGCAGCTTGAGGATGTTGTGCGAATTGCGGACGAAGCCTCGGAAGTCTTGCAGTTCAACCGCGCCCTGCTACAGGGCGCCATTGAAAACATCACTCAAGGCATCAGTGTGGTCGATCAGTCACTGCGACTGGTGGCGTGGAACCGTCGCTACCTTGAGCTTTTCAACTATCCCGAAGGACTGATCAGTGTCGGCCGCCCGATTGCCGACATCATTAGGCACAATGCCGAACGCGGTTTGTGCGGCCCCGGCGAAGCCGAAGTACACGTGGCCCGGCGCCTGCATTGGATGCGTCAAGGGCGGGCACACACTTCCGAGCGGTTGTTCCCCAATGGCAGGGTGATCGAACTGATCGGCAACCCCATGCCAGGCGGCGGCTTCGTGATGAGTTTTACCGACATCACCGCGTTCCGCGAGGCCGAACAAGCCCTTACCGAAGCCAATGAAGGGCTTGAACAGCGGGTCGCTGAGCGTACCCATGAGCTGTCACAACTCAATCAGGCGCTGACCGAAGCCAAAGGCGTAGCGGAAGCGGCCAACCAGTCAAAAACCCGCTTCCTTGCAGCCGTCAGCCATGACCTGATGCAGCCGATGAATGCCGCCCGGCTCTTCTCTTCAGCGCTCTCTCACCAGGAAGAGGAACTGAGCCCGGAGGCGAAGAAGCTGGTGCAACATCTGGACAGTTCATTACGCTCTGCCGAAGACTTGATCAGTGACTTGCTGGATATTTCACGTCTGGAAAACGGAAAAATCACCCCCGACATCAAGCCTTTCGCCATCAATGACCTGTTCGACACTCTGGGGAACGAGTTCACGGCGCACGCTAAGGAACAAGGCTTGAGTTTCAGAGTGCGAGGCAGTCGACTGCGCGTGAACAGCGACATCAAATTGTTGCGCCGTATCTTGCAGAACTTTCTGACCAATGCCTTCCGCTATGCCAAAGGGCCGGTGCTATTGGGGGTGCGTCGACGCGGTAATGAGCTTTCTCTTGAAGTGTGGGACCGAGGGCCCGGAATTCCCGAGGACAAACTCAAGGTCATTTTTGAAGAATTCAAACGCCTGGACAGTCACCAGACCCGGGCAGAGAAAGGCCTGGGGCTTGGCTTGGCCATTGCGGACGGCTTGTGCCAAGTGCTCGGGCATAGCCTGGAAGTGCGCTCATGGCAGGGAAAAGGCAGTGTATTCAGCGTGCGAGTGCCACTTGCCAAAAGCCAGACAGCACCGCAACCGAACGTTCCCGAGCAAAACGGCCAAACCGCAAAAGGCGCTCAAATACTGTGTGTCGACAACGAAGACAGCATTCTGATCGGCATGCAGAGTTTGCTGACGCGATGGGGCTGCCGAGTTTGGACCGCGCGCAATCGCGAGGAATGCGCCGCACTGCTTAATGAAGGGGTTCGTCCGCAGTTGGTGCTGGTGGACTACCACCTGGATGAGGGTGAAGTAGGCACCGACCTGATGCGCTGGTTACGAGCCGAGCTGGGCGAACCTGTGCCAGGCGTTGTCATCAGCGCTGACGGTAGGCCTGAGATGATTGCTCAGGTTCATGCGGCAGGGCTTGAGTACCTGCCCAAGCCGGTCAAGCCGGCGGCGCTCCGAGCGCTGCTGAGCCGGCATGTGCCGCTGTAGAAACGCCGTCCCTCCTGATAGTCGCTGACGAGGGACGAAGGCTCCTACGGTCAACCATGCTTTACTCGGCGGGGTGAGCGACGCCATCAACATCAGCCATCGCGCGTTCCAGCAATTCCGTCGGCAAACTTTTGCTGGCTCGCGCCCCCAACAATTTCAACTGCTCACTGCGGCTGACCAGATTGCCGCGCCCGTCTGTCAATTTGTTGCGAGCCGCTGCATAGGCTTTATCCAGTTGTTGCAGCCGATTGCCGACCTCATCCAGATCCTGAATAAAGAGCACGAACTTGTCATACAGCCAACCCGCACGCTCAGCGATTTCTCGAGCATTCTGGCTCTGACGCTCCTGCTTCCAGAGACTGTCGATCACCCGCAAGGTCGCCAGCAAGGTGGTTGGACTGACAATCACAATGTTGCGATCGAAGGCTTCCTGAAACAGATTAGGCTCAGCTTGCAGGGCAGCTGAAAAAGCCGCTTCGATGGGTACAAACAACAGGACGAAGTCCAGGCTGTGCAGCCCCTCAAGACGCTTATAGTCTTTACCGGCCAAGCCCTTCACATGATTACGCAGTGACAGTACATGCTGTTTAAGCGCGGCCTGCCCGATCACGTCGTCATCGGCACTGACATATTGTTGATACGCCGTCAGGCTCACCTTGGAGTCGACCACCACTTGCTTGTCACCCGGCAGCATGATCAACACGTCAGGCTGAAAGCGCTCGCCATCGGGCCCTTTGAGGCTGACCTGAGTTTGATACTCGCGCCCCTTCTCCAGCCCGGCATGCTCCAGTACGCGCTCAAGAATCAGCTCGCCCCAGTTGCCTTGGGTTTTCTGCCCTTTAAGGGCCCGAGTCAGGTTGGTGGCTTCATCGCTCAGGCGCAAATTGAGCTGCTGCAAACGCTCAAGCTCTTTGGCCAGGGAGAATCGTTCACGCGCTTCTTGCTGGTAGCTTTCTTCTACCCGCTTCTCGAATGATTGGATGCGCTCTTTCAGCGGATCAAGCAACTGACCCAGGCGTTCATTGCTGGTCTCGGCGAAACGCTGCTCGCGCTCATCGAAAATTTTGCCCGCCAGCTCAGCAAATTGCGCCCGCAACTCATCGCGTGAACCTTGCAGGTCATTGAGTCGTTGCTGATGGCTGTCTTGCTGTTCGCGCAATTCGGCGGCCAGCGCGGCGGCGTGAGCGTCCAGGCGGCGCAACTCAGTTTCCTTGAGGCTGCGTTCGACACTCCAGGCATGAGCAGCATCACGTGAGTTATCGCGCTCCACCTGCGACAGCTCAACCTCTCGACGCAGCGCGGCAAGCTCGGCTTGCTTGGCAGAGTTGGCCTGCCCCAGATCACTGATCTCATCACGGCCGGCATCCAGCTGAGCGCTAAGCCCCTCTTGCGCCAACAGCGCCAAATTCAGGCGTTCATTAAGCATTGCCAATTCAGCGGGATGAGCACTGTAACGGCGCTGTAACTGCCAGAGGAGCGCCAACAGCGGCACACCTGACACCAAAAGGCCCAGCAAAAAGCTGTTCAAGTCCAGGGTCATAACCCCTCCGCACGCGCTAAAAGAGCAAGGTTAACCAAGCTGCAAGGCCGAAGACAGCTCAGCCTTCGTTTTTGCTCAGTTCTTGCTGCGCTACGCGGTCTCCAGCACGTGCGGCCTGACGCAAAAGCTCGTGGCCGATTCGCCGGTCGCGGGCGCTTCCACAGTCACGGCACATCAATTGCCCTAAACGGCTTTGCGCCAATACCACACCTTGGCGGGCAGGTTGTTTCAGCAAGTGGCCTGCAACATGCTTGACGCTGGGGTTAGCGCCCAGACGAGGGTTATCCAGCAGCCAGATAGCAACCCGCAGCGAAAAGCGCTTGGGGGCATCAGAGGGCGTGGTCGGGCGAGCTGCGGAAGCAGTAGTTGTGCGAAACTTCATAAAATACTGTAGGGCAGAACAGAAGGCGCGCCACTCTACTCCTTTTTTCATCTTGGTAAAGCCCAAAAAGGTCTATACCCGCGATCTAGAGCAAGCGCACGGGACAATCCACAGATCCTGTGGATAAGTCAGTGGACAACCCTACTGAAACCCTCGCAAACGCCCACCCCATGCGGCCTAGGGTCAAACTGACGATTTTTTCACCAACTATAAAAAACGATGTTTTTCATTGACTTAAATTTGCCAAACAGGCTAGGCGAGCCCGCACCCTTGCCTGCCAAGCCATTTTTCGCGCCGCGCCATTAATGTGCACAAGTCCATTTGCGCTGCACAAACCGGGGCAAAAAAAAGCTCAATCTTGTAGGCAACGCTCTGGCGTGGACCGCAGTCAGGCCGCCCTTTCAAATGACTACAGTCCATTAAGCCACTACCGCAACTACGCTAAAAATGGACTAAAGCCCCCCAAAATTCTCCCTAAGGCAATCAATCCTAATCGACCCCCTACAGAAAGTATTTTTACTAGCACACTTGCATTTAAATTTTCAACTGGTTACTATCCGCAGCGTTAGTACCAAGCTGAAAGTCAATTCGGGCCGAACAAATCCTTACGCCATCTTCCATAAAGTCGAAGAAACGCTGAAAAACAGGATCGACCCCCTCGATGGTTTCCAGGTAAATCTTGTGACGCTACGGCCTTTGAAAACCAAAGGGTAGCGCGAAGCACTTTATTCTGACCGAACCAACCTGCAAATTGATCAGGATCTTCACCCCGAGCATGGAACCTTAGCTCCCGTTGTGATTGCCTGCCCTCCTAAGTACCTACCTGCCAGCCCAAGCGCCACATAATTTATGCGCTACAACTGGCGGCTTTGTTCCAGTCAGGTTCTTCGTCAAGCCAAAGATAGCTCGACGTTACTGGAACGTTTTAACGCAGCACGGATCATATCCGTGTCATTTGTAGGAACACCTAATAACTATGTCGACTCAAATCCATACTCAGGATGCCATTCGCACCCTAACCAACGCCTTTGCCCCAATGAACTGCCTGATTATGGCCGCTCGCAAAGGATGCTTTAGCTTCACTCTGGTCAACGAACACGGTATCGCCCGTCACAGCGAACGCCTGTACCCCGATCAATATTCCAGCGCAGAACCCCTGCAAGCTGTGATCGACCGTACTCGTCAGGCGCTGGTCGCCTGAAAACCTGAGCGTCACTCCAAAAGCCCTGCCCTATCAGCGGGGCTTTTTATTGCCTGCCATTTAAGAAATATCCGGTAGCGCTTAAGTACTTGCAGATATATAGCGAACCCCTCGATGCTGTAAATGTTTTAAAAACAGTCCTTTACAGCTGATATATGACACTAGACTTCAAGTTAAGCGGTATCACCCGCTTCCGGCGACCCCTTCCGACTCATTGCTGCCAAGCCCTTGTGGGTCGCCGGCCATTTACAGGCGTCGAGGACATTATGGGTATCGCTGCCAAAGAGTTGAGTCTGTACGTCATAAGACCCACGCTTGCGTATCTGGGTCAGAACAATCCAAATGCAGAAACCTTGTTACTGGGTATTGCCGCCAGCCAGTCAAATTTAGGGGCTGCCCTGCACGACCGTCGGGGCCATGGCCTGTACTGTATTCGCGAACCTCGGCATGCCGCGCTTTGGGATAACTACCTTGCCCAAACGCCTGACCTGGCGAGCCTGGTTCGCGGACTGGCCAGTCAGCATGCCTTTTTAGGCAACCCTCACCTCGAACTCACCGTTAATTTACGGTACGCCACGGCTATTGCCTGGCTGCTGATAGAACAGCTTCATGTGTCGATCCCAGCCGCGGATGACATACAAGGCATGGCAAGAGTCTGGCGCCAAGCCTTTGAACCACAAGGACGTTTGCGCGATTTTGCTAATGCATGGCGCAGCTGTGTTACACCCCTCAACCAAGTGGCTTAAATTTTCAACCACGCACACTATTATAAAAAAGATCTAAAACCGTACGGATTGTCCTACAAAACAACGTTAACTTCTGCGAATTAGCCTATAGCGCTTAATTAAAAATGTTGGTAGCTTTCGTCCGGTGATCAAAAGGAGTTCTAATAATGAAAAAAGTAATGCTCAAGACCACACTTAGCCTCGCCGTCACTTTGGCTTCCAGTCAGATTTTCGCAAGTGGCTTCGCACTTAACGAACAAAGCATTAGCGGCATGGGGACCGGTTTCGCAGGTCGCTCGTCTATTGCCGACGATGCAAGTACCGTGTTTGGCAACCCTGCCGGTATGTCCCGCCTTAGCGGCCAGCAAATTACTGGCGGCATCGCTGTAATTGACGCGTCGACCGACATTAAAGATGCTTCAGGTAGATACCCTGGTACCAATAAAGGTGACATGGTTCCCTTTACTGGCGTCCCGATGGGTTTTTATACCAACAAACTGAATGACCAATGGGCGGTCGGTTTTGGGGTATACGCACCTTTCGGCCTGGTGACCGATTATGAAAGCGGTTTCCAGGGTCGCGCGTTCGGCAAGAAGAGCGAAGTCAAAGTTATAACGCTCCAGCCGACTGTCAGTTATGCCTTCAATGATCGCGTGTCGGTGGGTTTCGGCCCGACCATTAACCACATTTCCGGCACGCTCGAATCTGACCTTACCCTCAACCCGGCGTTTGGTGACACCAACGTAGAAATCAAGGGCACCGATACCGCTCTGGGTTTCAACATCGGCGTGCTGGTTCAGGCAACCGACACAACTCGCGTCGGCCTGACTTATCACTCCAAGGTCAGTTACGATCTTGATGGGCATACCAAAGTTTCCGCTGCAGCCGGCACCCCGGCACAGTTGATGAAGAGCAATCGTTACGACGCTTCGCTGTCGATTGATACCCCAGAATCCTATGACCTTTCCGTCACTCAAGAACTGAGTGATGCATGGAGAGTCTATGCGGGTACTACCTGGACGCGCTGGAGTCGCCTGAAAGATATCACCGTGAAAAACGACGGTGTCAGCCCGGTTAACTCAGGTGGTATCGGTGCTGCACTATTGGGCACCATCAAGGAAGAACAGAACTGGCATGATACCTGGGCATACGCTATTGGTACGTCCTACCAGTTGAACAAACAGTGGATCCTGCGCACCGGCCTGTCATGGGATCAGTCGCCGACCAATAACGAAAACCGTTCGCCGCGCATTCCTACTGGCGACCGTACGATTTTCAGCTTGGGTGCCGGTTATGCCGTCAATGAAAACCTGACCATCGACGCCGCGTATTCGTACCTGAAAGAAGAATCGGTGAAAGTTCATGACTCGAACCAACTCAACTCTTACAGCGCCAAGTATGAAAACAGTGCTAACGGTTTCGCAGTAGGTGCAACCTACAAGTTCTAATTCACTGCGCGCATGATTCATTGCCCACTGAGTTAAAAAAGCCCCGCTCTCTTTTAGAGGCGGGGCTTTTCAATGGAGAACGGTCAGGACTTAGAAGCGATGGCTTTATTGATCGCCTCAATCAGTTCTGGATCATCCGGTTTGGTCAGACTTGAAAAATTGGCAATGACATTGCCTTTTCGATCAACGACATACTTGTAGAAGTTCCACTTTGGTGCACTGCTCTGTTCTGCCAACACTTTAAACATATGCGTTGCATCATCTCCTCGCACTTTTTGCGGATCGATCATGGTGAACGTGACGCCATAATTGACATAGCAGACCTTGGCGGTCTCTTCGCCGTCCTTGGCTTCTTGTTTAAAGTCATCCGAAGGCACTCCAATCAACTCAAGGCCTTTCGAATTAAATCGCTTGTTCAGCGCTTCCAACCCTTTGAATTGCGGAGCAAAACCGCAAAAACTCGCAGTATTGACGATCAATAAAGGCTTGCCGGCAAATCGCTCACACAGGTCGATTGATTCCTTTGCCCGTAACTTGGGCAGCGAGCCCTCCAGCAGTGGTGGACAGTCAGCGGCCCAGACCGAACCGGCACAGGCCAACAGCAATACAGGCATCGCAACCCAGCGCTTAAACATTATGGTTTTCCTTAATCAAGAAGCTTAGGGTCTGTACGAAATGTTTTCGCGCGAAGGTTAAGCAAAGCGAAAACAGGCGAGGAACAGCCGGACTCCCGCACGAGCCTGTTTTCAACGACGCATAACCGAGCGCAGATTGATTTCGTAGAGCGCCTAGCAAGTGCCCATCCCCAATTGCATCATAGCCAGCCCACCTTGGTGCCAACCCCACCACGTCAGTGCCAGCAAGACAAAACCGGCACTCACAGCAACCACCCCTAACCATGTCCTATTCATGCCAGACTCCCTTGGGCTTGCAACCGTGCCACTGGACGCTCGCGCACTGGCCAGTTCAAGGCTGCTGCCAGCAGGCTCAATACAATCGAGACCTGCCAGATGATGTCGTAGCTGCCGGTCTGATCATAGACCACGCCGCCCAGCCAACCTCCGAGGAAAGCGCCCAACTGATGAAAGAGAAACACGATTCCGCCCAGCATGGACAGATTACGCACCCCGAACATGGTAGCGACGGTGCCATTGGTCAACGGCACAGTGGAGAGCCACAAGAAGCCCATGGCCATACCAAACAGATACGCGCTGATGTGTGTTACCGGCGCCCAAAGAAACAATACGATCACCACCGCCCGCGCCAGATATAACCCGGTCAGCAAACGAGGTTTGGACATACGCCCACCGAGCCATCCCGCCGTATAGGTGCCAAATATGTTGAACAGGCCAATCAGCGCCAACACCGTTGTGCCGACCGTGGCAGGCAAATGCTGGTCCACCAGATAAGCCGGCAGATGAATACCGATAAAGACGACCTGAAAGCCGCAGACAAAAAATCCGAAGGCCAACAACCAGAACCCCGAGTGCGAGCAGGCTTCACTGAGTGCTTGTTTAAGCGTTTGCTCACCCCCCAGGTTGGGCATGGGCCGGTCTTTGAGCAGGGAGACCAGCGGTATGATCAGCGCCACCAGCAGCCCCAGCACCAGCAAGGCAGATGACCAGCCTAACCAGCCAATAAGGCCCAGGGTTCCTGGCAACATCGCAAACTGACCGAAAGACCCTGCAGCACTGGCAATACCCATGCCCATGCTGCGTTTTTCAGGAGGCAAGGCGCGCCCCACGACGCCCAAAATCACCGAAAAAGACGTGCCTGAAAGTCCGATGCCAATCAACAAGCCGGCACTTAGCGACAACGACAGCAGCGAGTCCGACAACCCCATCAACACAAGGCCAACGGCGTACAGAACACCGCCAATAATGACCACTTTGGCCGCGCCAAACCGATCAGCCAACGCGCCGGTAAAAGGCTGCGCCAAACCCCAGATCAGATTCTGCAAGGCAATGGCAAACGCGAACACCTCGCGCCCCCAGCCAAATTGCGCACTCATGGGTGGCAAGAACAGCCCGAAGCCGTGCCTCACCCCCAAGGACAGTGCCAAAATCAACGCACTGCCCAAGAGCACCCAGGCACTGTTACGCCACACCGTTGTCATTATTATTCTCCAAGCGCGGGTATATACCCATGTTCAGTCGTGTAACAGGCGCCTCATTCGGAACCCGCCAATTCATCCAACAGCTGCAACAATTGTTCGCGACGCTCTTCACCCAGACGGTCGACAAGACGCTGCTGCGCGGCTTCCCATGCAGGCGTGGCTGCCGTGAGACGCCTCTCTCCCTCTTCGGTCAGGCACACCAGCCGGTTGCGTTGATCTTCGCCCTCTGCCAGCTTCACCAGGCCGACACCTTCGAGTACGCGCAAATTGCGTCCCAAAGTGCTGCGGTCCAACCCCATCGCTTCAGCCAGACTGGAAATGCTCGGCTGGTCGAGGCGCTTGAGGTTAGTCATCAAGGAAAACTGCGCAACGTTGATCCCAAAGCCATCAAGGGCGCCGTCGTAATGCCTGCTGATGCCTCGCGAGGCACGCCGCAGGTTGGTGCATAAACACTGGGTTGGTAACATATTGTATGTATATACCCGCAATAATGGAGAATCAAGATTTAAGCGTCACAAATACCCTTTATAACGCCAACCCTACCAACACCAACACTTCAAGCAACTCCAGCAACGCTCCGGCTGTATCGCCCGTGGTGCCTGCCAGACGGCGCATCATCACGTGGCGCAACCAGACGAATCCCAGAGTTGCCAGCGCTAGAGCCCACAGCCCTGCATACCCGGCCAACGCCACGCACACTAACGCACTTCCCGCCAATACCCACCACCCCGCCTTGCGTGGCAAATGATCCGCCAGTGCTTGGCCCAAACCGCCTGCCCGCACATAAGGTGTTGTCAGAAACACACCCAGCAAAGCGCTGCGACCAATCACGGGCACAATCACCAAAATCATCGCCTGATGGTGCTCGATCAACGCCAGCAAGGCACAGAACTTCAACAGCAGCACCAACACCAAGACAACCACGGCAATCGGACCACTACGCGGGTCTTTCATGATGGTCAACGTGCGCTCACGATCACCAAAACCGCCTAGCCAGGCATCGGCACTGTCAGCCAGCCCATCCAGATGAAGCCCGCCACTGAGCAGCACCCAAACAGTCAGCAGCAAGGCTGCGTGCAACATCAGCGGTATACCCGCCAACAGCGCGCTGACGCCCCATAACACCCCGCCGAAGAGCACGCCCACCAACGGGTAAAACAGCAGCGAACGTCCCAGCTCTTGAGGTTTTGGCATGCCCGGCAAAGTAATGGGCAAACTGCTCAAGAACTGTAAGGCGATCCAGAAAGGCAACATGTCAGCCTGCCTCGCTCAACAAGCCGCCAGCGCGAACGTGCAATGAAAACAGAGCGCCATTGACCACTGGTATCTGCAACAGCTGTTCACGGGGCAAACCACGTGCCTGCGCCAACAGCAACTTCATGACACCACCGTGGCAGATGACCAACACCCGCTCACCCTCATAGCGCTGCTGCAAACGCCCGGCGGCGGTCAGTACTCGAGTGGCAAACGCTATGACTGGCTCAGCACCTGGCGGAGTAAATGCGTAAGGATCTGACCAGAACCGGCCCAGCGCCTCAGCGTCTGTTTCCATCAGCGCAGCCGCGGTGCGCCCTTCCCACTCGCCAAAATGCAGTTCTTGCAGGTCTTTCTCGAAGGTCAACGGCACGTCCAGTTGTTCTGCCAGCTCGCGGGCGAATAACGCACACCGCTGCAGCGGTGAACTGACTATGCGCTGCCATGGGCCTTGACCTTTGACGGCTGCTCGCATTTGCTCCCAACCCCGGGCTGTCAGCGCATCGTCAAGACTGCCACGCAAGCCACCACCCAGTTCAGTTTCACCGTGACGAAGCAAATCCAGCTGCACCGTCATGCTGGGCGATCCGCCACAGCCGCTTCAGCGAAGGTCGCCATTTGGCCATGCAGGTCACAGGCCAGGCGGATCAACGGCACGGCCAAAGCAGCGCCACTGCCTTCGCCCAAACGCAACCCCAAATCGAGCAAGGGCTGTGCCTGCAAACTTTCAAGTACATGACGATGGCCCTGCTCGGCCCCACGATGACTGAAGATCATCCACTGACGGCACTCGGGATTCAAACGCACTGCGACCATCGCCGCGACCGTGCAAATGAAACCGTCAACCAAGGCAACGATGCCTTCCTGAGCGCAGGCCACATAAGCCCCCACCAGTGCAGCAATTTCAAAACCACCCAAGCGGAACAACGTCTGTAATGGATCGTCCAGGTAGCCCTCGTGAAACGCGAGCGCGCGATCTATGACACGGGCTTTATGGCTCACACCCGCCGCATCCAGACCTGTGCCCGGCCCGGTCAAGTGCGATGCAGGACAGTCCAGTAACGCACTGGCCACGGCGCTGGCAGACGCTGTATTGCCGATGCCCATTTCGCCGCCGATAAACAGTTCGCTGTTGACCTCGCGTGCACGGAGCACACTGTCCCGTCCTGCCTGCAATGCTTTTAGCCCTTGGCCGTCAGACATCGCCGGGCCGTGGGCAAAATTGGCGGTGCCAGCACCCAGTTGCAAGTGACGCACACCCGCAAGATTAAGCATCGGCGTGACAGTGCCCAAATCCACCACATCCAGTTGCGCACCCAACTGACGCGCCAACACACTGATTGCCGCACCGCCGTTGACAAAGTTATGCAGCATTTGCCCGGTGACCGCTTGCGGGTAGGCCGAAACGCCCTCCGCCACCACGCCGTGATCACCCGCGAAAATGGCAATCCAGAGTTTGTCGGCACGGGGTTTCAAGCAACCTTGCAGGCCAGCCAGTTGCACGGCCAGCGCTTCCAGCTGGCCCAGTGACCCCGCCGGTTTGGTCAGTTGTTGCTGTCGCGCGACAGCCGCCGCCGTTTGTTGCAGGTCAACCGACTGGCACGGTTGCAGCCACCACGGAGTACTCATAATGCAGTTCCTTTCAATGTCAGGGGCAGGCCCGCGATTGTCAGCACCACTCGCTGACAACGCTCGGCCAAGGCTTGATGCAACCAACCGGCTTCATCGACATAACGACGTGTCAACTCGCCCATCGGTATGACGCCCATTCCAGTTTCGTTACTGACAAAAACAATTTGCCCCGGCAGTTCAGCCAGGCACGCCAGCAGTGCATCACGCTCGGCATTCAAACGCTGCGGGCTTTCCAGCATCAGCAAGTTAGTCAGCCAGAGCGTCAAGCAATCAACCAGGATAAAAGTGTCCTCGCGCGCGCTCTCGCGTAGCACTCGGGCCAGCTCGAGCGGCTCCTCGATCAGCGCCCAATGCGCGGGGCGACGCTCCCGATGATGGCGCACGCGCTCGTTCATCTCGCCGTCCAGCGGTTGGCTGGTGGCAATGTAAGTGACAGCGAAGCCCGATTCAGCAGCAAGCTTTTCGGCCAGCCGACTTTTACCGGAGCGGGCCCCGCCCAAAATCAGTTGCAGCATGTATTAAATCCCCGTAGCAGTTGCCGAAGGCGACGTCCGATAGCGCAGCGATCGTAAATAGTTGAACCGTGATGCCCCCGAAGGAATACAACGCCTGATGTGCGGCGGCTACGCCACGGCACGCAGCCTTCGGCAGCCGCTACGAGACATGCAGTGCAACACCGCACAACTCACGCAGATACGCCGTGTCCAGATGGTTCTCAACCAGATCTGCCAGGCGCTCAATATCGCGCTCGCGCAAAGCGTGATAATCCACCTCCTGCACATCCTGCAAGCCGGCCCAACGCAGCAGTGCACTGCACGCAGCGGGTGATTCAAACAAGCCGTGCAAATAGGTGCCAAGCACGTGCCCGTCCAGACTTTGTGCGCCATCACAACGACCGTCCTGCAAGTGCACCGCTGGCAACTCCAGCCCTGCGCCTGTTGTCACGCCCGCATGAATTTCATAACCGCTGACCGCTGCGTTTTCCAACGTCAAATGCCCGCGCACATTGCGCAGCTGTTTCTCGGCAGCCAGCTCGGTACTGAAGGCCAGCAAGCCCAGCCCATCGCTCGAACCCGCAGGCCCTTCAAGCCCAAGCGGGTCGTGCACCTGCTCACCGAGCATCTGCAGACCGCCGCAAATGCCCAGAACTTTGCCGCCGTATCGCAAGTGACGGCGGATGGCCGTGTCCCAACCATTGGCGCGCAAATAGGCAAGATCACTGCGCACGCTTTTGGAGCCCGGAAGGATGATCAAATCCGCAGGCGGAATGGGCTGGCCCGGCCCGACAAACTGCAAGTTCACTTGCGGGTGCAAACGCAACGGGTCGAAATCGGTGTGATTGCTGATTCGCGGCAGCACCGGCACGACCACATTCAGCACCTGCTCCACCTTGTCGGTTTGACGCTGATCTATACCGTCTTCGGCCTCAAGGTGCAGGTCCATCACATACGGCAACACGCCAATCACTGGTTTGCCGGTACGCTGCTCCAGCCAGTCGAGTCCCGGCTGCAACAAGGCAATGTCGCCTCGAAAACGATTGATGATGAAACCTTTGACCCGAGCCTGTTCCGTGGGGGACAGCAGTTCAAGGGTTCCGACCAGATGCGCAAACACCCCGCCACGGTTGATGTCAGCGATCAGAATCACCGGACAGTCGACCGCTTCGGCAAAGCCCATATTGGCAATATCACCGGCTCGCAGGTTGATCTCTGCCGGTGATCCTGCGCCTTCAACCATCACCACAGGGTAGTGCTCACTCAAACGCTGGTGCGAGGCCAGCACCGCTTGCATGGCGATGGCTTTGTAATCGTGATACGCCACGGCATTCATGCTGGTCACCGCACGGCCATGGATAATCACCTGCGCGCCTGTGTCGCTGTTGGGCTTGAGCAACACCGGGTTCATGTCTGTGTGCGGTGCCAGCCCGGCCGCCTGTGCCTGCACGGCCTGTGCACGACCAATCTCACCGCCCTCTGCGGTCACGGCACTGTTCAGCGCCATGTTCTGGGGTTTGAACGGCACCACGCGCACGTCTTGACGTGTCAGCCAGCGGCACAATGCCGTGACCAGCGTGCTTTTACCGGCATCGGAAGTGGTGCCCTGCACCATCAATGTGCTCATGGAATTTCCTTGGTGAACGCCAACAACGCCTGCTCCAGCCTCAGCCAATCGCCTTCGGTTGCGGGCAAGCCAAAACGCACACTGCTGTTGTGGGGAAACAGACGCAGCAAAATTCCGCGTTGCGCCATAAATTCGTAAAGCCGGTCAGCATGGGGCGTGATTAACCACTGGAAGAGCGCACAGCCGCCTTGCGGCTGCAAGTCGTGCGCACTGAGCAAGCGCGCCAGACGCCCGCCAGCCAGTTCGCTGCGCTCACGCTGACGTTGCTGGGCTTGCGTGTCGAGCAGGCATGCCTTGCCGACAATACGCGTCGGCCCACTGACCGCCCAGGGTCCAACCTGCTCGGCCAGCAACTTGAGCAGTTTGAGTTCGGCCAGCACAAAGCCCAGCCGAACGCCGGCCAGACCAAAAAACTTTCCAAATGAACACAGCACAATCAGCCCGGTTCGCCAGCTATGGGTCGCCAGGCTCAGATCAGGCGTGTTATCCATAAAAGCCTCGTCAACCACCAGCCAGCCCCCGCGCTGTGCCAGCCGCGCATGCCACTCAAGCAAACGCTCGGGCGACAACTGCAAACCGGTGGGATTGTTGGGGTTGACCACCACCAGCACATCCAGTGTTTCAAGATAGAAATCGACTTCTTCTTCCGTGATTTCCCGCACGATGTGCCCGCTGCGCCGCCACGCTTCAGCGTGTTCGGCGTAGCACGGCGACAGCACGCCAACCTTGCCACTGCGGCGCAGACGCGGCAGCAGTTGTATCGCACATTGTGAACCTGGCACGGGCAGCACGTTCGGCGCGCCGTAGTAAGCACAGGCGGCGTGCTCCAGACCGTCATCGGTTTCTGGCAAGCGCGCCCAGGCACGTTCGGGAATGTCGGGCACGGCAAATGGCCAGGGAGCCAGACCGCTGGACAAGTCCAGCCAGTCCGACTCGGCAATGCCGTAATGAAGGACTGCCTGACGTAAACGGCCACCGTGTTCAAGCATAGAATTCACTCCCCACGCACAGAATCAATAACCATAACCACACGCCGCGCTGCACCAGTTGCCAGCCCCGGTCAATGGCGTCGGCGTCGGCAGGCGCGCCTTCACCCAGTTGCGGGCGCTCATGCAGCTCACCGTGGTAAATCGCGGCGCCGCCCAGTTCAACCGCCAAGGCACCCGCGCCCGCAGCCATAACCGGGCCAGCGTTTGGGCTGTCCCATTTGGGCGCTTGTGTATGCCAGCACTTGATGGCGAGCCTGGTTTTACCCAATACGGCGTAGGTCAACGCCACTAACCTCGCAGGAATATAGTTCAGGAGATCGTCAATACGCGCCGCCGCCCAACCAAAACGTTCAAAGCGCTCATTGCGATAGCCCCACATGGCATCCAGCGTGTTGCTTAGACGATAGAGCACCACACCCGGCGCACCGGCCACGACAAACCAGAACAACGCTGCGAACACTGCATCGCTGCCGTTTTCAAGCACCGACTCAGTGGCTGCACGAGCCACCTCGTTGGCGTCCAGCTCACTGGTCTGGCGACTGACCAAGTAGCCAACTCGCGTGCGCGCTTCCTCCAGATCATGGCTGCGCAATGCCTGAGCCACCGGTTGCACGTGCTCACCGAGGCTGCGCATACCCAGCGCGCAATACAGCGCCACAATGTCCACCAACCAACCGATGTAAGGCAGCCATGAAAAGGCGGTTGCCAGCACCGTCAATGGCAGCACCGCCAGCACCCAAGCCGTTACGCCATGACTGCGCCAGCCACGTCCGCCGGAGTTGAAGCGCCGTTCAATGCGCTCGCACATACGGCCAAACGCAACCAGCGGATGCCAGCGCTTGGGTTCTCCGAGCAGCGCATCCATCGCCACCCCGGCCACGCACAGCAAGGCCACACTCATGCACTGACTCCCCAATAATTCTCATACACCAACTCGCTGAGTGGACGTGCTTGCGCCCACCCTTCCAGCACCAGCATCGGCGCCGGGTAAAACGCTTCGACAGGCCCCAGGCAGAGCACAGCCAGAGGCTTGGCACCTGCGGGTAGACCCAGCAGGTCCGCCAGCGCTTGAGGCTCGAACAAAGAGACCCAGCCCATGCCCAGCCCTTCGACGCGGGCCGCCAGCCACAGGTTTTGAATGGCGCACGACAACGACGCCATGTCCATTTCCGGCAAGGTACGGCGGCCAAAAATATGTTTGTCGCGGTCATCCATCAACGCAGCCACCAAGACCTCGGCGCAATCGTTGATGCCTTCCACCTTGAGCGTCATGAACTCATCGGAACGCTCTCCCAACGCCTCAGCGGTACGCACTCGCTCCTCCTCGACCAACGCTTGAATCTTGCCGCGCAAAGGTCGATCGGTGATGCGGATAAACCGCCAGGGCTGCATCAGCCCTACGCTCGGGGCCTGATGCGCCGCTTCAAGTAAACGCGACAGCAGTTCAGGTGCCACACTGCCGCCAATGAAGTGGCGCATATCGCGGCGCTCGGCAATGGCTCGGTAAACAGCAGCCCGCTCTAGGGGGCTAAATGCATTGTTGCTCATGACACCTTCACGGCGCATGGCGCAAACAACGCGGCAATGGCCTGGGGATTGGACGGAAAGTAAAAGTGCACATAAGACGCAGTCATGCGCCCATCGCGATACACCGCTTCAGCGCCGCGCCCGCCATTGGGGCTCAAGCCCCGGGCAATGGGTTCAAGTTCGGTACTGGTCAGCGAGTGATGGTAGGTATGACCACGCAGCAGCCCTTCAGGCAGTTCGACGGCTTGCAATGCCAACGCCGCCAGACGTTTTTGCATGGTTGCCTCACCGGCCAGCAACCCCACCAGCTCAGCACGCTGGCCCTCTACGTCGGTCAGGGCATTGAGCAGATAAAGCATGCCACCGCATTCAGCCAGCAAAGGCTTGCCGCTGGCATGGTGGGCCCGAATGGCTTCCAGCATCGGGTGATTGCGCGACAGCTCAAGGTGATGCAACTCGGGATAGCCGCCGGGTAAATACAGACTGTCCGCTTCCGGCAATTGAGTATCGCGAATCGGTGAGAAGAACAGCAATTGAGCGCCCATTTCTCGCAATAACGCCAAGCTTGCGCCATAAGTGAAGGCAAATGCTTCGTCACGGGCTACCGCAATACGCACACCCGCCAACAGAGGCTCAACAGCAACAGGTTCAGGCGCATCAAACGTCACCGCGGGTGGCAGCGCTACCTCGCAGGTACTGGCCAAGGCATTGGCCGCCGCGTCAAGGCGGGCATCCAGGTCATTCAGCTCGCTGGCTTGTACCAAGCCCAAATGACGACTAGGCAATTCAATGCCGGTCTCTCGGGACAGCGCGCCATACCAACGCAAACCCTCAGTCAAACTGCCTTCCAGCAATTGCGCATGGCGCACCGTACCCACCCGGTTGGCCAGCACCCCGGCAAAAGGCAAGTCAGGTTGATAACGCGCCAGCCCCAAAGCCAAAGCCCCAAAGGTCTGGGCCATGGCCGTACCATCAATCACACCCAACACCGGCACCCCGAAATGCCGGGCCAGATCGGCACTTGAAGGCGTGCCGTCGAACAGCCCCATCACGCCTTCGATCAGGATCAAGTCGGCCTCACCAGCGGCTTCCCATAACAGACGGCGGCTTTCCTCTGCACCCACCATCCACAAATCCACCTGATACACCGGCGCACCACTGGCACGCTCAAGGATCATCGGGTCGAGAAAATCCGGGCCACATTTAAATACTCGAACCTTACGCCCCTGATTGCGATGCAAACGGGCCAAGGCGGCGGTAACGGTGGTCTTGCCCTGACCGGAAGCCGGTGCGGCGATCAATACCGCCGGGCAATGACGCGACTCTCTCATGCTTCAACACTCACAATTCGATGCCTTTCTGGGCTTTGATACCGGACTGAAAAGCGTGTTTGATCACGCCCATTTCAGTCACCGTATCGGCCAGATCAATCAGTTCAGGTTTAGCGCCACGGCCTGTGACCAGTACATGCTGCATCGGCGGCCGGGCTTGCAGGTCGCTCAATACTTGCTCAAGGTCGAGATAACCGTGCTTGAGCGCAATATTCAGTTCATCCAGCACCACCAGTCCGATGGCCGGATTGCGCAGCATTTCGCGGGACACTTCCCACGCAGCCTCGGCGGCAGCGATGTCACGCTGGCGGTCCTGGGTTTCCCAGGTAAAACCTTCGCCCATAACGTGATACCGCACTTGCTCAGGGAAGCGGCGGAAGAAAATTTCCTCGCCGGTGCTGTTGCGGCCCTTGATGAACTGCACCACGCCGCACTGCATCCCGTGACCCATAGCCCGAGCCAGCATGCCAAATGCTGAGCTGCTTTTACCTTTGCCATTGCCGGTCAATACCAGCAGCAAGCCGCATTCGTTTGGCGAGCTGGCAATGCGCTCATCCATAACTGCTTTTTTGCGCAGCATACGCGCCAGATGACGTTCATCACGTTCAGGGGATTCATTCATGGCAGCTCTCCGTTGGGGCTGAATTAAGCAAACGGGAGGCGGGGGAAATTGGTCACAAATCACACTGCATCGCCCGCCGCGAGAGTGCTGGATGAATCAGGCCGGTCTCCGGGCTCACAAGCGGGTCGCTCATTAATAGAACAACCCTTGACCGCACGCCTTCCCGTGACTGTTCACAGTGGCACTTTGTGCAGTTTTCACTCATTTACCGTTGCGGGGGCAGCGCCGGGATCGTGATGGCTGTGGCTTTCACAGTCACCTTCACCGGCTTCCCTGTTTCACTCGGCCAACCAAGGGTTGCAGAGCACCTGAAACAAGCCGCGAAGGTTAGAGGGTTGGGGGTGGAGCGTCAATTGAAGCCATGGACACCCCAACCTAAAACGAGATTTCCGACGTAATACACGCGCCAGATTAGTTGTCAGCTACAGTTTAAAAAGAACGTAGGAATTATCTCTTAGATCAAGCCTATGTCAGAGAAAGTTGACCCGGAATCCTTATCTCCCGTGATCGTCGCTTGCATTGATGATCAAGAGGATCACCAATGAAAGACTCGAAGGTTAGCTCTAATAATGAAAACTCTTCCGAGGGCTCAACCTTAAAGCGTTTCAAAACCTTAACAGATTTAGGCCAGTCGTTGGACACCCCCCTGTTGACTGAAGGATCTAAGAGAACGGGTCCGACAACAGGAATTTATCCGGTTAATGTGTTAGCGATGACACCCCATTCACAAGCCGCAGTACCTGGCCCCACAGAGGTATTCACTGAAGATTCAGACTTCGCCAATGAGATAGATACAACGCAAAACGAAGTGCCTGCCCTGCAAGCGCCTCAAACGCCTCAAACGCCTACAACATCGACCTTTGCGGCGCACCTTCAGGAAAATATTAAGCCAAAATTAGAACAGTGGCGCGAATACAACAAAATCAATAAAAACAAGATCCCCGACGAAGCCATTATCAAGCGCTCTAAAATTGAGGCACTTATTCAAACCGTCACTACAGCATTATCCATTTTCCATGGTCACCCTACTCTGCTTGACATCTTACACTTCGCCAATCGGATAGCCGTTATTTCCGAGCAAGAATGGAAGTCAGTTCAAGAAGCATCGATGAATGAGACGTTAATGGCTTTGAATAAAACCATTAACGCCCTTGAACAGGCAGCAAAGTCGCTGCAAACCACACACAACGACACATTGGCTTATTGGGAGGAATATGAACATGAACAACGTGAAACCCTCAAAAAGACATCGGCTGTTCTAATAATAGAACACATGCTGGGCTCACTGGACAAAGCTGATACTGCGTTTTCCGAAAAGGTAGACGCATCCGTTGAGCACGCCTTCAACCATGGGACTGTGGCATTTAATAATGAACTCGACACCCTGCTGCTGAAAAAAGTGAAGCTTCACAAATCAGAACGTTTTATTACCTTAGAAGAAAAGTCAAAGCAGGCCACTAAAGCTGCACAAAAAGCATTTAATTACTCACTGCACAAACTTCCAACACTCAAAGAAAAAACACAAAGTTCGCGAGCAATACAATACATTATTCCGGAACTATTTTCAGAATCGGGCCGTGCATTGAAAAGTGCTGCTGCTGATTTTGACAAAGCCCAATACGCCCTAAAAAAATCTGAAAGCACCAGCAATAAATTGATAAGAGCCGCTTATACAATGGGTAAAAAAACAGGCTCATTATTAAAATCAACCATTGAACTGATGGAGGAAGGTATCGTAGAAAGAGTGATATCAACGGTAGGAGATGCCTCCCACGATACGCTTGACTACACACGCACCAAGTTGCCTTCACTGGCAAAAAGGGGCGTTTACAGCCTTCAGATATTAGGACTAAGTGCATTAAAAAACTGGGGAGAATCAGTAACCCCCTCAAGTGAAGACAGTATTAATTTTGATGCCACACTGAGTGTCACGCCGCTCGAAATACTGGCCGCGACACAAGATCTTCTTGTGGTCACACAGAAAATGCTGGCCTCCGCGCATGAAGCGAGTAAAACAGTAAAAGCCTTAGAAAAAAAACAAGAGCCCACAGACAGCGAGATAAAAAAACTTCCCAACACACTAAGTCGGGACTTTAAATTGGCCACGCCACTAGAACAACAACTTAACGTTTTGACTCAGCACGCTATTCAAGCCGTCATGGAAATAGAAAGAGAGGCCTTAACAAAAAAAAGCCTCGAATCAAATTCTAAACTCAAAGACAAAGAGAAGAGTATTTCAACGCTGGAAGAGGCTAAAACAGCAGCGCTGCGTGTAGCACCGCACGTACAGACGCACACGTCTGATGAAGCGTTCAAGGCTTTAATGGATGCTACGCTGGCGGATATAGACCCACGATACAAGCGTGGGGCCGAGCGCAAACTGATTTCACTTTCAAACACTATCAAACCCGCCGCGAAGCTCTTATTCGAAGCCGCGACAGACCTTATGAATACTGCAAAGCTGCCAACTGAAAAAGAAACTCAACTAGAGGTGATGATTTCAGCGCTTAAGAATGTGGAGAATAAAACCCGCGACGTTAAGGCCACAATAAAACTTGCGCTGACTCAAATGACAGGTTCTGCACTGCATAATTATTCACACCGAGGGCTTCTGGCGAAAGACATTGGTGAATTTATTGCTTCAGAGAAAGCCGCCTATTTGAAAAACAATCCTGGTACAGATTCGGATATTGATGGCGCAGTAGAGCAGATGCTTAGCAAATTACAATCAGACCTGACTACCCCTGAAGACAGCCAAGGGAAAGTGCTCGGCAAATGGATTAAAATGGCTGTAAAGGACGCAGAGAACGACGACATATCATGGCCTGCATCCCTCGAAGCCATCTTGAATCAACACCCTAAAATAAAACAATATTTGCATGAATGGGGCGCCAAGAAGTTTAACTATAATTTACTTCTCGGCATGGTATCGGCTACGGCGCAAGACAGTGCCCGCACACTGGAACGTTTAGTCTCAATACACCCCAATAGAAATCTGTTGAGCCCCCGTATGGCTTATTTAAAAGTCTTACTGGCGCCTTTGACCATCGGCTTAGTTATACGGGGTCTTGGACAAGCCACCCGAGTCGGTGAAAACCCACAATCGGCTATCAAAAAATTCCTCAAACTTGAAGCCGGAAAATTAGCCTTCAGGTTGTTCACCAGTGTACTCCCTTCCGCAGCCATTACCGCCTTGTCGGGAGCTTTAACCTTGAGTGGCTTTTATAAGGGCGGAAAATTTAACGAAGAATACCTTGAGCAAGCTAAAAAAAGAATGAACTTAAACTTAGTCTCGGCAGGTATTGAACAGCCTTTTATGCTGCTTAAAACGCACTATTTAGCTCAAACCCAACAATATTTCTCTCCCGTTGAAAACATACCTGAGTCATCAAATACGCCTTCGTTCGATATGCAGGCAATTGATGATCTTGCCAACGACATGGATGTGAAGATTGAAGACACCGATGCTCAGCCCCTAGAAACTGATACCCATGAGGATTCTTCATCGTCACCTGCAGCCAACACAGACAGAACTCCTCGTACAAAAAGATCGGTAAACCCCACTGGCAATACTGATTTACGCGCTAATGATGACGACACAAAGACTGAGCCACTCACTCAAGATCGAAACCAAAACCGAAACCGACTTACTCTGCTCATGAGGTCTATAGATAAAATAAAACAAGACATATCCCGTATAAAAGAGGAAGAAGCCCCTGAATCTGAAATCGATAAAAAACAAAAGGAATTAAATCGTATTGAACAGCAATTCGCATCATTCAGTAATAGCCTTCCGACGGAGCTCGTTATTGAAACGAAGCGTGAGTATATTAAAGCCAATCTCTATGCACTTAATAAATTAGAAGAAATGAAGGCCTATTATCCTAAAGCTGTGAACCGCGTCTGGAATAATTTCGATCCTTACCAAAAAGTTAATTTCTCTTTTTCCAAGATTGACCCTGACAATCCAAGCAAGCCTATAATTTACAGAGGCCAGGCTGATCTAATTGACTTCTTTAATGGAAGAGCAAAGCAGCGAATGATCAGTTTAAATTGTGTCGACCCCTTCATTTTCGAAGGATCACAGGCACGCACAGCTGAAGTTGTCAACGAACTAAACAGTGGCAGTGGCGATTACACGCCAGGCCAATGGAGCAAAAATAAAGCGTTGAATAGCCTTGTGACACCAGATGATAAATCCAAAGATCTTATCCGCCCGAAATCAACGGATGTGGTCACCGTTAAAGTTTATACAGATGCAACCACTTTCAAGTACAAAAAAATACCCCTCGATGACTACATCCGCCGTCGCTACCTGACAGAGTCAGAAAAATCCTCTGGCTTGAATATTAAGCCCGAAGTGACATGGCCAACTCACCACACTGAAAGTTGGCAAAAGTCTTTGGCCACACCAGAGTTTCATGACGATTACATGCGTGGCGATACGGCCATTAAAACAGCTGCCACTTCAACACCCACCCTCAGTAATGCCGTGAAGGCCTTGGCCACTAAAATGTGGGGGCACGAAGATTTCAGCAACCGTATTAGCGCCCATCCGCAATTGAAAGTTATGACCCCAGATTCAATTATTACCTTTGAGGAATATCGCTTTGGCGTTAAGAAACAAACATCCATGACGTTCCTGGAATTTATTACGGAGGGCCATCAGCTCATCAAAAACTCAGACTACACTCTCATCACTGATCCCCCTGGACTAACGCTCGATGATCCGCTGTTGGAAGACATGATTAAAACGAACGTTGCCGCTCGCAAAGTCGTAGCTCACCTCTACGAGGTTACTGCAGCTGCACAAAAGATAAAAATACCTCACCCTTTAAGCATTCTACAAGAGGAATTGGATAACGCTGTTATTGATAAACAAACGGGCACCGACTTTTTCAAACATCCAAAATTGACAGACACGATAAAAATCAACTACACGGAAACTTGGAAATATGAGCCAGCCGATATAGGAGGCAATATAAGGTTCGTCTTAGGTAAAACAGGAGTCCTTCCAGAAGCAATAAAAGAAACTAAAGAATTTACAATCTTTGAAATTATGCAGAAAAAACACATCCGACACGCTATTGCTAATTCGTATAAGAACATTTATTTTGACCCTGACAGCGTGTATGACCTGAACGTGTTGAGCAAACTGGCCACCACCGATTGGCAAGTCCATCTCGAGGGTATATACCAACAGCTAAGAGATGATCCCGAATTTTTTAAAAACTGGAAAACTGTCATCGCTCCGATTCTTTACCAACATATCAAAACCAGTTTTTCAGAGAAACCTTTCCACACTGTGATCTACAACGATAGGCCTATTGCGGGTGTTTACGCAGTCAGCAAACCCAACGGTAGATTTGAGTTACGTTCACTGCTGAATAATACCCATTTTGAATTCCGCGACGCTGGAAATATGATAGCGGCTTTTAACATGGGTTATGAATCGTCTAAATATTTAAACCCCGTGGATACGCTGAGTCCATCTCTGCAACCTGGGCAGCAGGATAAAGAATTTTATTCATGGCTGACACCGCACATGTCTGAAGATCAAAAAGAAGCGGCCGTCGTGCAAAGTGCTCTTCCCTATGTTCCCACCCTAGAACTTGCAGAGCCAAAGTACCCGTCTGACATGCACTCTTTAGGCCAAAATGCCGAAGACTTTGCAAGCACCTTGTTTACCCTTTGTTTTGATCAGCTTCTCGCTGATGCTGACGCAATAACCAAATCCAATGCTGAACTTATCGGCCATGCATTCTTTCAAGCCGTTACCGACGCGGGGCCATATTTGGCTGGGGCCACTTCCTTTTTGAGCGGTGCTATTGGATATGGCGTAGGATTAGGATTGGCTGCCGTTCCATTTGCGGAATTACTGATCTCAGACAGCGCTCAGGAATCACGTGAAATTTTCTGGATGGCTTTTATTAACGCTGCTATTGATTACAAACTTGACTTTGCGTTAAAACCCTCTATTAAAAAATTCATCAAAAGTGGCATTCCGTTTCTCTCTAATTCTTTCCAGGCGATCAAGAAGACTGCCAACTTATTCGAATCTTCCAGCCTGAAAGCTACAAAATTAAACTCTTGGATAGATGTGACTCACGACCTAGCCTTGATAGGTAAAACAAAATATAAAACAGCTAAATCATTAAGTACCTCATTCACCTTCCCAAAATACGACAACGATATGAATCTTATACCAAACACAGCTGATCGGATCAGTACGGCGTTACTCACCGCTCATGTGAGTACAGTCCAAAGTAGCCCCTTTGTCGCCAAAAAAGGGGATCTCATTGTGTTTATAGCTACACCCGGAACAACCCCTCAAAATGAAGTGCCAAAGGTTAAACACGTCATGGTATGCATAGGCGATGGCCTTTTCAGCGGTGCAGGTAACGATGTGTTGGACCCCACATTGAGCAGTGAAAAGCAAATTCTCACGGCTGAAGAGCTGATCAAACTAAGTGAACGCGGCATAGCTAACGCCGACGACGTTTCAGATACTACACCGTTGACGATTCGAGTGTTAACGCCTAAAGACGATGAGGTAGAACCTGAGAAACCAACTTCAGCGCTTTATATCCCTAGCAAACAATACCACGGCCGCTTTGGTGATAAAGCACTTTGGCAAAACCGCACCGCTTTCGATACATTCGAGACCCACGATGGATCGAGCGTGCTCAGAATAAAAAATCGTCTATCTCAAACTATTACAGTCAACTGTACGACATCGGATGAAAGTATACGCTGGAGAATCGACTGGTCGCCTGAGCTACTCCAATCCAGTGACATCAGCTTTATTGAAAGCGACTCCCTGGGTGATATTCTGGTCAACTTTGAAACCTTATTAGAGAACTGCCAAGACAATCATTTAGCGTATGAAGTCACACTGCCTGGTGGATTCAAAGAAGCAGGCTATCTAGAAAATTTTGCGCACTCAGTGTCCTTTGAACATAGCCCGCACGTGCTTGACAAACCGTTGCCCGAAACGAATGGTTATTGGGACAACACTTTGAATGGGTTAAGCCAGGAGCAATGGACTGCTGCAGTCGATAATTATGCAAAAGGCAAAACCACCATTAACCTGTCTAGCGAAAGTGACTTCTTTAATTTCCTGATCACTTTCCATCGAGACGACAACCCTGACTCCCAGTATGAATACATATACAACGTTGAGGACATGAAACAAAAATATGACAAAATCATCAGCAGCCGAACGATCGCAGGGATATTGAATGAGATAATGATATCTGCAGGTTGCCTCCCCCCTGAGGGAATGAATAAATCGCCGTTTTCCAAACAAGGCTTATCCAATTTCCTAGGAAAATTAGCGAATACCTTAACGTCTGAGAACAGCTTTGAACTTGATCACGACACGCTGAGCTCTAGCACTCTAGATCTGCAAAAATTCAATACAGACTTAATTACAATGACCAGCCAAAAAGGTTTCTCTCCCGTATTTTCCGAATCGATGCTGCTTATCCTTTATAAAAACAAAAAGGCGATTTGATAAAACCGCCTAATCAATCAACGGTTCACTCCTTATTAACAAAACTCATCAGGCGTCCCTTGAGCGCTATCTAGTTTACTCTCTATTTTTTGCTGAATATAATTTTAAGCTTTTTTTGAATACCGCAATGCCCTGCTGAACTATTTATCCGCTCTACATCTCTATTAATTGTACCCCTCAACTGGATGGATATTTCTCATGCCCCAATTAGCAAACGCTGTGGTCGTTTTTTTGGCGGTTGGCTTAGCTGCCTGTGGTGAAAGTTCTACTTTACAGGTGAGTGACGGCAGTGGGCCCTCCCCGAAACTGCCTGAGCCCAATAAGACTTTGATACCGACTGTCAATATTGCTCCTGCCATCGGTTGGCCTGCCGGTGCTACACCTGTCGCCGCTCAAGGCTTGAAGGTTGCTGCATTCGCCGAGAATCTCGATCACCCCCGTTGGCTTTACGTCCTTCCAAATGGCGATGTGTTGGTGGCCGAAACCAATGCCCCGCCAAAGCCTGACGACAGCAAAGGCATTCGAGGCTGGGTTATGGAGAAAGTCATGGGCCGTGCGGGGGCTGCTGTACCGAGCGCGAACCGGATTACATTGTTGCGCGATACAGACCATGACGGTATTGCCGACACCCGCTCGGTGTTTATCGAAAACCTTAACTCTCCATTCGGGATGACCCTGGTGGGTAACGACTTGTATGTCGCTGACTCGGATAAGCTGTTGCGCTTCCCCTACCAGGAGGGTGAACAGTCCATTAGTGCTAAGCCGGTCACGGTGGTCGAACTTCCTGGTGGCCCGCTTAACCATCACTGGACCAAAAACGTTATCGCCAGCCCGGACGGTAAAACTCTGTATGTGAGCGTGGGCTCTAACAGTAACGTTGGCGAGAACGGTCTGGACAAGGAAGAAGGTCGAGCTGCGATCTGGGAAGTTGATCGGACCACTGGCAGCCATCGAATTTTTGCGTCCGGGTTGCGTAACCCCAATGGCATGGCCTGGGAACCCAAGACTGGCAAACTCTGGACTGCGGTCAATGAGCGTGACGAAATCGGTAGCGATCTTGTGCCCGATTACATGACATCGGTGCAGGACGGCGGATTCTACGGCTGGCCTTTCAGCTATTACGGGCAACATGTGGACAGTCGAGTCAATCCGCAAAATCCGGAGTTGGTCGCTAAAGCCATTGCTCCAGATTACGCTTTGGGCCCCCATACAGCCTCCCTGGGCTTGACCTTTGCCGAAGGCAGTCATTTACCCGAGTTTAAAGAGGGCGCATTTGTAGGCCAGCACGGCTCCTGGAACCGTAAACCGCTCAGTGGCTACAAGGTGATTTTTGTGCCGTTTGCACAAGGCAAACCGAGTGGCATGCCGGTGGATGTGCTGACCGGCTTTGTGAATGCGGACGAGAAGGCCCAGGGTCGGCCGGTAGGAGTGGTGGTTGATAAACGAGGGGACTTGCTGGTTGCCGATGATGTGGGCAATACCGTGTGGCGTGTTTCACCGAAGTAGGCGCTCTGCAAGCCAACCCTAGCCCAATGGGAGAGGGTTGGGCTCAGAGGTTTTAAACCTCTATGGAAGACGCGCCAGGTGCTGCTCGGTCGGCAGCACGCGCTTGGCGTTTAGATAGGCTTTTTGCCAATAGGCTTTGGACAGGCTGTCCAGTTTGACTGTGCCGCCGGTAGCAGGTGCATGGACGAAGCGGCCCTCACCCACATAGATACCGGCATGGCTGACCTGTGAACCACCGTTAGTGGCGAAGAACAGCAGATCTCCGGTTTGCAACTTGTCCTTGCCGACATTCTGCGCCCTCATCACGATCATCTCGCGCGTCGTGCGTGGCAGCGATATTCCCGCCATGTCGTTATAGACGTACTTGATCAACCCGCTGCAATCAAACCCGGAATCAGGGGTGTTGCCACCCCAACGATAGGGCGTGCCCACCAAACTGAACGCACGAAAGAGCACATCGGCGGCAATCGGCGATATTTCTTCAGGAGCAGTGGAGAACACAACCGGGGTGACCACAGGGGGCGGCGGCGGTGTGTGGCTGGCGCAGGCACTGAGCAGTGCTGCTAGAGTCAAAAGAGATGCGCGGGCCATGGTCGACATAAACAGAACTTCCTGATTCTGGATACGGCAACTGTGGCCGCGAAACCCAAAGCCGCGAAAGGGAGTACCTGGCGGCTTCAAGAATTTAACATTGCGACCGAATTCTAGCCCTTAGAGGCCAAACTTCAAGTAAGACTTTAACTTTACTTGCGGGCAACTACGCTCGCTGGATTACCGGGTGCCATTGCCAAGGCCCGCTTGGCCTCGATAAACGTCTTGCTCCAGTAGGAATCCCCGAGATTATCAATCCGCACACCACCGCTGCGGCGGCTGCTGGAGTGGATAAACTGGTCATCGCCCAGGTAAATCCCGGCATGGCTGACGCGGCCACGGCCATTGGTGCTGAAGAACAGCAAGTCACCTGGCTTGAGGTTGTTTCGTGCGACCAACGGTGCATTAACGTTGATCATTTCACGCGTGGAACGCGGCAATTGCATGCCAGCTTCCTCGCGGAACAAGTAACCGATAAAACCGCTGCAATCGAAGCCCGCCTCAGAGGTGCCGCCAAAACGGTAACGGGTACCGATCAAGGACATGCCACGCTCAAGAATGCTGTCAGCCAAAGCCGGCAATTCGTAAGGCTTGCTGTTCTCGGAAAACTGTTCAAGTTCTTTTTCGGTCGCCAGTTCTTCCTGATAAAGAGCGGAAGTCTGCGATACCGATGTGTTTTGAGCCGATTGTTCAACCACTTGCTGCGACACAGGTGTGTGTGCTGCACAGCCAAACAATAGGGTAACCAGTGCGAGGGGCACGAGGGGTGCAAAGCGCTTTAGCATGGGCACGACCGTGTCTTGTGGGAAAAGTAGTCGCGACTATGCCTTCTATGATCCTCATTTGCAAATTCAATCGATTAAAATGTGACTCCGCGGTTTTATCGTGACATGTGAGGGTCAAAACCCTTGCCAATAGCTTTTGCGTATATCGCCCACCGAAGCACAGGGGTTCTAACAGCCGACAGACATGCAGTGCTTAGGTGGCTTTACCAGCCGAGGGTTTCTTTCAGGAAGGGAATGGTCAGCTTGCGCTGTGCTTGCAGGGAGGCCTGATCCAGTCGCTCCAGGAGATCGAACAGCGCGCTCATGCTGCGGGTGCCGCGGGTCAGTATGAAATGCCCCACTTCGTCGGTCAGGTGCAGACCCCGGCGCGATGCGCGCAATTGCAGGGCACGCAATTTGTCTTCGTCGGACAAGGGGCGCATCTGGAAGATCAGCGCCAGCGTCAGTCGACTCTTGAGGTCAGCCAGCTTGATCGGTAACTCGCGGGGGGAGGCAGAAGCAGCAATCAGCAGACGGCGGCCACTGTCGCGCAAGCGATTGAACAGGTGAAACAGCGCCTCTTCCCAGTCAGCACGACCTGCGACGGCCTGAAGGTCATCCAGGCAAACCAGTTCGTATTGTTCAAGGTTATCGAGGATTTCAATGCCGCGATCCAGCAACTCAGCCAACGGCAAGTACACCGCAGGTTCACCCATCTGTTCAAACCGCAAGCAGGCGGCCTGTAGCAAATGGGTACGACCTACCCCGTGCTTACCCCAAAGATAAATCAGACTTTCTGTCCAGCCGGCGTCGGCTTCGCACAGACGCTCGACATAGCCGAGTGCAGCGGCATTGGCGCCTGGGTAATAGTTTATGAAGGTAGCGTCGTCACGCAGACGCACACCTAGGGGCAGCTGAATCGGTTTCATGCTGACTGAACAGTTCAAGCGAACCGTTAGTGGCCTCTGTGTAAAGTTTGCAAAGTTTATACCCGTGTAGCCGGGCGCACAATGTAACAGACCACGAACAAAATCAAAGGTTTGCGTTAACAGTCTGGAATGATTGAGTTTTTTCTGACACCGCGCGAGCTTGAGCACCTACAAAAAGGCGGGGCACTCGAAAATACCCCGCCTCATCACCACGTGTTTCTTTACAACTCAGGGTCTTCTTCGCCTTTGAATGCTTGCGAATCCTTATACATATCGTGCATGTGGCGCACGAGCACCATGATTACGGCAGCCACTGGCAACGCCAGCAGCACGCCGGTAAAACCGAATAACTCGCCACCGGCCAAAATCGCAAATATGACGGCAACTGGATGCAGACCGATTCGGTCCCCCACCAACAAAGGGGTGAGCACCATGCCTTCAAGCGCCTGGCCGACCATAAATACCGCAACGATGCCCAGCATTGGGTACAAATCACCACCGAACTGGAACAGTCCTGCAATCAGCGCGGCGCCAATTCCGATGATAAAGCCCATATAGGGCACGATAGCCGCCAACCCCGCCATCAGGCCGATAATCAGGCCCAAATCCAGACCCAACAGCATCAGACCAGCTGAATAGATCACGCCTAACGCCAGCATCACCAGTAACTGACCGCGCAGAAATGCCCCCAGCACGTCATGGCACTCTTCAGCCAACGACACAATCTTGTCAGCGCGATCGCGGGGTAACAGGCTGCGGATTTTAGCCAGCATGATGTCCCAATCGCGTAGCAGGTAAAACGCCACGACAGGAATCAGTACCAGGTTGGCCAAAAAACCGACCAGAGCAAGGCTTGAAGTAGTCGCCTGTGAAAGCACGGCACCGACAATGTCACCCGCCTGCCCGATATGCTCGGTGATGGCGGCCTTGATCTTGTCGAAGTTCCAGAATGAATCACCCAAGCCGAATTTGGCTTGCACCCAGGGCATGGCGGTATGTTGCAGCCAATCGAGTACCAGCGGGGCCAATTGATAAAGCTTCATCAACTGCTTGGCCAGCAATGGCACGAGCACCAGCAACAACGCCACTAAAATGACAGTAAACAGGGTAAAAACCGTTACAACGCCCCAGGTTCTTGAAAAACCGTACTTTTCTAGCCGATCAACAACCGGATCGAACATATAGGCCAGTACTACCGCGACCAGAAACGGCGTAAGTATGGCATGCAAAAAATAGACAAAAAGGATCGCAGCCAACGCTACGCCCCACCACACCCATCGCCGCGAATCCGTCATGAACAACCATCCTTTATATAGAAGAAAACCCTACCAGCTAAATCGCAACTGGCCGGACGACTCACCCGCGGGTGCTGGCACTTGCCCGTCGGTGGATACAGCAGGCACCTGATCAGCCGGTACTTCGCGCAACTGAGCCAGCCCCAGTTGTGAGCGCAATTGTTCGGTGCTGCCGTTGACGCGGTAAACAGCGCGGTCGCCTTCAATACGCTGAAGCTGGCCGCCAAACGGCTCCAGCAAGCGGCCCATTTGAGCATAGTGCTCAAGATTCATGCCCTGAACTTGCAGTGCCTGCTCTGTGGCTACGCCCGGTTTGACCGCGTAACGCGGCGCCAGACGCTGGCTCACCTGAAGCATGACTGCATCAGCCAGCGCAGGTTGATCTGCCGCCTCGGCACTGCCCTGCTCTTGCTGATCGCCCACCCACAAACGCCACTTGGCAGTCCACTTGCCATCGTCTTCGTGAGCGTGAACAGCCAGTAGCGCATCAGCCCCGTAACGCTCGGAAGCCTCTTTCAGCGGCGCCGGGTTGCTGCCCTCAAGATTTTCAGCAGTGCCCACCAACTGCTCGCTCAAGTCCGCTAAAGGCAAGCGCAGCGGCAGGCCGCGATGCTGGGCCGCACGACGCAACGGTTCTGCAGCTGACTGACCATCGCCCACCAGGCTTGAGCCCTCTACTGAATCGCTCAGCCACCAGCCAAGCAAGGCTGGACGATTGCTGCCCCACAACGACAAACCGGCCTGACGCAACACACGGTCTGTGCTCACGGGGTCAAAGTCGACTTGCAGGCTTTCGGGCGGGCCCGCGTCATATCCGTATTGGCTGATGATCTGCTGAGGGTCTTTGCGGACGGCTTCCAAGGCCGGGTTTTGCAGCGCCTTGGCATCCCCAGTCAAGCGCAACACCAGTGTTTCCAAAGCTTTTTGCGTGGCCTGGGTACGTTCCTCAGGTGTTTGACTGTTTACCGGCTCGCGCACTTGGTACAGCCCCGTAAGGATTTCAGCGTGACTGGCCAAACTGAAAAAAGACAAACAACCCACAGCGATAAATTGATGAAAACGCATGAAAAATTCCTGACGGCCAATAACACTATTGAAAAGCCATATAAAAACACTCGATAAGGTGTCAGACAGGCCCACGGCCGAATCATTCACTGACGCATCGTCGTTTTCATTCGGTCATAAAAAATCAAAACACTGCGGCTATACCTTATTACAAGCTTCCTGACACGGGTTAAAAAAGGTTTTTTTCGACAGATATGACCCTGCCCGTCGGCCCGAGGATGGCCGCTGCCCTTCAAGCCTGATAAAATCGCGCGCCTTCGCAGACCGGCGACAGCCGGGCGCCCTGCCAGTGCTCTGTTTCATACCTTGAGCCTGTGCAAGCCCGCCCTCTGAACTCGGTCGATACCCCCGAATCCCCCCTAAAGGCCTGGATTATGAGCAAGCAACCATCCCTGAGCTACAAAGACGCCGGTGTTGACATCGACGCCGGTGAAGCATTGGTCGAACGCATCAAGAGCGTGGCCAAGCGCACTGCACGCCCGGAAGTGATGGGCGGCCTCGGCGGTTTTGGCGCCCTCTGCGAAATCCCGGCTGGCTACAAGCAGCCTGTTCTGGTTTCTGGCACCGATGGTGTAGGCACCAAGCTGCGTCTGGCGCTGAACCTGAACAAACACGACAGCATCGGTATCGACCTGGTGGCCATGTGCGTTAACGACTTGATCGTTTGCGGCGCAGAGCCTCTGTTCTTCCTCGACTACTACGCCACTGGCAAGCTCAACGTAGAAACCGCCACCCAAGTGGTAACCGGTATCGGCGCTGGCTGTGAGTTGTCCGGTTGCTCGCTGGTAGGCGGCGAAACCGCAGAGATGCCTGGCATGTACGAAGGCGAAGACTATGACCTGGCCGGTTTCTGCGTAGGCGTGGTCGAGAAATCCGAAATCATCGACGGCTCTAAAGTAGCAACTGGCGACGCCCTGCTCGCCTTGCCGTCTTCTGGCCCGCACTCCAACGGTTACTCGCTGATCCGCAAGATCATCGAAGTGTCGGGTGCCGACATCGAAAACATCCAGCTCGACGGCAAGCCACTGACCGACCTGCTGATGGCGCCAACCCGCATCTACGTCAAGCCGTTGCTCAAGCTGATCAAAGAAACCGGTGTTGTTAAAGCCATGGCCCACATCACCGGTGGTGGCCTGCTGGACAACATCCCGCGCGTTCTGCCAAAAGGCGCTCAAGCCGTGGTTGACGTCGCCAGCTGGCAGCGCCCGGCTGTTTTCGACTGGCTCCAGGCACAAGGCAATGTGGACGAACACGAAATGCACCGCGTGCTGAACTGCGGTGTTGGCATGGTCATCTGCGTGGCTCAGGCCGATGTTGAAACCGCGTTGAACGTACTGCGTGAAGCCGGCGAACAGCCTTGGGTCATCGGCCAGATCGCAACCGCCGCTGAAGGCGCTGCGCAAGTTGAGCTGCAAAACATCAAGGCGCACTAATGCCTGATACCTGTGATGTGGTGGTGCTGCTTTCCGGCACCGGCAGCAACTTGCAGGCCTTGATCGACAGCGATGACGTCAAGGGCAGCCCGGCCACTCTGCGCGCGGTGATTTCCAACCGCGCCGACGCCTACGGCCTGCAACGCGCCAAAGACGCGGGTATCGACACCCGCGTACTGGATCACACAGCCTTCGAGGGCCGCGAGGCCTTCGATGCTGCACTGATCGAAGTCATCGACACATTCAAACCGCAACTGGTGATTCTGGCCGGATTCATGCGCATCCTCAGCGCTGATTTTGTGCGTCACTACCAGGGGCGACTGCTCAATATCCACCCTTCGCTGCTGCCCAAATACAAAGGGCTGCACACCCACCAGCGCGCGCTGGATGCCGGTGATCGCGAACACGGGTGCAGTGTTCACTTCGTCACCGAGGAACTCGATGGCGGACCTCTGGTCGTACAGGCAGTGGTACCGGTAGAGTCTGACGACTCCGCGCACAGCCTGGCCCAACGGGTTCACGCACAGGAACACAGGATCTATCCTCTTGCAGTGCGCTGGTTTGCCGAAGGGCGTTTGTCACTTGACGAACAGGGCGCATTATTAGACGGTCAATTACTTGCGGCCAGCGGCCACTTGATACGAACCTAGGAGACATTATGCGTCGTGCCCTGCTCCTCGCCCTCAGCCTGCTGGCTATTCCAGCAGTGCAGGCGGCCGATCTTCAGCCCTTCACCGCCAGCTACACCGCCGACTGGAAACAGTTACCCATGAGCGGTTCTGCCGAGCGTAGCCTGAGCAAAGGTGACAAAGGCGACTGGGTCTTGAACTTCAAGGCTTCCATGATGCTTGCCAGCCTGACCGAAACCAGCACCTTCAAGGTTGAGAACAATACCTTGCTGCCGTTGAAGTATACCTTTGAGCGTGGCGGCTTGGGCAAGACTAAAAAGGTCAATCTGGACTTTGACTGGGCCACCAAAATGGTGACCGGTATGGATAACAATGACCCGGTCAAACTGCCGCTGATTTCCGGCATGCTCGACAAGTCCACTTATCAGCTGGCCTTGCAGCGTGATGTGGCTGCCGGCAAAAAAAGTATGAGCTACCAGGTGGCTGAAGGAGATAAAGTCGATACGTATGACTTCCGCGTTCTCGGCCCGGAAAAGGTCAAAACCAAGGCTGGCTCCATTGATGCCATCAAGGTCGAACGTGTCCGCGATCCGACCAAGAACAAACGCACGACCGTGATGTGGTTTGCCCCTAAATGGGATGCGCTGCTGGTTCGCCTGCAACAGGTCGAAACCGACGGTAAGGAATACAACATCATGCTGCTGGACGGCACGGTGGGTGGAAAAGCAGTCAAAGGCGATTAATTTCCTGCACCTAGCGTCAACTTGAAAAAACCTCGCTTCGGCGAGGTTTTTTTTCGCCTGAAGTAATCGCAACATGAAACATTTGTCATAAAACTATCGCTCAAATCCATAAACACCCCGAAAACAAAGGGCTGTAGCGATTCAGCGTTTTTGCGCAACATGACAGCCATACATTAGGCTATTTACTTAGGGAGCTAACAGATTCTATAAAGAAGACCTGCGACGCCTTGCCGCAGGCCTTCTTTAGAATTTGGAGCAAGCAGATGACTATCAAAGTAACTGAGCGCGACGATTCACGTATGTTCCACCAACTGGTAGCCCACGGTGTTCACCTGTGGGATGTTCATCAAGAAGACGTATTGGTCGGTATGTTCCACCGCGAAAGCGACGCTCACAGCTATAAAGCCGAGCTGGAAAAGCTGGAAGCGCAGAAACGCCAGGCATGAATCACTGAAACTACTGTCTTGAAAAACACAAACCCCGCCGAAGCGGGGTTTGTCGTTTCCGAACTCTAGAGGTTCGTGTAGCCGCTGGCGAAGCAACGAGGCTGCGTCAGGCGGCGTTTTTCGTTGATATCAAAATTAGCCGGTTACCACATCAAGTCATCAGGAATCTGGTACGCCGCGTACGGATCATCCTCTTCCGGCGTTTTCGGCTCGACGAGGATATTGAGTTGCACAATACGACGCGGATCACGCTCCTGAATTTTCAGGGCTGCTTCACGGGGGATCACTTCGTAGCCGCCCTGGTGCTGCACGATGGCCAGCGAACCATTGGCCAACTTGTTGCGCATCAAGGTGTTGACCGACAGGCGCTTGACCTTTTTGTCATCCACGAAGTTGTAGTAGTCCTCAGTGTTCAGCTTGGGTAGACGTGAAACTTCGATCAACTGTTTGATCTGGGCAGCGCGGGCCTTTTGCTCGACCTTTTCCTGTTGCTGGCGGTTGAGCTCCTGATCGCGTTTAACCTTTTCGGCCTTGGCTTCTGCCGCCAGACGCTGCTGGGTGTCATCCAGCTCAATCTGGCCTTTGTGGGCCAGACGTTGCTGCTTCTGCTTTTCTTTACCGGCCTGTTTGGCCTGCTTTTCGTTGACCAGTCCGGCTTTGAGCAACTGATCGCGTAGGGAAATGCTCATCTATCTACTCACTTAGGCAAGCTCAGCCGCAGCTGGGCAAATTCTTTTCCTGGCGCTTGGCTTCACCCCACAGGGCGTCCAGGTCTTCAAGGGTGCAATCTTCAATGGGACGCAGGGTATCGCGCAATGCCTGCTCGATAAACCGGAAACGTCGGTCAAATTTGGCATTTGCACCGCGCAAGGCGGTTTCGGGGTCAACTTTGAGGTGACGTGCAAGGTTCACCACTGAAAACAGCAAGTCGCCCACCTCGTTACTGATGGCTGCCGAATCGTTGTCTGCCATCGCCTCGAGCACTTCATCCAGTTCTTCACGCACTTTGTCCAGCACTGGCAAGGCGCCGGGCCAGTCGAAACCGACCTGAGCGGCACGCTTTTGTAATTTGGCCGCACGGGACAAGGCCGGCAGCGCCACCGGCACATCGTCAAGCAAGGACAACTGCTGAGGGGCAGCAGACTTCTCGGCGCGCTCTTGCGCCTTGATCTCATCCCAGCGTTGCTTGACCTGCTCTTCACTCAGGCGCGGCACATCCAGCGGGGCATACAGATCGCCGGTTGGAAAGACGTGAGGATGGCGACGGATCAACTTGCGGGTAATGCTGTCAATGACCCCGGCGAACTCGAAGCGCCCTTCTTCGCGGGCCAGTTGACTGTAATAGACCACCTGGAAGAGCAAGTCCCCCAGTTCACCCTGCAAATGCTCGAAGTCGCCCTGTTCGATCGCATCGGCAACCTCGTAGGCTTCCTCAAGGGTGTAAGGCACAAGGCTGGCGTAAGTTTGCTTGATATCCCACGGGCAGCCGTACTGCGGGTCGCGCAGGCGGGCCATGAGGTGAAGCAGGTCGTCGAGTGTGTACATGAATATTCTCTATCTGTACGCATACTGTGTAGCCGTTGCCGAAGGCGACGTCCGATTGCGCAGCAATCGCAAACCCTGATAACGCGGCGTAACTGAAACACCGCGATACCTGAACTTACGACGACTGCGCCGCCGGACGCAGCCTGCGGCTGCTACGCGTTAACGCGGCTCACTACGCCCGATTCGGCGGGTTTCGATGATGTTTGGCAGTTGCGAAATACGCCCCAGCAAACGCCCCAATGCATCCAGCCCCGGGATCTCGATGGTCAAAGACATCAACGCGGTGTTGTCCTCTTTGTTCGAGCGGGTGTTGACCGCCAATACGTTGATCCGCTCGTTTAGCAGCACTTGCGACACGTCTCGCAGTAACCCCGAACGGTCGTAGGCGCGGATTTCGATATCGACCGGATAGGTCGACACCGGGATCGGCCCCCAGTTGACCTGGATGATCCGCTCCGGCTCACGACTGCCCAGCTGCAGCACCGAGGCGCAATCCTGACGGTGAATGCTCACACCACGACCCTGGGTGATGTAACCGACAATCGCATCACCTGGCAGCGGCTGGCAGCAGCCGGCCATTTGGGTCAGCAAGTTGCCCACACCTTCGATCTGAATATCGCCACGTTTGCCCGGCTTGTAGCCCGTGGCTTTACGCGGAATCAGCTCCATCTGCTCGCTGCCGCGCTCAGGCTCGACCAGTTGCTGCGCCAGATTGATCAGTTGCGCCAACCGTAGATCGCCGGCTCCGAGAGCCGCGTACATGTCCTCGGCGGTTTTCATGTTGGCTTTGTCGGCGAGTTTTTCGTAATCCACGCCCGGCAAGCCTAAACGCCCCAACTCGCGCTCAAGCAAGGTCTTACCCGCAGCAACGTTCTGATCACGGGCTTGCAGCTTGTACCAGTGAACAATCTTGGCCCGCGCCCGCGATGTGGTGATGTAACCCAGGTTCGGGTTCAACCAGTCGCGGCTCGGCGTGCCGTGTTTGCTGGTGATGATCTCGACTTGCTCGCCGGTTTGCAGGGTGTAGTTGAGCGGGACAATTCGCCCGTTGATCTTGGCGCCACGGCAGTTATGGCCGATTTCGGTGTGTACCCGGTAGGCGAAATCCAGCGGTGTCGCGCCCTTGGGCAAGTCAATGGCATGACCGTCAGGGGTGAAGATGTAGACCCGATCAGGCTCAATATCGACCCGCAGTTGTTCGGCCAAACCACCGATATCACCCAGCTCTTCGTGCCACTCCAGCACCTGACGCAACCAGGATATTTTCTCTTCGTACTGGTTGGAACCGGCCTTGACGTCGGTGCCCTTGTAGCGCCAGTGCGCGCACACCCCAAGCTCAGCCTCTTCATGCATGGCATGGGTTCGAATCTGGACTTCCAGCACTTTGCCCTCAGGCCCGATAACCGCGGTGTGCAACGAGCGGTAACCGTTCTCTTTAGGGTTGGCGATATAGTCATCGAACTCTTTGGGAATGTGCCGCCACAGGGTGTGGACGATGCCCAGCGCGGTGTAGCAGTCGCGCATTTCCGGAACCAGCACCCGTACCGCACGCACGTCGTAGATCTGACTGAAGGCCAGACCCTTGCGTTGCATTTTTCGCCAAATGGAATAGATGTGCTTGGCTCGGCCGCTGATGTCAGCGTCCGTCACACCAGTGGCTTCCAGTTCGGTGCGCAACTGGTTCATCACGTCACTGATAAAGCGCTCGCGATCAAGGCGGCGTTCATGCAGCAAGGTGGCAATTTGTTTGTACTGTTCAGGCTCAAGGTAGCGGAAGGACAAGTCTTCCAGCTCCCACTTGATATGGCCGATGCCCAAACGGTGCGCCAGCGGCGCATAGATATCGAAGACCTCGCGGGCCACGCGATTGCGCTTTTCGTCGGGGGCATTTTTAACGGCACGAATCGCGCAGGTGCGCTCAGCAAGTTTGATCAGTGCTACGCGCACGTCATCAACCATTGCCACCAGCATCTTGCGCAGATTTTCAACCTGGCCCTGAGAGCCCAGCACCATCGATTGACGTGGACTGAGGCTGGCGCTGATGGCCGCCATACGTAATACGCCGTCAATCAGCTTGGTCACCACCGGACCAAAACGTTGACTCACTGCCGGGAGCTGAATTTGCCCCTCACGCACGCCACGGTACAAAATCGCCGCGACCAGAGAATCCTGATCCAGCTTGAGATCAGCGAGAATTTCAGCAATTTCCAACCCGGTGCGAAAGCTAGAAGTGCCCTCAGTCCACAGGTTTTTCGCTGCATTGGCTTGTTGCTCAGCCTCACGTGCGTATTCGCACGCTTCTTTCAAGGCTTCGCGGTCCAGCGCCACATCGACACTCACCGCATGATCTAGCCATGCCTCGAGGTTGAGACTGCCGTCGGTGTTGATCGGCTGGTGTGCTCTGACCTGTACCATCTTGCTTACCTTCCCTACAGCGCACGATCAGTGCGCCGAAATCACCGGCCCTAATCCCAACCGCACGCTACAGGGCCAGTAGCGCGGGTCGCGGGCCCGTCGAAATAGACAGACATCCTAGTCTGCTTCAAATAACGCCATCGCCTCGACATGCGCGGTTTGCGGGAACATATCGAGGATTGCGGCACGTTTTAACCGATAACCCTGTTTCATCAACTCAACGGTGTCGCGTGCCAGCGTGGCCGGATTACACGACACATAGACCAAACGTTTGGCCCCCAGGCTGGACAGCTTGCGCACCACCTCATAGGCGCCATCGCGAGGCGGATCGAGCAAGACAGCAGCAAAGCCGTCTTTGGCCCACTCTGCACTCTCCAGCGGCTGCGACAAATCCGCCTGATAAAACGCCACATTATGCAGGTTATTGCTCACTGCATTCTGCGCGGCGCGTTCGACCATGGTCGCAACGCCTTCAACCGCGACAACTTCACGCGCCTGGCGCGCCAACGGTAATGCGAAGTTACCCAGCCCACAAAACAAGTCAAGAACCCGCTCGTCGGCTTGCGGTGCCAGCCACTCCAGTGCCTGCGCCACCATCGCTTCGTTAACGCCCGCATTGACTTGTACAAAGTCGCCGGGACGATACGCCAGTTCCAATCCCCACTGCTCTAAACGGTAGCCCAACCCCTGACGCTCATCGAGCGGCTGGGGCTGATCTTCGCCATGCAGCCACAATTGGGCGTTATGGGTCTGACAAAAAGTCTGCAGCACGTTCATGTCTGCTTCGTTAAGCGGCGCCATATGGCGCAATAAAACAGCGATTGCCGAGCCACTGAACAATTCGACATGGCCCAGGGCCTTCGGATTGCTCAGTTGCCGCAACATCGCGGGCAACCCACTCATGATAGGTTGCAAAGCCTGTACCAGCACTAAACAGTGATCGATTGCGACGATGTCCTGACTGCCCGCAGCCCGAAAACCAACATCCAGCCGCTTGGCCCGCGCATCCCAACGCACAGCAATGCGCGCCCGGCGGCGATAGCCAAACTCAGGCCCGGTCAGCGCTGGCGCCCACTCTAGAGGTTCGACCCCGGCCACACGGGACAGTTGCTCGGCGAGCATGCGCTGTTTAAGGGCAAGCTGCTCGGTATGGGGCATATGTTGCACGCTGCAACCGCCACACTTTCCAGCCAGCACGCAAGGCGCTTCGCGACGCATCTCGCTGGCCTTGAAAACACGTTCGGTACGCGCTTCGACCACTTTGCCGTGTGCACCCAGCACACGCGCTTCTACGTCTTCGCCGGCCAATGCACCGGACACAAACCAGGTGCGACCCTCAATAAACGCAATACCGCGCCCATCGTTGGCCAGACGTTCAATGCTCAAACGCTGTTTCTTGCCCACGGGCACTTGCGGGGCCTTGGTGCCGCCAGCGGGCTGGAAGCGCAGACCCCTTTCTTGCTTAGCCATCAGTTAGTCGGCTCATCGTAGATTCCGGTCGACAGGTAACGGTCGCCGCGGTCGCAAATGATCGCGACCAGTACTGCATTTTCGACTTCTTGTGACAGGCGCAGCATCGCTGCCACCGCACCGCCCGAGGAGACGCCACAGAAAATGCCTTCTTCACGGGCCAGACGACGCATCACGTCCTCGGCCTCGCGCTGGGCCATGTCAACGATGCGGTCAACCCGGCTGGACTGATAGATCTTTGGCAGATACTCAGTAGGCCAGCGGCGAATGCCTGGTATGGCGGCGCCTTCCATCGGCTGCAAACCGACGATCTGCACGTTCGGGTTTTGCTCTTTGAGGTAGCGCGAAACACCCATGATGGTGCCCGTGGTGCCCATCGAGCTGACGAAGTGAGTGATCGTGCCTTCTGTCTGACGCCAGATTTCCGGGCCGGTGCTGGTGTAGTGCGCCTCGGGATTGTCGCCGTTGGCGAACTGATCGAGCACCTTGCCGCGACCTTCGGCCTGCATCTTGTCGGCCAGGTCGCGGGCGCCTTCCATGCCCTCTTCCTGACTGACCAAAATCAGCTCGGCACCATAAGCCGTCATGGCCGCCTTGCGCTCGGCGCTGGAGTTGTCGGGCATGATAAGGATCATCTTGTAGCCCTTGATGGCCGCAGCCATCGCCAGCGCAATCCCGGTATTACCCGAGGTGGCTTCGATCAGGGTGTCGCCCGCCTGGATCTGCCCACGCGCTTCGGCGCGGCTGATCATCGACAGGGCCGGACGGTCCTTGACCGAGCCCGCAGGGTTGTTCCCTTCGAGCTTGAGCAGCAAGGTATTGGTGGTATCTCCTGCCAGGCGCTGCAAGCGCACCAACGGAGTGTTGCCGACGCAATCGGCGATAGTGGGGTACTGCAATGTCATGGCGTATTCGCAATCCAGACTGCGGGGGCGCACATCATACCGACAAACGCCGACAGCCCATATCACGCAAAGTGCGGTGCTTATGGTCAAAGGCTATAAGCAAACCCTCACCCTAGCCCTCTCCCAAAGGGAGAGGGGACTGACCGCGGTGATTGGCAAGGGTCTGCAACCTGAGCCTACGTGGCGATATGAATTTATCAGCACTTTCAGCAATCAACCCATTCAGTCCCCTATTCCTCTGAGAGAGGGGACTGACCGCGGTGCCTGGCGAGGGGCTGCAACTTGAGCCTTAGCGGCGATTATGGATTGAACAACACTTTCAGAAATCACCCCAATCAGTCCCCTCTCCCTCTGGGAGAGGGTTAGGGTGAGGGCTTTTACACACGCGCAGGCAAGCGCAGGTGTACACGCAGCCCCTGACCGACATTTTCGGCCCATAAACTGCCGCCCTGCAGGCGCAATGCATTACGCGCAATACTCAGCCCCAGACCAAAACCGCCATCCCCCGGACGCGATCCATCCAGCCGGATAAACGGTGCGAAAATCCGTTCCAGCTCTTCAGGCGCAACACCGCCACCTTGATCATCAATCCACAAATGCCATTGATCACCTTCACGCTGCCCGCTCAGACTGACCGTACCGTCAGGCGGCGAATGACGAATGGCATTGCGCAAGATGTTTTCCATCGCCTGCGCCAAGCTATTAAGGTGCCCTTGCACCCAGCAGTCGGCCCCCACCAAACAGGGCAATCGGCATGAAGGCCAGTCACTCTCAAAGCGAGCATTTTCAGTCAGTATTTCCCATAGCGCCTGCACCTGAATGTCTTCGACCGGCAACATTGCGCGCTCTGCGTCCAGCCAGGCCAGTTGCAAGGTGTCATCTACCAGTCGCTGCATGCCGTCTACTTCACGGCTCAAGCGCTCACGCAGCGCGTCAACGCCCTGCTCGCTCTCGCAGGCCACGCGCAATCGACTCAAGGGCGTACGCAACTCATGGGATAAATCGCGCAACAGTTGCTGCTGTTGGTTGACCGTGGTTTGCAAGCGCTCGGACATCTGATCAAACGCCCGCCCCAACTCTCCCAATTCATCCTGACGACTGGTGGTCTGGCTCGACAGGCGCGTGTGCAACTGATCCGCACGCCAGGCATTGGCCTGTGCCCGCAGTTGGTTGAGCGGCATGATCAGAACACGGTACAGGCCCACGCACAGCAATAAGGTCAGCAAGCCCGGAATCAAGCCATTAGTCACCACCCGCCAAATCCGCTGTGAATACCCCGGCATAAAACGTTGGGGAAGCTCGATGATCAGAGTCCCTGCGGCGCGATCACCGGGAAACGGTATTTTCATCCACGGCCGTGTCGACTTGAGATGGCTGATGGGCCAGTCCAGGCCGCGTAAAAACGTCAAGTGCTGACTTTCCGACTCACTCAGAGGGTAACTGCTCAACGACTGCAGTCCCGGACCGACCACGCCGATCCAGCCCGGCTCTTTGGGCCCCATGGTATAGATCCAGTGATCGATACCGGCTTGCTGGCCCGTCTGCCAGGCCTGCTCGGCTTCACCTGCGTAACGCAGCAAGGTGCTGCGCGCCTCTTCGGTCAGATAGGCAGTGCGCTTGTCCATATAGCGCCCCCATGACCAACTCAGCCAGATCATCAGCAAACAAAAGACAACCAGCAAACACGCCAACTTCCAGAACACTGAATGTTTGCCGGGAAGGTTAAAACCCATCGCTGGCACTCAATACATAACCCCGGCCCCACACCGTACGCACTTCGCGGGCGTGGTAGCCCATGACTTTGAGTTTTCGGCGGATTTGGCTGATATGCATGTCCAGGCTGCGATCATGGGCCGCATAACCGCGCTGCAACACCTGCTGATAAAGGAACGCCTTGCTCAGCACTTCATCAGGATTGCGCTGCAAGGTATCCAAAAGACGGTATTCACTGCGCGTCAGGCCCGCCCATTGCTGAGCAAAACTCACGTCTGACCTGATTTCGTCGAACAGCAGCTCGTTGTCGCTGATTAAAGGCTGCACCACCGGCTTAAGCGGGGGCATGCGATCCAGCGCAACACGGCGCAGGATGGCCTGAATCCGCACCCGCAATTCGGCCAGGCTGAACGGTTTGGGCAAATAGTCATCGGCGCCCAGTTGAAAGCCGCTGATGCGATCCGCTTCGGCCCCCAGTGCAGACATTAAAATCACCGGCAGGCTGTGGGTCTGTCGCAACTGCGTGAGCACCTGCAAGCCGTTCATGCCAGGCAGCAGAATGTCCATCAAGACCACATCAAATTGCCCTTGGCGGGCATGTGCCAACCCCTCCATGCCATTCTGGCACCACACCACGTCGAACCCGCAACGCCCCAATTGCTCATGCAGATAGGCGCCTAATACAGGGTCGTCTTCAATGGCCAAAAGCCGGGAGGGAGTGACATCTACGGGATTCATTTGCGTCTGCAAGTCATTCTCAATCGGCGATTATTCAAGATTGAGCCCATGCTCGCAACCGCCATGCTAAACAAAGGCTGATTGAGGTCACACACCTGCACGCAATAGTAAGTTTTCGAAGATTTGCCCTGTCGCAAATGGCTACACTGCGGGCGAACCTGTGCGGGATGCTCAGGAAACGCTTAAAAAGAATGTCGGGCTGGAGAATTGCGTGCTTAAAAACTTGGGTATCAAAGGCCGTGTGTTGTTGCTCACGTTAGTGCCCGTCTCCTTGATGGCAATGGTTCTGGGAGGCTACTTCACGTGGTTGCAGCAGTCAGAACTGGAATCCCAACTGCTGCAACGCGGTGAAATGATCGCCGAACAGCTAGCGCCTTTGGTAGCGCCCGCGATGGGCCGCAATGACACCGCTCTACTGAACCGAATCGCTACCGAAGCCCTTGAACAACCCGATGTTCGGGCGGTGGCGTTTCTGAGTGCCAATCATCAACCCCTCGTTCATGCTGGCCCGAGCATGCTTAACCCTCCGCCCTTGGGTAACAGCAGCCAGTTACTGCAGCGTTCGGATGTCGACGCCACTCGCTATTTACTGCCCGTGTTTGGCCGTCATCGCAACCTCGCAGGCGATGTAATCCCCAACGAAGCTCATCGTTTGCTGGGCTGGGTCGAGCTTGAACTGTCGCACAACAATATGTTGCTGCGCGGGTATCGCAGTCTGTTTGCCAGTTTGTTACTGATCGGCGCGGGGCTGGTGTTTACCACCTTGCTGGCATTACGCATGAGCCGCACCATCAATGACCCGCTGGACCGAATCAAACAAGCCGTGGCCCAACTCAAGGACGGCCAGTTACAAACCCGATTGCCGCCGCTGGGCAGCCATGAACTGGATGAATTGGCCTCGGGCATCAACCGCATGGCTGAAACCCTGCAAAATGCTCAGGAAGAACTGCAGCACAGCGTCGACCAAGCCACTGAAGATGTGCGTCAGAACCTTGAGACCATTGAAATCCAGAACCTCGAACTCGACCTCGCCCGCAAGGAAGCGCTGGAGGCGAGCCGCATCAAATCCGAGTTTTTGGCCAATATGAGCCATGAAATACGCACCCCGCTCAATGGCATTCTGGGGTTTACCCATCTTCTGCAAAAAAGCGAGCTGACACCCCGCCAATTCGACTATTTGGGCACGATCGAAAAATCGGCCGATAACTTGCTCGGCATCATTAACGAGATTCTCGATTTCTCGAAGATCGAGGCCGGCAAACTGGTGCTCGACACAATTCCGTTCAACCTGCGGGACTTGCTACAAGACACCCTGACCATTTTGGCCCCGGCAGCCCATGAGAAAAATCTGGAGCTGGTCAGTCTGGTCTACCGCGACACGCCGCTGTCATTGATCGGTGACCCGTTGCGGCTCAAACAAATTCTCACCAACCTGGTCAACAATGCCGTCAAGTTCACCCGTGAGGGCACCATTGCGGTCCGGGCCATGCTGGAAGACGAAGATGACAACACCCCAGAAGGCTTCGTCCAGTTGCGCATCAGTGTTCAGGACACCGGCATTGGCCTGACCAGCCAGGATGTGAGGGGATTGTTCCAGGCCTTTAGCCAGGCCGATAACTCACTGTCTCGCCAACCTGGCGGCACCGGCCTGGGCTTGGTGATTTCCAAGCGTCTGGTTGAGCAAATGGGCGGCGAAATTGGGGTAGAGAGTACCCCCGGTGAAGGCTCGGTATTCTGGATCAGCGTGAAACTGCCCAAAGCCCGCGACGATGCCGAAGACTTGCCGAGTGCGCCGTTACTGGGTCGCCGCGTGGCCGTGCTGGAAAAACACGACCTGGCCCGTCAGGCCCTGCAACATCAACTGGAAGATTGCGGGCTGGAAGTCACTCCCTTCACCAGCCTCGAAAACCTGACCAATTGTGTGACGAGCGCCCACCAGACCGCACTCGCTATCCATTTGGTGGTGCTGGGTGTCACCGCCCATGAAATGCCGCCCGAACGCCTCAACCAGCACATATGGGATCTCGAGCACCTGGACTGCAAAGTCTTGGTACTGTGCCCGACTACCGAGCAAGCCCTGTTTAATGCATCGGTCCCTAACCCTCACAGCCAATTGCAAGCCAAGCCCGCTTGCACCCGAAAATTGCGTCGGGCACTGGCTGACTTGATCAATCCGCAGCAGGTACGTCACGAACCGGGCGAGCCGATGGCCAGCCGCGCACCGCGAATTTTGTGCGTAGATGACAACCCGGCCAACCTGCTGCTGGTGCAAACCCTGCTGGAAGACATGGGCGCTCAAGTGATCGCGGTAGACAGCGGCTACACAGCCGTTAAAACGGTCAAGTCCCACGATTTTGATCTGGTTCTGATGGACGTCCAAATGCCCGGCATGGACGGACGTGAAACCACCGAAGTCATACGCCAGTGGGAAAGTGAACAACATTTGACGCCGCTGCCGATCGTTGCGCTGACCGCTCATGCGATGGCCAATGAAAAACGCGCCCTGCTCCACAGTGGCATGGATGACTACCTGACCAAGCCCATCAGTGAACGGCAGTTGGCCCAAGTGGTGTTGAAGTGGACAGGGCTGGCCCTGCGCAATCAAGTGGTCGACAACACTCACGAGCTTATTCAGCGCGGTAACCAACTGGCCGTACTCGACCATGAAGAAGGTTTGCGCCTGGCGGCAGGCAAGCCCGATCTGGCCATCGACATGCTCGCCATGCTCCTGGCTTCACTGGACGCAGACCGTGAAGCGATCCAGCAAGCGCGCCAGGCCAATGACAACAATGCACTGATCGAGCGTGTTCACCGCCTGCACGGTGCAACGCGTTACTGCGGCGTTCCGCAATTGCGTGCCGCCTGTCAGCGCAGTGAAACCCTGCTCAAACAAGGAAGTGCCCACGCGAGTACCGCCCTGGATGAACTCGATGAAGCCATGTCCCGCCTGAATGAAGAGGCGCGCAACACTCCGTAAAACGCGTGCCATTCACTACAATGAACCCGGCGACCCCACTCGCCCACCCTCAAGGAAGACTCATGCGCACGATTCTTTTCAGTTGCCAGACCTACGACCGCGACAGTTTTAGCGCTGCTCAACAGCCGGACGGTATCGAGTTGCACTTTCAACCGGCGCGCCTGAGTCTTGAAACGGCCGCCATTGCCCATGATTACGACGTGGTTTGTGCGTTTATCAATGACGATTTAAGTGCCCCGGTGCTGGAGCGACTGGCTGCTGGCGGTACACGTTTGATCGCCCTGCGCTCGGCCGGTTTCAATCACATCGACTTGCCTGCCGCCAAACGCCTGGGTTTGAGCGTAGTACGCGTGCCTGCGTACTCACCCCACGCCGTGGCTGAACATGCCGTGGCCTTGATTTTGGCACTTAACCGCCATTTGCACCGCGCCTACAACCGCACCCGCGACGGCGATTTTACGCTGCACGGCCTGACCGGCTTTGACCTGGTGGGCAAGACCGTCGGCGTGGTCGGTACAGGCCAGATCGGCGCCACGTTTGCCAAAATCATGGCAGGATTCGGTTGCAAATTACTGTGCTTTGACCCGTATTCAAATCCCGAAATGCTGGCTCTGGGTGCGCACTACGTGAGTTTGCCCGAGCTGCTGTCCGGTTCTCACATCATCAGCCTCCATTGCCCGCTGACAGCCGACAACAAACACCTGATCAACAGCGAGTCGCTGGCCACCCTTAAACAGGGCGCCATGCTGATCAACACGGGACGCGGCGCTCTGGTCGAGACACCGGCGCTGATTGAAGCCCTTAAAACTGGCCAATTAGGTTATCTGGGGCTGGACGTTTATGAAGAAGAAGCCCAGATCTTCTTCGAAGACCGCTCCGACTTGCCTTTGCAAGACGATGTGCTGGCACGCTTGCTGACCTTCCCCAATGTGATCATTACCGCCCATCAAGCCTTTCTGACCCGTGAGGCATTGAGTGCGATAGCCTGCACCACGCTGGACAATATTGTTGCCTGGAAAAACGGTACACCGCACAACCTGATCGAAGGTTGAAAGGCCAGAGCTCAGGCGCGTGATAGCATAGCGGCCTATTTGGAGGACCCATGGTCGAACACGATTTCCGCTTCAGCCTGCTGAACCCGCAGCACACCCTGATTGAATGCCGCGCGTTGGCGCCAGGTCTGTATCAAGTCACCGGCAACGGGGGTTCGATTCAATCTGGCGACGTGCTGATTGTGACGCTTAAAGGCAGCAAGGATTTGTCCATGCGCTTGAGTGTCGACAAAGTACGCCACCTGATCAACCCGCGCGGTCAGTGGGTTGCCGTGACCAAAGGGCCGGCTTTCGGCGAATTGGCCATTCATCAGTGGCAGGTTAACTGCGACGCTTGCGGCAAAGAACTGAAGTTCGAGTTCGCAGTTGATGCAAAGCTGGGCGTCAAAGCGCAAAAGCCTGCGGCCAGTGCGCGAATCGCCGAGTTGGGCTGGAGCACTGAAGGCAGCAAGCACCTGTGCCCACAATGCCAAAAGGCCGCGCAATGAAACATCTGATCCTGATGGCTGTGCTGGGCGCAAGCCTGGTGGGGTGTGCAGGTGACCCGGTGCAGCTGCAACACAACCACACCTACGTGGTGGAGTGGATTGGCGAACGGCCCTTGATTGACAACAGCCACCTGACCGTGACGTTTGACGAAGGCGGACGGGCCTATGGCAGCGGTGGCTGCAATCATTGGTTCGCGCCCTACACGCTGGACGGTGACAAGCTGTCCTTTGGCGGTGTGGGCAGCACGCGCAAGGCCTGCGCACCCGCGCTGATGGAACAGGAGCATCGCTTTTTCGAAGCCCTGCAAACTGTTCAGCGCTGGGACATTTCGCCTATCGAGCAAGTGCGGTTCTGGCCGGCTGAAGGCAAGCCGTTGCGGCTATGGCCTGAATAAAGCCCCCCTCACCCCAACCCTCTCCCGGAGGGAGAGGGGGCTAAAGTCAAACGCAGATCTGTGCAACACCACCGTACAAGCCCCCTCTCCCTTTGGGAGAGAGGGCAAAGGTCAAACGCAGGTCTGTGCAACACCACCGTTCAAGTCCCCTCTCCCTTTGGGAGAGAGGGCAAAGGTCAAACGCAGGTCTGTGCAACACCACCGTTCAAGTCCCCTCTCCCGTTGTGAGAGGGGGCTAAAGTCAAACGCAGATCTAGGCAACACCACCGTCCAAGTCCCCTCTCCCTTTGGGAGAGGGTTAGGGTGAGGGGCTCTTGAGGCAGACTTTTACTGCCCCTTAAGCTCCTTGATCTTGGCCAACACCCCAGCCGCGGTCTGCTCACCCATCATTTGTGCGCGAACCTTGCCCTTCTCATCAATGATGTAAGTCACCGGCAACGCTTCACTGCGCGGCAAATCAAAGTGCTCCGCCGGATCCTGCGCCAGTACGGTGAAGTTAATGCCCATCGTCGCGCTGGCATCACTCAGTTCCTTGCCCTGCAAACCGTCGAAGTTAACCCCGAATACACCGACAGATTGCCCCTGCAATTGCTGCTCAAGCTTATTCAGTTCCGGGATTTCAATGCGGCACGGCCCACACCACTCGGCCCAGTAGTTGATCACCTTCCACTGTTTGTCCAAACGTTCAGAGGGGATCTTCTCGCCATGCTGATCGACCCCGTAATCATTGCCACAACCGGCTAGCAGTAAAGTAGCGGCGACAGCAACTACCACCATGACTCGCTTAAACATCTGTTGATCCTTCTCAGTAAATTCGCTCAAAAAGCCAAGTGACAACGCTGAATAGCCGCGCACGGTTCAGGCAGACACCTCAGACGGGTAGAATAGCCGCCACCTTACGCAAGAAGCGACCCGCACATGACCGATCTGACGCTTTATCACAATCCGCGCTGCTCGAAATCGCGCGGTGCGCTGGAGATTCTCGAAGCTCGAGGCCTGACGCCCACGGTAGTACGTTACCTGGACACGCCGCTGACAGCCGCACAACTGACCGACCTGCTGCGCAAATTGAACATCAGCGCACGTCAGTTGTTACGTACAGGCGAAGAGGACTACAAAATCCTCAATCTGGCCGACGACAGCCTCAGCGAAGCCCAATTGATCGAGGCGATGGCCACCCATCCCAAGCTGATCGAAAGGCCAATTCTGGTCGTGGGCGATAAAGCCGTCATCGGTCGCCCACCGGAAAAAATCCTGGAGATCCTGCCATGAGCACGCCCTACATTCTGGTGCTGTTTTACAGCCGCAATGGATCGACCACTGAAATGGCCCGGCACATTGCTCGCGGTATTGAACAAGCAGGCATGGAAGCGCGTCTGCGCACGGTCCCGGCCATTTCCACCGAATGCGAAGCCGTGGCGGCGGACATTCCAGCCGAAGGCGCGGTATATGCCAGTCTGGATGACTTGAAACACTGCTCAGGATTAGCCTTGGGTAGCCCGACCCGTTTTGGCAATATGGCGGCCCCGCTCAAATACTTTCTGGATGGCACCAGCAACCTGTGGCTGACCGGCGCACTGGTGGGCAAACCGGCTGGTGTCTTCACCTCAACGGCCAGCCTGCACGGTGGGCAAGAAACGACCCTGTTGTCGATGATGATGCCGCTGCTGCACCACGGCATGCTAATCACCGGCCTGCCATACAGTGAGTCGGCACTGCTCAACACCACTGGCGGCGGTACGCCTTACGGCCCAAGCCATCACGCTGGCGCCGATGGCAAACGCAAACTGGACGACCATGAAACAGCCCTGTGCCGGGCGCTCGGCAAGCGTTTGGCAGAGACGGCCATCAAGCTGGATCACAGCCGTGGCTAAAAAGCCCAAGGTGCTGCCCTCCATCGCGTGGCTGGCGCCACGGGTGAGGCTAATGCGGGTCTTGAGTTTGGTGTGCTTTTTGAGCCTGATCGGGTTGCTGTGCGTTTACTACCTGGCATTCGCCAACCTGCATGGCGCACGCCCATGGGTGATCCTGCTGATAGAACTGGTGCCCTTGCTGATTGTGTTGCCCGGCATGTTGCTGGGCAGCGCACGGGGCCACTCCTTTACCTGCTACGTGATTAACCTGTACTTGATAAAAGGCGCGCTGGCGGCGTTCGACCCAAACCGCCAACTTTTCGGCTTACTGGAAATGGCCGTCAGCGTGGCGGTGTTTATCAGTGCCATGTTGTATGTACGCTGGCGCTACCAGTTAGACCGGCGCCTGGCTGGTGAAGGCACCCCAGTCAGTGATTCACCGTAAATGCCAGCATCTGTGACAACTGGCACATCGGCCGACCGCTTTCGGCGTGCCACTGGTTGAAAGCATTCTGCACAATGGCCAAATCCCTCAAGCTGGTCGGCGCCTTGTCGACCAGCTTCTGGGCATTGAGCGCCGCGACCACGTCATAGCTCGGCACAAAGGTGTCTTTACCCACCATGCGCAAGAAGCGCGGTGCCGACAACCCACCGAGCTGATGCCCGTGCTTGCTCAGGTATTTCCACAATCCCACAATGTCAGTGACTGGCCACTGCGCGATAAACGCGCCGAAGCTGCCGTGTTCATGGGCGATGTCCAGTACCATTTGCGCATTGCGTGGCACGCTCTTGAGCTTGCCCAGATGGCGGATAATCCGCGCATCCTGCATCAGTCGCTCAAGGTGCTCAGCGCCCATCAACACCACTTTTTCAGGATCAAAACCAAAGAAGACTTCTTCGAATACCGGCCACTTGCCATCAACTACGCTGTGCTTGAGCCCGGCTCGAAAAACGCGCAACGCCAAGGTCGACAAATATCGGTCGTCGGGAATGGCCCGTAATTGCGCGGGGGTTCGCGGTACGGGCAATTCGGCTTCCAGAGCGGCTACAGAACCAAAGCGGTTCAAACAGTATTCGTGCAGCCATGTGTAGTCGCGCATGCCCTCTCCTCTTGAATTACGACAGGTTCAGCAGATTGACGAAACGCGGCGTCGCCGTTTCATCCATTTTCAGGCTGGCAAAATCAAACAGGCTACGGTCCGCCAACTGGGACGGGTTAACGTTCTGCAAGCTGCGGAAAATGCTCTCGGTGCGGCCCGGCGTCTTGCGGTCCCACTCCTGCAGCATGTCCTTGACCACCTGACGCTGCAGGTTCTCCTGGGAACCGCACAGGTTGCAGGGAATGATCGGGAACTGCTGCAAGTCCGAATACGCCTGAATGTCTTTCTCGTTGCAGTACGCCAGCGGCCGGATCACTACATTGCGACCATCATCTGAGAGCAATTTGGGCGGCATGGCCTTAAGGCTGCCATTGAAGAACATATTGAGGAAAAAGGTCTCAACGATGTCATCTCGATGATGCCCCAGCGCCATCTTGGTCGCACCAATCTCGTCAGCAAAGGTATACAGGGTGCCACGACGCAGCCGTGAACACAGAGAGCAAGTGGTCTTGCCTTCCGGGATCAATTCCTTGACCACCGAATAGGTATCTTTTTCAACGATGTGATAGGCCACACCCAACGCCTTCAGGTAGGCGGGCAGTACGTCTTCTGGAAAGCCGGGCTGCTTTTGGTCCATGTTCACGGCGACAATTTCGAACGAGATCGGCGCAACCTTTTGCAGGTGCAGCAACACATCCAACAGCGTGTAACTGTCTTTGCCCCCCGACAGGCAGACCATCACCTTGTCGCCGTCTTCGATCATGTTGAAGTCAGCCACCGCCTCACCGGTCAATCGACGCAGGCGTTTCTGGAGTTTGATTTGTGAGACCGAAAGACTGCCCATAGCGCTTCAATTCCGCGAGTTAAGACCAAAAGCCGGTGATTTTACCCAAAAATGCCCGATGCACGAAGCCCCGCTCGTTACCTCTAAAGAGGGCAACGCGATTAAGCCTGTATCTGACAGTACAAGATGCTCTTAAGGGTCAGCATTATTGAGTACCACCTTTCCTATACTGCGAATGAGACTGCAAAACCACTGATATACGCGCCCTATTGGGGGGTGCGTCTTATGCAGGAGTGACCGTCATGCTCAATCACGTTGTGGGATTGTTTACCCACCCCGATCAGGAGTGGCGACAAATACGCGGCGATGCGCAAGAAAGCATTGGCCATCTGTACCTCACACACACCCTGATTCTGGCGGCCATTCCAGCCATATCTGCTTTTATTGGCACGACCCAGGTGGGCTGGGTCATCGCCAATAACGGCCCCGTCATGTTAACGGTCGAGAGTGCACTGTGGATGACGTTGATGTCATACCTGTCGATGCTCGCAGGCGTAGGGGTCATGGCCGCTTTTATTCACTGGATGGCCCGCACCTACGATGCACTACCGAGCATGGCGCGCTGTGTTGCGTTCGCAACGTACACCGCAACCCCTTTATTTATAGGCGGTCTGGCTGCGCTCTATCCCCATCTATGGTTTGGCATGCTCGTGGGTATCGCTGCAATTTGCTACACCGTGTATTTGCTCTACATAGGGATGCCGACGTTTATGAACATTGACCCTGACGAGGGGTTTTTATTTTCAAGTTCAGTGCTGGCGGTAGGCTTGGTGGTGCTGGTGTCGATTCTGGCATTCACTGTCATTGTCTGGGGAATGGGTGTTGGGCCGGAGTACACCAACTGACCACTCGGCACTTCACAGGTTCGGAAACCTTGCGGCTTGCGGCATAATCACCGCCTCTGGAGAACCGAACCGCATGCCCGAGTTGCTCAATACACGTGTCGAAGACTGTTTCAAACAGGCCGAAGTGTTTTTCAAACGTCCTTTCAAACGCCCGGTGGTCAGTTTCAAACTGCGCGGACAAAAAGCCGGCGTCGCCCATTTGCATGAAAACCTGCTGCGTTTCAATCCGCAGCTGTACCGCGAAAACAGCGAGGACTTCCTCAAGCAAACGGTGGCCCATGAGGTCGCCCACTTGATTGCTCACCAACTATTTGGTGACCGAATCAGCGCCCACGGTGAGGAGTGGCAGCTGATCATGCGGGGCGTGTACGAACTGCCGTCCAACCGTTGCCATACATACGCCATCAAGCGGCGCACGGCGACCCGCTATATCTATCGGTGCCCTTGCCCGGACAGCGACTTCGCGTTTTCTGCCCAGCGCCACGGCCTGGTCAAGCAAGGCCGTGGGTACTTGTGCCGACGGTGTCGCAACACGTTGGTATTCAGCGGCGAAACCCGGGTCGAATAAACAGCAAAAAAAAACCCATCCGAAGATGGGTTTTTTTAAAGGGCCAAACTTACTTCAGCAACGACGGTGCCGGACCTTCCGGTACACCCAGATCGTCAGTCGGGCGCATATCAGTCAGCGGGCTACCGCCGCTGGCCAACTCTACTTGCAATTTGTCTTCGTCCAGCTCGTTCACCCACTTGGCAACCACCAGCGTGGCCACCGCGTTACCGATCAGGTTGGTCAGGGCACGTGCTTCGGACATAAAGCGGTCGATACCCAGAATCAGCGCCAGGCCGGCAACCGGCAAGTGGCCGACCGCCGACAGGGTGGCTGCCAATACGATAAAGCCGCTACCGGTCACGCCTGCAGCCCCTTTGGACGACAGCAACAGCACCAGCAAGAGCGTGATCTGATGCGTAATGTCCATGTGCGTGTCAGTCGCTTGGGCGATAAACACAGCCGCCATGGTCAGGTAGATCGAGGTACCGTCGAGGTTGAACGAGTAGCCGGTTGGAATCACCAGACCCACGACCGACTTCTTCGCACCCAGACGCTCCATCTTCACCAACATGCGAGGCAATGCCGATTCCGACGAGGAGGTGCCCAGCACGATCAACAGCTCTTCACGGATATAACGAATCAGCTTGATCACGCTGAAACCGTGCGCGCGGGCAATGCTGCCCAGAACCAGCAGCACGAACAGCACACATGTGATGTAGAAGCAGATCATCAACTGGCCCAACTGCACCAGCGAACCGACGCCGTAAGCACCAATGGTGAAAGCCATGGCGCCCAGCGCGCCGAGAGGTGCCAGCTTCATGATCATGTTGATGATGTTGAACATCACATGGGCAAAACGATCAATGAAGTCCAGCACCGGCTTGCCGTAGGCACCCAGGCGATGCAGGGCAAAGCCGAACATGACCGAGAACATCAGCACTTGCAGGATGTCACCGTTGGCAAACGCGCCCACGATGGTCGACGGAATGACGTTGAGGATAAAGCCGACAATGCTTTGATCAGCACCGGCGGTGACGTAGCCAGCAATCTTGGTCGCGTCCAGTGTAGACACATCGATGTGCATGCCAGCGCCCGGTTGAACCACGTTTACAACCACCAGACCGATCAGCAGCGCAATGGTCGATACCACTTCAAAGTAGAGCAAGGCATAACCGCCGGTCTTGCCGACCGATTTCATGCTCTGCATACCAGCGATGCCACTCACCACCGTACAGAAAATGATGGGTGCGATGACCATCTTGATCAACTTGATGAAGCCATCACCCAAGGGTTTGAGTGCTACGCCGGTTTCCGGGTAGAAATGACCGAGCAAGATGCCAATAGCGATAGCTACGATCACTTGCACATACAGGGATTTGTACAGTGGCTGACGAGTCGTCATTGCAAAGTTCCTCAAGTGCATCACTCAATCATCATTCCATCTGAGACTGGCGACGCCTAAAGCGCGAACCCTCCTGTACTTGGAGGGATTTGTTGTGTGGAGCTGCTCTAACGGCAGAACTCTTACGCTTGTTGCAAGCGGCGGGCCAAGATGGAAAAAGGGCTGATACTGCTACTCCTGCAGGGAAAATCTACAAGACGCAGGAATTGAGCTGGCGGATTTCCGCCCTTTGAGCGCTTAAGAAAGCGTGAGATGGCGGATTTCCGCCTTGGCAGGGTGTCCTCGTAGTCGCTGACTAGAAGCAACTACGGGTGTTGGAATTTAAGAAGAGGGGGCAGAATCAGTTCGCAGCGGGGAAATGAATCCGAAACGCTGCCCCGCCCAGTGTTGAGTCATCCAGGGTCAGCTGTGCGTCGTAGCTTTCGATAATGTCTTTAACCACGGCCAGGCCAATACCCTGCCCTGCGTGCTGGCGATCCAGACGTTCGCCGCGCTGAAGAATACGCGCCCGCTGATCAGGTGGTACGCCCGGGCCGTCGTCTTCCACGCAGATTTCAACACCATGGGCATTTTGATGCAGGCTGATGCGCACTTGGCAAAGACACAGGCGATAGGCGTTTTCCAGCAAGTTACCCAACAGTTCCAGCAGAGCATTCTGCTCGATGGGCACGTGACTCAATTCCGGTATGTCGTAACTGACTTTGACTTGCTTGTCGCGATACACCTTCTCCAGCGTATCGCACAGGCTTTTTACCACCGGCAGCAGCTCGACTTGATGGCGCACTAAACCGCTTTTACGCAAACTGGCCCGTTGCAGTTGGTAGCTGATTTGCTGGTTCATGCGTTCAATCTGGGTTTGCAGCACCCACGCCTGATCACGATCTCGCGGCCGCTGGGCCATGCTTTCGCTAACCCCTTGCAAGACGGCCAACGGGGTTTTCAAGCTGTGGGCCAAATCATCCAGTGAGTCTCTGTACCGCGCACGCTGTTCACGTTCGCTTTGCAGCAAGCGGTTCAGGGAGCCGGTAAGTCTTAGTAACTCACGAGGATGCTGTTCACTGAGACTTTCGCGCTCACCGCTTTCTATCTGGTCCAGCTCCTGACTCAAGCGTCGCAAGGCACGTAACCCCCAGGTCAAACCAATCCACAATAGCGCCAGCAAAACAATCAAGGCTGCCCCAAACCCCAGATACAGGTTTTCGCGCAGCCCGGCCAACGTCATGTTGTATTCGCGCATCGGTTGCAGCGCTACAAAGCTGAAGGCAGCGCTTTTGCCGCCCAGCAGCTTGACCTCCACGTCATAGACGAAAAATTCTTCACCGTTGTCTTCGCGAATGCTCGCAAACTCATTACCGCGCCCGTCGTAACGCGGTGTGTAGTTAATGTTTTCTTCCTGGGTAGCCCGTGAGCGCCACACCAGATGGCCTTCACGGTCGTAGATGTAGCCGAGCAGGCGACTGTCCGGCAGGTTGAACTGCTCATCCGGGAGCAACGCCGGCATTTTCAATTGGTTTTTTTCGACCCGTGCCGCCGAGATCAAAGTGGTCACGTCCGATGCCAGTCGCTGCTCGATAGCATCTTTGAGTGCGAGACTGAACGCCCCTTGCATGGCCGGTAACAAGGCCAACATAAACAGCACCGCCAGCAACGTGGCCGCCAGCATCAGTCGAACGCGAAGCGAACGAATCATCGGCAGCGCTCAGTGAACAAGTACCCCAACCCCCGCACGGTATCGATTGGCTTAAAGCCGTTTGCCCCCTCAAGCTTGCGTCGCAGGCGCCCGACCAGCACCTCGATCACATTTGGATCACGCTCCTCGTCATCCGGGTAGAGCTGTTCCATCAGTCGGTCCTTGGCCACCACCTGTTGGTGATGACGCATCAGGTATTCGAGAATTCTGTACTCATAGGCCGTCAGCGCCAACGGCTCACCTTCCAGTACCGCTTGTTTGCGATTGATATCCAGCACCAGCTCGCCAGCCACAATGGTCGATTGTGTGAAGCCGCTGGAACGTCGTAACAAGGCATTAAGCCGTGCTTCAAGTTCTTCAAATTGAAACGGCTTGACCACATAATCGTCGGCGCCAGCAGCCAGCCCCTCCACCTTGTCTTGCCAGTTGCCACGGGCCGTGAGAATAAGGATCGGAAAGGTCTTGCCCCGGGCACGCAGTTGGCGAATCAGGTCAAGCCCGCCCATACCCGGCAAGCCGAGGTCAATCATGGCCAGGTCATGATTGAACTGCTCACTCTGGTACAACGCCTCCTCGGCATTGGCCACCGATTCCACGACATGACCTCGTTCGCTGAGTCGGGTTTGCAAGTGATGGCGCAGCAGCGCCTCGTCTTCAACCACCAACAATTTCATCGCGCTCTCCCAAGCCAAATCCGAGTCCCTTAAGGCCTCATCACCCATTGCACAGGGCCACCATACGGGGTTGGCCCTGAACAGACTCTGAACATGCACAGGTCATCTTAGGCTACCCAGGCTGATCAAGACCCGGCAAAATGCCCGCCATGAATCGACCCTTCGCCCTGCCCGCCTGTTGCACCCCATTGCGCACCGACTGGCCATTGCCCCAAGCGCTGCCTGGCAGCGTGTGGGCAAGCACTGAGTTCACCCCGGCACAGCTCACTGCCGATGATTTTGCACGCACAGCCGTTGCAATGCCCGCCAGTATTCAACGCTCGGTTACCAAACGCCAAGCCGAATATCTGGCTGGACGCTTGTGCGCCCGCGCAGCGTTGTTGCAACTGGATGGCACCCTCGCGACACCGGGCATTGGCGAAGACCGTGCGCCGCAGTGGCCTGCGCATATTTGCGGATCAATCACCCACAGCAATGGCCGTGCAGCCGCACTGGTTGCATTGAAAAGGGACTGGTCCAGCGTGGGTATCGACCTCGAAAACGTACTCACTGACGAACGCGCCCAGCGTCTCGCCAAAGAGATTCTCACGCCGGCTGAACTGCACCGCATGGCATCCACGCCCGCACAATCCGTGGGGCATGTCGTGACGCTGACCTTTTCGGTCAAAGAAAGCCTGTTCAAGGCCCTCTATCCGCTGGTGCAAAAACGCTTCTATTTTGAACACGCTGAAGTACTCAACTGGACCCCAGCGGGTCACGTACGCATGCGCCTGCTCACTGACTTGTCACCCGAATGGCCCAATGGGCGGGAGCTGGATGCCCAGTTCTGCGTATTTGAAGGGCAATTGCTGAGTGTCGTGGCGATCAGGGCGAACGCCGTTTAACCCCACCGAGCGGCTCTGCGCTTGAATCAGGCCGCATATCGTCTGCCCCCCCAAGTGATCATTGCGCATGGCCGAACAGGCACAACGGGCAATGTACCCGTGGGTGTTCATGTCTTTTTTGGCCCGCCACGGCGCCATGCTATGGTTTGCGCCCCCTAATCGAGCACAGTGTCACCATGCCTATGCCGCCGCGTTTTTCCCGCTTAATCCTGTATACCGCATTGATTTTGATCGGTGCTGCCATCGCGGGTACATGGGCGTGGAGCCAGGCACGGCAGCATGCGCTGGAGCAAAGCGTAAGCCGCGGCCCCGAACAGCTCAATTTGTATGCCAACTCGTTGCACACAGTGATCGAGCGCTACCGTGCATTGCCAGCCGTGCTGGCCTTGGATCCCGAGCTGATTGCGGCACTTGAACAGCCCGTCACGCCTGCAGGACAAGCGCAGCTCAACCGAAAACTGGAACGTATCAACGGTGCTGCACAGTCTTCGACCCTTGAATTGCTTGACAGCACTGGCCTGGCCGTAGCCGCCAGCAATTGGAACACCTCCAACAGTTATGTCGGCCACAACTATGGCTTTCGCCCTTATTTCAGCCAGACACGCGATCAGGGCACAGGCAGCTTCTATGCAGTGGGCGTAACCAGCGGCATTCCGGGCTACTTTATGTCCAGTGCGGTACGGTCTGCAGACGGGCGTTTTTTGGGGGCGATGGTGGTCAAGCTGGAGTTCCCGGAACTGGAACGCGAATGGAGCCAGGGTAACGACACGCTGCTTGTGACCGATAAGCGCGGCATTGTGTTTATTGCCAACCAACCGGGCTGGCGCTACCGACATCTGCGTGAATTGAGTGACCGTGATCTCAGCGAGATAACTCAAACGCGTCAATACGACAAACAACCTCTGACACTGCTGCCCACTCACACTCTGCGCAGTTTTGCCGATAACAGCTACCTGACTCGCGTTGACAGCCCGTCAGGGCCGTCCGACTACTTGTGGGAGAGCCAGGCGCTGAATCCAGAGGACTGGACTCTGCACTTGCTGCGTCAGCCGCAGTTGGCGTCCGAAGACAGCCGCAACGCGGCCCTGGCGGCCATCGGGTTGTGGTTGGCGCTGGTTTTTTTGGCCCTTTTTTTACTGCAACGCTGGCGGCTCGATCGTTTGCGCCAGCGCAACCGCGCAGAACTTGAGCAACTGGTTCAGGCCCGAACCCGCGATCTGCGTACCGCGCAAGATGGCCTTGTGCAATCCGCCAAACTCGCGGCATTAGGGCAAATGTCGGCGGCATTGGCCCACGAAATCAATCAACCACTGACCGCCCAACGCATGCAGTTGGCAACCCTGCGCCTGCTGCTGGATCACGGCCGTATCGACGACGCCTACAAAGCTCTGGCACCCCTGGAGCAGATGCTCACCAGAATGGCCGCACTCACTGGTCATCTAAAAACGTACGCCCGGCAAAGCCCAAGTGGTTTACGCGAAAGGCTGGATCTGGCGAGCGTTGTCGATCAAGCCTTGCACTTGCTGGAACCGCGATTGAACGAAGAGTCTATCGACCTGAAGGTTGACCTGATACGCCCGGCGTGGGTACGCGGCGACGCGATCCGTCTGGAGCAAGTGCTCATCAACCTGCTGCGCAACGCACTGGATGCCCTGCGCGACAAACCCTGCAAACATTTGGAAGTCCGCATCAAGGCCGATCAACAGCTGTGGTATTTGACCGTGAGCGACAGCGGTGGCGGGATGAATGATGAGCATTTGGGTAAAGTCTTCGATCCATTTTTCACCACCAAACCTGTAGGCGAAGGATTGGGCTTGGGCCTGGCCGTGTCTTACGCCATTGTTCACGAAATCGGTGGTCGTCTGACCGCTTGTAATCATGCCGATGGCGCGCAGTTCACGCTGACGCTGCCTGTCGCACAGGAATCATGAAACATGCTCAACTCGGTGATCGTGATTGATGATGAGGCCAGCATTCGCAATGCGGTTGAACAATGGCTAAGCCTAAGTGGCTTTGAAGTTCAGTTGTTCAGCTGTGCCGAAGAATGCCTCAACCAATTGCCAGCGCACTTTGCTGGAGTGATTGTCAGTGATGTACGCATGCCGGGCATGGGTGGGTTGGCCCTATTGTCGCGTTTGCAGCAGTTTGACCAGGATCTGCCGGTCATTTTACTGACCGGGCACGGCGATGTGCCCATGGCCGTTGAAGCCATGCGCGATGGCGCTTATGACTTTCTCGAAAAACCCTTCAGCCCTGAAGCGTTGTTAAGCAGCCTGCGCCGCGCCCTCGAAAAGCGCCAACTGGTGCTGGAAAACCGCCGTTTGCACGAGCAGGCCGCCCGGCGCGAACAGATAGAGGGGCGGTTGCTCGGCGTCTCGCGCAGCTTGCAGACCCTGCGCAGGCAAATCACTGATTTGGCACCATTGCCGGTAAACGTGCTGATCCGCGGTGAAACCGGCAGCGGCAAAGAGTTGGTTGCCCGTTGCCTGCATGATTTTGGCCCGCGTGCCGACAAACCCTTTGTGGCCCTGAACTGCGCGGCCATACCTGAGCATTTGTTTGAGGCCGAGCTGTTTGGCCATGAAAACGGCGCATTCACCGGCGCGCAGGGCAAGCGCATTGGCAAGTTGGAATACGCCGACGGCGGTACATTGTTTCTCGACGAAATCGAAAGCATGCCACTGGCTCAGCAAGCCAAACTGCTGCGGGTCCTACAGGAACAAAAACTCGAAAGACTGGGTTCCAACCAGAGCATCCATGTCGACTTGCGGGTGGTTGCAGCGACCAAGCCCGACCTTCTCGACGAGGCTCGCGCTGGCCGTTTTCGTGAAGATCTGGCGTATCGCCTGACGGTGGCTGAATTGCGTTTGGCGCCGCTACGTGAGCGTCGCGAAGACATTCCCATGCTCTATGACTTTTTTTCCCAGCATGCGGCGCAACGCATGGGACGCAGTGCCGCGCCCTTGACCGGGGCGCAACTGTCGTACCTGCTGAGCCACAGTTGGCCGGGTAATGTGCGTGAACTGGCTAACGTCGCAGAACGTCATGTACTGGGCTTGGACGACCCTCAGTTCGATGACATTGACGCCAGCCAATCGCTGGTTGCGCAGCAGGAAGCCTTTGAAGCGCATTGTTTGCGGGCCGCGCTGACGCGGCACAAGGGCGATATCAAAGCGGTCTTACACGAACTGCAACTGCCGCGCCGCACGCTGAATGAAAAAATGCAGCGCCATGGGTTGGTGCGTGAGACGTTTTTGATGATCGAGTAACCCCCTGCAACCCTCACCCTAGCCCTCTCCCAGAGGGAAAGGGGACTGACCGCGCGCGAATTTAAAATCCCCCCTCTCCAAACCCCCTCTCCTTCTGGGAGAGGGCTGGGGTGAGGGGCTTGTGATGTTCGGCGGATTTCCGCTCATCACCCGCCGAAAACCAGCGGATTTCCGCTCACTTCTTGACCCATCCCCCAATAAACAGGCCCTTACAGCCTTGGCACAACTCCTGCTATAGCCCCGCAAGCTCGCGTTTTGTCGCGCTATAACAAAACCAAGAAAAAAAGGATCCATTCAATGGACAATTCAAGCACCCTGCCTGCCGGGGCCGCGTCTGCGGCTCCAAAAGTAAGAACCACTTCCAGCCGCATTAAATCCATCTTCAGTGGCTCCGTCGGCAACATGGTCGAGTGGTACGACTGGTACGTCTACGCCGCCTTCTCGCTGTACTTCGCCAAGGCCTTTTTCCCTAAAGGCGACACCACCGCTCAGTTGCTCAATACCGCCGCCATCTTCGCCGTGGGCTTTTTGATGCGCCCTATCGGCGGCTGGCTGATGGGCCTGTACGCAGACCGTAAAGGCCGCAAAGCTGCATTGATGGCTTCGGTGTTGCTGATGTGCTTCGGCTCGCTGCTGATTGCACTGTCCCCCGGTTACGAAACCATCGGCGTCTGGGCACCCGTTCTGCTGGTGTTTGCCCGTCTGCTGCAAGGTTTGTCAGTGGGTGGCGAATACGGCACCTCGGCCACTTATCTGAGCGAAATGGCCACCAAAGAGCGACGCGGCTTCTTCTCAAGCTTCCAATACGTGACGCTGATCTCGGGTCAGCTCATCGCACTGGGCGTGTTGATCGTGCTGCAACAAACCCTGACTGAAGAACAGCTTTACAGCTGGGGCTGGCGTATTCCGTTTGTAATCGGCGCGCTCTGCGCTGTAGTTGCCTTGTACCTGCGACGGGGCATGGAAGAGACTGAATCATTCAAAAAGGTCAAAACCAAACCTAAAGAAAGCGCCATGCGCACCCTGATGCGGCATCCAAAAGAGCTGTTGACCGTTGTGGGTTTGACCATGGGCGGAACGCTGGCGTTTTACACCTACACCACGTACATGCAGAAGTACCTGGTGAACACGGTGGGCATGAGCATCTCGGACTCCACCACCATCTCGGCCGCCACGTTGTTCCTGTTCATGTGCATACAACCATTGGTGGGCGGGCTGTCGGACAAGATTGGCCGTCGTCCGATCCTGATTGCCTTTGGCGTACTGGGCACACTCTTCACCTACCCGATCCTGACCACGCTGCACACCATCACCACCTGGTGGGGCGCGTTCTTCCTGATTATGGCGGCGCTGATCATTGTCAGCGGTTACACCTCGATCAACGCAGTGGTGAAAGCAGAGCTGTTCCCGACCGAAATTCGTGCACTGGGCGTGGGTCTGCCGTATGCACTGACCGTGTCGATTTTCGGCGGTACGGCCGAATACATCGCCTTGTGGTTTAAAAGTTCCGGCATGGAGACTGGCTACTACTGGTACGTCACCGGCTGTATTGCCTGTTCCCTGATGGTCTACGTGACCATGAAAGACACACGCAAGCATTCGCGAATCGAAACAGACTAAGCATTTCGCCTTTCCCGTTTCAGAAACCCGGCCCCGGCCGGGTTTTTTCTTTTGGCACATGCCCAAAATTAATGGCCCGTTAATACAGTTCGGACATTATCAATCTCAACCCACTCTCCGTTCACGGCTGTCTTGAGGAGGTCCCGCGAAGGGATTCTCAGGCATTCAGAACCGGATAGAGGCTGGGCCAATACATCGTATAAATAGATCATTAACTGCTATTTTTTGCGCTTTTCAATCAAATTATTCGGCGTAGTCTTAAACCCATACCCAGGGCATACCGCCCTTATGAAACAAGGAGCCTGACCATGAAAACTCAATTAATTCTCGCCACTGCCCTTTCGGTTCTGGCATTCAATAGCTTTGCTGCGGATGGTTACGACCGCACCCATTCTTCGAGCTTTGCTGAAGATGGCTATAGCCGCACTGGTTCTGCCGCTGTTGCTGCTGACGGTTACGACCGTACGCACAGTGCTACCTTTGCTGAAGATGGCTACGATCACACTCAGTCAGCCACGTTTGCAGAAGATGGCTACGACAACACTCAGTCAGCCACATTTGCGGAAGATGGCTACGACAAAACCCAAGGCGCACGCTTCAGCTAATCCATTGAAGTTGGCTCTGTAGCCCGGCTTCGGCCGGGCTTAGTCATTTTAGGGGCACCTTGAAAGCGTGCTGCTGATTGCGCAGTGGACGTAATAATGAGTTGAGAAATACGGGGGGCTTCCCCCCTTCGCAGCCTGCGCCAGCGGCTACAGAGTCAAGACAGGCTTTGTCATTGGGCGAAATGCCCCGCACTATATGAGCCCTCTATTTCGGCGTATGCGGATTCTGCCCATGTCTGACGATATCCATTTCTACGAACCTTCCCAAGGGCACGGCCTGCCCCATGATCCGTTCAATGCCATTGTCGGGCCGCGCCCCATTGGCTGGATTTCGTCGCACGACGCCGAAGGCCGTTTAAATCTTGCGCCCTACAGCTTTTTCAACGCGTTCAACTACATCCCGCCGATCATCGGGTTTTGCAGTGTGGGCCGCAAAGACAGCCTCAATAACATTGAGCAAACCGGCGAGTTCGTCTGGAACCTGGCCACACGTCCTCTGGCTGAGGCGATGAACCAAAGCTGCGCAATGGTTGCGCCAGACATCAATGAGTTCGAGCTGGCCGGACTGACCACTGCCGCCTCACGTGTCGTGAGCGTGCCACGTGTCGCCGAGACACCCGTATCGTTTGAATGCAAGGTCACACAGATCATTCAGTTACAAAGGGCCGATAAGGAACTCGTACCTAGCTGGCTGATTTTGGGGGAGGTGGTGGCAGTGCATATCGCCAAATACCTGCTTAGAGACGGGATTTACGACACGGCAGCTGCCGAGCCTATTTTGCGTGGCGGTGGCCCGGCGGACTATTTCCAGCTGGGCCCCGAGGCATTGTTCAAAATGCACCGCCCACGTTGATTACCAGACCAGCTCGGCGTCTTCAGTGACGCCTTGCAACACTTCAAGCTGTTGCGTTGCGGCAGCATCGGCCGCAGTGGCGGTCTTGAAGGTCTGGTCAGGCAATATTTTATGAAAACGCGGTGCTCCGCCTTCGTACAGCGCTTTGACTGCAATAGCGGCGTGGTAAACACCGGGTTCTACCGGGACAACCGCCGCTACCGCTTCAAACTGTGCAAATTCTTTACGTGCCATGGTTTACATTCCGACCATTTAAAGTCGGCATTCTACCCGCTTAACCTGCGTGTTTCTGCATCGGGACCGCAACCTCTTCGGTGAACGTCTGGAACTCCAGGCGTTCAATCATCTGCTCGTTAAGCAGTACGCTGTAGACCTCCATCACCGAGGAATTGAAGTAAGCCTGCATGGCACATTCGTCTTGCCAATAGCCGGCAATTTGCCACAACAACGGATCGCTGTCGCATTGCTGCAAGGCAAAGTGCAGGCAGCCCGGCGTCTTCAACGTGGGTTCTATCACGCGCATGAGGCACGCCTGTACTTGAACCGAGCATCCGGCGCGGGCATGCACCCGAGTGGTATGACTGACGCAATGGGACTGGGGCATGGTGGCCTCCACACTGAAAATGACCGTGGCAAGGTTCAAAGCTTAAAGCCCAGCCCTCGGCGCCGTTAGTCAATTCCTGCCCAAGGCTTGCACAATTCTGCAAAAGCACACAGGACGTGATCGACATTGCCCGCGCCCATGGCAGCAGCGCCTTACGCCATTTCGAGCAATACTCAGGGCTCACAGTGGATATATTGGCGCAATAACGACTGACTCCGACAGGATCAGGCAAGACAACGGCAGAAATTGCCTACCCCTGCTCCTTGCACAAACATAAGCTGTGTCTCTACGGTCTTAATGAGGAAGTTCTGCATGTCGTTACTGGAACCGCCGCACCCCGCGCTCGATCCTGCGCTTGAAAAACAGCGCGTGGAACTGGCCGACCTGATTCACCGTCACGCGGCGCAGGATGGTTCGTTTACAACGCAGGTCGACGCCTTATTTGTGTCGCGCTACAGCGTCGCGAGCGACTTCGCTCCCAGCTTGCCGAAACCGGCGCTGTGCATCATGGCTCAAGGCCGCAAAGAGGTCAGACTGGGAGATGAGCACTTCGCCTATGACCCGCTTAATTACCTGGTGGTCTCGGTGTCGATGCCGATCAGTGGCCGTGTGCTGGAAGTGTCCTCTGAACGTCCCGTACTGGCATTGCGTCTGGACATTGACCCACTGGAGATATCTACACTGATCAGCGATGCAGGCCCGATGGGCGTACCGTCCAAACCGGCCGGGCGTGGACTGTACGTCGAGCCTATCGATCAGCCGATGCTGGATGCCTTGTTGCGACTGACGCGCCTGCTCGACACGCCGAAAGACATCGCCATGTTGGCCCCCTTGATCCGCCGCGAGATTCTGTACCGGCTGTTGCGCAGCCCACAGGGCTATCGCCTGTATGAAATCGCCAGCGAAAACAGCCAGGCACACCGCGTCACTCGGGCTATTTCCTGGCTCAACGGCAACTTTGAACAACCCCTGCGCATCGACAATCTGGCCCGCGAAGCCAACTTGAGCGTCTCGACCCTGCACCACCGGTTCAAGTCAGTCACCGCGATGAGCCCGTTGCAGTATCAAAAACAACTGCGACTCAACGAAGCGAGGCGGCTGATGCTCAGTGAAGGGCTTGATGCTTCGGCCGCCGGCTATCGCGTGGGTTATGAGAGCCCCTCACAGTTCAGCCGCGAGTACAGCCGTCAGTTTGGCGCACCGCCTGTACGGGATCTGGCGCGCCTGCGTATGACTTCATAGTGCCCAGGGTCTGCTCCCGTATCATTGCAAGCCGCGTCGCTGGCTAAATTTGATACGCGACCCTAGGCGTGTTGCCAACGCTGTTCATCGACCTCGATAAGGGTCGGGCCGTCGTGGTCGCCAGCACGGGCCAGGGCCGTGCGTAGCTGCGCGGGTCCTTCAACCGACAACGCGGCACACCCCAGGGCTTTGGCTACGCCTATAAAGTCCGGGGTATAAATATCCACCCCCACCGGTTCAATGGCCCGGTTGAGCATGTACTTTTTAATCTCCCCGTAGCCCTGGTTATTCCAAAGCAACACGATAATCGGTGTGCGCGCCTCGACGGCACTGGCCAACTCGCTCAAGGTAAATTGCAGACCACCATCGCCGATCAAGCACAGCACCGGACCACCCGCATGCCCATCAGCACGACGCCCCAGCCAGGCGCCCACCGCGGCAGGCAAGGCATAACCAAGCGTGCCGTAACCGGTTGATGAGTTGAACCAGCGCCGTGGTTGTTCAGGGTTGAAGGTCAGATTGCCGGTGTACACCGGCTGAGTGGAGTCGCCGACACACACAGCGTCTGGCAACACCTCGAATACGGTCTGCAACAAGAGGGTTTGCGCACGTGTGGGTGCATCCCAGGTGCTGGCCAATTCACTGCGCAAACGCTGGGCTCGCGCCGCGCCCCAATCGGCATCGCGTGGTGAAAAATGTCCGAGGTCAGCCAGCAAGGCTTCCGCTGCCAGCTTGGCATCAGCCACCAGCGCCAGTGTCGGCGGGTAGTTGCGCACGGTTTGATCCGGATCGATGTCGATGCGCAACAACGCGCCCGGGATCTCGAAACCGCCAGCAAAGGTCACGTCGTAATCGGTCTCGGCCAACTCCGTGCCAATCGCCAGCACCACGTCCGCTTCAGCTACAAGCGCCCGGGTCGCCACCAATGACTGGGTAGAGCCAATCAACAGGGGGTGGCTGGAAGGCAACATGCCCTTTGCGTTAATGGTCAAGGCTACCGGCGCCCCGAGTCGCTCGGCCAACCGCGTGAGCGCCTCGGCGGCATCAATTGCCCCTCCGCCTGCCAGTATCAGCGGACGTTGGGCGCCGGCCAGGCGCTGGCTCATCTGGGCGATGGCCGCCGGCGCAGCGCCCGGACGAACAATACTGACCGGATGACTGGCGAGTAATGCATCGGCATTTTCCACCAGTACGTCCAATGGGATTTCAATGTGCACCGGACGTGGCCTTCCCGCCTGAAACAGGGCAAACGCCCGCGCCAGCACACTCGGCAACTCTGCCGCCGACATAAGCGTATGGGAAAAAGCGGCAACGCCGGCCATCATTGCGCTCTGATTCGGCAACTCATGAAGCTTGCCGCGCCCGCCGCCCAGCTGACTGCGCGACTGCACACTGGAAATCACCAGCATCGGGATTGAGTCGCCGTAGGCTTGCCCCATGGCCGTGGTGATATTGGTCATGCCCGGCCCGGTGATGATGAAACACACCCCCGGTTTGCCGCTGGTGCGCGCATAGCCATCAGCCATAAACCCGGCACCTTGCTCGTGCCGGGGAGTCACGTGACGAATGGTTGAACCTGCAAGGCCGCGATATAACTCAACGGTGTGCACACCGGGGATGCCAAACACCTGCTCAACACCATACGCCTCGAGCAACTTGACCAATACTTCGCCGCACGTCGCCATGTGTCCTGCCTTTTTAATTTACTTTTGAGCCTTTATTGAAGCGAGCACGTGTGGCGCGCACAACGCAATCCTGCTCATACTTGCCATGTCCTGGACTCATGGCTGCCCACCAATGAAACGCTTACCGCCGCTCCCTGCGCTGCACACGTTTATGATCACGGCTCAATGTTGCAACTTCACCCGCGCCGGTGAGCAGCTGCATATCACTCAAGGTGCGGTAAGCCGCCAGATTGCCGGGCTGGAAGAGCATCTGGGCTATTCGCTTTTTCATCGTTTGGCACGCGGCTTAAGCCTCACTGAGCAAGGTCAGGCGCTGTACCCTCGGATCGAACAGGCATTCGACTTGATTGGCGAGGCCATAGAGCAGACCGGCACACGCCGAACGCCATTGCAAATCAAGGCGCCGACCTGCATGCAGCGCTGGCTGCTGCCCAAACTCAAGCAGTGGCAAATGCTACGCCCCGACGTGCCGGTGGAATTGACCAGCAGCATTCAGCACGGGGTGGATTTTCGCCGTGAAACCTTCGACGCCGCCGTGGTCTACAGTCCGGTACCCGGACCTAAACGCGAGGGCCAACACCTGTTCGATGAGCAACTCACCCCTGTGTGCGCCCCGCACTTGTTACAAGGCAGCGCTGCGATCAACACGCTGACCGACCTTGAATACCACACCCTGTTGCATCCCAGCCGTGACCAGCGGGACTGGAACAACTGGCTAAACGCGGTGGGGGCCGACCTGTCTTTGATCCGCCACAGCCAGTACTTTGACACCCTGGACCTTGCCATGACGGTGGCGGCGCAAGGCAATGGTGTGGCGATTGGGGACTTGTCATTGATCGGCGACGACCTTCAGGCCGGCAATCTGGCGATGCCGTTCGATTTCAAAGTCGCGACAGGCGCAGGTTATTACCTGGTGTGCCCGCCTCGGCGCGAACCTTCGGCGCCGTTGCGAGCGTTGATGGAGTGGTTGCTGACTCAGGCTCACTCAACGCCAGGACCCGTTCGTTAAAGGGCACGCTGGCTCACCACTCCACTTCGCCTTTGGCGACTTTGGCGCTAAGTTCCAGCGAAGACTCTTCGCCCAGGTTCGGATAACGCTTTTTCATCGCAGCAATCAATTCGGCTGAATTTCTGGCTTTGGGCGTCTCTTCATCAAAGGCCTTGATGTAGTCGCGGGTGAAGTGAACCGAGCCCAAAGAACGGTCGTTTTCACCCAGGTAATGGCCGGGTACGACAATCTCGGGCTGCAAACTTTCGATGCGTTTAAGGGTCGCCAGCCACTGCCTGTGTGACTGTGGCGTTTGGGTATCGGCCATCCAGACATGCAGCTTGTCTGCCACCACTACACCCCCTACCACTGCCTTGAGCGACGGAATCCACACGTAGCTGCGCTGCGGTTGCCTGCCGGAAAGCCCCATGACATCCAGTTCATGGCCTTCAAGGGTCAAGGTATTGCCCTTCATCACTTCGGGCACAATGATGCGGCTGGGCACATCCGCGCCCATTTGAGGCCCCCAAAAAGCCAGTTTGGCGTCTTTGGTTTCGTTGATATGCGCTACGGTCGGCCCCGAGGCAACCACCTTTGCATTCGGAAAGGCCTGGACCAGGGTTTCAAGGCCGAAGTAGTAATCTGGGTCGCCGTGGCTGATGTAGATCGTCGTCAGGTTTTTACCACTGTTACGAATCTTGTCGACCACCTGCCGGGCCTGAGTTTTGGCAAATTGGGCATCAATCAGAATGGCCTCTTTGTCGCCGCTGACCAGCACTGAGGACACCGCAAAAGCTGCCGAATCTCCAGGGTTGTAAACATCCAGGGTCAAAGGCGCCGTGGCTGCAACGGCCTGTGCCATGAGGCTCAGCAAAGTCATGCTAAGGAAAAAACGGCGCAAAACTCGCACTATCGACATAAATCATTCCTCGGCGGATAGATGTAAACATTAGGTCAAGCTTAGTGACCGCTTGGCCTTTCGTCTGCCACTTCATCCAAAGACTCGCTGGTAGTCCATTTGAAGGATGAACCTACGCATGACCACTCGTACAACTGACATGGCAGGAACCAGGGTCTGAGCTAGCCTCAAAGGTGTGATGTCTAGGTCTGACTCCGAATGAAGCAGGAGAGATAACGCCATGACCACTAAAACAAGAACCAGATGCATGACTCTGTTTATCGTTTTTGCTGCCGCTGCTCTGTTTGCAAGTGCGTGTTATCGCGCCGAACAAACGCGTCAAGCAGCCGGATTTACCGTCAGTTGCAATGGCGGGCACTGTAACTCTATGTTCAGCACATTGAGGTAATACCCGCAGACCGGACTGATCATCTCAGTTCGGTCTGTTTGAGTTAATCACGAACGACTGTACCTCCCGGGCTTTCGCGCGCACGTCTATCCAGTAGACTGATCACATTTGCCCCCCAGGGATTCTTCGTGACCAGCTTGCATCAGCCCGCCTCGCCAAAACCCGCCATTCGCAGCATTCTGATTGCCCTGATGCTGGCGATATTCCTGGGTGCACTCGACCAGACCATCGTAGCCGTTTCGATACCCGCGATTTCCTCTCAATTCAAGGACGTCAGCCAATTGGCGTGGGTAATTTCCGGCTACATGGTGGCAATGACAGTGGCCGTGCCGATTTACGGCAAGCTGGGGGATTTATACGGACGTCGGCGCTTGATGCTGTTTGGCATGAGTGTTTTTACCCTGGCCTCGCTGTTTTGCGGGCTTGCGCAAAATATGGAACAACTGGTGCTGGCCCGGATCATTCAGGGCATTGGCGCGGGCGGCATGATCTCAGTCAGTCAGGCGATTATCGGCGACATCGTGCCGCCCCGTGAGCGCGGTCGCTATCAGGGCTACTTCAGCAGCATGTACGCCGTGGCCAGCGTTGCCGGCCCCGTACTGGGCGGCTACATGACAGAATTCCTATCCTGGCGCTGGGTATTTTTGATCAACTTGCCTCTGGGCCTTGCGGCGTTGTGGATTTCCCATCGCACGCTGATCGGGCTACCCGTCCCACAACGCAAACCGATCATTGATTATGCCGGCACAGTCCTGATGATCATCGGCCTGACGTCATTGCTGCTGGGTATCACCTTTATAGGCCAAGGCTACAGCTGGCATGGCGATCAGGTGATGGGCCTGCTGGTGGCTGCCGTGAGTGCTCTGGCACTGTTTGTGTGGCACGAGCGCCGCACTATAGAACCCTTGCTGCCCATGCACTTGTTTGCCAATCGCAATGCCGTGTTGTGCTGGTGCACGGTGTTCTTCACCAGTTTTCAGGCAATTTCGCTGATTGTGTTGATGCCACTGCGGTATCAAAGCATCACCGGGGCCGGGGCAGACAGTGCGGCGTTACACCTGCTGCCTCTGGCAATGGGTTTACCGATGGGCGCTTACTTTGCCGGGCGCATGACATCGGTGACCGGGCGTTACAAACCGATGATTCTGACAGGTGCGGCACTGATGCCATTTAGCATTTTGGGCATGGCCTTTAGCCCCCCGAGCGCCGAGGTGTTGAGTGGCGTATTCATGTTGTTGAGCGGAATAGCCGCGGGCATGCAATTTCCGACGTCACTGGTGGGCGCGCAGAACTCGGTGCAACAGCATGATATTGGTGTGGCCACCAGCACCACGAACCTGTTTCGCTCACTGGGTGGCGCCATGGGCGTGGCGTTGATGTCAGCCTTGTTGCTCGCGCTGCTGCATGACTCATTGCTGGCACCTGTTACGGGTCAGCCACTGCTGGGTGAAGGCAGTTCGGGCAATGTGCTGCTGGACGGTTTAAACGCCGTGCAAGGGCCAGCGCTGGATGACCTGCGGCTGGAGCTGCTGCAGACATTCCGCCATTTGTTGACTGTCAGCGCGGTGGTTTCACTGTTGGGGTTGAGTGCGGCGATTGCCATGCCCAATCAACTGCTTCGCGGGCGGGGTGACAAGGTCAAAAGCCCCTCACCCTAACCCTCTCCCGGAGGGAGAGGGGATTAAAAGCAAAAGCTGATTTGCGCAGCACCACCAATCAGCCATTTGTTGACTGTCAGCGCGGTGGTTTCTCTGTTGGGGTTAAGTGCGGCGATTGCCAGGCCCACTCAACTGCTTCGCGGGCGGGGCGACAAGGTCAAAAGCCCCTCACCCTAACCCTCTCCCGAGCAAAAGCTGATTTGCGCAACGCCACCAATCAGCCCCCTCTCCCTCTGGGAGAGGGTCGGGGTGAGGGCCAGCCACACCGCTAATTTCAAGGCTTGGCACTGATCTGCTTTTGCAGGTTTTGAATCTGACTTTGCAAGGTGTTGATGTTGCGCGTCACTTGAGCGCGAAACACGTCAAATTCAGCAGCATTGGCACCTTTGGCAGGCACCGGACGATTTTCCAGTTCACTTTTGAGCACCAGTAAATCCTGCTCCAGACGCTCAATGGCAGCGCTTGGATTACCTTGCTTCTTCAAGGCCGCGACATCCGCTGCCTGCTGGTCAAAGCTGCCTTTGAGGGCCGAAACCTCGGCCGTCAAACCTTTTATCTGAGTATCAAATTTGGTTTGAGCCTCTTGCTCAGCCGTCACCTGCGCCAGCAACGCCGTATTGATTTTCTCAAACCGGGCTTCCAACTCGCCTTTCTGCCCTTCAACCGCACCCTGCTGGCGCTTGCCCTGTTCAAGCAGTTGCTCTTCAAGTTGTTTGATCTGAAGTTTCAAGGCTTCACTGCCCGTGTTAAGGCTCGACTCGCTGGCCACCACTTTGCCGGATATAGCCTGCAATCGCCCTGCGGCTTCTTCACTGATGCGCGCAAAGCTTTCTTGCGTCGCTACTAACTGCTGCTCCATCAATGAAATCTGCTGAAAACTCCACCACGCCAACCCCGCAATAGCCAACAGCAGTGCGCCGATAAACGCCCACAAAGGGCCAGTGTGTGGCGCGTTCACCTTAATCACGGGTGCCGTGCGCGAATACACCGTGGTGCGTTCGCGGGCACCGGCACTTTGCACTCCGTCATCCTCCTCGATGGCATGCAGGGTGGGAACAGAGTCAAAATCATCGCGAGCATCGTTACGCATGAAAAAACCTTATAAAAACCTGGAGGTGAGTGTTAACGGTACGGCGATTGCTGAGCCTTCCACCAACCGCAAAATTCGTCCAGCGCGGCCCACAGTGTGACTTTGGGGTCGTAGTCGAGATAGTGCCGGGCACGGCTGATGTCGAGTGTGAAGTCCTTACTCATGAACTGTGCCCCCAAACGTGATTGCGAAGGCTCTGGCTGGCCCGGCCACAGCTTGCACGCCAACTCGCTCAAGGCCCCCATACTGTAAGCGAGACCATAGCTACGGTGACGGGTCACTTGCGCAATATTCATCTGACGCATCACATAATTAATCACATCCCACAGCGGAATCGGCGCCCCATTACTGATGTTGTAGGCCTTGCCCAATGCAGAACCGCTCGCCAGCAGGCTGCTCAGCAGCGCATCACTGAGGTTTTGCACACTGGTGAAATCAACCTTGTTCAAACCGTTGCCGACGATCGCCAACCGACCTTTGCGCTGCATTTTCAATAAGCGCGGAAACACACTCATATCCCCCGCGCCGGTTACACATCGTGGGCGCAGGGCAATCACTTCGAGCCCGAACTCCTGGGCGCCAAAGACCTTTTGCTCGGCCAGATTTTTGGTAGCCGCATAAGGGTGCCGAAATCGTCGAGGCACCTGCTCTTCTGTCAGCCCGACATGAGAGCGCCCGTCGAAGTAAAGTGCGGCAGACGACAGATGCACCAACCGCCGAACGCGCTGTTTCAAACAGGCTTCAACCACGTTTTCGGTGACCAGCACATTGTCGCGCTGGAAGTCCTGATAACGACCCCAAGTACCTCGGTGGCCCGCACAATGCACCACGGCATCGATATCGACGCACAAGTCGCGCACCAACAGACCATCGGTCAAATCACCCGGGATAAATTCAGCACCACGACGTACCAGGTGTTCAACACCCTCGGCTCGTCGTCCGCTGACCCGCACGTCAAAGCCCTGCTCCAAGGCAAAGCGCGCAAAGCGTCCGCCAATAAAGCCGCTCGCGCCGGTGACCAGAATCTTCATCAATCGCTCCAATGCTGTAATTCTTGTTGCTTGCTGTTTAAACGCTACTTGTCACAACAAAGGCACTAACCAGCGCTGCGCCGAACGCGATAAATGTTCGGTTAGCTGGCCCAGCAATTGTCCACCATTACGCCAATGATGCCAGTACAGTGGCACGTCGATGGGTTTATCTGGCAGCAACTCGACTAATACGCCATTTGCCAGCTGCTCACGCACCTGTAACTCCGGTACAAGCCCCCATCCCAGTCCGGCTTCGGTCAGGCGGATAAAACCTTCGGAAGACGGGCACAGATGATGCTCGAAACTGCCATCGACACCCAAGGCGGCCAAGTAACGGTGTTGCAGAAAATCATCCGGGCCGAACACCAGCGCGGGGGTTTTAGGGAGTAATTCGGCGCGAACACCACCAGGAAAATGCCGTGCAACGAACGCAGGGCTGGCGAGTGCCCGATAACGCATGGCCCCCAGTAAAACACTGCGCGCACCCGCTACCGGGCGTTCGCTGGCACATAAGCACGCGGCGACTTCCCCTGCCCGCATGCGTTTGAGCCCCACCGTCTGATCCTCTACCACCAAGTCCAATAGCAGGTGCTGTTCGGCACAGAAGTCACTGACCGCCGTCGCCCACCAAGTGGCCAGGCTGTCTGCATTCAAGGCAATGCGCAGACGCTCGGGCATCCCCTCGTCATCCAGCGCCGGTACGGCACTTTGCAAATCGCGCTCAAGCAAGCGCACTTGCTGAACATGGTTAAGCAAGCGTCGACCTATTTCAGTCGGGCTCGGCGGCGTTGCGCGAATAAGCACCGGTTGGCCAATACGCGCCTCGAGCAATTTGATGCGTTGGGAAACGGCCGATTGCGACAGACCCAATACCTGCGCAGCCCGCTCAAACCCCGCTTGTTCTACCACTGCGGCCAGCGCAGAAAGCAATTTATAGTCGAACATCAGTTTTCCTAATGAGCGATCAGTAGTATTGGTTTTTCTTATACAGCCAAGAACAGGACAATAGCCAGCAGCAAACTTCTTTCCGGCTGCAGTACAACGAGTGAATTTTATGTGGCAAAGCTATCTTAATGGTCTGTTGGTCGCGTTCGGTCTGATCATGGCCATCGGCACTCAGAATGCTTTCGTACTGGCGCAAAGCTTGCGTCGGGAACATCACCTGCCAGTGGCGGCATTTTGCGTGGTGTGCGATGCATTGCTCGTCGCTGCCGGTGTTTTTGGCCTGGCCACTGTTCTGGCGCAAAACCCGCTGCTGCTCAGTGCGGCACGCTGGGGTGGCGCGGTATTTTTGTTGTGGTACGGCACACAGGCGCTGCGTCGAGCTTTTTCCAGTTCAAGCCTTGAGCAGACGGCCGGGCAGACGGCGCGTTCACTTAAAGCCGTCATGCTCAGTGCACTAGCGGTGACGTTGCTCAACCCGCATGTCTATCTCGATACCGTGTTGCTGATAGGCTCCCTTGGGGCGCAACAAAGTGTTCCCGGCGCATATGTGGTGGGTGCAGCCAGTGCGTCATTGTTGTGGTTTTTTACGCTGGCAATTGGAGCCGCATGGTTGGCGCCTTGGCTGGCAAGACCCTCTACATGGCGCATTCTGGATATGTTAGTGGCAGTGATGATGTATGCGGTGGCAATACAGTTGATTCTGGCAGGATGAGATGGCTTCAAGCTTCACGCTTATAACCTGCCGCGTACCGCTCAATTTTTTATCAACCCGGCTGAAACGTCTATTCCACACAGTTGTCGCGTGGTTATGCCGCCACCCCGGTGCTATGATCTTGGCCTGCGCCGCAAAGAGTAAAAACTCCCTGGCGCGTGTTTGGCCGCCCGTGATCGGCCTTGCGCTCATCGCAACTGACCTGATTAGGAGAATCATCATGGCTTTCGAATTGCCGCCGCTGCCCTACGCACACGATGCCCTGCAGCCGCACATCTCCAAAGAAACCCTGGAGTTTCACCACGACAAGCACCACAACACCTACGTCGTGAACCTGAACAACCTGGTGCCAGGCACCGAGTTTGAAGGCAAAACCCTGGAAGAGATCGTCAAAACCTCTTCGGGTGGCATTTTCAACAACGCCGCTCAGGTCTGGAACCACACCTTTTACTGGAACTGCATGACGCCAAACGGCGGCGGCGAACCTACCGGTGCTCTGGCCGAAGCCATCAACGCTGCATTCGGTTCCTTCGACAAGTTCAAGGAAGAGTTCAGCAAAACGTCCATCGGCACATTCGGCTCCGGCTGGGGCTGGCTGGTCAAGAAAGCTGACGGTTCCCTGGCTCTGGCAAGCACCATTGGCGCCGGTAACCCGCTGACCAGCGGCGACACCCCGCTGCTGACCTGCGACGTTTGGGAACACGCTTACTACATCGACTACCGCAACGTACGTCCAAAATATGTAGAAGCGTTCTGGAACCTCGTTAACTGGAAGTTCGTCGCTGAGCAGTTCGAAGGCAAAACCTTCACCGCTTAAGCCTGACACCCAGTAAAAAACCCGGCTTGCCGGGTTTTTTATTGCCTGATTAAAAGCGCCCCACCCGATACGGGCGCCCCCTCCGACCGCTTCTCTTCTCGTGGTGACTCGTGCCCACCCGCTCATACTCAGTTAACAATACACCTGCACACTCGTCTTTGTGACTATCGTGAGATAGCTGCATCTAACATCCGCATCAATGTCCCTGTACACAGGCCACAGCAGTAACGGTAACAAACAAGGAATTGCGCTTTGAGGCTGGAATTCAAAAACAGCTTGTCACTCAAGCTACTCCGGGTTGTGCTGCTGTCAGCATTGGCCGTAGGGAGCGTAATCAGTTGCGCGCAAATCGTGCTGAATATCTACGAAACACGACGGACCCTGGAGCACGATGCTCAACGTTTACTGGTCATGTTTCGCGACCCATCGACTCAAGCGCTCTATAGCCTTGATCGCGATATGGCCATGCAAGTCATCAGCGGCCTGTTCCAGGATGACTCTGTCAGCCAAGCCTCGATTGGCAATCCCAGCACCGGGCCTCTTGCGCAAAAGTCCCGCCCCCTGATGGACACACCCTACCGTTGGCTCACCGATTACATATTGGGCAAGGAGCGCACCTTTACTATCCCGCTCAAAAGCAGCTCGCAATACAACGAGTATTACGGTGATTTGAGCCTCTCTCTCGATACAGCCACGTACGGCGAAGCGTTTCTGACCAATGCCGCAGTGGTGTTTATCTCCGGTGTTTTCCGGGCTCTGCTGATGGGGTTGGTGTTGTACCTCGTGTATCACTGGTTATTGACCCGCCCCCTCTCGAAAATCATCCGACACCTGACACGCGTTAACCCTGACCACCCCAGTAAACACGCCATGCCGCTTCTCAAGGGCCATCAGCACAATGAGTTAGGGGTATGGGTCAATACGATTAATCAATTATTGGCATCCATTGAACGTAATACGCATCTACGTCGAGAAGCTGAAAGCTCTCTGCTTCGTATGACTCAGCATGACTTTCTGACGGGGCTGCCCAACCGTAAGCAACTGCAAATCCTACTGAGTAAAATGCTGGCCGATGCGGGCCGCTCCCAGCGCCGAGTAGCGGTGTTGTGTGTCGGCCTGGACGATTTCAAAGATATAAACGAACAGTTTGGTTATCAGGCTGGCGATCAATTGTTGCAGGTCATTACCGACCGATTGCAGAGCCATAATCAAACCGTCGGGGCACTGGCTCGTCTGGGCGGGGATCAATTCGCGTTAATTCAGCCACACATTGAACAGCCCTACGAGTCTGCCGAATTAGCTCAAAGCATTCTGGATACATTCCTCACACCCTTCAACGTGGGTCAACACGCCATTCGTTTGCGGGCAACGATTGGCATTACGCTGTTTCCAGAAGACAGCGACACGGCTGAACAATTGCTGCAAAAAGCCGAACAAACCATGACGCTGGCGAAAACCCGTTCACGAGGCCGTTATCAGTTTTATATTGCCAGTGTGGATCGCCAAATGCGCCGCATGCGTGAACTTGAACAAGACCTGCAAGACGCCTTGCCCAACAACCAGCTCTACCTGGTTTACCAACCGCAAATTCGTTACAGCGACCACCGTATCGTGGGCGTCGAAGCGTTATTACGTTGGAAGCACCCCAAGCACGGCATGATCGCTCCTGACCTCTTTATTCCGCTGGCTGAAAAAAACGCCAGCATTATTGCGATCGGTGAGTGGGTGCTGGACCAAGCCTGTCGCCAACTGCGGGAATGGCATGATCTGGGCTTCAATGAACTGCGCATAGCGGTGAATCTGTCGACGGTGCAGTTACACCATGCCGACTTGCCAGAAATGATCGATAGCCTGTTACAGAGCCACTGCCTGGCACCGCGCAGTCTAGAGCTGGAAGTCACTGAAACCAGCCTTATGGAAGACATCAACACCGCCCGCCAACACTTGCTCAGCCTGCGTCGCTCCGGGGCCCTGATCGCCATTGATGATTTTGGAACGGGTTACTCGTCATTGAGTTACCTCAAGAGCCTGCCGCTAGACAAAATCAAGATCGACAAGAGTTTTGTTCAAGACCTGATGAAGGACGACGACGATGCAACTATTGTGCGGGCCATTATTCAACTGGGTAAAAGCCTGGGCATGCAGGTGATTGCCGAGGGCGTCGAAACCATTGAACAAGAAACGTATGTGATCAAGGAAGGCTGCCATGAAGGTCAGGGCTATTTGTACAGTAAACCCCTGTCTGCGCGGGCCTTGAGCGCGTATCTGATCAAGGAAGAGCGTGAACGCACGCTCATTCTGTAAATCCATATTTCAAGATTTGGGACAGAATCATCCTGAGACTATGTAAATAAGAAAGATTTCCAACACTAACCCTTTACACAAAATGCATATCTTTCGCATCATGTCGCAGTTTTGCGTGCAGCCGCACGCTTGTCCCACCTCTCGAAGCAGGATTTTCGCCATGATTCGTATGCCCCTGGCCACCGCCAGTCTGCTGGCCATTGCTATCACACTCGCCGGTTGTGGCGACAAGGACAAGGAAAAAACAGCTGCGGCTCCAACGCCAGCGGCAACGACCAACGTGGCAACACCGGCCACTGACATCACCGCAGCCAAAGTTGATGAAGCAGCGGCCAAAGCCGTTGTCGGCCACTACGCTGACATGGTTCACGCCGTGTACAGCGACGCCGAATCCACCGCGAAAAACCTGCAAACCGCTATCGACGCGTTCCTTGCCAAGCCCAACGACGAAACCTTGAAAGCCGCTCGCGAGGCGTGGGTTCAAGCCCGTGTGCCTTACCTGCAAAGCGAAGTGTTCCGCTTCGGCAACACCATCATTGATGACTGGGAAGGCCAAGTGAACGCCTGGCCGCTGGACGAAGGCCTGATCGACTACGTTGACGCTTCCTACGCTGGCGCACTGGGCAATCCGGGGGCCAATGCAAACATCATCGCCAACACCGAGATTCAGGTCGGCGAAGACAAAGTCGACGTGACTGAAATCACACCTGAAACCCTGGCCAGCCTGAACGAACTGGGCGGTTCTGAAGCCAACGTTGCGACTGGCTACCACGCCATCGAATTCCTGTTGTGGGGCCAGGATCTCAACGGCACCGGCCCGGGCGCAGGCAACCGTCCTGCCTCCGACTACCTTGAAGGCGAAGGCGCTACCGGCGGCCACAATGATCGCCGTCGTGCGTACCTGAAAGCCGTAACCCAACTGCTGGTGAACGACCTGAACGAAATGGTCGGTAACTGGGCACCGAATGTGGCCGACAACTACCGCGCTACCCTCGAAGCCGATACACCGCAAAACGGTCTGCGCAAAATGCTGTTTGGCATGGGCAGCCTGTCGTTGGGCGAACTGGCTGGCGAGCGCATGAAAGTGTCGCTGGAAGCCAACTCCCCGGAAGACGAACAAGACTGCTTCAGCGACAACACCCACAACTCGCACTTCTACGACGCCAAAGGTATTCGTAACGTGTACCTGGGCGAGTACGTCCGCGCTGACGGCACCAAAATGACCGGCCCTAGCCTGTCTTCTCTGGTGGTAGTGGTTGACCCCGCTACAGACGCCACGTTGAAATCCGATCTGGCTGACACCGAAGCCAAGATTCAGGTCATGGTTGACCACGCCAACAAGGGTGAGCACTACGACCAGTTGATCGCAGCGGGCAACGAAGCCGGCAACCAAGTCGTTCGTGACGCCATTGCAGCCCTGGTCAAACAGACCGGCGCTATCGAGCAAGCCGCTGGCAAACTCGGTATCAGCGACCTGAACCCGGATAACGCCGATCACGAGTTCTGATCTGCAGGGTTTAAGTGAGTACACAAAAAACGGCCTTCGGGCCGTTTTTTTGTGGGTGTTATTGCTATCGAAGGCTGTTATCTGACGTAGAGCCATTTTGATTTTATTTTTAAGTATTTATTAAGCAGATGCACCCTCCCCCTTCAGACAAAACACCAACAACTCCAAAACAATATACATATACAGCCTTTCACCCCAATCAAACTTGCTTAAATCAAAAATCCAAGAATGTATTAAGCGAGAGAAACATGAGCACTCATTACAGTCCATTTCAAGCTAGCGGTTCCCTCATGCTGCCGCCAAACCAAACGATGTCTCCAGGGCAATATCTTATGTCTGAAAACGGACGTTTCAGACTTGAACTACAAGCTGATGGAAATCTTGTAATTAAAGAGGGGGGATCTACCGTATGGCTAGCCGATAGCAACCAAGCTTACAGCAAAACTTTGCAGCGTAAAAAAATGCGCGAACGGCTTCACTTCGTTATCAGTAACAGTGGTTTCCTTTATGATCCATCAAGAAGACGCTTATGGATTGCTGAAAGTACTCACAGCAATGATAAATCGCTATGGAACAACGCGTGCATGGTTATACAAAATGATGGCAATTTAGTCATTTATGATCAACGTACTGGGAATTTATGCTGGGCTCGGTTTGGATTTATCCCAGGCCGCAGGCCAAAGAGAACATTCACAGCGATAAAATATATTACCCAGTGGGGCACCGATTCCCATATGGGAGTTTTAACCTACACAAACTCCAACTTCCGATACCCATATAGCACAACTTAATTATGAAGCACTGCAGGAGGATGCAAACAATCAAAACCGTACGGATCTGTCTGACATTTGTAAGCAAGCTCTGGACTGTATACTTTAGGAAATGGCCGATCACTTATACATCCAGAAATCGACACCAATATAAATACTGCTAAAATTATCTTCATACTTACTCCGCTTTTTAGGAAGCATAGTGTATTTGAAGAAAAATTTGTATATCACTCATCTCCGATTAATCTGTAGGAAATACCTTTTATATTATCAAGCCATCCAAGGCTTATTTCATGTGAGTCAGCGCGAACCTTTTACCAGTCGGTCAAGCTGATTGGCATTTTCAATCATGATGAGGTTAACCTCCAGACCGTACTGCCCTCCCCCTCACAAGCAGGCTCAATCTCCTGACTGAGCCTGCCACACGTCAAACCAAACGCTAATCCCTCTTATTTCAATTCACCTTCCCTGATAAACTTTGCGCCCTCGATTTTGCTCGCTGATCTGGACGCTTGATGCCTTCGTTGCCTCTTCGCCTGTCTCTGCTGCTGTTGGCCCTGGGCCTCGGCGGCTGTGATGATGCCCCGCGCTTCACCAAACCCGAGCCCGGCGAAGCCCGCTCAGGCGGTGCAACGACTGTGCGCAAAAACGATCAAAATGCGTTTTCCATGCCGTCCGCCAACCTTTCGCCTACACGGCGTCTGGATTTCAGCGTCGGCAACAGTTTTTTTCGCAGCCCTTGGGTCATCGCACCGTCCACCACCACCGCACGTGATGGTTTAGGCCCGCTGTTCAACACCAATGCCTGCCAAAATTGTCATATCAAGGATGGTCGCGGCCACCCGCCACTGCCTGATGCCAAAAACGCTGTGTCCATGCTGGTGCGCCTGTCGATACCTAACGATCCGGCTTACACCTCGCTGATCGAGAAAGCCGGGATCGTTCCCGAACCCGTGTATGGCGGCCAATTACAGGATATGGCCGTGCCCGGTGTTGCCCCCGAGGGCAAGGTGCGGGTTGATTACACAGCTGTGCCGGTGCGCTTTAAAGACGGCACCGAAGTGCAGTTACGCAAACCGACGCTGCAAATTACCCAACTGGGTTATGGCCCGATGCACCCCGACACGCGCTTCTCAGCTCGCGTTGCGCCACCGATGATTGGACTGGGCTTGTTGGAAGCCATCCCCAATGCAGCGATTCTGGCCAACGCCGACCAGCAGAAGAACAACCGCGACGGTATCGCTGGTCGCCCCAACTGGGTGTGGGACGACGCACAGCAAAAGACTGTTTTAGGTCGTTTTGGCTGGAAAGCCGGGCAACCCAATCTCAATCAACAAAATGTTCACGCCTTTTCTGGTGATATGGGACTAACCACCCACCTGAGACCTTTTGATGATTGCACCCCGGCACAGACGGACTGTCTTTCAGCACCTAACGGCAATGGCCCGCAGGGTGAGCCGGAAGTGAGCGAGAATATTTTGCGTCTTGTGGAGTTCTACACCCGCAACCTCGCGGTGCCCGCACGAAGGGACGTAGGATCACCAGACGTACTGGCCGGTAAAAATCTGTTTTATCAGGCCGGCTGCGCCTCATGCCATACACCGACGTTCACCACTTCGCCTGATGCCGCTGAACCCGAGTTGGCCAATCAGGTCATTCACCCGTACAGCGATTTGTTGTTGCACGACATGGGCCCCGGCCTTGCCGATAACCGCACCGAGTTCGCCGCCTCGGGCAGCGACTGGCGAACCCCGCCGCTGTGGGGGATCGGTTTGACCCAAACCGTCAGTGGCCATACTCAGTTTTTACACGATGGCCGTGCACGTAACCTGCTCGAAGCCGTCCTGTGGCACGGTGGAGAAGCCGAGCCGGCCAAGCAGCACGTTTTGCAATTCAATGCCGAGCAGCGTACTGCGTTGCTGGCGTTCCTGAACTCTCTTTAAACGCTTTACACGATCGGGGACCCCGACATGTTTCGACCCAAGCTGTTATTCACCAGCCTTGCCGCTATCGCTTTGGCGGCCTGCTCGCCACAAGACCCGCAAGCCGTCACTTCGGCCGCTATCGCCAAGCAGGTGATTCTGCCTACGTACAGCCGATGGGTTGAAGCTGACCGCCAACTGGCCATCAGCGCGCTGGCGTATTGCGAGGGTAAAGAAACCCTGGAGACCGCTCGTGCCGACTTCCAGCACGCGCAAAAAGCCTGGGCCGAGCTGCAACCTTTGCTGATCGGGCCATTGGCCGAAGGCAATCGTTCGTGGCAAGTACAGTTTTGGCCGGACAAAAAGAATTTGGTCGGCCGTCAGGTTGAGCAACTGGTCATTGCCCAGCCGCAAATCGATGCTGACGCACTGGCCAAGTCCAGCGTTGTGGTACAAGGCCTGTCAGCCTACGAGTACATTCTGTTCGACAGCAATATCGACCTGGCTGACCCGGCACAAAAAGCCCGTTACTGCCCGCTGTTGACCGCTATTGGCGAGCGTCAGAAACAACTGGCCGAAGAGATTCTGGCCAGCTGGAACAGCACGGATGGCATGCTGGCACAGATGACCAAGTTCCCGAACCAACGCTATGCAGACTCTCACGAAGCCATCGCTGATCTGTTGCGTGCCCAGGTGACCGCGCTCGACACCCTGAAAAAGAAACTCGGCACGCCAATGGGCCGCCAGAGCAAGGGCATTGCTCAACCGTTGCAAGCAGAGGCATGGCGCAGCCAGTCCTCCCTGCAAAGCTTGGCCGCCAGCCTCTCAGCCGCGCAGACCGTATGGGTCGGCGTGGATAACAAGGGCTTGCGTGGTTTGTTACCTTCAGATCAAAAGCCACTGGCCGACAAGATCGACGCAGCCTATGCCGCATCGCTCAAACTGTTCAACGACAACCAGCGCTCATTGAGCGAGCTGCTGGCCGATGAGGCCGGCCGTGCTCAACTGAACACCATTTACGACAGCCTGAACGTCGTCCACCGCCTGCATGAAGGCGAGCTGGCCAAAGCGCTGGGCATACAACTGGGCTTTAACGCCAACGACGGCGATTGATGAAGAGGGTTCGATGATGCGCAGGCAAGCACTCAAGCTCGGCGATCTACTGCTGAGCGCTGTCACCTTGGGTGGCTGGTCGCTGTTTCGGCAAAAAGGCCAAGGCCCGCTGTTGCTCAGCGCCCGTGACGATGTAGACGGCAATCACTTTGCCGTCGGGTATCGTCTGGATGGCACCCGGGTCTTCAGCACTCAGGTCGGCCAGCGTTGCCATGACATCATTAACCACCCGACCCTGCCTGTCGCATTGTTCGTGGCCCGGCGCCCTGGCACCGAAAGCTACCTGATCAGCCTGGCTGACGGGCAACTGTTGCAAACACTGACCTCACTGCCCAATCGTCATTTTTACGGTCACGCGGTGATCCACAAAGATGGCGAGTGGCTCTACGCCACGGAAAACGACACCACAGATCCGGGCCGAGGCTTGCTCGGGGTTTATCGCTTTGAAGGCGAACGCCTGACCCATAGCGGCGAAATTCCGACTCACGGGGTTGGCCCGCATCAAGTGTCGTGGATGCCCGACGGCGAAACACTGGTGGTCGCCAATGGCGGCATTCGCACTGAGGCCGAAAGCCGCGTTGAGATGAATCTGAACGCGATGGAGCCCAGCCTGGTGCTGATGCAACGCGATGGCACCCTGCTGAGCAAAGAAACGCTGAGTCAACAAATGAACAGCGTGCGCCACTTGGGCATCGCCAATGACGGCACCATCGTGGCGTGTCAGCAATTTATGGGGGACGCTCAGACGTTATCGCAATTATTGGCAATTAAACGGCCGGGCATGGCGTTTGAGCCGTTTCCAGTGAAGGAAGAGCAACTGCGGGCCATGGGTCACTACACGGCCAGTGTGGCGGTGCACAGTGAATTACGGTTAGTCGCATTGACGGCGCCGCGCGGTAATCGCTTTTTTGTCTGGGACCTGGACAACGGCGATTTACGTCTCGATGCCCCTCTGCCCGACTGCGCGGGTGTAGCGGCGGTAAAAGATGGTTTTGTCGTCACATCCGGCCAAGGACGTTGCCGCTTCTATGATTGCCGCCAAAAATTGCTGACCGCCAAGCCGTTGGAGTTGCCGTCAGGCTTGTGGGACAACCACTTGCATGTGATGTAGGGCGTTGTCATTGCTGGCGAAGACGACCGAGAAAGCGTCATCGCCAGCAACGATACCGCGGCGGCTATCCCTGCCCCTTCAAGCCCTGGGCCATTCCAAACATAAACAACAGCAGGTCATGATCAGGCTGTGCCGCTTCGGCAGTTTTAATGACTCGCGGCAAGGGGCAATTGGCACTATTAGGCCCGCTAATCACCTGCATCACCGGCTGCTCCCATGCGGCCATCGCCACGGAGGCAACAGCAAGAGCCACCAGCAAAAACAAACCTCGTGCTATTTCTCTCTTCATCACCGTAAACCTTTGATGGCGCTACCAAACACCTTTTCATAAAAGTAGTTCAGTTTTTTCCATTCATCGGCATTCCACGACGAATGGCGCCGTAGCTGTTTAAGATCGTGCAGTGCTGCCTTATGCGCGGTCAGTCGTTGACGGCATTTCTCAAGGTCGAGCAAGGCCACATCAACAACTGCGCTCTCCCCCGTACCCGTGACTCGAACAAAGATGTGTTTGGCGTATAAACAGCTGTGTTGCCAGCGCCCCAGGTGCATGCGTGCCAGATTGTGGGCGATGCTTTCAAGGACTCGATCATGGACCGCTTCGCCATGACGCTCACGCTCACCGGCTGCGTACCAGTTATCGACTTCGACAAAACCCTCCAGCGCAGCGGTCACTAACAGGGCACGCCACTGTTTGTCTGCACCTTGCCGGGCTGCACAGTAAACCAATTCAGGAACACCCACGGACAATTTTGTCAGGGCCTGCAACGCATCCCGCTCACGCAAGACCGTCGGGCGCCCCAGCGGATAGCGCCAACTGCGGTAGGTATGGCCGACCTGACGTTTGACATACAGCAACCGCCCACCTTCTTCATATATTCGCTGCACGCCGCTCTCACCGCCGCGACGCTGGTTCGGCTCCTCGACCCACTCGCCTTGCTGCTGCCAATAAAATTCAAAGCGATCTTCGGTCGCAGCGTCGGATGGCGATACTGAATCAGCGGTCATTTATTACCTCTTGCGCAATATGTAAACCCGCCACATGGCGTAGAGCGGGATAAAATCAAAATGGTTCTGAACTGTAAACCCGGCCTTCTTAAACTCGGACTCAACCGTATCGGCTGGTAACACAAAGCGATTTTGGTAACCCTCGGCCCCGCTATCGAACTGGCGAAGTCGCTCTAGACGTTTGCGTTTCCAGGCTTTGAAGTTGCCGTCCACCCACAAAGAAATGATTACGCTGTCTCGGCTGACCCTATGAAACTCCCGTAGCAGAGCCATGCGATGGCTTGAATCGCCAATATGATGGAGCAAGCGCATAGTGAAAATGCTGTCGACCGAGTTGTCAGGCAGATCAATATCAAATGCAGATGTCTGCAAACGTCGTACCCGTTTCACCACTTCGCCAGGTTGTGCCAGCGATGCGACGTCCAGCATGGCTGCCGAATAGTCGGCACCAATGATTTCACGGTTGGTTTTTTCAGCCAATAACGGCCAAAAACGGCCTGCCCCACAGGGTAAATCCAGCACCAGACCCGGCTCACCGGCCAATGCCAAGGCTTTGCGAGCCAATTGCTCATCACGCTTATGCGAAAGGCGACGCGCTAAGCCGTCCTGATGTTTAACCAAGTATTCGCTTGCGTGTTGCGGGTCATACTTTTCAGAAAATTTAAGTTTGATTGTTGAGTTCACAATGACTCTCCTGAAGCGTGTAGCCTCAACTTTAATCAGGAGAACGTGCGTAACAGGTCATTACAAAGTGAAAATTATGTGCCCTGACCCAGCAAACGTTGCAGGGTTTTACAGAGCCTAAATACTGGCTATGGGCCAGTTAATGAACCAGTCATAGGTCTTCAGGGTTTAATTCAACATGGAAGCGGCAACCATTAGGCTCCATGGTCGTCAGCGTCACGCGCCACCCTTGGCTGTCACAGATTCGTTGCACCAGCGAGAGCCCCAGACCCAACCCTTCGCCCCGCTTTTCGCTGCCTCGAACAAAGGGTTGAAACATAGCCTGGCGTTTCTCTTCAGGGATCCCCACGCCGCTGTCTTCCACCACAAAGCCGGTGGGCTCCAGGCTTAAGCGGATAAAGCCGGTGTCGGTGTAATGCAAGGCATTGCGCAGCAGATTGCCCATCACCGCATGCAAGAAAGTGGCGTTATAGCGGGTGTCCAATGGGTTACCCGGGTCATAAATGAGCTTGAGGCCTTTGGCCTCAATGGGGCCACGCCACAAACTGATCAACCCTTCGGCCACGGTGGTAAGGGTGACCGTCGGCGACATGCTCGCGTCTTCATGTTGCGCGCGCGCCAGCATCAGGAAGGTTTGAACCAGTTCGCGCATTTCTTCACAGGCACGTGATATTCGCTCGACCTGAGCGCGGCTGCGTTGATCCAGCGACGGACTTTCAAGCAGTAGCTCACAAGAGCTGGCCAGTACCATCAAGGGCGTACGCAGTTCATGACTGACATCACTGGTAAACAACCGCTCACGGGTGAGGGTGTCACGCAAGCGGCCTAATGTGGCATCGAAGGCCACCGCCAATTCGCCCACTTCATCGGCCGCGTAGTCTGGTGCCAAAGGGGGGGCCAAGCCGAGCAACTGATCGCGGTGACGCACCTGCCGCGCCAACCGCACTACCGGCGCCATCACCCGGCGCGCCAGTACCCAACCGAGGAAGACCGCCAGCGCCAACGCCAGCACGAAGCCGACCACAACCACGGCAAACAGCACACGCTCACGCTCTTCAAAATCACTTTGATCTTGCAGCAATACGTAGCGGCGCCCATCCACGACTTCAACCATCGCGTGATACGACAGCTGATCACGAAAGACCTCATGAAACCCCGGATCGAGATGCCGCAGGTCTTTAGGCAAGGCAAAATCACCGCGCCCGCCGCTGTAATAAAACAGTTGATCGGGCTCAGGACGATGGTTCCAGTCGGCGACGTTATCCATCAGCAGCAAACGCTGAAGGTCACCGCCCAAGCCAGCAGAAATGAGTTTCTCTTCGACCAGGTGAACCGTGGCAACAATGCCCATAGCGAAGGTGCCTGCCACTAAAGCGCTCATCAACGCAAAGGCGATAATGATCCGCTGAGCAAGGCTTTGCTTAAACTCCATCACGGCTCTCGGCGAGGCGATAACCCACACCATGAACAGTTTGCAGCAATGGTTTTTCGAACGGTTTGTCGATCACTTGGCGCAATTGGTGAACATGACTGCGCAAGCTGTCGCTGTCCGGGCAGTCATCACCCCACAAGGCTTCTTCAAGTACCTCGCGGCGTAATACATGAGGGCTTTTCTGCATCAGTACGGCAAGTAATTTAAGCCCGACGGGGTTGAGTTTGAGCAGACGCCCTTCGCGGGTGACTTCAAGGGTGTCGAGGTCGTATTTCAAATCACCCACTTGCAACTCCCGTCGGCCACCGCCTTGGGCACGACGCAACACTGCTTCGATTCGCGCAGCCAGTTCTGACAGCGCGAAAGGTTTGAGCAGGTAGTCGTCGGCACCGGACTTGAAGCCTTGCAAACGGTCATCCAGTTGATCGCGAGCCGTCAACATGATCACCGGAGTGTCGCGACGCGCATCTTCGCGCAGGCGTTTGCACAGGGTATAGCCGTCGATACCAGGCAACATGATGTCGAGCACGATCAGGTCGTAATGCTCGGTTGCCGCCAGATGCAAGCCTGACAAGCCGTCCTGCGCACAGTCCACGGTATAACCTTTAAGCCCCAAGTAGTCGGCTAGATTGGCGAGGATATCGCGGTTGTCTTCAACCAATAGAATTCGCATGGGCACTTCTCCGTACGCAGTTACCGCCATGTTGGCTCGCGCAGCTTAAGTCCTGTCACTGCACAGAGCCAGCGCTCTGGGGCATTTATATGGTTTAGTTATTTGCCGGGCGCATATGACATTTTTTTTACTAACGGTTCACATACCCCCTACAGTAGCGACCGCACACTTGCGCACCCCCAGGGTTTAAGGAAAAACACTCATGCGTCTGCTGTACTCCGCGCCTATGCGCTATCTGCTGTTATTGACGGGCTGCTGGCTTGCGACCTTTTTAATCACCCGAGGGGTGTTGCTGGCCACTCACCTTGGCGAGGCCGGCAATCACTGGCTGCCTGTATTTGGCATTGGCTTGCTCTACGACCTTGGTTTTCTGGCCTATGCCGCCGTGCCACTGGGACTGTATCTACTGCTGTGCCCGCCTGGGCTGTGGCGTCGTCGCGGCCATCAGTGGTTCCTGCAAGGCCTGCTGACCGTCAGTCTGTTTGCCATGCTGTTCACAGCAGTGGCGGAATGGCTGTTCTGGGATGAGTTCGGCGTGCGCTTCAATTTTATCGCCGTGGACTATTTGGTTTACTCCGATGAAGTGCTGAATAACGTCATGGAGTCCTACCCGATTGGCATGTTGCTAAGCGCCATTGGCGTCGTAGCCATTCTTCTAAGCATCGCGTTGCGCAAACCATTCAACGCCGCGATCAATGCACCGCTACCGACCGTTCGCGGACGTGCCGCCACCTTGGCCGGCTTGCTACTGGTGGCCGGGCTGAGCCTGCAACTGCTCGATCAGGATAGCCCGCGCGGCCAGGGCGGCAACGCCTATCAGCATGAGCTGGCCAGCAACGGCCCGTACCAGTTCTTCGCAGCCTTCCGTAACAACGAACTCGATTATCAACAGTTCTACACCAGCCTGCCCACGGCGGTGGTGGCCAAGCAGTTGCGCAGCGAGCTGGCTGAGCCCAATGCGACGTTTGTCGGCACGGACCCGCTGGATATCCGCCGCACGATTGATAACCCCGGCGCTGCGCGCCAACCCAACATCGTGCTGGTCACCATAGAAAGCCTGAGTGCGAAATATTTGGGCAGCAATGGCGATGGTCGCAACCTGACCCCTCACCTCGATCAGTTGCGTAAAGAGAGTCTGTATTTCAATAACTTCTATGCCACCGGCACCCGTACGGATCGTGGGCTGGAAGCGATTACTCTGGCCATTCCACCCACACCGGGGCGCTCAATCGTCAAGCGTATCGGTCGTGAAAGTGGCTTTGCCAGCCTTGGGCAACAGTTGAATGCGGTCGGGTATGACAGTGTATTTGTGTACGGGGGGCGTGGTTACTTCGACAACATGAACGCGTTCTTTAGTGGGAATGGCTATCGCGTCGTCGACCAAAGCAGCGTGAATGAAGCCGACATCCACTTCAAAAACGCGTGGGGCATGGCGGACGAAGACCTCTACCGTGAAACCCTGAAACTGGCCGATGCCGACTACGCTCAGCAAAAGCCGTTTTTGCTGCAATTGATGACCACATCAAACCATCGTCCTTATACCTATCCAGAAGGCCGAATCGACATCAAGTCGGGTAATGGTCGCGATGGGGCAGTGAAATACACCGACTACGCCATCGGCCAATTCCTCGAGAATGCGCGGAAAAAACCGTGGTTTGACAACACCATCTTTATCTTCGTGGCTGATCACACGGCGGGCAGTGCGGGCAAAGAAGACTTGCCGATCAGCAACTACCAAATCCCGTTGTTTATTTATGCGCCAAAGCTGATTGAAGCGCGCGAAAACGCGCAACTGGCGAGCCAGATCGACCTTGCACCCACCCTGCTCGGCTTGTTGAACATGGATTACCAGTCGACGTTCTTTGGTCGTAACGTGTTGCAGGACAACCCGCTGGCACCGCGTGTGGTGGTGGGCAACTATCAGCACCTTGGACTGTTCGACGGCAAGAACCTGGCGATACTGAGCCCGCGCCAGGGGCTACGTCGCCACGATGAAGCGCTGACGGCCAGTGTTGAATCGCGCGTACCGGCGACCGATCCGTTGGTAGAGCGGGCGATTACCTACTATCAGGCCGCGAGCTATGGCTATAAGCAGCAGTTGCTGAGCTGGAAGCCGGAGCACAAGTCGCCAGTGCAGGTCACAGAGCGCTGATTGAGCCGCAACCCTCACCCCAACCCTCTCCCAAAGGGAGAGGGAGCTGATTTGCGGTGGAACACAGGTTTGAGCATCACCTCGATCAGTCCCCTCTCCCTCTGGGAGAGGGAGCTGATTTGCGGTAGAACTCAGGTTTGAGCATCACCTCGATCAGTCCCCTCTCCCTCTGGGAGAGGGAGCTGATTTGCGGTGGAACACAGGTTTGAGCATCACCTCGATCAGTCCCCTCTCCCTCTGGGAGAGGGCTAGGGTGAGGGGCTTTTAACCATACATAATCCACAAAAAAGCCCCGCCTGATTACTCAGGCGGGGCTTTTGCGTATCGGGGTAAAGCTGGCTTACATCATGCCGCCCATACCACCCATACCGCCCATGTCTGGCATACCGCCGCCAGCTGGTTTGTCTTCCTGGATCTCAGCGATCATCGCCTCAGTGGTGATCATCAGGCTGGCAATCGACGAAGCCGCTTGCAGAGCCGAACGAGTCACTTTAGCCGGGTCAAGAATACCCATTTCAATCATGTCGCCGTATTCGCCAGTGGCTGCGTTGTAACCGTAGTTACCCGAACCCTGCTTCACTTTGTCGACAACTACGCTTGGCTCGTCACCGGAGTTGGCAACGATCTGGCGAAGAGGTGCTTCAACAGCACGACGCAGCAGAGCAATACCTACGTTCTGATCAGCGTTGTCGCCTTTCAGTTCGGAGATGGCTTGCAGAGCGCGAACCAGTGCCACGCCACCGCCAGGTACCACGCCTTCTTCAACGGCTGCACGGGTAGCGTGCAGGGCGTCTTCAACGCGGGCTTTCTTCTCTTTCATTTCTACTTCAGAACCAGCGCCAACCTTGATCACTGCAACGCCGCCGGACAGTTTGGCCAGACGCTCTTGCAGTTTTTCACGGTCGTAGTCGGAAGTGGTATCAGCCACTTGAGCACGGATCTGAGTAACGCGAGCCTGAATGTCAGCCTCAACGCCAGCACCATCAATGATGGTGGTGTTTTCTTTGGTCACGGTAACGCGTTTGGCATTACCCAGGTGTTCCAGGGTAGCGCTTTCCAGGCTCAGACCGATCTCTTCCGAGATAACAGTACCGCCTGTCAGAACAGCGATGTCCTGCAGCATTGCTTTACGACGATCACCAAAGCCAGGTGCTTTTACAGCAACTACTTTAACGATACCGCGCATGTTGTTCACAACCAGAGTTGCCAAGGCTTCGCCTTCAACATCTTCGCTGACGATCAACAGTGGACGGCCGGCTTTGGCAACGGCTTCCAGTACTGGCAGCAGTTCGCGGATGTTCGAGATTTTTTTGTCAACCAGCAGGATCAGCGGGCCATCAAGCTCGGCTGTCATGGTGTCTGGCTTGTTGACGAAGTACGGGGACAGGTAACCACGGTCAAACTGCATGCCTTCAACAACAGACAGTTCGTTTTCCAGGCCCGAGCCTTCTTCAACAGTGATCACGCCTTCTTTGCCGACTTTTTCCATAGCTTCGGCAATGATGTCGCCGATGGAGCTGTCGGAGTTGGCAGAGATGGTGCCTACCTGAGCGATTGCCTTGCTGTCAGCGCATGGCTTGGCCAGTTGACGCAGCTCTTTGACAATAGCGATGGTCGCTTTGTCGATACCGCGCTTCAGGTCCATCGGGTTCATGCCGGCAGCGACGGCTTTCAGGCCTTCGTTGACGATCGACTGAGCCAGAACGGTCGCAGTAGTAGTACCGTCACCTGCGTCATCGTTGGCACGGGAGGCAACGTCTTTAACCAGCTGCGCGCCCATGTTTTCGAAACGATCTTTCAGCTCGATTTCTTTGGCTACAGAAACGCCGTCCTTGGTGATGGTCGGAGCGCCGAAGCTTTTCTCGATGATCACGTTACGGCCTTTAGGGCCCAGGGTCGCTTTTACTGCGTCAGCCAGGACGTTTACACCGGCCAACATTTTTTTACGGGCGGAGTCGCCGAATTTAACTTCTTTAGCAGCCATGTTCGTTCTTCCTTAAATACTTTGTAGTAACGGGAAAAGGAGCGGGAAATCAGCCTTCAATTACAGCGAGAATCTCGTTCTCAGCCATAACCAACAGGTCTTCGCCGTCGACTTTCACAGTGTTGCTGCCGGAGTAAGGGCCGAACACAACCTTGTCACCCACTTTAACGGCCAGTGCACGCACTTCACCGTTATCCAGAACGCGACCCGAACCAACGGCGATCACTTCACCGCTGTTAGCTTTTTCAGCAGCAGAACCCGGCAGAACGATACCGCCAGCGGTTTTCTTTTCTTCTTCGCTGCGACGGATTACGACGCGGTCATGCAGAGGACGAAGCTTCATTGTCGATCTCTCCTAATTGAGGTGTTCATCGGCCGATGTCAATACCGGCTGGGTTTACAAGTCCGGAAATGCCGGGTGCCATTCGCTTATAGAGAATCGCTGTAAGCAGCGAAACCCTGCGGTGTCCGTTACATAAGGGCGTATCAACTGATTACAAGAGCGCGCCTGTTAATATTTTTTAAAACGTAGCGCCTGCTGAAAGCAAACACGGCACCCTAGGGTGCCGTGTTGTTAATGCCCAAGCCTTACTTGTCGCGGTGTTCGAACTCACCTTCGATCACGTTGGGCTCACGGCTCAACGGCTTGTGGGTACCCGGACGAACGACCGGGTCGAACTCATCGGCAAATGCCCGCTGACGAAGTGCCTGCTCTTCGGCGCGCTTGCGCAGGCGATAGACCAGAAAACGACGCACTGGCGGGAACAGCAACAGCAGACCAGCCACATCACTGATAAAACCTGGCAGTACCAGCAGGCCGCCACCCAAGGCGAGCATCAGGCCTTCGAGCATTTGCTGGGCCGGCAGCTCACCACGATTCAAACTTTCTCGGGCCTTCAGTGCAGTCGCCAATCCGGCAACGCGAACGACCAAAATACCCAGCATGGAGCCAGCAATGATCAGCAACAACGCAGGGAAAAACCCGATAGCGGTGCTGACCTTGAAAAAGACGTACAGCTCTAGCACGGGAAACAACAGAAAGAGCAATAGAAAAGCGCGCATCAAATGATTCCTCTCCGGAAGAATATCTTCCAACCCAGTTTAAATGATGGCGCGCCTCTCTGAATTCAAGGCTAGGCCGTCTGTTTTTTTGGCCACTCACTGGCGCGCGCCAATAAAACCAAGGCCTCCCGCACCTGTGTCGAATTGTTGCAAGGCTCGGGAAAGCCCAACCAGTACAACGCCTCACCTATACGCAGATGCATCCCTTCGCTGTCGATACCGACCATGCGAGCGGGCGCCGTTTTCGGCAGCCCGGCCAGCTCAACATAATGTTCAATGGCATTGGCATGGTCACTGTTCATATGCTCGATCATGCGCGCTTCTGCCGGGCCAGCAAATGGATTGGACAGTGTGATGTTATCCAGCCAGTGAATGGCACCAAAACCACCGATATAACGGTGGCGAACCGGGTTAAGCACCCAAAAATCGAAATTGTGCGCCGTGTCATAGCTACGCGCTTCAGGGAAGTAACGGTAGTAACGCTCAGCGGCAGCCTCAATAGCTACAGTGTCGGTCAATTGTTCGGCTTCAGCCAGGTACGTCAATCGGCCTACAGCCTGTACGTCCTCAGCTCCGCGCTCCCCCATCATTAACGAACACTTTGGGTCTTTGCGCAAATTGTGGGTGTGCTGAGCAATACGGCTGATCAATATCAGCGGTCGTCCTTGCTCATCCAGACAATAAGGTACAACCGACCCAAACGGAAAACCCGGCATGGCTTTGGAGAGCGTAGACAAGGCTCCCCGGTATTCCTTGAGCAGTAATTCTCGTGCATGCTTGGTCGCTTCAACGCTCAACTTATGACTCCTTATAAAAAATCCGTCTAAAACGGACGAGTTCAGGGCTAGCCGTCAACCCGCACTCAGGGCTATGTCTGATAGGCAAACCGCGCAGGCGGCGCAGATCGATAGCCTATAAGGTCTTACTTCTGAATGGCTGCTGAGGGTTCCCATGCAATTAAACGATAAAGTAATCATTATCACTGGCGGCTGCCAAGGGCTAGGTCGTGCCATGGCCGAATATCTGGCGGCCAAAGGCGCAAAACTGGCGTTGATTGACCTCAACCCCGAAAAGCTTGAATTGGCGGTTGCTGCTTGCCAGGCACAGGGTGTCGAGGCGCGCGCTTACCTGTGCAACGTCGCGGACGAAGACCAGGTGACACAGACTATCGGGCAAGTGGCAGAAGATTTCGGCGCGATCCATGGCCTGATCAACAATGCGGGCATTTTACGTGATGGCCTGCTGCTCAAGGTCAAGGATGGCGTGATGACCAAGATGAGCCTGGCCCAATGGCAGGCAGTCATCGACGTCAACCTGACGGGTGTGTTCCTGTGCACTCGCGAGGTGGCCGCGAAAATGGTCGAACTGAACAATCAGGGTGCAATTATCAATATTTCGTCGATCTCGCGCGCCGGTAATGTCGGCCAGACTAACTACTCTGCCGCCAAGGCGGGTGTAGCCGCTGCCACCGTGACGTGGGCTAAAGAGCTGTCGCGCTACGGAATTCGCGTAGCCGGCATTGCACCCGGTTTTATTGAGACCGAAATGACGTTGGGCATGAAGCCCGAAGCGCTGGAAAAGATGACTGCGGGCATACCGCTCAAGCGTATGGGTAAAGTCGAGGAAATTGCCCACTCAGCGGCTTATATTTTCGAAAACGACTACTACAGCGGGCGTATCCTCGAGCTCGATGGCGGGTTGCGGATTTAATCTCAGCTCTACCCCTCAGCGTTGTTCAGACAACACTGAGGGGTAACACCATCACCACATCACGCCAAACCCTGCGGTATAGCGGGTTTTATTCAGCGCGTTATCTGAACCGCTGCCACTGCCGATCAGGTCTTTTTCAGCCTTGAGATTCAGCGAGGCCCACTCGGTGACTTTGTAGCGCAAGCCAATCTCTGCATCCAGGCTGTAATCCGACGCCCCTTCAAGCGGCTTGCCCAATTCACCATTGGTGAAGATCGAAACTGTTTTACCCAACAGATAACGGTTGTAATCCCACTTCATGGCTATCGAATAGAAGTTGTCTTTCTTGCCATCAGAGTATTCATAATCGGTACGATTAAGCAGCCCGCCGAGCGAGAACGCACCTAATTCATCATCCCAAAACTGGTAGCCCGGGCCGGTACCCACGGTGCGTTGACGGGCAATATCTTCAACCTTGTCCCGTGTATAGCCAAGCCGCCCCTGCCAATACCACTTATCGTCAATGAAGTGATCCAAGGCATATTCGGCACTCCAGTTATCCGTGGTCACCACATCATTCTGGAACTCCCGGTTGTACTCACCTTCGGCGTGGTGACGCCAGGCGCCATGCCGGGCCGTCGTTTTGAAGTCGATATCGTAATCATCGGTGTCTTTATCGGCGCGTTTGTAGTCCAGCGCGACATCCACATTACCTTTCCATACCAGATCTTCGATCACCGGCTTGGGCTTGATGATCTGCTCGATACTGGCAAGATCGACGGTTTTAGGCGCTTCGCCGTTGACCAGGGTGACTTTGCCATCTTCGGCGGCTTTGAGCGACTTGGCTTTTTCGCCCGTGTAAGCATCTTGTTTGACCAACAACTCCTGATCGCTTTCCAGCGTCTTTACTTGCTTCCAGTCAATCGGGATAGCACCCGCGTAGTCGGTTTGAACCAACAACTTGCCGCCATCAAACACTTTGATTTTACCGGTAAGACGGTCACCGTTTTTTAACCAGACAGTATCGGCGAGCAAAGGCGTGGACACATTCAAGACAGCTAGGCATAACAGGGTTCTGGACAACATAAACAAATGCGAAACTCAGGTTTGCGAAAGAATGTCGGCATTATCCGTATAGGCATGCCTCAGGCAATAAAGACTGACTGATTCTCGTGTAGTTCATTTCTTGGTCCAATTGACAAAAACGCATTCACCCTCCACTAGTGTCATGAAACATGAAGAATTTGCCATGAGCACTGCCCTCGACTCACCACCAAGCCCGGCTGATATTCGCCGCACAGCGTTGTACTCGACCCTGATGCAAGTGCCCGAAGGCTATGTGGTGACGTATGGTCAACTCGCCGAACTGGCAGGCCTGGGGCGCGCCGCACGCTGGGTGGGACGCACACTCAGCCAGTTGCCTGAAGGGTCGCGTCTGCCCTGGCACCGAGTAGTTGCCGCCGGAGGACGTATCAGCTTGCCCGCAGGTAGCCCCTCCGGCGACGAACAACGTGCGCGATTGCGCAGTGAAGGGGTGAACGTTTCAAACAGTCGTGTGGATTTACGTCGCCATGGGTGGCGCCCGATAGAGCACTGCGGTTAGAGTGCGCCCTTTGTTTCCGTAATCAGAGGCAGACTCGAGTCCATGCCCCGTAAAACCTGGCGCGAAGCGCTAGCTGCCTATTCCAGCCCCTCAACCCTTGTGCTGTTACTGCTCGGCTTTGCCGCCGGTTTGCCGTACATGTTGGTGTTTTCAACACTCTCCGTTTGGTTGCGTGAAGCCGGTGTGGCCCGCGAAACTATCGGCTATGCGAGCCTGATCGGTCTGGCCTACGCCTTTAAATGGGTGTGGTCGCCGCTGCTCGACCAATGGCGCTTGCCGCTACTGGGTAAACTCGGACGGCGCCGTTCCTGGCTGGTACTCGCGCAAACGCTAGTGATCCTCGGCCTTATTGGCATGGGTTTCTGCGACCCGCAAAAGCATTTGTCATGGCTTATAGCCATTGCCGTTATCGTGTCGTTTGCCTCTGCGACGCAGGACATTGCCGTTGACGCCTACCGACTGGAGATTGCCGACGACAGCCGTCAGGCTGCCCTTGCTGCCAGTTACATGTCTGGTTATCGCGTTGCCGCCTTGCTGGCCACTGCCGGTGCATTGTTTTTTGCCGAAGGCTTCGGGTCTACAGGCTTTGACTATAAGCACTCGGCATGGACTGGCACCTATGTGCTGTTTGGTTTGTTGATGGTTCCGGCGTTGTTGACCACGTTTTTCATGCGCGAACCGCCGGTCCCATTGCGCACTCAGCTGTCTGCCGGGCGCTACAGTTTTGCCCACCAACTGGCATCGGTTTTCGTATTGATCGTACTGCTGGTGTCCGTGCCTGCCATGTTCACCCAGTTGTACAACACCGACTTCGCCAGCGTGCTTTTCGAGGGCGTGAGCCCGGTAAATCTGGTGCTTGAGGACCGTGCTTTTCTAAGGGCCATCCTCTACACACTGCTCACCGTTCTATGCCTGTCTTCAATGGGGCGCCGCGGCTTGGCCCCCGTTCTGACACCGGTTAACGACTTTATCTTGCGTTACCGCTGGCAAGCCCTGCTGCTGCTCGGTCTGATCGCCACTTACCGCATGTCTGATACGGTCATGGGCGTGATGGCCAACGTGTTTTACATCGACCAAGGCTTTACCAAGGATCAAATTGCCGGTGTCAGCAAGATTTTCGGCTTGATCATGACGCTTGTTGGGGCGGGTATGGGGGGGCTGCTCATCGTTCGTTTCGGCATCCTGCCTATTCTGTTGATCGGCGGCGCAGCCTCGGCGGGCACCAACCTGCTATTTATGCTGCTGGCTGACATGGGGCCCAATCTGCAAATGCTGATTGTCACCATCTCACTCGACAACTTTAGCTCGGGCCTCGCGACATCTGCGTTTGTGGCGTACTTGTCCAGCCTGACCAACCTGAAGTTTTCGGCCACCCAATATGCACTGCTCAGTTCGATCATGCTGCTGTTGCCGCGCCTGATGGGGGGTTACTCAGGCGTTCTGGTCGAGAAATTCGGTTACCACAACTTTTTCATCATCACCGCCGTCATGGGCGTGCCGACCTTGCTACTGATCAGCCTGCACTGGTTTCAGGAAAGCCGCCGGGCCCGCCTGAACCCGCCAGTCAATCTCGAAAAAACACCGTAAAAATCGGGGAGAGCCTCTCTCCCCGCCCCGCCCTGTACGCAGACACCTCTCGCCCGTACAATGCCAAGCTATTTCCAGTCATCAGCAACGGCACCGGCTAACCATGCGCACCAGTCAATATTTGCTCGCCACACAGAAAGAAACGCCTTCGGACGCGGTCGTTATCAGCCACCAGCTGATGCTGCGCGCCGGCATGATTCGTAAACTTGCTTCCGGCCTGTACACCTGGCTGCCCATGGGCTTGCGCATCATGCGCAAGGTCGAAGCCATTGTTCGCGAAGAAATGAACGCTGCTGGCGCTCTGGAAGTGCTGATGCCGAGCATTCAACCGGCTGAATTGTGGCAAGAGTCCGGCCGCTGGGAAGAATACGGCCCCGAGCTGTTGCGCCTCAAAGATCGCCACGGTCGTGAGTTCTGCGTAGGGCCGACCCACGAAGAAGTCATCACCGACCTGTGCCGCAACGAGTTGAACAGCTACAAACAGCTGCCTATCAACCTGTACCAGATCCAGACCAAATTCCGTGATGAGATCCGCCCTCGCTTCGGCTTGATGCGCGGTCGCGAATTCATCATGAAGGATGCCTATTCGTTTCATACCGACGAGGCTTCGCTGCAAATCACTTATGACCGCATGCACCAGGCTTACTGCAACATTTTCTCCCGCCTGGGCCTTAACTTCCGCCCAGTAGAAGCCGACAACGGCTCCATCGGCGGCGCTGGCTCCCATGAATTCCACGTATTGGCCGAGTCCGGCGAAGACGACATCGCCTTCAGCAATGCTTCGGATTACGCCGCCAACATCGAAAAAGCCGAAGCGGTACCACGCGAAACTTCACGCGCTGCGGCGACCGAAGAGCTGCGCCTGATCGACACGCCTGATGCCAAAACCATCGTGCAATTGGTAGAAGGCTACAACCTGCCAATCGAAAAAACGGTCAAGACCCTGATCGTTCACGCGGCCGAAGAAGGCAAGTTGATCGCACTGGTGATCCGTGGCGATCATGAACTCAACGAAATCAAGGCCGGTAACCATCCTTTGGTGGCTAGCCCGCTGACCATGGCTTCTGATGCCGAACTGCGCGACGCGATCGGCGCCGGCGCTGGCTCTTTGGGCCCGCTGAACCTGCCGCTGCCGTGCATTATCGACCGTTCGGTCGAGCTGATGAGCGACTTTGGCGTTGGCGCCAACATCGACGACAAACACTACTTCGGCGTGAACTGGGAACGTGACCTGCCTGTTCCGACTGTTGCCGACTTGCGTAACGTAGTGGCTGGCGACCCAAGCCCGGACGGTAAAGGCACGCTGGAAATCAAGCGCGGCATTGAAGTCGGTCACATCTTCCAGCTGGGCACCAAATACAGCGAAGCGATGAAGTGTCAGGTACTGGGTGAGAACGGCAAACCCGTCACACTGGCAATGGGCTGCTATGGCATAGGCGTATCCCGCGTGGTCGCTGCTGCCATCGAGCAGAACAACGACGAGCGCGGCATTATCTGGAGCGACGCACTGGCTCCGTTCCAAGTGGCACTGGTGCCATTGCGCTACGAAACAGAAGCCGTTCGCGAAGCCACTGACGCCCTGTATGCCCAACTGACCGCTGCCGGTTTTGAAGTGCTGCTGGACGACCGCGACAAGAAAACTAGCCCAGGCATCAAGTTCGCCGACATGGAGCTGATCGGTATCCCGCACCGGATCGTCGTCAGCGACCGCGGCCTGGCCGAAGGCAACCTGGAATACAAGAGCCGCACCGAAGCAGAGCCGCAAGCACTGCCCGTTGCTGACGTGCTGGCCTTCCTTCAGGCGCGTATCAGTCGCTGAATCCAGATAGAGACACCATGTTCAATCGACACACCTTGACCCTCGGGGGCGCCGCCATGTGCGGCGCCCTGCTGCTGAGCGGCTGCGCCAATCACATGTCGCAACGTAGCGAGCACGAGGAGCGCATTGAGCGCAAACTGCTCGCCCATAACTTGCAGATCGATGTCGGCTCGCCATCAGTGCTGGAGCTGCCGCAACGCCGTGTGCGCATCAATGAGCAAAAGACCTTTGAGGTCACTGAGTTCGATGTCACGCGCCATTACGACAGGTACACACCCTATCAACCCTGGCGCGAGGTCTATGAGATTCCGCTGGGTGCAGTAGCGATCGTCGCCGGCGTGGGCGCCAATGTGCTTAACGTCTTTATGTTCGGGCAATTACCGGACAGCGTGACGAAAGACTGGATCAGTTACGGTTTTGCCGGCATCAACCCGGCCATGAACGTTCAGTCCCATGGCCGTGCCGAACAAAATCTGGCGGGAATTGACGATATTCAACGCGACAAGCGGCTCGAGAACTCAAGCTTGCCTTGGGCAGAACGGCCGGTCATGGTCAAGGCTGGCTCGCAAAGCCACGAAATGACGACGGACCGTAACGGCGTGCTTCGCCTCAACTTGCTGGACAGCCCTTTTGCCGAGCAGGATTTGAACCGCATCCGCACCCTGACGATTGCGGTTGAAGATGCGCAGGACGAAACACACTCCGATTCCACACTGTCGATCAGCCACACGCTGCGTACAAAACTGCTCGAAGCGCACAACCTGATTTATGACGACCTGGAGGGCGACGACGTCAACCAATGGGTTCACCGGGTCAAGCGCCTCTCAGAATTGGGGCTGGAAGAAGAAGCCAGCGAACTGGAGCAAAGCCTGATCGAACTCACACGCAACGACCCCGAGTTACAACGTGAGTTCTTGCAGTCACTGACCCAGAAAGCCGGTCGATTGGTGGCAGACCCCGGCGTCAGCTAACGCCCGAACAGCTCCAACTGTTCATGGCCACCGCTCAAATCGTGTAACCGCACGCCAAGCCCCAACAACCGGACGGGCTTGGCACCGCGGGCAAACGCCTGACTTAACAACCCCTCGTAACTCTCAAGATCGCGACCGGCACCCGACTGCTCAAGCGTGGTCTGAGTAAAATCGTGGAACTTCACTTTGACGAATGGCTTGCCGGGACGGTAACTGCTACCGATGCGGTCAATCCGTCGATTCAGGGTTTCAAGCAACTCCGGTACTTTTTTAAGGCACGTCGCCAGATCGGGCAAATCCGTGTCGTAGGTGTTCTCCACACTTACGGATTGCCTGCGACTATCACTTTGTACCTGACGCTCATCTATCCCGCGCGCCAACCCCCACAAACGCTCACCGAAACTGCCGAATTCCCGCACCAGCGCCAATTTGTTCCAATCGCGAAGATCAAGACAGGTTTCAATGCCCAAACGCGCCAGCTTGTCAGCTGTGACCTTGCCTACGCCGTGCAGCTTGTTAACAGCCAAGGCCGATACGAAGTCGTCCACCTGATCCGGGGTAATAACGAACAAGCCATTGGGCTTTTTCCAGTCGCTGGCAATCTTGGCGAGGAATTTGTTTGGCGCCACCCCCGCCGACACGGTGATATGGAGCTGGTTGGAAACCCGACGCCGGATGTCTTGGGCAATCCGCGTCGCACTCCCAGCGAAGTGCGAGCTATCCGATACATCCAGATAAGCCTCATCAAGGGACAGCGGCTCAATCAGCTCAGTGTAATCACGCAAAATGCCATGAATCTCTTTGGAGGCTTCTTTATAGGCCTCCATTCGACCGCTCACGATCACCAAGTCAGGGCATAGTTTGAGCGCATGACGGGACGCCATGGCCGAACGTACACCGTAAGCCCGCGCTTCATAGTTGCACGTTGAGATCACGCCCCGTCGGTCAGCCGAGCCACCCACCGCCATTGGCTTGTTCGCCAGGCTCGGGTCATCACGCATCTCAATTGCGGCATAGAAACAGTCACAGTCAACGTGGATGATTTTGCGCTGCGTCATGTAGGGCGGTGTTCTTAGAAGGAAAGGCAATGCAGATCGCCAGTATGTCACCGGCAACTGTATATAGCACCAGTAGTCTTATTTCTGCCCGACGAGCGTAGGAAATTTAACTGATTTATTTGATTTTTTAATCGAATATACCTGGCCTATAGAGCCAAACCCTATACAGGGCAAGGGCTGCGGCCATGTTTATGGCTGCAAAAGATCCTAACTGATTGAAGCAGAACGCTATTTTAGAAATTAACGTTTGACAGCACTGCGTATCGCTGTAGAATCCACCCCACAGACGCGGGATGGAGCAGTCTGGTAGCTCGTCGGGCTCATAACCCGAAGGTCGTCGGTTCAAATCCGGCTCCCGCAACCAAACATTAAAAGGCTACTCGAAAGAGTGGCCTTTTTTGTGCGCGTTTGTTTTGTAGCACCACCCTGCTTTAGAGGCCCGCCCCAATTCCAGCGGTGTGCGCAAATCCTGCATTTGCCTTTTTATCGTATCGCCAGACGCTGACGAGGACGACGCATGACAGGCCCGGAGAGTCGCGAAGCCACCCTGCACGCACTATTCGCACCTTATTTAACTGTTTTGTGGATTAAAGGTTGACTCCCCTGCTCATCACTGTAAAGTGCGCCCCACAGACGCGGGATGGAGCAGTCTGGTAGCTCGTCGGGCTCATAACCCGAAGGTCGTCGGTTCAAATCCGGCTCCCGCAACCAAACATTAAAAGGCTGCTCGAAAGAGTGGCCTTTTTTGTGCGCGCGTGTTTTTCACGACAACTGCCCTACCAGGCCCTCAAGCATTAAAACCGCATATTTCAATCACTTACGTGATTTAAGCTTGACACCTCATCGATCCTCTGTAGAATCCACCCCACAGACGCGGGATGGAGCAGTCTGGTAGCTCGTCGGGCTCATAACCCGAAGGTCGTCGGTTCAAATCCGGCTCCCGCAACCAAACATCAAAAAAGGCTACTCGAAAGAGTGGCCTTTTTTGTGCGTGCTCGAAAAGTACAATGCAGACGTTTATTGACAATAAACGTCATATTTCTGAAAGTCCGGCAGGCTATGCTGAGCGATCACATTTACCTATTTTTCACACACCTAACCTGAACATCAGGCAAACAGCTGCAAGTATTTCAAATTATTTTGACCAAAAGGATTGGTAACTTGAGTCTATGCCTCCATCCTATCGCGCACGATCCACGAGGTGATTGATGCCCGATAATTCGCCAGAACCCATAGAAGCCGTTACAGCTACCCACCCCATTGCCGCAACACGCTTGCGCTGGCTGGACTTGCTGAGCAAATACCGCCAACCCATTGGCCTCGCACTGACCCTTCTGCTGTTTGCAATAGCATTGATCGCTTGTCGTCATTTGTTAAGCGAACTGGATCTCTACGCCCTGCAAGACTCCCTTCAGGAAGTCCCCAAGCCCGCCCTTCTCGGCGCCTTGGCTGCGACTGCCGTGGGGTTTTTGATACTGCTTGGGTATGAGTGGTCTGCCAGTCGTTATGCGGGTGTCAAATTGCCCGCCAAAACGTTGGCCTTTGGCGGGTTTACCGCTTTTGCCATCGGCAATGCCATCGGCTTGTCATTGTTGTCTGGCGGATCAGTGCGCTATCGCCTTTACGCACGCTTTGGCGTAGGGGCTTCTGAAGTTGCTCACATGACGCTGTTTGCCAGCCTGTCACTGGGGTGCGCATTACCGCCTCTGGCTGCACTCGCAACGCTGAGCAATCTGCCTGCAGCTTCGACGGCCCTAAACATTCCTGAATGGGTATTAGGCTCAGTCGCTTTTGCCATACTCGCGCTGTTTGCGTTACTGGCACTGGGCATTTACCGCCGCCGCCTGCCCGAGCAACCCATTCCGGACAATCTGCTGGTAAAGGCCGGACGGCGCACCCTTCGGTTACCCAGCCCCCGCTTGACCTTGCTGCAACTGGTGATTACTGCGCTGGACGTCGCGGCTGCGGCCACAGTGCTGTACTTACTGCTGCCTGAAGCGCCACCATTCGGTCCATTCCTGCTGGTTTATCTGCTGGCACTGGCCGCTGGCGTTCTCAGCCACGTGCCTGGCGGCGTCGGTGTTTTTGAAGCTATCTTGCTCGCCGCATTCGCCGACAAACTGGGTGCGGCACCCCTGGCGGCCGCGTTGCTGCTGTACCGCATTATTTACGTGATTTTGCCGCTACTGATCGCGTGCTTCATGCTGCTGCTCAATGAAGCTCAGCGATTGATCCATACCCGACAAAGCTTGCGGGTGGCATCCGGATTGGCAGCACCGATTCTGTCCGTACTGGTCTTTATGTCTGGCATCGTGCTGCTGTTTTCAGGCGCGACGCCCGAAATTGATACACGCCTTGAACACATAGGGTTTCTGATCCCCCATCGCTTGATCGATGCCTCGCACTTCGGCGCGAGCCTGATCGGCGTACTCTGTCTATTGCTGGCTCAGGGCCTGAGACGACGCCTGTCGGCCGCCTGGATGCTGACCACTATTCTCCTGCTGGTCGGCGCCGTGCTGTCCCTGCTGAAGGGTTTTGACTGGGAAGAAGCCACCATTCTGGTACTGACTGCCAGCCTGCTGGGATTGTTTCGCCGCTCATTCTACCGCCCGAGCCGACTGACCGAACTGCCCTTTTCGCCGCTGTATCTGGTGTCCAGTATCTGTGTGCTAGGCGCTTCTATCTGGCTATTGCTGTTCGCCTATCAAGATGTTCCTTACAGCCATCAACTGTGGTGGCAGTTCACCCTCGACTCGGATGCGCCCCGCGGCCTGCGCTCACTGCTGGGTGCCGCCGTGCTGCTGGTGATCGTATCGCTCACCTGGCTGCTGCGCACCGCACGCCCGGTCATCCACTTGCCGGATGCCGGTGAGTTGGAGAAAGCCGCAAAAATCATCCTGACCTCTGATCAGCCCGATGGTGGTCTGGCCTTGACGGGCGATAAGACACTGCTGTTTCACCCTGATGACAACGCCTTCCTGATGTACGCACGTCGAGGACGCAGCCTGGTTGCGCTGTATGACCCGATTGGGCCGCCTCAGCAACGGGCCGAACTGATCTGGCAATTCCGCGACCTGTGTGATGTCTATCATGCTCGCCCCGTGTTCTATCAGGTTCGCGCCGAAAACCTGCCGTTCTATATGGACATCGGCCTGACCGCGATCAAGCTGGGAGAAGAGGCCCGGGTGGACCTGCATCGATTTGATCTCGACGCCAAAGGCAAAGAGATGAAAGACCTGCGCTATACCTGGAACCGCGGCACTCGCGATGGCCTGTCGCTGGAAATCCATGAGCCGGGTGAGGCGCCAATGGCCGAACTCAAGGTGATTTCCGATGCGTGGCTGACGGGCAAGAATGTGCGCGAAAAGGGCTTCTCGCTAGGGCGTTTCAATGAGGACTACATCAAGCATTTTCGCGTGGCGATTATTCGCTTCGAAGGAAAACCGGTGGCTTTTGCCAACCTGCTCGAGACCCACAGCCATGAACTGTCGAGCCTCGACCTGATGCGCGCCCACCCGCAAGCCCCAAAACTGACCATGGAATTCATGATGGTCGGCCTGATTCAGCATTATAAGAAGCATGGATACGCACGATTCAGCCTTGGCATGGTGCCCCTGTCTGGCCTGCAACCCCGCCGTGGCGCGCCACTGACCCAGCGCTTGGGGTCAATGTTGTTCCAGCGTGGTGAGCACTTGTACAACTTCCAGGGTTTGCGCCGCTTCAAAGACAAATTCCAGCCTGACTGGGAACCTCGTTATATGGCCGTGCCCGCCGGACTTGATCCACTGGTGGCTCTGGCCGACACTGCCGCCCTGATTGCAGGCGGCTTGACTGGATTGGTGAAACGTTAATGAAACATCGTTCCTGGCGGTTTTTATGGCTTGCATTGGTTGTTCTGGTCGCGCTCGCCGCTGGCGGCTATTGGTGGTGGAATCGCCCCGCCCCCGAACCCACCGTTGAACACCTGACTCAAACCGACGGCTCGACCCTGACCAATGTGACACCCGGCCAGAAGGCCCAAGCCCGCGTGATTATCGCAACGCCGGCCGAAGAGGCACTGACCGACAAACAACTCACGGCGTTAAGCCGTGGTGGTAAAGCGCAACTGGTGCAAGTGATCCTGCCCAAAGATGATTGCACCCTGCAGCAGCAAGCACTGCAAACGGCACTGCAACAACTTAAGGGCCCTGCCACGCTGGTTAGCGGCATTGGCCCAGGGGCAACCCTGGCTTGGCGCTGGTTAGTTGAACAGGCCAACGATAAGGCCCAGGCAGTGTCGGTGGGTTTCAAGCTGGAAGACCCTGCTTGTAGCCTGCCCGTGCCGAAATCCGCAGCTCACGGCAACTGGCTGGTGGCCTGGAACGACAACCCTGACGACCCCAGTGCAGCCTTTGTGCGCGATCAGCCCAATGCGCAAACCAGCATCAGCGATTACGACATTCACTTCCCACAAGTGTTGAGCAACGAACTGCGCAAAATTCTGGTGGGCGATGACAATGGCGGGCTGAGCATGCCTGTGGTTGAAGTCCCGGCTGGTCAGCAAAACAGCACTGTCACGCTATTTCTGTCGGGCGATGGCGGTTGGCGTGATCTGGATCGCGATGTGGCCGGGGAAATGGCAAAGATCGGTTACCCGGTCGTCGGCATCGACATGCTGCGTTATTACTGGCAGCACAAGACGCCCGAGCAAAGCGCCACCGACCTTACCGAACTGATGCAACACTACCGCCAGAAGTGGGGCACTCAGCGCTTTGTGCTGGTTGGCTATTCGTTTGGCGCGGACGTATTGCCTGCCACCTACAACCGTTTGCCCGAAGCCGAACAGAATCGTGTGGACGCCATCATGCTGCTGGCCTTTGCCCGCAGTGGCAGCTTTGAGATACATGTTGATGGCTGGCTGGGTAAAGCTGGTGCTGAAGCTGATACCGGCGAAGAAATGTCCAAACTGCCTGCCAACAAAGTGGTGTGCATCTATGGGGCAGAAGAAGTCGATGAAAGCGGCTGCACGGCCAAGACAGCGGTAGGCGAAAGCCTGAAGCTGCCGGGCGGGCATCACTTTGACGAGAACTATCCGGCGCTGGCTCAGCGTCTGGTTGACCTGATCAAGAAGCATCAAGTGACACCGGAGTAAAGGCCGACCCTCACCCCAGCCCTCTCCCAGAGGGAGAGGGAGCTTGATTGTGGTGTTGCGCAAATCTGCTTTTGCTTTTAGTCCCCTCTCCCTCTGGGAGAGGGAGCTTGATTGTGGTGTAGCTCAAATCTGCTTTTGCTTTTAGTCCCCTCTCCCTCTGGGAGAGGGGGCTTGATTGTGGTGTAGCTCAAATCTGCTTTTGCTTTTAGTCCCCTCTCCCTCTGGGAGAGGGGGCTTGATTGTGGTGTTGCCCAAATCTGCTTTTGCTTTTAGTCCCCTCTCCCTCTGGGAGAAGGAGCTTGATTGTGGTGTAGCCCACATCAGCTTTTGCTTTTAGTCCCCTCTCCCTCTGGGAGAGGGAGCTTGATTGTGGTGTAGCTCAAATCTGCTTTTGCTTTTAGTCCCCTCTCCCTCTGGGAGAAGAAGCTTGATTGTGGTGTAGCTCAAATCTGCTTTTGCTTTTAGTCCCCTCTCCCTCTGGGAGAAGGAGCTTGATTGTGGTGTAGCCCACATCAGCTTTTGCTTTTAGTCCCCTCTCCCTCTGGGATAGGGAGCTTGATTGTGGTGTAGCTCAAATCTGCTTTTGCTTTTAGTCCCCTCTCCCTCTGGGAGAGGGTTAGGGTGAGGGGCTTTGGCCTTTTCTACATTTCCACCTGAGTCCCGAGTTCAATCACCCGGTTGACCGGCAATTTGAAGAACCGAAGGTTGCCGTTAGCGTTCTTCAACATAAAACCGAACAACGCTTCGCGCCAACGCGCCATGCCCACCAATTTGGACGCAATCACTGTTTCGCGGCTCAGAAAGTAAGTCGTGCGCATCGGATTGAAATCCAACTCTTCGAGGTGGCACAGCTTCAACGCTTGCGGCACATCCGGCTCGTCCATAAAGCCAAAGTGCAGGATCACCCGGAAGAACCCTTCGCCATACGCATCCACTTCAAAACGCTGCGCCGCCGGAACCCTTGGCGTGTCTTCGTTGACCACCGTCAACAACACCACCTGCTCATGCAATACCTGGTTATGCAACAGGTTGTGCAATAACGCATGAGGTACCGCATCAGGGCGGGCGGTCAAAAATACGGCCGTGCCCTGAACGCGATGAGGCGGCTGAACACGGATACTGCTGATGAACAACGGTAACGGCAGCGCATTTTCATCCAGGCGATCCACCAGCAACTGTTTGCCGCGTCGCCAGGTGGTCATCAGGATAAACAGCACAATCCCCGCCAGTACCGGAAACGCACCGCCCTGAACGATTTTCGGCACGTTGGCAGCAAAGAACAGTCCGTCCACCAACAAAAAGCCGATCAACACCGGCACCGCCAATACGGGTGGCCATTTCCACAGCAACAACATGACGGCGGACACCAGAATACTGGTGATCAACATGGTGCCGGTGACGGCCACGCCGTAGGCCGAAGCCAGCGCACCTGACGACTCAAAACCCAGCACCAGCAGAATGACCCCGACCATCAACGACCAGTTCACCGCACCAATATAAATCTGCCCTTGCTCGGCGCTGGACGTGTGCTGAATGTGCATGCGCGGGATATAACCCAGCTGAATGGCTTGGCGGGTCAACGAGAAGGCGCCCGAAATGACCGCCTGGGACGCAATCACGGTCGCCAGCGTGGACAGGACCACCAACGGGATCAACGCCCAACTTGGCGCCAGCAAATAGAACGGGTTGCGTGCCGCCTCAGGGTTTTCCAGTAACAGGGCACCCTGCCCGAAGTAGTTGAGCACCAGCGCAGGCAGTACCAGAACAAACCAGGCACGGGCAATCGGCTTGCGCCCAAAGTGCCCCATGTCAGCGTATAGCGCTTCAGCACCGGTCAGCGCCAGCACCACGGCCCCTAAAATGGCGACGCCCATGCCAGGATGAGAGACAAAGAAACGCACGCCCCACACGGGGTTCAGCGCATTCAACACTTGCGGATGTTGAAGGATGCCGTGAATACCCAACCCCGCCAGCACCACAAACCACAGCACCATGATCGGGCCGAACAACTTGCCCAACGTTGCCGTGCCCCGGCGTTGAATCAAGAACAGCGCCACCAGCACTATCAGAGCCAGAGGGACGACCCAACGGTCCAGACCGCTAAAGGCCAGTTCAAGCCCTTCAACGGCGGACAAAACCGAGATCGCCGGGGTAATCATGCTGTCGCCGTAAAACAGCGAGGCGCCCACCAACCCCAGTATCACCAACACTGAGCGTAACTTGGGATAAGGCGAGGCTGCGCGTCGCGCCAGCGCCGTCAGCGCCATGATGCCGCCCTCGCCTTCGTTGTCCGCGCGCAGGATGAACAGCACGTATTTGATCGAGACAACCCAGATCAGCGACCAGAAGATCAGCGCCAAAATGCCGAAGACCCCATCGTGATTGACTTGAACGCCATACCCGCCGGAAAACACTTCTTTGAGGGTGTACAACGGACTGGTACCGATATCGCCATACACCACACCAACGGCGGCAACCAGCATGCCAATGGGCTTTGCTGTTGAATGACCGTGTTCCGCTGCCTGACTGCTGACCTGCCCCATCAACCACTCCTACGACTCAAGACCGTATTTCATAAACCAGAGCGATGCATTTACAAACAGCATGCACTGATTTTCTGACTATTAGCGACGACACTTTCCCGCACAAACTCGGCAGTAAAATACGCTGATTCCGCGACGGCGCGCAGCATAGCGCAGCACTCGTCGCAAATCCCCGTTTAACGCTGGTCAAGCGCGGTTCCCGTAGCTAGAATTGCGCACTTTTTTACATTAGAGGCGCACTAGGGTCTGTGCGAAATGTTTTCGAGCGAAGGTTAGGCAAGGCGAAAACAGGCGAGGAAGCGGAGTTAACGTTGAGCATTCCGAGCCTGTTTTTAACGCCGCATAACCGAGCGCAGATACATTTCGTACAGAGCCTAAGCGCCCGTTCGTCGTGCAGCCTTTACGGGCATGTAACGTCACTACATACCGAGGTTCGCCATGTCCACCGTTACCAAGCCAGCCAACCCTAAGGTCGGGTTTGTTTCTCTGGGTTGCCCAAAAGCCCTTGTCGACTCCGAACGCATCCTGACGCAGCTGCGCATGGAAGGCTACGATGTTGTTTCCACCTACCAGGACGCTGATGTCGTGGTGGTCAACACGTGCGGCTTTATCGACAGCGCCAAGGCTGAATCGCTGGAAGTCATCGGCGAAGCCATCAAGGAAAACGGCAAGGTCATCGTTACCGGCTGCATGGGCGTTGAAGAAGGTGCTATTCGCAACGTTCACCCTAGCGTTTTGGCCGTAACCGGCCCGCAGCAGTACGAGCAAGTCGTCAACGCCGTTCACGAAGTCGTGCCGCCACGTCAGGATCACAACCCGCTGATCGACCTGGTGCCACCACAAGGCATCAAGCTGACACCGCGCCACTATGCCTACCTGAAAATTTCCGAAGGCTGTAACCACAGCTGCAGCTTCTGCATCATCCCTTCCATGCGCGGTAAATTGGTCAGCCGCCCGGTCGGTGACGTGCTTGATGAGGCCCAGCGTCTGGTCAAATCCGGCGTTAAAGAGCTGCTGGTGATTTCTCAGGACACCAGCGCTTATGGCGTCGACGTAAAGTACCGCACCGGTTTCTGGAACGGCGCGCCGGTTAAAACCCGCATGACAGAGCTGTGCGAAGCACTCAGCACCCTGGGCGTATGGGTGCGCCTGCACTACGTTTACCCGTACCCGCACGTTGACGAGCTGATCCCGCTGATGGCGGCCGGCAAAATCCTGCCGTACCTGGACATTCCTTTCCAGCACGCCAGCCCCAAAGTGCTCAAGGCCATGAAGCGCCCGGCTTTTGAAGACAAGACCCTGGCTCGCATCAAGAACTGGCGCGTAATCTGCCCCGACCTGATCATCCGTTCGACCTTTATTGTCGGCTTCCCGGGCGAGACCGAAGAAGACTTCCAATACCTGCTCGACTGGTTGACCGAAGCACAGCTCGATCGCGTTGGCTGCTTCCAGTACTCGCCAGTAGAAGGTGCGCCCGCCAACTTGCTGGATGCCGCCATCGTGCCGGATGACGTCAAGCAAGATCGCTGGGAGCGCTTTATGGCTCACCAACAGGCCATCAGTGCAGCCCGCCTGCAACTGAAGATCGGCAAGGAAATCGAAGTGCTGATCGACGAAGTGGACGAGCAAGGCGCTGTGGGTCGTTGCTTCTTCGACGCCCCGGAAATCGACGGCAACGTATTTATCGCCACCGAGAAAGACATCAAGCCCGGCGACAAAATCATGTGCCGCGTGACCGACGCCGACGAGTACGATCTGTGGGCTGAAGCGATCTAAACTGCTAATGCTTGCGAAAAAAAGCCCTGCCGTGCTCACGACAGGGCTTTTTTTACGGCTATTGTTAACCCATAGCGCTCGTCATCTGCGCCAGGAGACACGCCGATGCAACAGAAGTGGGCCATTCATACGCCGCGCCTTAGGGATTTTGTCGAACTGACTGACGTATGGGAGGCATCCGTTCGCGCTACCCACGATTTTTTGCCTGACAGCTATATTCAGCTGCTGCGGCCCATGGTTAAAGATCAGTATCTGGACACCGTGATGCTCGCGTGTTGCAAAGACCCGGCCCGCAAAAAAATCAGCGGCTTTGTGGGCGTGGCAGCCAACAAGGTTGAAATGCTTTTCATCCACCCCGACTATCGGGGCCTCGGGGTAGGCAAAAGCCTGCTCTGCTTTGCCATAGACGAGCTCAACGCCCAGGAACTGGACGTTAACGAACAAAATTCGCAAGCTATCGGCTTTTACATGAAACAAGGCTTTGAAGTCGTTGGCCGCTGCGAAAAAGACGGCTTGGGCCAGCCATATCCGCTGCTTCACTTGCGTTATAAACGCCCACCCCGTGCTTTCGGTAAATGTAGCCGGGCTTAACCAGCGCCAGCCGGGTACAATAGCCGCCCCATTCTATTACGGCCCCTGTCATGTCTGAACCGATACGTCTCTCCAAACGCCTCATCGAACTCGTCGGCTGCTCCCGCCGTGAGGCCGAACTGTTCATTGAAGGTGGCTGGGTCACGGTAGATGGCGAAGTCATCGACGAGCCGCAATTCAAGGTCAGCGACCAAAAGGTCGAGCTGGATCCGCACGCCAAGGCCACACCACCTGAGCCTGTGACCATCTTGCTGAACGCACCTGCGGGCCTGGACACGGACAGTGCCATGGCTTTGATTGGCCCAGAGACCCTGAGCGAAGAACATCGCTACGGCAAACGACCGCTCAAGGGGCATTTCCTGCGCCTGACCGTTGGCAATGAGTTGCAAGCCAACGCCAGCGGCCTGCTGGTGTTCACCCAAGACTGGAAAATTGTGCGCAAACTGACTGCCGATGCCAACAAAATCGAGCAAGAGTATGTGGTTGAAGTCTCCGGCGAGATGGCCCCGCACGGTTTGAACCGTCTTAACCACGGCATGACCTACAAAGGCCGCGAACTGCCTGCCGTGAAGGCCAGTTGGCAGAGTGAAAATCGTCTGCGCTTTGCGATGAAGAATCCGCAGCCGGGTGTCATTGCACAATTCTGCCAGGCCGTCGGCCTGACCGTCATTTCCATGCGCCGCATTCGTATTGGTGGCGTATCGATGGGCAAGTTGCCTGTCGGCCAGTGGCGCTACATGGCGACCACCGAAAAGTTCTAAACACCGCCTGCCCCGAACATTTCGACACCGCAGCATGGCCTGCGGTGCTCACTGCTGAATATCAGGATTGACCACATGATTCATAACGACGTATTGCGTAGCGTGCGCTACATGCTCGACATCAGTGACAACAAGGTTGTCGAAATCATCAAGCTGGGCGGCATGGACGTCACCAAAGAAGACGTGCTGACCTACCTGAAGAAAGACGAGGAAGAAGGTTTTGTTCGCTGCCCTGACGACGTCATGGCGCACTTCCTTGATGGCCTGGTGATCTTCAAGCGCGGTAAAGACGAAAGCCGTCCGCCGATGCCGGTAGAACTGCCCGTGACCAACAACATCATCTTGAAAAAACTGCGGGTTGCATTCGAACTCAAAGAGGACGACATGCACGCCATCCTCAAGGCGGCTGAGTTCCCTGTGTCGAAACCAGAATTGAGCGCTCTTTTCCGCAAGTTTGGCCACACCAACTACCGCACCTGTGGCGACCAGTTGCTGCGCAATTTCCTCAAGGGCCTGACCCTGCGGGTTAGAGCTTAAAAACAGCTGGGAGCCCGCGCAACCATGACCTACAGCGTTTCGCCTATTGGCTTTGTGCGCTCCTGCTTCAAGGAAAAGTTCGCCATTCCGCGTCAGCCGCAGCTGGCTCCGGCCGCCCGCGGTGTACTGGAACTGGTTGCGCCTTTCAATCAGGGCGACGCAGTACAGGGACTGGAACAGGTGAGTCACGTCTGGCTACTGTTTGTGTTCCATCAGGCACTCGAAGACAAGCCTCGCCTCAAGGTGCGCCCGCCCCGGCTAGGCGGCAATACGTCCATGGGCGTATTCGCTACCCGCGCCACCCATCGCCCGAATGGTATTGGCCAGTCAGTGGTCAAGCTGGACAAGGTTGAACCCGGGCGCTTGTTTATCTCAGGAATTGACCTGCTCGACGGCACGCCGATTCTGGACATCAAGCCCTACGTGCCTTACGCCGACATTATCGACAGCGCCAGCAACAGCATGGCAAGCGCACCACCGGCCTTGATCCCCGTGCACTGGAGCGAGAACGCGCTGCACCAGGCACAAGAGCATGCCCTGCGTATTCAAGAGCCGCTGGTGGCGCTGATAGAGCAATGCTTGGCCCAAGACCCACGACCGGCCTACCAGACACCTACAGCCGAGCGCGAATACGGCGCAGGTTTTTGGGATGTCGATGTGCGCTGGCATTACCCGCAGCCCAGTGTAATTCGCGTGCTCGAGGTGATTCCTAAGCAGTAGGCGCAAACAAAAAGAGGGAGCTGGCAAGCCAGCTCCCTCTTTTTTTGATCCGCGCTGCTTACTTCTCGACGAAGGCGCGCTCGATCAAATAGTCACCCGGCTCGCGCATCCGCGGCGAAACGGTCAGGCCGAAGCTGTTAAGCACTTCGCTGGTTTCGTCGAGCATGCTTGGGCTACCGCACAGCATGGCGCGATCGTCCTGCGGGTTGATCGGCGGCAGGCCAATATCGGAGAACAACTTGCCGCTGCGCATCAAATCGGTCAAACGACCCTGATTTTCGAATGGCTCACGGGTTACGGTTGGGTAGTAGATCAGTTTTTCGCGCACCGCCTCACCGAAGAACTCATTCTGCGGCAAGGTCTCGGTGATGAATTCGCGGTAAGCCACTTCATTGACGTAACGGACGCCGTGGCACAGGATCACCTTGTCGAAACGCTCATAGGTTTCAGGATCCTGGATGACGCTCATAAACGGCGCCAAACCTGTACCCGTGCTCAACAGGTACAAATGCTTACCCGGCTTCAAGTCATCCAGAACCAGCGTGCCCGTAGGCTTTTTGCTGATCAGGACTTCATCGCCTTCCTTCAAATGCTGCAATTGAGAGGTCAGCGGGCCGTCCGGCACCTTGATGCTGAAGAACTCAAGATGCTCTTCCCAGTTAGGGCTGGCGATCGAATAGGCACGCATAAGCGGACGACCGTTAGGCTGCATCAGGCCGATCATCACGAACTGACCGTTCTCAAAGCGCAGGCCCGGGTCACGGGTGCACTTGAAGCTGAACAGGGTGTCGTTCCAGTGGTGAACACTGAGGACACGTTCGTGGTTCATGTTGCTCATGTACGGGGCTCCTAAAATTCGCCTGCGCTGACAATGGGCGCGATTGCGCAGCATTCTAATGGCGAGGACAATATCTGTTAACTGAATTATTAAGATAAGGGTTATCGGTTATATCGATATGCGATTTACTCTCAGACAACTCCAGGTTTTTGTCACCGTCGCCCAACAAGAGAGCGTGTCACGCGCTGCGGGTTTGTTGGCCCTTTCACAATCGGCTGCCAGTACTTCAATCACCGAACTGGAGCGTCAAACCAGCTGCCAGCTCTTTGATCGTGCGGGCAAACGTCTAAGCCTTAATGCCTTAGGTCGCCAGTTATTGCCTCAGGCCGTCGCGCTACTGGACCAGGCCAAGGAAATCGAGGACTTGCTCAATGGCAAGTCAGGTTTCGGCTCGCTCACCGTGGGCGCCACACTGACCATTGGCAACTACCTGGCCACACTGCTGATCGGCAGTTTTATGCAGGCGCACCCTGAGAGCCAGGTCAAATTGATCGTTCAAAACACGGCGCATATCGTGCAACAAGTGGCCCATTATGAAATTGATCTTGGTCTGATCGAGGGCGATTGCAGCCACCCTGATATTGAAGTGCAAAGCTGGGTTGAAGATGAATTGGTGGTGTTCTGCGCTCCTCAACATCCGCTGGCGGCTCGTGGGCACGCGACACTGGAAGAACTGAGCCGCGAAGCATGGATTTTGCGAGAACAAGGATCCGGTACCCGCCTGACCTTCGACCAAGCCATGCGCCATCATCAGACGTCGCTCAATATCCGCCTCGAACTGGAACACACCGAAGCGATTAAACGCGCGGTGGAATCAGGTCTGGGAATTGGTTGTATCTCTCGGCTGGCCCTGCGCGATGCTTTTCGGCGGGGCAGCCTGGTGGCAGTAGAAACCCCTGATCTGGATCTCGCTCGTCAATTTTTCTTCATCTGGCACAAGAAGAAGTACCAGACCTCAGCAATGCGCGAGTTTCTGGAACTGTGCCGCGCATTTACCGCAGGTGTTCAGCGCAGCGACGAGATCGTGCTGCCGAGCATTGCTTAAAGCAGGATCACGGCCCACACCACGGCAATCAGCGTGAGCACCACAAATTGCGCGGCACTGCCCATGTCTTTGGCGTTTTTAGACAGCGGGTGCAGATCAAGGGAGATTCGATCGATCGCGGCTTCAATGGCCGAGTTCAGCAACTCCACAATCAGTGCCAGCAAGCACACGGCAATCAATAGCGCACGCTCTACCCGGCTGACATTCAATAAAAATGTCAGCGGGATCAACACCACATTAAGCAACACCAATTGCCTAAATGCAGCCTCGCCGGTGAAGGCTGCTCGTAAACCGTCCAGCGAGTAGCCGCCCGCATTCAAAATCCGTTTAAATCCGGTTTTACCCTTAAAAGGCGACATAGATAGGCAACTGCACAAAAAATGAGGGTGGAACGCTAGTTCACCGCTTGTTAAAAAAGCGTGAAAGCCAGCAGCTTAATGGCTCGAAATTGATTCAAGCTGTTGCAGAAGGAGCGCCGCCTGAGTCCGGGTACGAACCCCTAACTTGCGGAAAATAGCCGTCACGTGTGCTTTGATAGTGGCTTCGGACACGCCCAGTTCGTAAGCGATCTGCTTATTCAGCAGCCCTTCACACACCATGGTCAACACCCTGAACTGTTGGGGGGTGAGACTGGCCAACCCTTCACTTGCCGCTTTGGCTTCAGCGGAGACCTGAACGGCCTCGAAAGCCTTGGGTGGCCAGCTAACATCACCCTCCAGCACAGCACTCACTGCTTGCTGAATGTCAGTCATAGAGCTTGATTTGGGGATAAAACCACTGGCGCCAAATTCACGCGAGCGCACCATGATTGATGCATCTTCCTGAGCCGAAACCATTACCACCGGAATTTGTGGGTACTGTCCACGTAACAATACCAGCCCGGAGAAACCGTAAGCACCCGGCATATTAAGGTCGAGCAGCACCAGATCCCAATCGGCCTTGTCTGCCAGCTGTGCCTCAAGCTCGGCAATACTGGCGACCTCCACCAAGCGGACATCAGGCCCCAACCCCATTGTCACCGCTTGGCGCAAAGCACTGCGAAACAAAGGATGGTCGTCGGCAATCAGGATTTCGTATGTGGCCATTTTTTAAATGATCCTGTTTTTTAGGCGAGCCCTGATGCATTTCAGTACTCGCTAAGGCAACTCGAACAACAGCGTAGAGAAGCGTTTCAAAACACGCGTTTTACGCTAAACGTCGGTAAATATAAGTGTTTTTACAGTCGTTGCCGCCCAATGGGCGCCAAGCATGCCGAGCGAATCCAGAGGGGTCAAGTCGAAAACCTGACGCCAGACTCAGCTAAATGCTATTACAGCGCCACCCTCCAGAACCGGTGATAGCGCTAAGTGACATCACGGTGAAAATTGTAGCGCTACTTCTTTAGTCTATTGAGAGCGATTCTGGGGAAGGTCTTTTACAAAAACGCCCAGTTCACGGTGCGCTGCACTGCTCTCGTTAATCGGCAACTGGTTTTTGGCATCCAGATAATGCTGACTGAACACATCAAAGTAAGCATCCAGCGCACAGGAAGCCTCGGTGTCTCCGGCAAGATCAAGGCACAAGCTGGCCACTTCGGCTGTACACAAGTGCTCGCTTCGCGTCGATCTGCGTAAACGATAGCGAGACAGTTTTTCTGGCAGCAGACTCAAAATCGGCAAGGCATCAAAATACGGGCTTTTGCGAAAGATCTTGCGCGCCTCGGTCCAAGTTGCATCAAGCAGAATAAAGAGAGGCCGTTTACTGGTGTCCATTTCCACCGAATGCGTGACACGCTCAGGGGCAACATACTCACCCGGAAACACCAGGTAAGGCTGCCACTGTGGGTCGGCCAGCAAGGCCAGCAAAGCATCATCCGTTTCAGTGCGCGACCAGATAAACGCAAAATTGTCCTTCACCACGTCAGCAATCAACCAGCCTGTATTACTGGGCTTGAAGACTTCCTTTTTGGTCATGATCAGGCAAACGCCTGCGCGAGTACTGACCCGGGGCCGCCAGTTGCACAGGCAATGACTGACGATCACTCGACACGTATGGCAGCGCGGCGCGCGTGAACCTCGCGCCAGATAAGGCTTGGTGCTCTCCTCTTCACGCTCGTCACGTAAACGGGCAACAGCATTGGGGGAAAAGGTCATCAGGGTCATGATCTGGGTAACGACGGATAGTAAAAAGAGAGCCGCGAAGTTTAACAGAGGCTGAGCCCCCATGACCGGAGGCATTTCCTGTGCTCCAATGCTGACCTATACTCCTGCGCCACTGAACGCACCGATCTATGACGGGTCGAAGCTTGCGTCACTGAAATCAGGAGAGTTTCATGCTGCGCACTATCATCCCGACCCTTGCTCTACTGTTCGCACTGCCATTGAGCGCTCAAGCGGCCTCTCTTGCAGAGTTCAACTTGAATAAGGACTTGCTCAAAGTTGCCAAAGTCAGCAATGAAGGGAAACCCCGCGCCATCAGCCCCGACCTTCTGGACAAAGGCTTTTCCGTTGACGGCACGGTGCTGATCAATCACCTGGAAGCCAGCCCTACCCTTTCAGCACAAATGCGCTCTGCTCCGGAAGCGGCCGTACCGCAACTGGGCCGCAGCGTTTGCAGCAACCCGAACTTCCGTAAATTGATGGCCAAGGGCGCGACCATGCGCTTTGACATCAGGGAATACAAAACCAATACATCGGTTTTGACCCAGGACATCGGCGCCGACAACTGCCAGCGCAAATAATCACTGCCTGCTTTTCTTGCGCACGCCGTGTCATAAACGGCGTGCAGCCCTCGCTGCACTTTCTTCGTTATCAGGCTTCTTCTTCCACATCAGGCAATTAGCTATTGCCAGTCAAGACAACACCGGACCATCATCAACCATCGCTTTTGACTCCTTGAGTCGTTGCGCTTGGCTGATCGGGCGCCCCCAAGGATGTTGTCTAGAAGGAGCTATACATGCCCGACCAAACTCAGGACACCCTGTCACTTTACTTCGAGAACCACGGCCTGAATGTTGCCGCAGAGGTTGATGCACAACTACAACGGGTGGCCCCTGACAGCCCGAACCAACCGCTTTATCGTGAGATGCTGCTGACTGTCTTGCGCATGGCCCATGACGATATCGATCGCTGGAATGCCAAAATCACCCTGCAAGCCATCCGCGAACTTGAAAAAACCTTTCGCGTACTGGAGCAATTCAAAGGACGCCGCAAAGTCACCGTGTTCGGCTCAGCCCGCACGCCCGCAGAAGATCCCCTGTATGTGCTGGCCCGCGAGGTGGGTGCAACACTGGCACGGTCAGACATGATGGTCATTACTGGAGGCGGCGGCGGAATAATGGCCGCTGCACATGAAGGCGCGGGTCTGCAATACAGCTTGGGGTTCAATATCACCCTGCCATTTGAACAGCGCGCCAACGCCACAATCATTGACTCAGAGCACTTGCTGGCCTTTCACTTCTTCTTCACCCGCAAGCTGTTTTTCATCAAGGAAGCAGAGGCCTTGATCATTTGCCCCGGCGGCTTCGGCACATTGGACGAAGTGCTGGAAGTGCTGACGCTGATGCAAACCGGCAAAACACCTCTGGTGCCAATCGTGCTTCTGGATATGCCCGGCGCAACGTTCTGGCAAAGCGCCCTGGACTTCATCCATAACCAGTTGCAAGCCCATCAATACATTCTGCCCAATGATCTGAAATTGATGCGTCTGGTTCACAGTGCTCAAGAAGCGGTTGATGAGATCGAGCAGTTCTACAGCAACTACCATTCGAGCCGCTGGCTCACCAAAACCTTTGTTCTACGCATGAAAAGGGCTGTGAATGTCGCAGCCCTTGAACAGATCAAGCAGAACTTCGCCGACATTTGCGTTCATGACAGTTTTCACCAGCAAGCCTATGCGCAGATTGAGCACGACGACCCTGCATTCAATCACTTGACGTGTCTGAGCTTCGCTTTCAGTGGGCGTAATCAAGGGCGGTTACGCGAACTAGTCAACTTCATCAACTTGCCCGAAAATTGGGCGACAGCAGAGTCCTCACCGGTAGCACAAAGGTCCGAGTGGATCGCTGAATAAGGTAGGGAAAATGAGGCTGCGACAAGTTGTTGGATGATCAAGCGTTCGTAGCAGGAACGAAGGTCATGCAATGCTTATCGCAGTCTGTGACTACAGATGCCCGTAGTCAGTCATCAAATTCTCGGCCACTCAACAAGCGGCCGATCATTTCCAGCGGATAGCCTCGATAACTCAAGAAGCGCCCTTGGCGAGCACGTTCTTTGGCGTCTTCCGGCAACTGCGCGGAAAACTTGCGGCGCCAGGTTTCTTCCAACCGTTCTTGCCAGTTAAATCCACACTCGCGCAGCGCATCTTCTACATCGCCACGGGGCAACCCGCGTTGATTAAGCTCTTCGCGAATGCGCAAAGGGCCATAACCGGAACCGGCACGATAAGAGATATAGCTTTCAAGGTAACGTGCCTCCGACAGCAGACCATCTTCCGTTAAACGGTCGAGGGCGATGTCGATCATGTCGGGGCAAGCACCGCGCTGACGCAATTTGCGAGTCAACTCTACCCGACCATGCTCGCGTCGCGCGAGCAGGTCCATGGCAGTTCGACGCACCGCGGCCAGGTTATCCAGAACTACGGTCATGAGTCAGATCAGTTGTTATTGGCGTCTGAGCCGTTTTCCAGCGCCATTTCTGCCGCTTCAGCTTCATCAGCGGCCGCTTTGGCTGCTTTGCTCATTTTTGGCATGATTTTGATCTCAGCCATCTCGGCATCCGACTTTGGCCCCAACAACTTGGCGCGCAACTGCTTCTCAAGGGCTTCCTTGATTTCAGGGTTGTCGTCCAGGAACTTGGCCGAGTTGGCTTTGCCCTGACCAATCTTGCTGCCGTTGTAGCTGTACCAGGCGCCGGCCTTCTCGACGAAGCCGTGCAATACGCCCAGGTCGATCATCTCGCCATTGAGATAGATGCCCTTGCCGTAAAGAATCTGGAATTCAGCCTGGCGGAACGGCGGAGCCATTTTGTTTTTGACCACTTTGACGCGGGTTTCGCTGCCAACCACCACATCGCCTTCTTTCACCGCACCCGTGCGGCGGATGTCCAGACGTACCGAGGAGTAAAACTTCAGCGCGTTACCACCGGTGGTGGTTTCCGGGCTGCCGAACATCACGCCGATTTTCATGCGGATCTGGTTGATGAAGATCACCAGGCAGTTGGCGTTTTTGATGTTACCGGTAATTTTACGCAGGGCCTGAGACATGAGACGGGCTTGCAGACCCACATGCATGTCACCCATATCGCCTTCGATTTCGGCTTTTGGGGTCAATGCTGCTACGGAGTCGATGATGATCACGTCAACGGCGTTGGAACGCACCAGCATGTCAGTGATTTCAAGTGCCTGTTCGCCGGTATCTGGCTGAGAAACCAGCAGGTCGTCGACGTTAACACCCAGCTTGGCAGCGTATTCAGGGTCAAGGGCGTGTTCGGCATCGACGAAGGCACAGGTGGCACCCGCCTTTTGTGCTTGAGCGATTACCGACAGAGTGAGTGTGGTTTTACCCGAAGACTCTGGACCGTAAATTTCAACAATACGGCCTTTTGGCAAGCCGCCAATGCCCAGCGCGATGTCCAGACCCAGCGAACCGGTAGAGATTGCCGGCACTTCCTGGCGCTCTTGCTCGCCCATGAGCATTACGGCACCCTTGCCGAATTGACGTTCGATCTGACCCAAGGCCGCAGCCAAGGCTTTCTTCTTGTTGTCGTCCATTAAAGTCCTCTCGTAATCAATAAGGCCGGTCGGCCGATAACTGTATAAGTAGCCAGTATTATTCCACAGGGTTAAACGATCGCCTACCCCTGTTTTTTTATTTATCGTACCGTTCGGCGTATTAGGCCTTTCAGAGCAGCGATTACGGTTTGCCGGCGCACCTCATCACGGTCACCGGCAAAATACCGGCGTTCAGTTGTAACCTCGCCGTCATCCCCCCACGCCAGCCAAACGGTGCCAACCGGTTTCTCTTCCGAGCCACCACCGGGCCCGGCCACGCCACTGACTGCTACGGCAAAGCGTGCTCCGCTTTGCGCCTGAGCCCCCGCGACCATAGCCTCGACCACCTCGCGGCTGACAGCGCCGACTTGGCCAAACAAGGCCTCGGGAACCCCCAGCTGCTTGGTTTTTTGCTTATTGGAATAGGTGACAAAGCCGGCCTCGAACCAGGCCGAACTGCCGGGGATACGGGTAATGGCTTCGGCAATACCACCTCCAGTGCAGGATTCAGCAGTCGTAACCTGGGCATTTATCGCCTTCAGCAGGTCTCCGAGTTCGGCAGCAAGGTGAGACAGTGAGTCCATAGTGATTTCCTGAGAGGCAATGGTTTGCGCATATTTGTAAGCACTGATCGATGCCATAACCTACACGAAAACTAAGGTTCGATTCGTGAGTCGGTTGCAGAACTCTCCACCCCGAGCCGCTTTGCAGCCCAACGCTGATACAGGCTGATCGCAGCATCTGCACCGGCCAATGCTGTCAGGCAACCAAAGGCACCCGCCGCCAGCACAGACATACCTGCCGAATACAACAACAGAAAGGTTGAGACGCCACATACCATGCAGGCACCCGAGCGCAGCGCAAGGCGCCGGATCAGCAACCATCCACTGGCACCGTCTTTGTCAGCACGCCACATCTCTCCAAAAACGCCCCCCACCAAGGCCAGAAGGATGACCAGTAAAACTGGCATATCCAGCAATACTTGCGGTTCATTCATGGTGTCATCACTCCTGGGTCCTTAGGGATAAATAGTCAATTTCTGACCTGGGCTGCCGGCGCTATTGATCGCGCCGCTTCCCTGCTTGAATTCGATCGCTGAGCGTCATGCAAACTAGACTATGCATGTATGGATATACAGTCAATGCACCAGTGCATATATTTCTATACCGCCCAACTCAAGCCACCCTTGAATACGCCATCCGTAATAAACACCGCTTTAAAACCAAAAAAACCCACGTTTATGTGGGCTTTTTTCATAAGACTTAGCTCAGCGTGCGTACATGCCCCACCAGAACACATGGCCCAGAATGACCAGTTGCTCATCTTCCATGTCACTGTAGGCGTAGTCCTCGTCTGGATACTCGTCACGGTTAAAACTGCGCAATCGAATACCCTGTGGCAAGCGATAGACCTGCTTCACCCGTAGCTGGCCGTTGTGATTGATTGCATACAGGTCACCATCAATGACGTCTTCAAGAGCACGCTTGCCCGCGTTGACCCCCACCGTTGCACCATCGCGCAAAACCGGCAGCATGCTGTCACCGCGCACCGTCACACACTTGGCCTGATCGAATTGCACGCCGTTATGGCGCAGGCTGCGCTTGCCAAAACGCAGTTTGGCACGCTCGCTCTCTTCAATGGCAAAACGCCCGGAACCGGCCGCCAATTCGACCTGGCGCAGAAAGGCAATGGACACTTCATCATCCGCCACAGGCGTGTCGTCATCCCATAAGCAAATATCCCGCAGCTGCGGATGCCTCGGGTCGGCCTCGGATACAACAAGCCTGACAGGGCTATCCCGGCCCCGCAGTTGATCGGTGCTGATTTGAAAATATTCCGCGATCCTAGAGATTTGCCTATCAGACGGATCGACAATTTTGCCATTCAAAATTCGCGAAAGTGTTGATTGCGGCACACCCGTACTACGGTGCAGCGCCATTGCACTGAGCTGATGACGAGCAAGTAGCTCTTTGAGGACGATAGAAACAGTTCGTTTAGGCATGGAGAGAATAGTGCTAGCGGTGTTTATAGATGGCAAATGCTATTTCTTCTATTAATAGCAGCGCCCATGAGCGCCTGTAGATGCACATGGCTGACATGTTAACCTTGCGCCCATTGCGAAAACCTCAGGCCACGCGCCTGCCTTTGCCCACTTTCAAAACGAATCCGCCTAAGCCTCTCATGAGTAAAAATACTTCCGACCTTTCCGGCCACACGCCGATGATGCAGCAGTACTGGCGCCTGAAGAACCAGCACCCTGATCAGTTGATGTTCTATCGCATGGGCGACTTCTACGAGATCTTCTACGAAGACGCGAAGAAAGCCGCCAAGTTGCTGGATATCACCCTCACCGCACGCGGACAATCTGCCGGGCAGGCTATCCCCATGTGCGGGATTCCTTACCATGCAGCTGAAGGTTATTTGGCCAAGCTGGTAAAACTTGGCGAGTCGGTGGTCATTTGTGAGCAGGTGGGCGACCCGGCAACCAGTAAAGGGCCGGTCGATCGTCAAGTGGTGCGCATCATCACACCGGGCACGGTCAGCGACGAAGCGTTGATGGATGAACGCCGCGACAACCTGATTGCCGCCGTACTGGGCGACGAGCGCTTGTTTGGACTCGCGGTGCTGGACATCACCAGTGGCAACTTCTCGGTACTGGAGATCAAAGGCTGGGAGAACCTGCTGGCCGAACTGGAGCGTATTAACCCGGTTGAGCTGATGATCCCGGATGATTGGCCACAAGGTTTACCAGCAGAAAAGCGCCGCGGTGTACGTCGCCGCGCGCCGTGGGATTTCGAGCGCGACTCCGCCTTTAAAAGTCTGTGCCAGCAGTTCTCGACCCAAGACCTCAAAGGCTTTGGTTGCGAGAATCTGACACTGGCTATCGGCGCCGCCGGTTGCTTGCTCAGCTATGCCAAGGAAACTCAGCGTACCGCCCTGCCCCATTTGCGCAGCCTGCGCCACGAACGTCTTGATGACACCGTGGTGCTCGATGGTGCCAGCCGACGCAACCTGGAACTGGACACCAACCTGGCGGGGGGGCGCGACAACACGTTGCAATCGGTGGTTGACCGCTGCCAGACGTCGATGGGCAGCCGCTTGCTGACCCGCTGGTTGAATCGTCCGCTGCGCGACTTGAGTGTTCTGCTCGCGCGTCAGTCGTCGATTACGTGCCTGCTCGATGGCTATCGCTTTGAAAAGCTCCAACCACAGCTGAAAGAAATTGGCGACCTGGAACGTATTCTGGCCCGAATCGGTTTGCGTAACGCCCGCCCGCGAGATCTGGCCCGGCTACGCGATGCCTTGACGGCCCTGCCCGAGCTGCAGGATGCGATGATTGGCCTCGAAGCCCCGCATTTGCAGCAACTGGCCCGCATCACCAGCACCTATCCGGAGCTGGCTGCCCTTCTTGAAAAAGCCATCAACGACAACCCGCCTGCCGTCATCCGTGATGGCGGTGTACTCAAGACCGGCTATGACGCCGAGCTTGATGAACTGCAATCATTGAGCGAGAACGCCGGCCAGTTCCTGATTGATCTCGAAGCCCGCGAAAAAGCCCGTACGGGCCTCGCCAACCTCAAGGTCGGTTACAACCGGGTTCATGGCTACTTTATTGAGTTGCCCAGCAAACAGGCCGAACAAGCCCCGGCAGATTACATTCGACGCCAGACGCTTAAGGGGGCCGAGCGCTTTATCACGCCGGAGCTAAAAGCTTTCGAAGATAGGGCCCTGTCTGCCAAAAGTCGCGCATTGGCTCGCGAGAAGATGCTCTATGAAGCCTTGCTCGAAACCTTGATCGGTGAGCTGCCACCCCTGCAAGACACCGCTGCCGCGCTGGCCGAACTGGACGTACTGAGCAATCTGGCGGAGCGTGCGCTAAATCTCGACTTGAACTGTCCGCGCTTTGTTGACGAGCCGTGCATGCGCATCAACCAGGGGCGACACCCGGTGGTTGAACAAGTGCTGACCACGCCGTTTGTGGCCAACGATCTGGCGCTGGATGACAACACCCGCATGCTGGTGATCACCGGCCCGAACATGGGCGGTAAATCGACCTACATGCGTCAGACCGCGTTGATCGTTCTACTTGCGCACATTGGTAGTTTTGTACCAGCGGCCAGTTGTGAACTATCACTCGTTGATCGCATCTTTACCCGCATAGGCTCCAGCGATGACTTGGCCGGCGGACGCTCGACCTTCATGGTTGAAATGAGTGAGACCGCGAACATTCTGCACAATGCTACCGACCGCAGCCTGGTTCTGATGGACGAAGTGGGTCGAGGCACAAGCACCTTTGACGGCCTGTCGCTGGCCTGGGCTGCCGCTGAACGGTTGGCTCAACTGCGGGCTTATACTTTGTTCGCCACTCACTACTTCGAGCTGACGGTACTGCCCGAGAGTGAACCATTGGTCGCCAACGTGCACTTGAGTGCAACCGAGCACAACGAGCGCATCGTATTTCTGCACCACGTGCTGCCGGGGCCAGCCAGCCAAAGTTATGGTTTGGCCGTGGCGCAGCTGGCAGGCGTCCCTACGCCTGTTATCGCCCGTGCACGCGAGCATTTGAGCCGCCTGGAGACCACCAGCCTGCCGCACGAATTGCCAAAACCAACCCCCGGCAAGAAGGCCGCGCCCCAACAAAGTGATTTGTTTGCCAGCCTGCCTCACCCGGTTCTGGATGATCTTTCCAAGCTGGATCTGGACAATCTCACACCGCGTAAAGCACTTGATTTGCTCTACACATTAAAGACACGCCTTTAAAAGCTGCTAGAATCGCGCGCGGTTCGGGATGCTACTGACCTTTTAGCCTGTTCAGTAGATATCACTCCCGAACCCTGCGAGCCCGAACTGGAAGGGCTTCGCTGCCGCCGCCTGAGGAGAAAATTAGAAATGACCTTCGTCGTCACCGACAACTGCATCAAGTGCAAGTACACCGACTGCGTAGAAGTCTGTCCGGTGGACTGCTTTTACGAAGGCCCGAACTTCCTGGTGATTCACCCGGATGAGTGCATTGATTGCGCGCTTTGTGAGCCTGAATGCCCAGCTCAGGCCATCTTCTCTGAAGATGAGATTCCTGCTGGCATGGAGAATTTCATTCAGTTGAATGTCGAGCTGGCTGAAATCTGGCCAAACATCACTGAGCGTAAAGACCCTCTGCCGGACGCGGCCGAGTGGGATGGCAAGCCAGGTAAGATTGCCGACCTGGAACGCTGATTGATGCTGTAGCTAAAAAGCCCCGTCTCGTATGAGCCGGGGCTTTTTGCGTTTTAACGTAGTGAATCGTCTACGGCCAAGGCTCGTAAGCCTCAAGGTTAAGCGCTGATGGTGCAACCTGTGGCGTCTTGAAGCTGCTCACGGGTCACGCCTGTTGCCAGCTCTACCAGTTTCAGACCGTGCTCGGTGACGTCGAGCACCCCCAGATCGGTAATGATCCGGTCAACCACGCCTACACCGGTCAGGGGTAAATCGCACGATTTGAGCAGTTTATGGGCACCCCCCTTGGCTGTGTGCTCCATCAACACGACCACACGTTTGACACCGGCCACCAAGTCCATCGCGCCGCCCATGCCTTTCACCATCTTGCCGGGGATCATCCAGTTGGCCAGATCGCCTTTCTCGGAGACTTGCATCGCCCCCAGAATGGAAAGATTGATGTGCCCTCCACGGATCATGGCGAATGAATCAGCGCTGTTGAAAAAACTGCTGCCGGGCAAGGTGGTGATGGTTTGCTTGCCTGCGTTGATCAGGTCGGCGTCCACTTCATCTTCGGTCGGGAACGGGCCAATACCGAGCAACCCATTCTCACTCTGTAGCCAGACATCCATGCCCTCAGGTATGTAGTTGGCAACCAGCGTCGGCAAGCCGATACCCAGATTGACGTAAAAACCATCCTGTAATTCTTGGGCGGCGCGGTGCGCCATTTCTTCACGAGTCCAGGCCATGATCAGGCGCTCCGCACAGTGCGTTGTTCGATGCGTTTTTCCGGGGTGGCATTAAGGATCAGCCTCTGTACGTAAATACCCGGTAAATGCACGTGATCCGGGTCGATCTCGCCAATCTCAACGATTTCTTCCACTTCGACCACACACACCTTGGCCGCCATGGCCGCCAAGGGGTTGAAGTTACGTGCGGTTTTGTTGAACAGCAGATTGCCGGATTTATCAGCCTTCCACGCTTTGACCAGGGCGACGTCGGCCCGCAACGAGCGCTCCATAACGTACCACTCACCATCGAATTCACGCGTTTCCTTGCCTTCAGCCACCAGCGTCCCGTAACCCGTTTTGGTGTAAAACGCCGGTATGCCGGCCCCACCCGCCCGAAGCTTTTCCGCCAGGGTGCCTTGGGGGGTGAATTCAAGCTCTAACTCGCCTGCCAGAAACTGACGCTCGAACTCTTTGTTCTCACCGACGTACGAAGAAATCATTTTGCGAATCTGACGGGTCGTCAGCAGTTGCCCCAAACCAAAACCATCGACGCCCGCATTGTTACTGATCACGGTCAGATCACGCTTGCCGGTATCACGCAGGGCTGCAATCAAGGCCTCAGGGATGCCACACAACCCAAAACCTCCAACAGCCAGGGTCATGCCGTCCTCGACAAGCCCCTGCAAAGCGGATTCAGCACTCGAGTAAATCTTGTTCACTTGTTATTCCTCGAATTTGCCGCGACGCTCTCGGCATATCGCAGCCTGTTTGCTTAAGCTCAGGGCAGTCAAATTGACCGCCATGCTGAACTCTGGCGGCTCTGGCCCAAGGCCAAAGCGTTATCCGAGTGTAGGGATACGCACGCAACAACTCTAGGGGCTGTTCCCGTTTCATTGCAGCGGCAACAAGGCTCAAGCAAAAGGTGGCTAGATACAGAACTGCAGAGACCTTAACCATGCGGTAACAATTGACCTACAAAATACTTAGCTGGCTACCTTTAAACCCGCGACCTAGACGTATATAAAGACCGCTGGGAATCAAACTGCATCGTTTGGGAAATCTTCCTACGCATATGCTTCGTTCCGACTAGACTCTGATCGAATTTGGCATCAATTGCGTAGGCTCAGGCTCAAGCTGATCATTTCGATGCCGGCATCAACCCAGGCCTCAGCGTCCTTGTGCAGCTCGAAGCTGTCGGGAACCAGTAGCCATTGACCAAGAACTCCGTCGATATAGGCATGCAGACAAATAGCCGCGCGACGAGCATCAAGGTTTTTGGGGAGTTGATTGCGATGGATTGCATTATTCAGTGTGAGCTCAATTCGGCTATTACAGTCGACCATCGCCACTTGGCGTTGACGACGCAAATCGCACATTTCGTCAGTGAATTCACATTTATGGAACAAAATCTCATTGATGCGCCGGGTTTTAGGGTCAATGGCAATCTGGCGAAACAAATGGACCAGCAGCTTGCGCATGCACCCAAGCGGATCAAGCTCATCCTGACTTTCGCTGGCTTTGGCCAGCTCTTCCAGCGGCTCGTGCAAGCTGTCCAGCATGGCTTGAACAAGATCAGCCTTGTTGCTGAAATGCCAGTAAATGGCGCCTCGGGTAACGCCCGCCAACGCGGCGATATCGGCCAGTGTCGTGCGTGCGACACCCCGTGTGTAAAAGGCCTGCTCAGCTGCTTCGAGGATCGCACTGCGCGTTTCCTGAGCTTCTTCTTTGGTACGACGCACCATGGCAATAAAAACCTCAATCAGGAGGATCTGGACGGTTGCACTCAGGCGCCCAAATCAACATCGGGTGGCGTTTGTTATGCCTTATCCCGGCCTACTTCACGCTCTAAAAAGGACTCTGTAGCGTACTTTGCAAAGGAGTCACGCTATTTACAAACAGACACGAATGTAAGTATATTCCTTAGCAAGCTACTTATCCACCCGGAACAGCTTTCTATACCCTTCCACTATTCTTGTGCGCTTTCGCGTGCCTGACCCGAGGATCTTCATGCAATTCAAGCCAGCTGTTACCGCTCTGGTTGCTGCCATCGCCCTAGCTTCGCTTATTAGCGGATGTAAAAAGGAAGAGGCAGCACCTGCCCCGCAAATCCCTCAGGTCGGCGTCGTGACGCTGAAAACCCAGCCATTTGCCCTGACTACCGATCTACCAGGCCGAACAGCTTCTTATCGCTCGGCAGAAGTTCGACCGCAGGTAAACGGGATCATTCTTAAGCGCTACTTCAAGGAAGGCAGCGACGTCAAAGAAGGTCAACAGCTGTATCAAATCGATCCAGCTATCTACCAAAGCAATGTCTTGAGCGCCAAGGCAACGCTACAATCGGCCAAATCACTGGCTGACCGTTACAAGCAATTGGTCGCAGAGCAAGCTGTAAGCCGTCAGGAATACGACAACGCCGAGTCGGCCCGCCTTGAGGCTGAAGCCGCACTCAATACCGCCATGGTGAACTTGCGTTACACCAAAGTACTGGCGCCGCTGACAGGCCGTATTGGTCGTTCTCTGTTTACTGAGGGCGCTCTGGTTACCAGCGGTCAAGCCAACGCACTGGCGGTGATCACTCAACTGGACCCGATCTATGTTGACGTGACCCAGTCCTCTGTCGAAATGCTTGAATTGCGCCGTGACCTGGCTGATGGCCGCTTGAAATCCGCGGGTGCCAACGCTGCCAAAGTTAAATTGACCCTGCCCGACGGCAGCCAGTACTCAGAAGAAGGCCGTCTGGAATTCTCTGAAGTGTCAGTGGACGAAACCACCGGTTCCGTTACCCTGCGCGCCGTATTCCCGAACCCGAAAGATATTCTGCTACCGGGCATGTTTGTTCATGCGCAACTGGAAGCCGGTATCAACAGCGATGCCATTCTGGCACCGCAAATCGGTGTGACTCACAACTCCAAAGGCCAGCCGACGGCACTGATCGTTGGCCCGGACAACAAAGTTGAGCTGCGCGTACTGCAAGCGACCCGCACCGTCGGCAGCGACTGGTTGGTGGAAGACGGCTTGAAAGCAGGTGATCGCCTGATTACTGACGGCCTGCAATACGTCAAGCCAGGTGTCGAAGTGAAAATCATGGACAAGTCTCAAAGCGCATCCCCGGCATCTGCCCCGGCAACAGAAAAAGCTGCGGGCACTAAAGGGGAATAAACCATGTCGAATTTTTTCATCGACCGTCCAATTTTCGCCTGGGTAATTGCCCTGGTGATGATGCTGGTTGGGGGGCTGTCGATCCTCAAGCTACCGATCAACCAGTACCCGAGCATTGCACCACCGGCTATCTCGATTTCCGTGACCTACCCGGGCGCTTCGGCGCAAACCGTTCAGGACACGGTGGTTCAAGTGATCGAGCAGCAGTTGAACGGCATCGATCATTTGCGTTATGTCTCCTCGGAAAGTAACTCCGACGGCAGCATGACCATTACCGCGACCTTCAACCAGGGTACTGACCCTGATACCGCGCAGGTTCAGGTACAAAACAAGCTCAACCTGGCGACACCGCTGCTGCCGCAAGAAGTTCAGCAGCAAGGTATCCGCGTGACCAAGGCAGTGAAAAACTTCCTCATGGTCGTTGGCGTGGTGTCCACTGATGGCACGATGAACAAGGACGACTTGTCCAACTACATCGTTTCCAACATGCAGGACCCTATCTCCCGTACCGAAGGTGTGGGCGACTTCCAGGTGTTCGGTTCCCAGTACGCCATGCGTATCTGGCTCGACCCGGCCAAGTTGAACAAGTACAACCTGACCCCGGTTAGCGTCAAATCGGCCATTACCGCACAGAACGTGCAGGTGTCCTCCGGACAACTGGGTGGTCTGCCTGCTGTCAAAGGCCAGGAACTCAACGCCACCATTATCGGCAAGACGCGTCTGCAGACCGCCGAAGAATTCAAGAAAATCCTGCTCAAGGTCAACACGGACGGTTCTCAGGTTCGCCTGAGTGATGTGGCCGATGTGGCACTGGGGGGCGAGAACTACAGCGTCAGCGCTCAGTACAACGGCAAACCGTCTTCCGGTCTGGCAATCAAGCTGGCCACCGACGCCAACGCACTGAACACCGCCAAGGCGGTCCGCCAAACCATCGCAGATCTGCAACCCTTCTTCCCGCCTGGCATGGAAGTGGTTTACCCGTATGACACCACACCCGTGATCTCTGCCTCCATCGAAGGGGTTGTTGAAACACTGGTTGAAGCGGTTGTACTGGTGTTTTTGGTGATGTTCCTGTTCCTGCAAAACTTCCGCGCCACCATCATCACTACGATGACTGTTCCGGTGGTATTGCTGGGTACGTTCGGGATCCTCGCTGCGGCAGGCTTCAGCATTAACACGCTGACCATGTTTGGCTTGGTACTTGCCATTGGCTTGCTGGTGGACGATGCCATTGTGGTGGTCGAAAACGTCGAGCGGGTCATGGCCGAAGAGGGATTATCGCCCAAAGAAGCCACCAAAAAGTCCATGGGCCAGATTCAGGGCGCACTGGTCGGTATCGCCCTTGTACTGTCGGCCGTATTGCTGCCAATGGCGTTCTTCGGCGGCTCTACCGGTGTGATCTACCGTCAGTTCTCGATCACCATCGTATCGGCCATGGCGCTGTCGGTAATGGTCGCATTGATCTTTACCCCAGCCTTGTGTGCCACGATTCTCAAACCGATTGCCAAAGGCGATCACGGCGAGAACAAGCGCGGATTCTTCGGCTGGTTCAACCGCACGTTCGACAGCGGCGTCAAACGCTACGAAAACAGCGTCGGCAGCATCCTGCGCCACAAAGCTCCATACCTTCTGGCCTACGTATTGATTGTAGTGGGCATGGTCTTCCTGTTTACGCGTATCCCTACTTCCTTCCTTCCAGAAGAAGATCAGGGCGTGTTGTTTGCCCAAGTTCAGACACCACCTGGAACGACTGCTGAGCGTACACAAGACGTCATCGACAGGATGCGTGAATACCTGCTCAAAGATGAGGCTTCGTCCGTATCGTCAGTCTTTACGGTAAACGGCTTCAACTTTGCAGGTCGCGGTCAAAGCTCTGGCCTGGCATTTATCATGCTCAAGCCGTGGAGCGAGCGTGGCCCTGAAGACAGCGTATTTGCCTTGGCAGCACGGGCACAGAAGCACTTCGCCACGTTCCGCGATGCGATGGTGTTCGCCTTTGCTCCCCCGGCAGTAATGGAGTTGGGTAACGCCACCGGTTTTGACGTTTATCTGCAAGACCGGGCCGGTATCGGTCATGACAAACTGATGCAAGCGCGTAACCAGTTCCTCGGTATGGCCGCGCAGAGCAAGATCCTGTCCGGCGTACGTCCGAACGGTTTGAACGACGAACCTCAGTACAAACTGATCATCGATGATGAAGCAGCACGCGCTCAGGGGGTCAGCCTGTCAGACATCAACGACACGCTGTCTATCGGATTGGGTGCCAGTTACGTCAACGACTTTATCGACCGTGGACGGGTGAAGAAGGTGTTCTTGCAAGGCAATGAGACCTCGCGCATGAACCCCGAAGACCTGAAAAAGTGGTACGTCACAAACGATCAGGGAACGATGGTGCCCTTCTCGGCCTTCGCCCGCGGCGAATGGACCTACGGCGCACCCAAGCTGTCGCGTTACAACGGTGTAGAAGCCATGGAGATTCTGGGTGCTCCCGCTCCGGGCTACAGCAGCGGCGAGGCGATGGCAGAAGTTGAAGCACTGGCCAAGAAGCTGCCAGCAGGCGTCGGTATTGCCTGGACGGGGCTGTCTTACGAGGAGCGTCTGTCCGGTTCGCAAGCACCTGCACTGTACGCAATCTCCTTGCTGATGGTCTTCCTGTGCCTTGCAGCCTTGTATGAAAGCTGGTCGATTCCGATTGCGGTCATGTTGGTGGTGCCGCTGGGGATTATCGGTGCATTGCTGGCTACCAGCCTGCGTGGTTTGTCCAACGACGTGTACTTCCAGGTGGGGCTGTTAACCACCATCGGTCTGGCAGCGAAAAACGCCATTCTGATTGTCGAGTTTGCCAAGGAGCTGCACGAACAGGGCCGAACCTTGACGGAGGCCGCGATTGAGGCGTGCCGTATGCGTCTGCGTCCGATCATCATGACCTCGCTGGCCTTTATCCTCGGGGTGGTGCCACTGGCCATTTCCAATGGTGCAGGTTCGGGCAGCCAGCATGCCATCGGTACCGGCGTAATCGGTGGTATGTTGAGCGCTACCATTCTGGCCATCTTCTGGGTGCCTCTGTTCTTCGTAGCCGTGTCCTCCGTCGGCAACCGCGCCGAAGGTAAAAAGAAAGTGGACCTGACTAAAACTCCAAATAAAGAGGCTGGCCAATGAGCAAGTCGCTTCTCGCAGTAGCTATCGCCGCGTTTACGCTGGGCGGCTGCTCGTTGATCCCGGATTACCAGCGCCCTGAAGCGCCGGTAGCCGCGCAGTACCCTAAAGGCCCGGCTTACTCACCTGCGGAGTCGGCCAACCAGGCCGCCGCCGAACAAGGCTGGCGTCAGTTTTTCCATGACCCTGCCCTGCAACAGCTGATTCAAACGGCCTTGGTCAACAACCGCGACCTTCGGGTCGCAGCGTTGAACATCGACGCGTATGCAGCGCAATACCGTATCCAGCGTGCCGATCTGTTTCCGGCGGTCAATGCGGATGCCAGCGGCAGTCGTCAACGCACCCCGGCGCGCATGTCGCAAACCGGAGAGTCGGGCATCACCAGCCAGTACTCGGCGACCCTTGGGGTCAGTGCCTACGAACTGGACCTGTTCGGCCGAGTCCGCAGCCTCAGTGAACAAGCGCTCCAGAACTACTTTGCAACCGAAGAAGCGCGACGCACCACCCAGATCAGTCTGGTGGCCAGTGTCGCCAATGCCTACATGACCTGGCAGGCTGACAAAGAACTGCTGAAGCTCACTGAAGACACGCTGAAAAACTTCAACGAGAGCTACAAGCTGACCTTGCGCAGCAACGAAGTGGGTGTGGCCTCGGCACTGGATGTGAGCCAGTTGCGGACCTCTGTCGAAAACGCCAAGGTGCAACTGGCACGCTATACCCGTCAGGTCGCTCAGGATCAGAACAGTCTGGTTCTACTGTTAGGTACATCGTTACCGGACAACCTGCCGGCAGCCAAACCGCTGGCCGTCGACCTGTTGAATGAAGTCCCGGCAGGCTTGCCGTCAGACTTGTTGCAACGTCGTCCGGACATCCTTGAAGCCGAGCATAAGCTGTTGGCCGCCAACGCCAACATCGGGGCCGCACGTGCAGCGTTCTTCCCTAGCATCAGCCTCACAGCCAATGCCGGGACCTTGAGCCCTGACTTGTCAGGATTGTTCAAGGGCGGTTCGGGTACGTGGCTGTTCTCGCCGCAAATCACCCTGCCGATCTTTAACGCAGGGGCTTTGCGCGCAAGCCTGGACTACTCGAAAATCCAGAAAGAGATCACTGTTTCTCAGTATGAGAAAACGATCCAGACGGCGTTTCAGGAAGTCTCTGACGGGCTCGCATCCCGCGAGACCTACAAACAGCAGTTGGAGGCTCAAAGCCAATTCGTCAATGCCAACCAGGATTACTATCGCTTGGCAGAGCGTCGTTATCGCATCGGCATCGACAGCAACCTGACCTTCCTTGATGCTCAGCGCTCGTTGTTCAGCGCGCAGCAATCCTTGATCACTGATCGCCTGTCGCAGCTGACCAGTGAGGTCAATCTGTACAAGGCACTGGGTGGTGGCTGGTACGAACAGACCGGGCAAAACCGTCCAATTTCGGACGAGCCGCCCAAGGCTTGATGCATACCGGTTAAACAACAAACCCGCCTTTTGGCGGGTTTGTTGTTTAATGCGGCGAAGGCGCCTGTAGTCGCTGACGATGGCTGCGATCGAGCGCAAAGCGTTCGCACAATCGGGCACCTCGGCGTGCCAGGTTTTACGGCGGCTTTGCCGCCGATCGCAGCCTTCGTTCCTCGTCAGCGGCTACGGGGTATCAAAACGCTTTGAATCAGCCGCGCGACTCAACACCCAGTTCATCCCACACCGACTCAGCCAGATGGAACGTTGCATTGGCCGCCGGGATGCCGCAGTAAATGGCACTCTGCATCAACACTTCCTTGATCTCGGCACGGGTCACCCCATTATTGGCGGCCGCCCGCAGGTGTAACTTCAATTCTTCACTGCGGTTCATACCAATCAGCATGGCAATGGTAATCAGGCTGCGGGTATGGCGCGGCAGGCCCGGGCGAGTCCAGATATCACCCCAGGCATGGCGGGTGATCATTTCCTGAAATTCGCTGTTGAATTCGGTCAGGGCATTGAGACTGCGATCCACATGGGCATCGCCAAGCACTTCGCGGCGCACGCTCATGCCTTCGTCGTAACGTTGTTTCTCGTCCACAAAACGCTCCTTAAACCGACTTCTCAACTAACAGAAAATCCAGTACTCGCCGGCTGAAAGCATCACCAGCCTGCGCGTTGGACAGGTGAGCGGCATGGAACTCGGCATACTGCGCGCCCTGTACATGTTCCTGAATGAAACGGCTGCCCGAAGGCGGAGTGACCGCGTCTTCAGTGCCGGCAATCACCAGCATGGGAACCGTGATTGAGCCTAACTGGTCACGAAAATCAGCATCGCGCACCGCTGCGCAATTGGCGGCGTAGCCCTGTGGCGAGGTGGCGGCCAGCATATCGGTAATGCGCTTGGCTTGCTGGGGGTTGGCCTGGGCAAAGTCTGGGGTGAACCAGCGGGCAATTGACGCATCACGCAGACCGGCCATGGCCGCTGCACCTTCACGCAGCACCATTTCAATACGCGGGTTCCACACGGCCGGCTCGCCGATCTTGGCGGCGGTATTGCACACCACTAATTTATTTAGGCGAGACCCGGCATTGATGCCCAACCATTGACCGATCAATCCCCCCATCGACAAGCCGCAAAAATGAGCACGCTCGATTTTCAGCGCATCCAGCAAGGCCAACACATCAGCGCCCAGTTGAGCAATGGTGTACGGACCTTTGGTCACCAGTGACTGGCCATGACCACGGGTGTCGTAGCGCAGTACCTGAAAATGCTCGGTAAACGCAGGCATCTGCGTGTCCCACATGCCCAGATCCGTGCCCAGCGAGTTGGACAAGACCAGCACCGGCGCACCTTGCGGGCCGTCCAGCTGGTAATTGAGTTCACCTTCAGCAAGTTGTACACGTCCCACGCAGTGCTCCTTCTTATGATTCAAGTGCAAAATGTTCAGCCCGCGCGCGCTCAACCCACGTCGTCGCCTGACCAAGGTAATAAGCCGGATCAAGCAGGCGATCCAGTTCGTGTGACGACAGTTGGGCGCACACTTGAGGCTCTTCGCCCAGTACCGCGCGCAAGTGGCGATGCTCGGCGACGGCCCGCTTGCAACATGTCTCCAGCAAGTGATGGGCTGTTTCACGCCCAACGCGCTGAGCCAGCACACTGCTGACCGCCTCAGCGAGCACTAAACCATGGGTCAGATCAAGGTTGCTGGCCATGCGCTCGGCATCCACTTCCAGCCCTTGCGCAATCGTGAGCGCTTGAGCCAGTGCCCCGGACACCAGGCAACAAATCTCGGGCAGGGTTTCCCATTCGGCGTGCCACAGCCCCAGGCTGCGCTCATGCTCTTGCGGCATGGCGCTGAACAAGATGCTCAGCAAACCCGGCACACGTGTGGCGGCACTGATCAACACCGCCGAACCCACAGGGTTGCGCTTGTGCGGCATGGTTGAAGAGCCGCCCTTACCCGGTGCCGAGGGTTCGAATACTTCAGCGGCTTCGGTCTGCATCAATAAACTGATGTCACGGCCAACTTTGCCGAGACCGCCCGCAATCAGACCCAAAACCGCGCCGAACTCCACCAAACGGTCACGCTGGGTGTGCCAGGGCTGTTCGGGTAGCTGCAAGTGAAGCTCTTCGGCCAACGCGTGTGCCACGGGCAATGCTTGATCACCCAGTGAAGCGAGGGTGCCCGAAGCTCCGCCAAATTGCAGGCACAGCAAGCGGGGTTTCAATTCACCCAGACGCTGACGGTTACGGCTCACCGCCCCCAGCCAACTGCCTATTTTCATGCCCAAGGTGACAGGCGTGGCCTGCTGAAGCCAGGTACGACCGGCGAGCGGCGTAGTGGCATAACGCAGGGCTAACTCGGCCAGCACATCGCCCAGCCGACGCAGATCCTGATCAATCAAGGCGAGGGCTGATCGCAGTTGCAACACCAACCCGGTATCCATCACATCCTGACTGGTAGCGCCCAGATGCACATAGCGTTCTGCCTCTGGCGCGGCGATGGCTATCTGTTTGCCCAAGGCTTTGACCAAAGGAATTGCCGAGTTCCCCGCTGTGGCAATTGCCTGCCCCAAGGCTTCGAAGTCATACAAGCTGGCTCGGCATGCCACGTGAATTGGCATCACCGCGCACTGAGGGATCAGCCCGACCCGCGCCTGAGCACGCGCCAGTGCCGCTTCAAAATCCAGCATGGCCTGAACCCGACCATGATCACTGAACACGTCGCCCATGGCCTTGGCCGTGAAGTACGCATCGAACAGTTGGTGACTCTTGCACTCGCTCATAAACCCTTCCTGGAAGGCGCGCGCCCTTCAAAGACGCGCGCGGTGCTTCATAGGTCGTGGTGCAGGTACTTGGGTTGCTTGGGCAAGCGGAAGCTGAACAGAAAAGCGATGGCCATCATGGCCGTCACATACCAGTAAAAGGTGTTTTCCATGCCCATCGACTTGAGCCCCAGCGCCACGTACTCCGCTGACCCGCCAAAAATGGCATTGGCTACGGCGTAAGCCAGACCGACACCCAGCGCCCGCACTTGAGGCGGGAACATTTCAGCCTTAACCAATCCGCTGATCGAGGTGTAAAAGCTGACAATCGCCAGCGCCAGCGTGATGAGCACAAACGCCAAAAACGGACTGGAGATGGTTTTCAATGTCATCAGGATCGGCACCGTGCACAGTGTGCCCAGCGCGCCAAACCACAGCATCGACTGGCGGCGGCCAATCTTGTCCGCCAACATGCCGAACACCGGCTGCATGCACATATAAAGGAACAGAGCGCCGGTCATGATGTAGCTGGCGGTTTTGGCATGCATACCGGCCGTGTTCACCAGGTACTTCTGCATATACGTTGTAAAGGTGTAGAAAATCAGCGAACCACCTGCGGTGTAACCCAGCACGGTAATAAACGCGGCTTTATGGTCGCGGAACAAGGCTCTGATACTGCCAGCGTCCTTATCCTGTCGCGTTTCAGCACTGGTGGTTTCCTTCAGGGAGCGACGCAGCATCAACGAGATCAGCGCCGCCAGGGCTCCGATCACGAACGGCACGCGCCAGCCCCAGGCACGCAACTCGTCTTCCGACAGAAATTGCTGAAGGATCACTACCACCAATACGGCCAGCAGTTGCCCGCCGATCAGGGTGACGTACTGGAAGGACGCAAAAAAGCCACGCTGACCTTTGAGGGCCACTTCGCTCATATAGGTCGCCGTGGTGCCGTACTCACCGCCCACCGACAGCCCCTGGAACAGCCTCGCTACCAGTAGCAACGCCGGCGCCCAGGCGCCGATTGAGGCATAGGTCGGCAAGAAGGCAATCACCAGTGAACCGGCGCACATCATCAGCACCGATATCATCATTGAGTTCTTGCGGCCGTGTTTGTCGGCCACGCGGCCGAAAATCCAGCCGCCGATAGGACGCATCAAAAAGCCAGCTGCGAATACCCCGGCCGTGTTCAGCAATTGAACCGTCGGGTCATCGGATGGGAAGAAAGCAGGCGCAAAGTAGATCGCGCAAAAGGCATAAACGTAGAAGTCGAACCATTCGACGAGGTTGCCGGAAGAAGCACCGACAATCGCAAAAATCCTTTTTCTGCGTTCCTCTCCTGTGTAGTGAGTGGCTGTTGTCATGTTTTTTATACTCATCAGGGTTTAGTTGCTTACCGACATACCTTGCAACATGTAACGCCTTAATCACAATAAGCCGAACGATTGAATGAACAATCGCCCGGCTTTTTCACATCACGCTGTCAGACTCGTTCAATCGCCAATGCCAGACCTTGGCCGACGCCGACACACATGGTCGCCAGACCTTTTTTGCCGCCGGTTTTCTCCAGCTGATGCAATGCGGTCATCACAATACGCGCCCCGCTCATCCCCAATGGATGACCCAAGGCAATCGCCCCGCCATTGGGATTAACCTGCGGCGCATCGTCTGCCAGCCCCAGCTCGCGCAACACTGCAAGCCCTTGGCTGGCAAAGGCTTCATTGAGTTCGATCACGTCAAAGTCACTGACGGCCACACCCAGGCGCTCAACCAGCTTGCGCACCGCAGGCACCGGGCCGATACCCATGACCCGAGGTGCGACGCCGGCACTGGCCATGCCCAGCACACGCGCCCGAGCCGTCAGGCCGTGACGTTTAACCGCCTCGGCGGAAGCCAGAATCAAGGCTGCCGCGCCATCATTGACACCCGAAGCGTTGCCCGCGGTGACGGTTTTATCCGGGCCGTTTACCGGCTTGAGCTTGCTGAGTGTTGCCAGAGTCGTGTCGGCACGGGGGTGCTCATCGTGCTCAACCACGGTCTCGCCTTTTTTATGGGCGATGCGTACCGGCACGATTTCCTCCGCGAAGTAGCCTGCTGCCTGGGCTGCCGCAGTGCGCTGCTGGCTGCGCAAGGCAAACGCATCCTGATCGGCGCGTGAGATACCGTAGTCGTCGGCCACGTTATCAGCCGTCTGTGGCATGGCATCCACGCCGTATTGAGCTTTCATCAACGGGTTGATGAAGCGCCAGCCAATCGTGGTGTCTTCCAGCTTCATTTTGCGCGAAAACGCTGCATCCGCCTTGCCCATGACGAAGGGTGCGCGAGACATGGACTCGACACCGCCAGCAATCGCCAGCTCCATCTCGCCGCTGGCAATGGCCCGGAAAGCCGTGCCAATGGCATCCATGCCTGAAGCGCACAAGCGGTTGAGGGTCACCCCAGGAATTGTCTCCGGCAGACCGGCCAGCAAGGCGGCCATGCGCGCCACATTGCGATTGTCTTCACCGGCCTGATTGGCACAACCGAAGAACACCTCGTCGACTTCAGCCCACTGCACGCTAGGGTTGCGCTCCATCAGCGCCTTGATCGGTATGGCGGCCAGATCATCAGCACGCACCGTTGCCAAACCACCGCCAAAACGCCCAATAGGGGTGCGAATTGCGTCGCAAATAAAGACCTCGCGCATCACGCTTCTCCTGGCGTTTGGCCGTGGGCCAGGGCAGTACGTGCTTCCAGATCACGCAGGGCTTTAAGCTCCACTTCGGTAGGCACAGGGGTCTGCTCAACGTTATCGGCAAAACGAATAGCCCAACCCGTCGCGCCAATTACCTGCTCGCGGGTCACGCCTGGGTGCAGGGCAGTCACTACAAATTCGTGGGTTTGGGCTTCCGGCTCCATGATGCACAGGTCAGTAATGATGCCCACTGGCCCAGCGCCCGGTAGGCCCAGACGCTTGCGTGAATCACCGCCCTCGCCATGCCCCACAGAAGTAATGAAGTCCAGACGCTCAACAAACGAGCGCGCCGACTGCTTGAGGATAATCAGCACGCTTTTCGCTGAGCCGGCGATCTCCGGCGCTCCACCGGCCCCCGGCAGGCGAACTTTTGGCTGGTGATAATCACCTACTACGGTGGTGTTGATATTGCCAAAGCGGTCGACTTGAGCCGCGCCCAAAAAGCCTACGTCAACGCGGCCGCCTTGCAGCCAATAGCGAAAAATCTCACTAGTGGAGACAACAGTGTCTGCCGTTTCAGCCAGCTCCCCATCGCCAATCGACAGCGGCAGCACGTTCGGTTTGGCGCCAATCGGGCCAGATTCATAAATCAGCACCACGTCAGGCGACGAGGTCAGACGCGCCAGATTAGCGGCTTTGGAAGGTAGACCGATGCCGACAAAGCAGACCGAGCCGTTTTTCAGGCGACGAGCAGCAGCAACGGTCATCATTTCATTGGTGGAGTACGTCATTATTTTGCCTCCGAAGCGCGCGCCAATTTGGCTTGGAATTCGCTGAAATTGGCAGTGCCACGAATGAACTCGTTAATCCACGCGGTAAACGTTTCGCGGTCACGGGCAATTGGGTCCCACGCCTGGTAAAAGCGGTTATCACGCTCGGTGTAGCCGTGGGCATAGGACGGATGGGCGCCGCCAGGCACATGGCACACTGCGCTCAAGGCCCAGGTCGGCAACACGCAGGCGTTCATGGGCGCTTGCAGATCGTCGACGATTTCTTCAACGGTCACGATGCAGCGTTTGGCAGCCAGTGCGGCTTCTTTCTGAACGCCCAAAATCCCCCACAACAGCACATTGCCTTTGCGGTCAGCCTTTTGTGCATGAATGACCGTAACGTCCGGGCGCACCGACGGCACCGCTGCCAGCACTTCGCCTGTGAACGGGCAAGTGACGGTTTTGATCAGCGGGTTAACTTTGGGCAGGTCTGAACCGGCATAGGCTCGCAGCACGGCGAATGGTAAGCCCGAAGCCCCTGCCACGTAGGCATTGGCCAGATCGGCGTGGCTGTGTTCTTCAATTTCCAATGGCTGCGGCCACTGTTTTTCGACGGCATCGCGCAAACGGTGCAATGAACCCACGCCAGGATTGCCCCCCCATGAAAAAATCAATTTGCGCGCACACCCGGCACCGATCAACTGGTCGTAAATCAGGTCAGGCGTCATGCGTACCAGAGTAAGGTCTTTCTTGCCCTGACGAATGATTTCATGACCTGCAGCAGTCGGAATCAAATGGGTAAAACCTTCGAGGGCAACGGTATCGCCATCGCCCACAAATTGTTTCACGGCGTCGTGCAGTGAAATGATGTCTGCCATGAGGGGTAGCTCCCGTTTCTTGTTGGCCACTTGCAGTAGAGAAAGGCGCGCCGAGGCGACACCGTATGCTCAGCAGGTTAAGCCGCCGTCACGGGCCAAAACAATCCGATAATCGACTATGTGTTCGTTTATCGAACACATAGTTAGTGTGCTGGCTAATGGAATGGGGGGGGGGGGAGGAATGTGTTCGCTGCACCTTAGGTGAACAGCTGGGCACTCAATTCACGGCTAGAGCTGAGCATGATGGGCAGAAAGCGCTGTTCAAGCTCCGTACGTGTTACCCGTCCGGCATGGGTGCTGACGTTCAACGCGGCCAGAACCTGCCCCGAAGCGTCGTAGACCGGCACGGCAATAGAACGCAGCCCCTGCTCCAGCTCTTGATCGACAATGCACCAGCCCTGCTCTCGCACTTTCTGCAAGCATTCAAGCAGCGCCTGGGGCGTGTGAACGGTGCGACTGGTTTTAGCCTGAAATTCACCATTGGCCAAATATTCATGCAGCGTTACATCGTCCAGCGCGGCCAGCAATATTCGGCCCATGGAGGTGCAATAGGCCGGTAGGCGCCCGCCCACTGAAAGGTCTACTGAGATCAAACGTTGCGTAGTCGCCGAACGGGCGATGTACAAGATGTCGTCACCCTCAAGGGTCGCCATGTTGCACGCCTCGTGCAACTGCTCGCTCATGCGGTCCAGATAGGGCTGGGCTGAAACCGCCAGCGGTGTTGATGACAAGTAGGCATGACCTAGCGTCAACACTTTGGGCAACAAGGAATAGGTACGACCGTCCGTTGTGGCATAACCCAACTTGATCAGCGTGTATAAGCATCGACGTACCGCAGCTCGCGGAATCTCGGTACGGTGGCTGATCTGCGCAATCGTCAAATGCCGTTTGCGCTCTTGAAAGGCTTGCACCACAGCCAGGCCACGTGCCAACGACGCCATAAAATCAGGGTCACCGGTGAACGCCTGGATTCGCTTTGCAGGAGACGCCACGATAGGCGGAGCGATAGAGGAAGTGGACGTGCGCATTTGATCATTCATTCCTAACCCCTGCGTTGACTATTGGTTGCAATGACAGGCTTGCTTGAGCCAAAAACCTGTAGGGCGCACGCTAAGTTGGGCGATTATCGAACCTTCGTCCGATAATCGCAATCTGCTTTCCTGCCGCCATCTGTATGTCGCTCCCTCCGGGTATTGAACACTTACATACAGACGAGAAGCTCAGTCGAAACTCTCTTTTATTAAGCGCGCGTTTTAAATCCGTTCAGGGAAGACACTAATATCCGCGTATACTTCACTGGCTCGCCCATTATTAACCGGATGGCGAAGCGCTTAGTTAATCGTGCCGCTTCTGTTACACGTCGATCATCTGGAAGTTGACGTAAACGAAGTTATTCAGCGATAGTAGCGCCATCCCTTGAGCCTTTATGGCCAGCAGCATCATGAGTGCAAGAGCTCAGGCACACTGATACGGATTGGATCCAATCTACTCCCGAGCTTCTTGCCCCCGCGGGTGGAACATTAAAGTGTCCCCTGCGCACGGTGCCACTGTTAATTGATACCGTAGGAATGGACACGATGTTTGCCGCTAAAGTTGCTGGCAGGTAGTTTCTAAAGACGAGTTTAATTAACTCATCTTCCCGGCTCTAATACACGATGGTCTAATCCATTTAACCACTACTCAATTAGGTAACACTGTGACGACGAAAGACGAACTGCGCGCAGAACTTGAGCGTCAGGAACAACGTTACAAGGAAGTCTACGGCGGCGAAATAACGACCTACGCCGCGCAACCTGAGCCCGAGCGCAAACCCTGGAAAAAACGCGCCAGCCTGCTCGATCAGGCTTTCAGCCAGGAAATCCAAAAAATTGAAAAAGAGCTCAAATCCGAGGAATCGTGAGCCTCGGATTGAGCTCCCCGAGCCTTGCTCGATGCCCTGCGTTTATGATCACGAATGTGTCCGTTTGCTGCGTTGAAGCTGGAACCTACCCCAGCCGAACGTCTGATATGAGATATTTCATACAGCAGAATCAGACTCAACCAGAAGCGTTAGCCACTCATTCGTGATCGCTTATAGCCTTTGTTTTCAGGGGCTTGTAGCGCTTTTTCTGTTTTCAAAACCCGCTGTGTCTTACAAGATTTTTCATTTATAGATGTTACCAACCAGCAGCTAGTGCATTGATTCACGGGGTTTTCTGGCATAATTCCGCCCCCTTTATGTCCGTGTCAGAAAACCTTCATGATCGATTTACTAAGCGCATTGGATGCCTGGGTTCTTGTCAGCCTCTTCTTCGCCCTAGCCTTTGTTCTCGCGTTTGAGTTCATTAATGGCTTTCATGACACCGCGAATGCGGTAGCGACCGTCATCTACACCAAAGCCATGCCGCCTCATCTGGCGGTGTTCTTCTCCGGTGTGTTCAACTTTCTCGGCGTTCTGCTGGGCGGTGTAGGCGTGGCTTATGCCATCGTCCACCTGCTGCCCGTTGAGCTTCTGGTGAATGTGAATACCGGACACGGCCTGGCTATGGTGTTCTCGCTGCTCGCTGCTGCCATTACCTGGAACCTGGGCACCTGGTATTTCGGGATTCCAGCGTCGAGCTCCCACACCTTGATCGGTTCGATCCTCGGTGTAGGCCTGGCCAATGCCTTGATCACGGGTATTCCTGTGAGTGAAGGCGTGAACTGGCAGAAGGCGATCGACATTGGCGCCTCGCTGGTCTTCTCGCCACTCGCCGGTTTTCTGATTGCAGCTCTGCTGTTGATCGGCCTGAAGTGGTGGCGTCCTAATTCCAAGATGCACAAGACCCCGGAACAGCGCCGCAAGATGGATGACAAAAAGCATCCACCTTTCTGGAACCGTCTGGTGCTGGTGATCAGCGCCATGACCGTAAGCTTTGTTCACGGCTCCAACGATGGTCAGAAAGGCATTGGCCTGATCATGCTGGTATTGATTGGTATCGTCCCGAGTGTCTTTGTGTTGGACCTCAACAGTACGACCTATCAAATTGAGCGAACTCGCGATGCCACCTTGCATCTGAGCCAGTTCTACCAGCGCAACAACGCCACCCTGAGTGAATTCCTGGCACTGGGCAAAAGTGCTAAAGGCGACTTGCCAGAGCAGTTCAGCTGCAACCCGCAGCAAACCGAGCCGACCATTGCGGCGTTGCTGGGTTCATTGAAAGGCGTGGCTGACTATCACTCGATCCCGGCTGAAAAGCGCATCGAAATTCGTCGCTACCTGCTGTGCCTGGACGACACCGCCAAGAAAGTCAGCAAATTGCCAGTGCTTGATAACCGCGAGAAAGCGGACCTCGAAAAACTACGCAAAGACCTGACGGCCACCACGGAATACGCCCCGTTCTGGGTGATTCTGGCGGTTGCGCTGGCATTGGGCCTGGGCACCATGGTCGGCTGGAGACGTGTGGTTAAAACCATCGGTGAGAAAATCGGCAAGCAGGGCATGACCTATGCCCAAGGCATGTCGGCGCAAATCACTACCACCCTTGCCATTGGCCTGGCTAACGTCTACTCGCTGCCAGTATCGACGACGCACATTTTGTCGTCGGGTGTAGCGGGTACGATGGTCGCGAATAAAAGCGGCCTGCAAGGCGGTACGATCAAGACCATCCTGATGGCGTGGGTACTGACGTTACCCGCTACCATTGCACTGTCTGCAGCGCTGTTCTGGCTGGCTTCCAAAGCACTCGCCTGATAACCGCCTGGCAACATGAGAAGGCACGCCCCTCAGGGTCGTGCCTTTTTTTATGCCAAAGAATCCTCACCCCAGCCCTCTCCCGCTGGGAGAGGGCTGGGGTGAGGGTGAGCTGCGCCGCCCTCCCCTGCATGGTGATCATGGGTAGTGTTCTTCGGGCAAAAAAATAGGCGACCGAAGTCGCCCAAAATGCCTTGCGTGCTCATACCCCAAAAAAACTCGCGCTACTTGCGCTTGCGAGAGTCCTTCCAGATAAAAATGCCCAGACCCGCAAAAAACACCATCATGAGTCCCACCGTAAGTACCCCGGCGATAACAACGTTATCGAGAAACATGACGGCCTCCTGCGTGTCTGTCTGTGTGTTGAAGCTAGATTAACCACACACGCAGGTGCAGACCTTGACCGGGATCAATAATGATCCACGATCGGAGTCACTTAAACGGGAGGGTTGACACAGATCATCTAAATCGCCGGACTTCAGCGCTTTTTGGATTTTTTCTTGGGCTTTTTCTTGACGGCTGACAAAGGCATCGCCTGCTCGAAAGCCAAGCGTACTTCGTTCAACTTCTTTTCTTTGAGGTCATGCACTCGCTTGGCGCGCTCGGCACCCAAGTCGACCAGCGTGTTGTCTTGGCTCATGGCGCTATAAGGTCACTGTCTGTGTGTGTTATGGGCCAATAATGCGACGGCCTCATCCCCATGACCAGTAAAAACAGCTCAGACTTTGATATCCACCCACACGCCCTGACGCTGCAACCCATCTACAGCAGGCAGATCAACCACATCGCTTTCTTCGCCCGACTCGTCGTGCGGCAACGAGGCCTCAGCTTCACCGCGGCGCTTGTCGTGTTGACGCTGCTGTTCTTCACGCAGCAACAACGCGGCCCGCTCACGGTCGCCCTCACTCAGGTTGATCGTGCTGTCTGCCGACGAAGGCTGGGCAGGCACTACGGGTGGAATGTCCGGCCGCGGGCGCACCGGATCCTGTTGCGACGTCACGGGTACAACGCTCAAAGGCAAGATCGGTGGCAGCATGCAGGTGTTCTCCTTAACCGCTTATCGAATACTCATTCGGTTGCTGATCAGCTTTTTGTGAGAGACCTTTGGACTGAGGCCCCTGCTGCGTTAATATACTCGGCTTTTTCAAAGCGGGAGTCAGGCAGCATGGCGCAGCAGTATCAACCGGGGCAACGCTGGATTAGTGACAGCGAAGCAGAGCTAGGTTTAGGCACCGTTCTGGCACAGGACGGTCGCTTGTTGACCGTGCTCTATCCGGCCACTGGCGAAACCCGCCAATATTCGCTGCGCAACGCACCGCTGACGCGGGTTCGTTTTTCGCCGGGTGACACCATCATCCACTTCGAAGGCTGGAAAATGACCGTGCGCGAAGTCGAAGATGTCGACGGCTTGATGGTCTATCACGGGCTCAACGAGCAAAACGAGCCGGTCACCCTGCCAGAAACGCAGCTGTCTAACTTTATCCAGTTCCGCCTGGCCAGCGACCGCCTGTTCGCAGGTCAGATCGACCCGCTATCCTGGTTCTCACTGCGTTATCACACCCTGGAGCACACCAGCCGCCAACTGCAATCGCCGTTGTGGGGCCTGGGTGGCGTACGTGCGCAGCCTATCGCGCATCAATTGCACATTGCCCGCGAAGTGGCCGACCGAATCGCTCCACGCGTATTGCTGGCGGATGAAGTAGGCCTGGGTAAAACCATTGAAGCCGGTCTGGTGATTCATCGCCAACTGCTCAGTGGCCGCGCCAACCGTGTACTGATCGTCGTCCCGGAAAACCTCCAGCATCAATGGCTGGTCGAGATGCGCCGTCGCTTCAACCTTGAAGTTGCGCTGTTTGATGAAGAACGTTTCATTGAAAGCGACGCCAGCAATCCGTTTGAAGACTGCCAACTGGCCTTGGTCGCTCTTGAATGGCTGGTTGACGATCCTAAAGCGCAGGCCGCCCTCTTTGATGCCGACTGGGACCTGTTGGTGGTCGATGAGGCTCACCACCTAGTGTGGCACGAAGATCAAGTCAGCCCTGAATACGGTCTGGTGGAGCAACTCGCCGGCGTCATCCCGGGCGTGCTGCTGCTGACCGCAACACCGGAACAACTGGGTCAGGACAGCCACTTCGCCCGTCTGCGCCTGCTTGACCCCAATCGTTTTCACGATTTGGCCGCCTTCCGCGCCGAGAGCGAAAACTATCGCCCGGTCGCTCAAGCCGTACAAGAACTGTTGGATAAAGGCCGTCTTTCGCCACAGGCTCACGACACCATTCACAATTTCCTCGGCGCTCAGGGCGATGCCTTGCTGGCAGCCGTCAACGAAGGTGACAGCGAGGCCAGCGCCCGCCTGGTTCGCGAGCTGCTCGACCGTCACGGCACCGGCCGCGTCCTGTTCCGTAACACCCGCGCCGCGATTCAGGGCTTCCCTGAGCGCAAACTGCATGCGTATCCGCTGCCATGCCCGGACGAATACCTTGAGCTGCCGCTGGGCGAACACGCCGAGCTGTACCCCGAGGTCAGCTTTCAGGCCCAGCCGGACGCCACTGATGAACAACGCTGGTGGAACTTCGACCCGCGTGTTGAGTGGCTGATCGACACCCTGAAAATGCTCAAACGCACCAAAGTGCTGGTGATTTGTGCCCACGCCGAGACGGCCATGGATCTGGAGGACGCCCTGCGCGTGCGCTCCGGCATTCCAGCCACCGTCTTCCACGAAGGCATGAACATTCTTGAGCGCGACCGTGCGGCCGCCTACTTCGCTGATGAAGAGTTCGGGGCTCAAGTGCTGATCTGCTCTGAAATCGGCAGTGAAGGTCGCAACTTCCAGTTTGCCCACCACCTGGTATTGTTCGATCTGCCGTCACACCCTGACTTGCTTGAGCAACGCATTGGGCGTCTGGACCGTATCGGCCAGAAGCACGTCATTGAGTTGCATGTGCCGTACCTTGAGACCAGCCCGCAACAGCGCCTGTTCCAGTGGTACCACGAAGCGCTGAATGCCTTCCTCAACACCTGCCCGACCGGTAACGCACTGCAACATACGTTCGGTCCTCGGCTGTTGCCATTACTGGAAGCTGCTGACGATGAAGAGTGGCAAGCGCTGATCGATGAAGCACGCACTGAACGCGAGCGCCTCGAACAGGAGCTGCACACCGGTCGTGACCGCCTGCTGGAGTTGAACTCCGGGGGTTCGGGTGAAGGCGAAGCACTGGTTGAAGCGATTCTTGAGCAAGACGATCAATTCACCTTGCCGATTTACATGGAAACGCTGTTTAACGCCTTTGGTATCGACAGCGAAGACCACTCGGAAAATGCCCTGATCCTCAAACCGAGCGAGAAAATGCTCGACGCCAGCTTCCCGCTGGGCGATGACGAAGGGGTGACCATCACCTACGACCGTAACCTGGCGCTGTCCCGCGAAGACATGCAATTCATCACCTGGGAACACCCGATGGTGCAAGGCGCGATGGATCTCGTAAGGTCTGGGTCCATGGGCAACACGGCTGTCGCGCTGATCAAAAACAAGGCGCTGAAACCCGGCACTGTGCTGCTTGAGCTGATCTACGTGAGCGAAGTCGTTGCGCCTCGGTCACTGCAACTGGGCCGTTACTTGCCGCCAGCAGCACTGCGTTGCCTGCTGGATGCCAATGGCAATGATCTGTCGTCGCGTGTGGCCTTTGACACCCTGAACGAGCAACTGGAAAGCGTTCCACGCGCCAGCGCCAACAAGTTCATTCAGGCTCAGCGCGACACCCTGACACCGAAGATCAACGCCGGTGAAGCCAAGATCGCGCCCCGTCACGCCGAGCGCGTCGCCGAAGCCAAACGCCGCCTGGCTGCCGACACCGAAGAAGAACTGGCCCGCCTGACAGCCTTGCAAGCGGTCAACCCGAGCGTACGTGACAGCGAACTGGTTGCCTTGCGCAAACAACGCGAACAAAGCCTGGCAATGCTTGAAAAAGCAGCCTTGCGTCTTGAAGCCATTCGAGTACTGGTCGCAGGCTAATCGACCATCAGCGCCACAAGCCCTCTGCCCAGCGGTAGAGGGCTTGTAACGCTTCAAACGCCGCAGCGCTGACTGTAGCGATTATCTACGGCAATTAGCCACTACCCTGAAACAGGTTACTTCCCTACCCGTTCCTGCCCCGTCAATGAACGAACAGGTACGCACCGCAATGGTGCGCCAACCTATTGCTGCGCCCTTTCCTGGACCATTACCCAAGGCGAAACCACCACGGCCCAGAGCTGCGGGTCGCGCTCAAGCACGTCTAGCGCCTGCTCTCCCGTCATTCTCCCAAGCAGGCCAGATGCCATCCAGGCCGAGACTTTCGCTGCATCATCCTGAGTCACGGCCTGCGCTGCTTCGATCAAGTCCAGACCCGGCTCAACCCACAACAGGTCCCCTTTGGCGAAGAACGGCTGTAAGGCGTTCCATTCAATAGTTGAAGTCTCGCCAAGCAGCTTGGCATAGAGGGTGCTAGGTTCTTGCGTCATGGGTTCCACCAGGTAAAAAAATCGGCGTAATGATAGCGCCGCTGACCCGGTAGAAAAACCCGAATAAAGGCGCAGAGCGACGAAAGCACAAAGGCGCAGAAATGCCTGAATTAGCTGGCAACATCCTGATAACAATGATCAGCAAAATTCGCCGCATTTCTGTCTCTTTCTTTCGTTTAAGCGACATTCCCTGTTTTTTCCACCTGCAGCCTGCTATTCAAGCGCAGAACCGGCGCTCTACACTGTACCGGTACAGTTGCAGGGGGGATTGACCGGGAAATTCGCGCAGAAGAATACCCGGTCCGGCTGCCTTGGCTTCCAGGACTATAAAAATTACAACATAGAGTGGAGCACCAATAGAGATGGCTACTAAGCACATTACTAAACTGTTTGCCGCAATGGTTCTGGCCGGGGTTGCCAGCCATTCATTTGCCGCAGACACCATCAAGATCGGTATTGCCGGCCCTAAAACCGGCCCTGTTACCCAGTACGGTGACATGCAGTTCATGGGTGCCAACCAAGCCATTGAAGACATCAATGCCAAAGGTGGCGTGAATGGCAAGATGCTTGAGGCCAAAGAGTACGACGACGCGTGCGACCCGAAACAAGCGGTTGCAGTGGCCAACAAAGTGGTCAACGACGGCGTTAAATTTGTAGTCGGCCACCTGTGCTCCAGCTCCACTCAGCCTGCGTCGGATATCTACGAAGATGAAGGCGTGATCATGATCACGCCAGCTGCCACATCTCCTGAAATCACTTCGCGTGGTTACAAATTGGTGTTCCGCACCATTGGCCTGGACAGCGCCCAAGGTCCAGCTGCCGGTAACTACATCGCTGACCACGTAAAACCTAAAGTCGTCGCGGTGGTACACGATAAACAGCAATACGGTGAAGGCATCGCCACGGCTGTTAAACAAACCCTGGAAAGCAAAGGCGTCAAGGTTGCTGTCTTTGAAGGCATCAATGCCGGTGACAAGGACTTCGCCTCCCTGATCGCCAAACTCAAGCAAGCTGACGTAGATTTCGTGTATTACGGCGGTTACCACCCAGAGCTAGGCTTGATTCTGCGTCAGGCTCAAGAAAAAGGCCTGAAAGCCAAGTTCATGGGGCCTGAAGGTGTGGGTAACGACTCCATCTCGCAAATCGCCCAAGGTGCGTCCGAGGGCTTGCTGGTAACCCTGCCTAAAGCGTTCGATACAGACCCTGCCAACGCCGCGCTGGTTAAGGCGTTTAAAGACAAAAAGCAAGATCCGACCGGTCCATTCGTGTTCCCGTCTTACTCCGCGGTTGACGTCATCGTTGGCGGTATCAAAGCAGCCAACAGCGAAGACCCGGCCAAAGTGGCCGAGGCTATCCACGCTGGCACTTTCAAAACCCCTACTGGCGATCTGTCCTTTGACGACAAAGGCGATTTGAAAGACTTCAAATTCGTCGTCTACGAATGGCACTTCGGCAAACCTAAAACCGAAGCAACCCCTCAGTAAGGGCTGATCGCTGATCTGACCACAAAGCCCACTGCGCGAGCGGTGGGTTTTGTTTTACCGATCATTGTTTGACGCACATGGGGCCGCGCTTTCGTGATCCGAAGACTCGCCCACCTGAAAATCTTTAAAACCGTCACCAGCGGTTCGCTGGCAAATGACCTGTGTCCGAAGTGGGTGAAATCCCATGCAACACAGGCCGGAAAATGACTCCACCAGTGAAATGCGTCTCAGGTTTTTAGGAGCTTTGTAATGCCTGACATCTATCACTTCTTCCAAATGCTGGTTAACGGCCTCAACGTTGGCAGCACGTATGCCCTGATCGCCATCGGCTACACGATGGTTTACGGCATCATTGGAATGATCAACTTCGCCCATGGCGAGGTGTACATGATTGGTTCCTATATCGCGTTTATTGCCATCGCCGGCCTGACCATGATGGGTCTGGACAGCGTGCCATTACTGCTGACCGGGGCGTTTATCGCCAGCATCGTGGTCACCAGTGCCTATGGCTACAGCATTGAACGGGTGGCTTACCGTCCTCTACGGGGCAGCAATCGCCTCATCCCGTTGATTTCTGCCATCGGTATGTCGATCTTCCTGCAAAACATGGTGCTTCTGTCTCAAGACTCAAAAGACAAATCGATCCCTAACCTGATTCCCGGCGGTTTCACCTTTGGCCCGGGCGGTGCAAGTGAAGTCGTTGTCTCATACATGCAAATCGTCGTTTTCGTGGTCACGCTTCTGGCCATGCTCGGCCTGACCCTGTTTATCTCCCGTTCACGCTTGGGCCGCGCCTGCCGTGCCTGCGCCGAAGACATGAAGATGGCCAACCTGCTGGGCATCAATACCAACAACGTCATTGCCCTGACCTTTGTCATTGGCGCGGCGTTGGCTGCCGTTGCAGCCGTTCTGATCAGCGTGCAATACGGCGTGATCAACCCCGGCTCCGGCTTCCTGGTAGGGCTGAAAGCCTTTACCGCTGCGGTTTTAGGCGGAATAGGCAGCATTCCCGGCGCGATGTTGGGTGGTTTGGTTCTCGGTGTAGCCGAAGCCTTTGGTGCCGATATTTTTGGCGACCAGTACAAAGACGTAGTGGCCTTCGGCTTGCTCGTATTGGTACTGCTGTTTCGTCCGACCGGCATTCTGGGACGTCCGGAGATTGAAAAAGTATGACTAGGCATCTTAAATCGGCGCTGTTCAGCGCCCTGTTGGTCTGGGCAGTGGCCTACCCGATACTCGGTCTGAAACTGACTATCGTCGGGGTCAATATCGAAGTTCACAACACCAGCGCCTTCACACTCAGCGTCATCGCCATCTGCTCGTTGCTATTGTTCCTGCGCGTGCTGTTCAGCGATCAACTGAGTGCCGCCTGGAAATCCTCACCCAACATGCCCAAGGTCCCAGGCAAAGCGACCAACTTCCTGACCCTGCCCAGCACCCAGCGCTGGATCATTCTCGCACTGGTCGTCCTGGCATTGATCTGGCCGTTCTACGGATCACGCGGCGCTGTAGACATCGCCACCCTGATCCTGATCTACGTGATGCTGGGCCTGGGCCTTAACATCGTGGTCGGTTTGGCTGGCCTGCTCGACCTCGGCTACGTGGGCTTCTACGCGGTGGGCGCTTACACCTACGCGCTGCTCTCGCACTACTTGGGCTTCAGCTTTTGGGTCTGCCTGCCATTGGCCGGCTTGACGGCCGCTACCTTCGGCTTCCTGCTCGGGTTCCCGGTACTGCGTTTACGCGGCGACTACCTGGCAATCGTCACCCTGGGTTTTGGCGAGATCATTCGCTTGTTCCTGCGTAACCTGACGGACATCACCGGCGGGCCAAACGGCATCAGCAACATTCCGAAACCGACTCTTTTCGGCCTGAGCTTCGACCGCACAGCCGCCGAGGGCATGCAGACGTTTCACGAATATTTCGGCATTCCCTATAACTCGATCAACAAAGTGATCTTCCTGTACCTGATCGCACTGGTGTTGGTACTGATCGTTCTGTTCGTGATCAACCGCTTGCTGCGCATGCCTATCGGCCGCGCCTGGGAAGCGCTGCGTGAAGACGAAATTGCCTGCCGTGCACTGGGCTTGAATCCGACCATCATCAAACTGTCGGCTTTCACCCTGGGCGCCACTTTTGCCGGTTTTGCAGGCAGCTTCTTCGCCGCACGCCAAGGCCTGGTGACGCCAGAATCTTTCACCTTCCTCGAGTCGGCGATTATTTTGGCCATCGTGGTATTGGGTGGCATGGGTTCACAATTGGGAGTGATTCTGGCCGCCGTGGTGATGATCCTGCTGCCCGAATTGATGCGAGACTTCAGTGAGTACCGGATGCTGCTGTTCGGAGCATTGATGGTGCTGATGATGATCTGGCGTCCGCAAGGCCTGCTACCCATGCAACGTCCTCACCTGGAGCTGCGAAAATGAGCCGCGAGATTCTGAAAGTCAGCGGCCTGAGCATGCGCTTTGGCGGCTTGTTGGCGGTGAATGGGGTATCCCTGACCGTCCAGGAAAAACAGGTGGTTTCCATGATCGGCCCTAACGGCGCCGGCAAAACCACGGTATTCAATTGCCTGACCGGTTTTTACAAACCCTCGGCAGGTACCATCTTGCTGGACGATCAGCCTATCCAGGGCCTGCCCGGGCATGAAATCGCGGCAAAAGGCGTGGTGCGCACCTTCCAGAACGTGCGCCTGTTCAAGGACATGACCGCCGTTGAGAACCTGCTGATAGCTCAGCATCGCCACCTCAACACTAACTTCTTCGCCGGGCTGTTCAAAACCCCCGGGTTCCGCAAGAGCGAACGCGAGGCCATGGAGTACGCCGCCTATTGGCTGGACAAGGTCAACTTGACCGAGTTTGCCAATCGCCCGGCGGGCACCCTCGCCTACGGGCAACAACGTCGGCTGGAAATCGCCCGCTGCATGATGACCCGCCCGCGCATCCTGATGCTCGACGAACCGGCCGCGGGTTTGAACCCCAAGGAAACCGAAGACTTGAAGGCGCTCATCAGCGTATTACGCAATGAGCACAACGCCACGGTGCTACTGATCGAGCACGACATGAAACTGGTCATGAGCATTTCTGACCATATCGTCGTGATCAATCAGGGCAAACCGCTGGCTGACGGTACACCGGAGCAGATCCGCGATAACCCGGACGTGATCAAAGCCTATTTGGGGGAAGCGTAAATGCTTAAGTTCGAAAACGTTTCGACCTTCTACGGCAAGATTCAGGCGCTACACAACGTCAATGTCGAAGTGCGCCAGGGCGAAATCGTGACACTGATCGGTGCCAACGGCGCGGGCAAATCGACATTGATGATGACCTTATGCGGCTCACCTCAAGCCCATAGCGGCAGCATTCGCTACCTCGGCGAAGAACTGGTGGGGCTGAGCTCGGCACAAATCATGCGCAAGAGCATCGCTGTGGTGCCTGAAGGTCGCCGGGTATTTGCTCGCCTGACCGTCGAAGAAAACCTCGCCATGGGTGGTTTTTTCACCGAGAAACACGACTATCAGGAGCAAATGGATAAGGTTTTGCACTTGTTCCCGCGCCTTAAAGAACGTTTTACCCAGCGCGGCGGTACCATGTCCGGTGGTGAGCAACAAATGCTTGCGATTGGCCGGGCGCTGATGAGCAAACCAAAACTGTTGCTCCTGGACGAACCTTCCTTGGGGCTGGCACCCATCATCATCCAGCAGATTTTCGACATCATCGAACAGCTGCGTGATGAAGGTGTGACGGTGTTCCTCGTGGAGCAAAACGCTAACCAGGCGCTGAAAATCGCTGACCGCGCCTACGTGCTCGAAAACGGCCGGGTGGTCATGCAAGGCACAGGCGAGCAATTGCTAAACGATCCAAAAGTGCGTGACGCTTACTTGGGTGGCTAACCCCTTACGCCCGTAAAAAACGGCCCTCACGGGCCGTTTTTTTTGCACTGCTGCGCACCGGAGTGCTGCACGAGGGCTTCCGCTGAAAACGACTACTAGACTCAACGCACACCTCATCATCGAAGGAACATCGCAATGAAGATATTGTTGATCGGCGCTAACGGTACCCTGGGCTCAGCGATTGATCGCGAACTGTCAGCGCGTCACGAAATCGTGCGCATCGGCCGTAAAAGCGGCGATTTTCAGGTTGATATCAGCAACAGTGCTTCCATTCGCGCACTGTTCGAGCAAACCGGACACTTCGATGCATTGATCTGCGCCGCGGGTAACGTCAAATTTGCAGCACTGAGCGATATGGGTGAAGAAGACTTCGCGCTGGGCTTGCAGGACAAATTAATGGGCCAGGTCAACTTGCTGCAGATTGGTCGTGAATTCGCCAATGACGGTGCCTCGTTCACCTTCACCAGCGGCGTGATCAATCGCGAACCGATCCGCACCGGAAGCAGCGCTGCCATGGTTAATGCCGCAGTGGACGGTTTTGTAAAAGCCGCTGCAATTGAGCTACCACGCGGGTTGCGGGTCAACTCAGTGAGTCCGACTGTACTGATTGAGGCGATGGATAAATACGCACCGTATTTCCGCGGATTCAAGCCTGTAGCAGCCGCTGAGGCAGCACTGGCTTACGCCAAAAGTGTAGAGGGCTTACAGACGGGGCAAACGTATCAAGTGGGGTAGTCGTAAAATATCCCCCTTGTGATGCCCGATCAGCCTGAGTAACGTGGCGGCACTAGTCAGGAGTCCTAATGATGCGTGCTGTCCGCCCTTTTGTTTTACTCGCCCTGTTACCCGTGTTTGCCGGCTGCCAACTGTTCAACAGCAAACCCGTTGACAGCAACGCCGGCCTGACCCGCCTACAAGGCGAACTGGTGTCGGCCAATGACCAACTTATTTTTCAACCCTGCGTCGGCCAACAACGCTATGTGGTGCGCGACGGCACTAACACCACTCTGATTCAAGACGCCACCAATATGCCCAACCTGCCAGGCAAGCTGTTCGCTGACATCCGTGGCAGCTTTACCTCGGCTAAAACTCCCGGAACTGAAGGCGAGGTGCAGTTACAACAGTTGTATCGCCTGGAACGCAGCAACACCGCCTGCAAAGATCCCAACTTCAAACAACTGACCGTGCACGCCAATGGCAATGGCCCTGCATGGGAAGTGCAAGCGAGCGGCAAAGGCATGATCATCAAGCGTGACGGCCAGCCCGATCTCGCGCTGCCCTACGTCGAAGAGCAAGTGGGCGAGGGTCGCTTCTCGCTCTCTACCGAAGCCAACCATCAACGTATCGAGCTGTGGGTCGCCCCGCAACGCTGCACCGACAGCGCCAATGGGAGCGTGCAGCACCTGGGCGCAGAGCTGCGAATCAACGGTCAGGTACAGCGTGGCTGTGGCTACTTCGGTGGGGCCCGTAACGACTAACCGACGATTGTGACCTCATAGTGCTGACTGTTAAGGGGCCAAGCAGCTTATAATCGCCGGTTCGCATAAGGCTGCCGGGGTTTACCCGGCCCCGATACTGGACACTGTCATGTTACGAATCACCGAACTCAAGTTGCCGATCGACCATCCCGAAGAAGACCTGCGCCCTGCCATCCTGCAGCGCCTGGGCATCGCCAGTGATGACCTGCTCGATTTCACCTTGTTCAAGCGCAGCTACGATGCGCGCAAAAAATCGTCCGAACTGTGCTTTATCTACACCATTGATTTGAGTGTGCGTGATGAAGCGCCGCTGCTGATCAAGTTTGCCGACGACCGTAACGTCAATCCAGCACCCGATGTCAGCTACAAAGTCGTCGGTCAGGCCCCTCAGGACTTGAATGAACGCCCGATTGTCGTAGGCTTTGGACCGTGCGGTATCTTTGCTGGCCTGCTACTGGCACAGATGGGCTTCAAACCGATCATTCTTGAGCGCGGCACCGAAGTGCGTCAGCGCACCAAAGATACTTGGGGCCTGTGGCGTAAAAACGTCCTCAACCCGGAATCAAACGTACAGTTTGGTGAAGGCGGCGCGGGCACGTTCTCGGACGGCAAGCTCTACAGCCAAATCAAAGACCCGAAACACCACGGCCGCAAAGTGCTGCACGAGTTCGTCAAAGCCGGTGCTCCTGACGAAATTCTTTACGTCAGCAAACCGCATATCGGTACATTCCGTCTGACCGGCGTCGTTGAGAACATGCGTCAGCAAATCGAAGCGCTGGGCGGCGAAGTTCGCTTCCAGCAGCGTGTGACTGATGTGCTGATCGATAACGGCCAACTGACTGGTGTGGTCCTGGCCGATGGCGAACAGTTGAACTCACGGCATGTGATCATGGCTCTGGGCCACAGCGCCCGTGACACCTTCCGCATGCTCCACGAGCGCGGCGTGTATATGGAAGCCAAGCCGTTCTCGGTGGGCTTCCGTATCGAACACCCGCAATCCTTGATCGATAGTGCGCGCCTGGGCAAGTACGCCGGTCACCCTAAACTCGGTGCTGCCGACTACAAACTGGTGCACCACGCCAAAAACGGTCGTTCGGTTTACAGCTTCTGCATGTGCCCGGGCGGCACTGTGGTTGCCGCTACCAGCGAACCGGGCCGCGTTGTGACTAACGGCATGAGCCAATACTCACGTAACGAACGCAATGCTAACTCGGGCATCGTTGTCGGCATTACACCTGAGGATTACCCGGGTGGACCATTGGCGGGTATCGAGTTGCAAGAACGCCTGGAGTCTCACGCGTATGTGCTGGGCGGCAGCAATTATGAAGCGCCAGCCCAGTTGGTCGGCGACTTTATCGCCGGTAGACCCTCTACCGCATTGGGCAGCGTTGAGCCGTCCTACAAGCCGGGGGTGTCTCTGGGGGATTTGGCCCTGGCATTGCCGGACTTTGCCATCGAAGCCATCCGCGAAGCATTGCCAGCCTTCGAGAAGCAGATCAAAGGCTTCTCAATGCATGACGCGATTTTGACCGGGATTGAAACCCGTACCTCGTCACCGTTGCGCATGACCCGTGATGCGTCGATGCAAAGCCTCAACGTCAAAGGGTTGTTCCCGGCCGGTGAAGGCGCAGGCTATGCCGGCGGTATTCTGTCGGCTGGCGTTGATGGCATCCGCATTGCCGAAGCAGTGGCTCGGGATATTTTGGGTATCGAAGCCTAATACACTTTCGCACCCGGTCGCAGCTGCCAAAGGCTGCGTCCGGCTGCGAAGCTATCGTAAATCCTGGCTTCACGATAGTTTCTCCATCGCACGCTACCTCGTTCGAACGCCAGCGGATACGGACTTCTGCGTCGTGTAGACAGGCTGTTTTTCGTCTCACTTTGTCACACAACTGCTAGGCTCTTCGTCGATAGGTAATCTTCCGGCTGCTTATAATAAAAACGAATATAGTTTTTGTTTTAACTGCTAAGAAGTCGGGTTAGGGTGTCGCACCTTATAACTATTTGATGGAGAGCCACCTTGCCTCTGCGTAGCACTTTCACTCGTTTTTTTCAGTTGGAAGCTGCCAGCGGCTTGTTGTTGATTGCCGCAGCGGCTCTGGCTTTGATCATCAACAATTCGCCGCTTTCTCACTACTACACCGCCTTTCTGGATGTCCCGGTAGCGGTTCAGATCGGCGCCCTGCAAATTGCCAAACCCTCATTGCTGTGGATCAACGATGGCCTGATGGCCCTGTTTTTCCTGCTGATCGGCCTTGAAGTCAAACGCGAATTGCTGGAAGGCCAACTGTCCAAGCCCTCACAAGTCGTGCTTCCCGGCGGTGCCGCCATTGGCGGGATGGTCGTACCTGCACTGATTTACTGGTTCATCAACAAAGACTTCCCCGACGCACTCGATGGCTGGGCCATTCCGATGGCCACCGACATCGCCTTCGCCCTGGGTGTGTTGGCACTGCTCGGCAAACGCGTACCGGTGTCGTTGAAGCTTTTTCTGATGACGCTGGCAATCATTGATGATCTGGGCGCAATCATTGTGATCGCCGTGTTCTACTCCAGCGAATTGTCGGGTGTATCGCTGATGTTGGCCGCCGCCTGTCTTGTGGCCTTGATCGCGATGAACCGAATGGGTGTGGTGAAAATAGCCCCGTACATGATCATCGGCCTGATTCTCTGGGTCTGCGTACTGAAAAGCGGCGTGCATGCCACGCTGGCAGGTGTGACGCTGGCATTCTGCATACCGCTGCGTACCAAAAACTCCGAGCCCTCCCCTCTGATGGGCATTGAGCATGCGTTGCACCCTTGGGTGGCCTATGCGATTTTGCCTTTATTTGCCTTCGCCAATGCGGGCGTCTCGCTGACCGGTGTCAACCTGCACAGTTTCACCCACCACGTACCTCTGGGTATTGCCGCCGGTTTGCTGATCGGTAAAACAGTGGGGGTATTTGGCTTTACCTGGATTGCGATCAAAACCGGCATGGCCGCATTACCTAATGGCGCGAATTGGGGCCAGGTGTTTGGCGTCGCTATTCTCTGCGGCATCGGCTTTACCATGAGCTTGTTTGTAGGCTCACTGGCATTCGTACCGGGCAGCAGCGATTACGTCGGTATGGACCGCATGGGCATCCTGACCGGCTCCATTCTGGCCGCACTTATCGGCTATGCCGTGACGGCAGCCTTTAGTCGCAAGCAGCCAGCACTCTGAATCCAGAACGCTGAGCACAATAAAAAACCCCGACCCATGCAAATGGGTCGGGGTTTTTTATTGAACGGCCCTTAAGGCTTACTGGGTAACGCGGCTTGTACCGTCAACGGTCATGATGCGAACGCGCTCGCCGGTACGGAACACTTGGTTAGGCTCTACCTGCTGCACATAAGCACGGGTGCTGCCGTCGTCTTCACGGACGGTAATTTCAACACCTTGGGTCTTGGTCAAACCCGACTCAGCGGCCGAGCCCAACAGGCCACCCGCTACTGCACCGATCACTGCGGTCACAATGCTGCCACGGCCGCCGCCAATGGCGCTGCCGCCGACACCACCGATAACGGCACCTGTTGCCGCACCGATTGGGGTTTTGGTGCCCTCGATCTGTACAGGACGCAGGGCAACGATAGTGCCCATGCGCACGGTTTGAACACGACGCGCTTCATCGCGCGAATAGGAATCGCCCGTCAGGTTCGAGGTGCAGCCGCCCAACAAGACCGTCATGGTCGAAAATGCAGCAATTAGCAGTACGGACTTACGCATAGGTTCAACTCCAAAAGAACAGGGATTCATTAAAACTCCGCAGCCGGGTGCCTGTCACCGCACAGTACGGATAACGGGGTATTCATTCAGCGCCAGTACAGCCAAATCAACACCAACCGTCGTTGCAAGCCACATTCAAGGGTAGCCCGTTGCAAGGTTTTTTTCCTGTGCACAGACCTTATTACTCAAAGCGTTCAGGGGGCCAGTCGCTCGCGGCCCCAGTCAGCACCCTGACGCAAATAGTTGAGTCGATCATGCAAACGGCTCGGACGGCCCTGCCAGAACTCAATGCGCTCAGGGATCAGGCGGTAGCCCCCCCAGTGCTCAGGGCAATGGGGCTGTGTATCACTAAAGCGCGCCTGCGTGGCCTTGAGCAGCTCGTTTAGCTCCTCGCGATCAGCAATGACCTGACTTTGCGGTGATGCCCACGCCCCGATCCGGCTGCCCAAAGGGCGAACCTGGTAGTAGGCGTCGGACTCCTGAGACGAAACCTTTTCGACCCGCCCTTCGATGCGTACCTGACGCTCCAGGGTTGGCCAGAAAAAAGTCATGGCCGCAAAAGGATGAGCAGCCAATTGCTGCCCCTTCGCGCTGGTGTAGTTGGTAAAGAAGGTAAAACCCAACTCATCCAGGCCTTTGAGCAGGAGCACCCGACAATGCGGGCGCCCCTGAGCATCTACCGTTGCCAGTGTCATGGCATTGGCTTCGACCGGCGCTTGCTCAGTGCTGACTGCGTCACTGAACCATTGACGAAACAGTGCAAAAGGCTCGTCGGGTGCTTGCGCTTCGACCAGTCCGTCTCGGGTGTAATCTCGGCGCATATCTGCCAGCGCTTGGGTCATGAGGCGCTCCTTGGCCAAGCGAATCAGTTCTTGGCTTGATCGTTGGTAGCTACCTTTTTAGCCGCTGCTGTTTTAGCCACGACTGCCTTTTTGGCGGGAGCTGGCTTAACAGCTTTTTTAGCCGGAGCGGCTTTCTTGGCCACGGTGGCCTTTTTCGCCGGAGCAGCGGCTGCCTTTTTAGCTGCGGAAGCCGAAACGGCTGGTTGCACGGCGGCCAACTGTTCAGCGGTCAAAGCTGGCTGAGCGTATTTGCTGACCAGTGCGACCATAGTGGCTTGCGGCGTCATCAGGATTTCAACGCGACGGTTCAAGGCACGGCCTTCATTGCTGTCGTTCGCCGCACGCGGCATGACCGAACCCATACCACGAAGCGTCAGACGATTACCCTGCAAACCACTCATACGAAAGATGGCCGCCACTGACTTGGCGCGGTCCAGACTCAGCTTGGTATTGCTGGCCATGGCGCCAGTTGAGTCAGCATGACCGAGCACTAATACGGCGGTTTTAGGATCGCCTTCAACCACCTTGGCGACACGGGTAAACGGGCCAAGCATCGACGGCATCAACAAGTCCGGGCGCGTTGCCTTGAACGAGCTGTCAGCCGAGGCCACTACCACTAACAGGTTTTCGCGACGCTCCAACTGCAGGTCGGTGCCTTTGATAGCAGTACGCAGACGGGGTTCGTACTCATCAAGCCAGGCCTGAGTGATTTTCGGGTCTGGCATCGGGATCACGCCAATAGGCGCCGCTTGGGTTTCTTTAGCGTCGCTATCGAACGGCCACCACCATTTTTTGGCGGAGGTCGTGGCAGCAGCAGGTGCGGCAATGACCGCGACCTTAGGTTTTTCCACCGCAGGTGTGGCCTTTTTATCAGAGGCGTCTGCTGTCTTATCGGTCGATGTCGACGACTCTGACGAGCCAAACTGCCACCATTTCTGGCCGCCGTCGGCATTATTCTGTGGAGTTTGTGCGCAACCAGTAATAGCCAGGCAAAGTGCCAAGGCGAGGGTCTTATTAGATGACATTGAATATCCACACAATGAATTGATGAAAAAAGGCTATATGCCCACTAAAAAAACGTATTAAACGGATAAAAGCTACAGCGATCCGACCTACGGACTACAAATACACCGTTACAGACACGCGGCCAATACCTTGACCAGCTTTTGCGCCCTCGGGTCCATTAATACATAAGGTCCCAAGGTGTTAGTTACAAATCCGAATGTCACTTCTCGCTCCGGATCAGCAAATCCTATCGACCCCCCTGCGCCGGGGTGACCAAACGCCTTTGGCCCCAGCCCGAACGTAGCGTTCGGTACATTCGGTTGATCCAGCATGCAACCCAGCCCGAATCGTGTCTGGGTCAGCAAGGTTTTATCCTCGCCAATGCTGTGTTCGCGGGTCAGTTGCTCCAGCATTTCGGCTTCAAGCAAACGGCCATCAAGCAAACCGCTATAAAAGCCGGCCAAGCTGCGGGCATTGCCATGACCATTAGCCGCGGGTTGCTCCATACGGCGCCACTCCGGCGTATTGGTGCTGGTCATGATAGAAGGTGGATTGGCAAATGCTCGCGTAGTCATGGAATTTGGCTCGCGCATCATCGTCATCAACATACGTTTCGACACCTCATCCCCCTCATTGCCCTTGCTGCGGGCAACATGGGCGACCCGGTAAAACTCGTCGTCTGCCAGCCCCACATGGAAATCCAGCCCCAACGGCTTGGCCGTGCGGGCAACGATCGACTGGCCAGCACTGCGACCGTCCGCGCGCCGAATCAACTCGCCCAGCAACCAGCCATAGGTAATCGCGGCATAACCGTGGCCCTCACCCGGCGTCCACCAGGGTTCTTCGGCGGCTAGCGCATCTACCATGGTCTGCCAGTCATACAAAGCTTCGCGTGGCAGCATTTGGCGTATCGCCGGCAAACCGGCCCGATGGCTCAGCAACTGGCGCAGCGTGATGGCCTGCTTACCGGATGCCGCAAATTCGGGCCAGTAACGGGCAACGGGTACATCCAGCTCCAGTTTGCCTTCTTCGACCAATTGCAGCGCCGTGACTGCCGTAAAAGGTTTGGTGCACGAAAACAGATTGGCAATGGTGTCGGTGTGCCAGGGTTGATGACCGTCTTTGTCGGCAGTCCCCGCCCACACGTCCAGCACTGTTTCACCGGCTATCTGGACACACAAGGCAGCACCGCGCTCTTGCGGATCATTAAACAGATCAGCAAATGCCTCGCGAACTGTTTCAAACTGAAGGTCGTGAAAACCTTGAATCTGCACCACCTACCTCCTGGATCAAGCATGGCTGTCAATGGCGTGCATTGTTCCAGCCCCGGTCAAATTTTGAAACAGAGCAAAGGTCTCAACCGCACAAATTTTGTGCGTTAGGCAGACTTCCACGACCGTATCAGCGGCGGAGTGGATTTTTTGTGAAAATGGCGAGGGTTATGCGGGATCAATCGCGGTTCTTCAGAACCCTCTCCAAACGAAAGAGGGTTCTGAAAAGTGAAGCTCAGAGTGCGGCGTAAACCCGGGTTGCCAGCTCTCTGGCCCGTGGGTCCATCAAGACGTGGCTGCCCATCGTCGTAGTGACAAACCCGAAGGTCACGTCGCGTTCCGGATCAGCGAAGCTGACAGGGCCACCCAGCCCTACATGGCCAAACGTATTGGGGCCCATGCAGTTAGACGCTGCGGGGTCGGCTGGCTGCTCCTTCATGCAGCCCAGGCCATAGCGCATAGGTCTCAAGAGCGTGCGGTCCATGCTGTTGCTGTGTTCGCGGGTGAATTCACTCAGTAACTCCGATCCGATCAATTGACCGGCCAACAGCGCACTGTAGAAACCCGCCAGGCCATGGGCCGTACCGTGCCCATTCACGCCAGGCTGGCGATAACGCCACCATTGAGGATCGTGAGTGACTTTTGGACCAATCCCCGGATTGGTAAAGGCAAGCGTGGCCACGTGCTCGGGTTCATTGACAATGACCTCGCGCAGATCAAGTGCATATTGATCACCGACTCGTCCTTCGGCGCGATCGAAATGTGCAATACGATGAAAATGCTCGTCAGCCACCCCCATGTGCACTTCCAGCTCATAAGGCTGTGAGATGTTTTCTGCGATAAACGTACAAGGGTCCCGCCCATCCACCCGCCGAATCAGCTCACCGATAATCCAGCCATAGGTCAGGGCGCCATAGCCCAGATCAGTCCCTGGCTGCCACCACACAGGTTCGGCCGCCATTATTTCCACCATGTCATCCCACTCAAACATGATGGGCGTGCGATTCGGCAGCCGCAGGGCGGGAATGCCCGAGGTGTGTGACATCACCTGCCGCAAGGTGATGCGCTCTTTGCCGCCTTGAGCGAACTCTGGCCAGTAGCGGGCAATTGGGGCGTCCAGCTCCAGCTTGCCCTCTTCCACCAGCATCAAGGCAGCCACTGCCGTAAACGGTTTTATGGCGCAATACGTATTAACCAGTGTGTCGCGACCCCAAGGTTTTTGACCCTCCAGATCCGCCACACCCGCCCACAAATCGACCACTGTTTCGCCGCCGACCTGCACACACAGTCCTGCCCCACGCTCCTGCGGGTCGTCGAAGATTGACTCAAACGCCTGCTGAACGGCTTCGAACCCACTTGCACATCTTCCTTTAGCTTCCATCTCGAAGACTCCATTCAGTTGGAACGGATGACCTTAGTTTTTAAATGGAATTAATAAAGAAGCTAACCCTTGATGAGCGACGAAATGCATCGCCACTCATCCGGTTCAGATGATCAGTGGCCTTTACCCGAGTGACCGCCCGCATGCCCTGTGCCAGAGCGTTCGCCATTACCTTCCTGCGGCGTTTGGCGAGCGGCTTTGACTGCGTGTTCGGCATCCACTTGCGCCTTGGCGGCTTCATCGCCCAATTGGTCGAGGGCTTGAAGGTTGGTTTTGCGAACACTTTCAACAAAGCCGGTAAAGGGCAGGTCAGTGATGCCGATCATGCCAAAGTGACCGTTCTCGCCATCAAGCAGGCGGCCTGTCACAGGCTGGTCCAAATACTGGAACCAGTGCACACCGACAATCGAAGGGTCGGCCACGGCCTGTTTGATGAATTTCGCGTACGCAGGCCCACGGGCCTCTTCGTTGGCGACCTCTGTTACACCCCCCCAGAACGGGCCACGGTCACGCGAGCCGAAGTTGAACTCGGTAATCATTACCGGCTTGTTCAATTCGCGCAGTTTGGCGAAGTCATAGCCGTCCTGAGGTTGCAGGGTATAAAAGTTGAAACTCAACACATCGCAGTACTGAGCGCACGAAGCCACTGCTTCCGGAGTACTGACCGAAAACCTCCCGCCGAGCAGCAAATGATTGGGCGCATGCCATTTCAGAGAGTCCGAGATGGTTTTGAAATACGTATCGGCGAAGACCTTTTGGAAATACTGATAGTCCGCCTCGATTTCCGGATGTTCGGGATTGGGCATGGGGGCCTCGAAACCCGGGTCTTCCATCAATTCCCAGGCAGGGATATCAACGCCCCAGGCTTTTGACAGGCCTTGCTGGTTACGATACTTGTCACGCAACTGCTTGAGGAACGCTCGCTTGGCAGGCACATCAGTGGTCAAGCGCAAGGTGCCGAAAGCGAGGGCATAACGCGACTTTGGATCAGCTCCGGGGCCAGCCCACGCCAGTTCGTTATCGGCAAAGTAGCCAATCAGCCACGGGTCATCACGGTGATCGCGGGCAGCAATGGCCACCGCACGCTCTGTGGCCATGGCAAAACGCGGGTCGAACGGGTCAGGCATGCCACCCCACCAGTCGGTGCCGGTACTGATGCTGGCATAATCGCCAACAATCGACAGCGGCAAGGTATAAGGCACGCGGTCGTTGAGGCCCAGTGCCGGGTCACTCCAGTTACCGATGGTGTTAAAGCCCCAGGCCTGCAAGCGATCCAGGGTATGGGTTTGCCAGCGCTTGGCATCAAACGCTTCAGGCGCACACGGAATAACAGGTTCTGCGCCGGGCTGTGTTTTGCCGGCTACGCAGGGCTCACCGTAAATACGTTGCAGGTTGGCCCCATAGAAGTTGTACCAGCGACCGGCGTTGAACCCACGGCCCTGCGAGGCACCGTTGCCGTTGTTGTTGTTCGAAGAACCGTAATAACCCGCCAGCGGTGCATCGCCTTTGGGCAGGTCAGTAAACATCCACTCGCGGCCAGCGATGTACGTCTGACTGTCGTTGGCGGTAACCGCATTAAGCCCCAGCGAGAAAAACGGGTGCCCCTCAGGCGTCACCAGATTCCAGCGACCATTGCGCTTTTCAGTGTGGAAGAAACCGGTGGCCTCAAACGCCGGACCTTTCAGCCAGCCGCCGTATTTATCAACATCGGTACGGTTGGCCAACCATCCCTTGAGTTGCTGCTGTTCTTTGGCGGCAGCGGCTTTGAGTTGTTCGTCATTGGCCACACGCTCCGGCCACTTGGCCCGGGTCGACTGGCCGTAACCATCGACAATTGAGCCGTAGACCGACTGGATGACACCCTCGCCGTCCTGAACACCGAAGCGCTCCAGCAAGATGCTTTGCGCGGCTTTGGGTTGCGGGATCGACAACGTCACTGAAGCCACTTGGCTGCGATCAATCTGGCCCTGGCTGCTGGCCAGCAGAATACGCTGCCCGTCGAGGGTCATTGGCATCGGCGGGCCTGCACGCATTCCCTGGCTATGCGGCGTATTGGCCTGCAATGGCAGCAGCAGTGTTTGCGCAGGACCTGGGGGCAAATCGACACGACTGGTGAGGGTCTTGCCGTCCGAACTCTTGACGGTGATATCGAGGGTCAGAGCCCAGTTCATCGCATTCTGGATACGCAGAGTCATCATGCCCGACTGCGACCAGTCCCAGACTCCGGTCTGCGGGGATAACCGCAAGTTGGGCGCGTCTGCCGGACTGAACGTCACGCGGCGCAGCACTTCGCCTTCGGCCGTTTGCTCCGCATTGTATTGCGGCAAGGTCGCATCTTCGGTCGCCACCTGCACCACATCGGCAGGGCGAACGAAATTGAACAGGGTTTGTTGACTGGTAGGCGCTGCCAACAGCGGCGTCGTGACCAGCAGCGCAAAAACAGCAGAGAGCGAGCGGCGAATCATATGGATCAGGTTCTCCCTAACGGCCGAAAGTCGGCCTGTGAGGTTTCGAATGTCACAGCATAGACGACAGCAAAGCCGGCCATTGAGCCGGCCTGCACTTATGAAATTTCACGACGAAAAGGCGGCAGGGCATTGAGGATTGCTTTGCCATAGCGCTGAGTCACCAGCCGACGATCCAGCAAGGTGATGGTGCCGCGGTCCTGCTCAGTACGCAGTAAACGACCACACGCCTGTACCAATTTGAGCGAGGCATCAGGCACCGAAATTTCCATGAACGGGTTACCGCCCCGGGCTTCGATCCACTCAGCCAAAGCGGCTTCGACGGGGTCATCAGGCACCGAGAACGGAATTTTGGCGATGACCACGTGTTCGCAGTACGCGCCGGGCAAATCCACCCCTTCGGCAAAACTGGCCAGCCCGAACAACACGCTGGAATCGCCGCCGTCCACTCGCGCCTTGTGCTTGTTAAGGGTTTCCTGTTTTGACAGGTTGCCTTGAATGAACACTTGTTTGCGCCAGTCGCGCTCCAGGCCGTCGAAGACGTCCTGCATTTGTTTGCGCGAGGAGAACAGCACCAGCGTGCCCCGCGAGCCCTCAACCAGGCCGGGCAAGTCACGAATGATTGCCGCCGTATGTGCCACGGCATCGCGCGGGTCGGCTTTGAGGTCAGGTACGCGCAAGACTCCGGCATCTGCGTGATGAAACGGGCTTGGCACCACCGCCGTGACCGCGGCTTTGGGCAGCCCGGCGCGCATGCGAAAACGGTCAAATGTGCCCAGCGCAGTCAATGTCGCCGACGTCACCAGCGCGCCGTAGGCGACGTTCCACAGGTTGCGGCGAAGCATTTCGGCGGCAAGAATCGGGCTGGCATTCACCTCTATATCAAACAGCGAGCCGCTCTCGGCCAGCGTTAGCCAGCGTGCCATGGGAGGGCTGTCTTCAGGATCTTCGGTGGTGAAAGCCGTCCACAGTTCCCAATTGCCCTGAGCACGGGACAACAGACTGCCGAACAGCGGGTACCACTCTTCGGCCTGATTGCTGGTGATACCAATATTGACCTCACCATCCATGCCGTCCTTGAGAATCTCGGTCAGACGAGTGAACAGATCGGTAAGGCGCGAAAAGCCTTTTTTAAGTTCGATGCCCATTTCACGCAAGTGATCAGGAATGAGCCCCCCAACGAAACGGTGGCGCGGACGCTCACGGCCCTCGGGCTCGTCACCGGTCTTGAAGTCGGCGATTTGCTCGCAGGCGCTAAACATGAACTGTTGCTGGCCCTTGATCTCTTTCGCCAGCTCCGGCACCTGCTCAAGCAAACGCCCCAAATCACCCGGCAACGGGTGTTGAGCCAGCAGTTTGGTCAGGTTTTTGGCGGTTTGCTCCAACCAGTCGGCCGTTGAGCGCAAGCGGGTGTAATGAGCGAAATGTCCGATGGCCTTGTCAGGCAAATGATGGCCTTCATCGAACACATACAGCGTGTCCCGTGGGTCGGGCAGCACCGCGCCGCCGCCCAGCGCCAGATCGGCCAGCACCATGTCGTGGTTGGTGACGATCACATCCACCTTGCTCATGCCTTCGCGCGCCTTGTAAAAGGCGCACTGACCGAAGTTGGGGCAATGACGGTTGGTGCACTGACTGTGATCAGTGGTCAGGCGCGCCCAGTCCTGGTCTTCCAGGGCTTGGGGCCAGCTGTCACGGTCGCCATCCCACTTATTGCCGGCGAGCTTTTCGATCATGCTGGTAAACAGCTTTTGGCTGGCTTCATCGACTTCAATCTTGAAGCCTTCTTCTTCAAACAACTGCGCCGTTGCGGTCTGTGCGTGACCTTCTTGCAGCAGCATGTCGAGTTTGGACAGGCACATATAGCGCCCGCGCCCCTTGGCCAGCGCGAAGCTGAAATTCAGCCCGCTGTTACGCATCAAGTCGGGGAGGTCTTTGTAGACAATTTGCTCTTGCAGCGCGACAGTCGCCGTGGCGATCACCAGACGCTTGCCCGCTGCTTTGGCCGTGGGAATGGCCGCCAGACTATAAGCAACGGTTTTACCCGTGCCGGTGCCGGCCTCTACTGCAACCACGGCCGGGTCACCACTGCGGTGGCCTTCATCATCGGTGTCGATGTCGCCCAGCACTTTGGCCACTTCGGCGATCATCAAACGCTGGCCATAGCGCGGTTTGAGGCTCTTGGCTTCGAGAAAACGCGAGTATGCGCCCTGGATCTGGGATTTGAGTTCGGTACTAATCATGGTTCTTCGGGCGCAAGAAACGCTGGATAAATTTTCAGTGGTTCGAATGGCCGCTATCATACCCCGCTAATTCATCCTGCGCCGAACGGAGTACCCCAATGACAGCCTTTGCCCTCGCCTACAGCCTTCATTTATTGGCCGCCATGCTATGGGTGGGCGGCATGTTTTTCGCCTGGATGATCCTGCGCCCTGCTGCTGTAGCGGCCCTTGAGGGGCCTGCACGGCTGAAGCTGTGGGCAGAAGTGTTTCAGCGTTTTTTTGTGTGGGTGTGGGTGGCAGTGGTCATTTTGCCGATAAGCGGTGTGGGTCTGTTACAGATGCGGTTTAGCGGTTTTGAAACCGCGCCACGCTATGTACAGGTGATGATGGGTTTGTACATTGTGATGGTGGCGTTGTTTATTCGGGTTCAGTCATTGCAGGTGCCGGAGTTACGCCGGGCAGTTGAGGCTCAGGAGTGGGCGGCCGGTGCGGCGGTGATGGGCAAGATTCGGCGCTTGGTGGGGTGTAACTTGATAGTGGGAGTGGTGCTGGTAGCCATTGCGGCCGCACGCCCGATGTTTTGAGAAATGCAGCTGCAAGCTTGCCGCTTGCAGCTGGAGTTTCATCTACAACCGATTGATTGTTACCGCACCCGCACTGCCTACTTCGCCCGGCTGACCGGCCAAGCCTGGACGTCCCGGTTTGGCGCCATCGGTGCGGTAAACCACGCAGCCTTTGGATTTACCCCCCGCACCAGGCCGACCGGCTTCGCCCGGGTTACCGCCCGCCCCGCCGTCAACCCGAACGCTGACCCAGTCATCCGGGTAGTCGCGGGGCAATTCGAGACGCACGTGGGCACCCGCAGCACCTGCCTGCCCATCACCGCCATTGTCTCCGTTATGACCTTTGCCCGCAGAACCCCAAGTGCAACCCGGCTCCGAGCCGTTGCCACCATCAAGCCCCGCATAACCGGGCGCACCCTTGCCGCCACGCGCATCAATAATCAACTTGGGCGCTTGCAACGATTCAATCCGGACATTCAGATCACGGGCCGGGCGGGCTGGTTTTTCATAATTGCCAGCAGCGCCACGGGCGTTGATCTGGCTGCCCTCTTCCAGTTCAGCCTGAGCCACGCGCAATTCAATGGCAGTGTCGGCCGGCACGATGGTGATGCGTGCCTCTCGCCCCAGATGCAATTGGTCGATGCTGACCTGGGTCACACCCGCCGGGATCAGCAACGTGCCGTATTCAGCCACATCGAGTTTTTCCAGTTGCAGCACGCCCGTAGTGGCAGGCAAGCGCATGAAGGTATTGGGTTCAACCCTGACAACTTCAGCATGGGCAAAAGGGCTGCACAGGGCAGCCAACAGGCATAACTTACGCATGGCTGGGGTCTCGCTCGGTCGAAGGACGAAAAGTCTGTACGTGAAGAACGCCCAATAACAGGATGTACAGGCGGTCACGCCAAGGATGCGGACGATCCCGCAGGCTGCGATTGAATAAAAGTATTTCAAGCAAATGGGTGAGCAACAATAAGCTGCCCGCCAGATTAATCAGTAAATCAAAGGGGTTAATCAGCGGTTTGAAGACGTTGTAGAGCGCCACCCCCCAAAACAACACCATCAGTATTTTCCCCAACCCCCAAAGCACCTTCATACCCCTTGCCCTATATAAGTTTTTCTTTGACCGTACATTAACGGCTCGCAGGAGGGGGACGCCAGTAAACCGGACAAATTTATTCACTGACCGTTGATTCCGGTCTTGGAAGCCGCCATACGCCTCGAAAGTAAAGACACGCCGCCCGTTCTGCACACACCTGGCGATAGGCACTAGGCCGCAAGGCTTGAGCAGGCTAGTCTTGGTCGTTCTGATTGAGGACTTTCCATGACGTCTGGTTTTTCTACACGCACGCCCCAGCAAGCATTGGCGGCATTGCTTGATCGCTATGCGCCCCCACGCCTGCTGGTTGTCGGCGCCAGCGAGTTCCCGGCGCTGGCCGCGTTCAAGAACGCGCACCCGGATGCCGTTGTCTGCCATGCAAGACCGGGTGCTTTGCCCTCAAATCTGGCAGCACAACGCTTTGATTTGGCGCTGGTGCTCGATTGTCTGGAGCATTTGCCCAAACGCGAAGGACTGGAACTGTTGGGCGGTATTCGCAACCTTAACGCCAGCCGTATTGCTGTGCTGGCGGATCTGAACGCATGTGGCTGGGCAGAAACTGACTTTTTCGCCCTGGCCTTACAAAGCAGTGAACATTTCCAGCGCGATGAACAGGTACTGACGCTGTTCACTTACGACCTGCGCGAGTACAAGCAAGTCCCCGACTGGCTCAATGCAAGGTTTTGGGCCAATCCCGAGAATTTTGGCAAATATTGGTGGTAACCCCATGAGTACCTCTATTTGCCCGTGCGGCAGCGGTAATTCGCTCGACGCCTGCTGCGGGCAGTATCACGCCGGTCATCCGCCTCCCAGTGCCGAACTGTTGATGCGGTCACGCTACAGTGCCTACGTGCTGGGGCTGATTGACTATCTTGTTGGGACGACGTTGCCCGTGCAGCAAGCAGGGCTTGATCGCCAGTCCATTTCCCAGTGGAGCGCGCAAAGCACGTGGCTGGGTCTGGAGGTTGAAAACAGCGAAGTGTTCGGCGGCCAACCGGAACACGCGTTTGTGACCTTTACTGCACGGTGGCATGACGCCAACGGCGAGCACAGCCATCGCGAACGCTCTTCATTTGTGCAATGTGCTGGTCGTTGGTATTTCATCGACCCGACCGTGCCGCTTAAAGTCGGACGCAATGACGCTTGCCCGTGTGCCAGCGGACTCAAATTCAAAAAATGTTGCGCCGGTTTTTTCAACCAGTAATCGGGTGAAAACCTGATCAGGAGTAGCGAATGGATTCTCGAACTCGAATAACTCGAACCCTCTTGTTGATGATGGTTCTGACACTCTCGGGTTGTGCCTCCTGGTTTGGTTCCGGTGACAAAGACCCACAAGTGCAGTTGGTTCGCGTCGAACTGGTCAAGGCCAAGGTGCTAGAACAACGCTTCAAGTTGCACTTCAGGGTCGATAACCCCAATGACTCGACGTTGACCGTGCGCGGTATCCGATATGCGGTGTACCTGGGGCCGATAAAACTCAGCGAAGGTGAATACAGCCAGTGGTTCAGCGTGGAGCCCAACAGCCACGCCCAGTTTGTGGTGCCGATCCGGACCAACCTGTGGCCCCATGTGCGGACCTTGGTCAAATTGCTTGAAACACCCGAGCAAGCCATCCCCTATCGTCTCGAAGGCACACTTGAAACAGGCCTGTTCTTCGGTAACGACGTGCACGTGATGCGTAAAGGCGAGATAATCGCCGCCGATTTTATTCCAGAGTGATTCAGTAATGACCCAACAACCCCACGTTCATGGCCCAGACTGCAACCACGATCATGATCACCATGATCATGCCCATGACCACGACAACGGTCACGTACATGGCCCTCACTGTGGCCATGCGCCTCAAGAACCTGTGCGCAACGAGCTGAAAGACGTTGGCCGCAACGACCCGTGCCCTTGTGGCAGCAACAAGAAATTCAAAAAATGCCACGGCGCCTGATCGTTTAAAGCGCCCGGCACACGCCGCACCTGCCTTGGGCATGTGCGGCGTGTGTGTTTTTGCAAACATGAAAATTCCCACAAACACCTTCAACCGATGCGCCATAGGGAGTAAAACAGAGAGCCCGCAGTGAATTGCAAAGGCTGCGTGAACCTTCCTTTCTGGAGCTCTTCATGATCGATCTTTATTACTGGACCACCCCCAATGGGCACAAAGTCTCGTTATTTCTTGAAGAAGCCGGTCTGCCCTACACGATTCATCCGATCAATATCGGCAAGAACGAACAGTTCGCCCCGGACTTTCTGAAGATTTCCCCGAATAACCGCATCCCGGCAATTGTCGATCAGGCGCCAGCCGATGGCGGCGGCCCTCTCTCCCTCTTTGAATCAGGCGCCATCCTGCTCTATCTCGCAGAGAAAACCGGACGCTTCCTGCCTAAGGACCTGCGTGGACGGCAAATGGCCTTGCAATGGCTGTTTTGGCAAATGGGTGGCCTTGGCCCGATGGCCGGGCAAAACCATCACTTCAATCGCTTCGCCCCCGAAAAAATCCCCTACGCGATAAAGCGTTACGTCGACGAAACCACGCGCCTGTACGGAGTGCTGAACAAGCAATTGGAAGGCCGCCAGTTCGTAGCGGGAGACGAGTACAGCATCGCTGACATGGCCATTTATCCGTGGATTGTGCCGCACACCTGGCAAGGTCAGAACCTTGACGACTTCCCGCACCTGAAAGTGTGGTTTGAGCGCATCCAAGAGCGCCCAGCGACTGTACGGGCCTATGCGCTGGTCGAAAAAATCAACCCGCCGCACTAAACCACATCTGTAGCCGCTGATGAGCAGCGCGAAGCGATCGTAAACCTGACCACTGTGATGCGCCTGACACACTGAAGTGAATGGTTTTACGACTGCGATGCAGCCGGACGCAGTCTCGCGCTGCTCGCCAGCTGCTACAGGTTTTTGCATTATCAATCAGCCACCAAGATAGCGCTTGCGCAGTGTCATCGGCCTCACTAACGTAGCGCCTTTCGACGACACTACCCCCCGCAGGAGCTTTGCCATGGCCTCGCCAGCCCTTTTTCGTTTTTTACCCCGGTTCGGCGCTGCCGCGGCAATAGGCACCTTGCTGGGTCTGGCCGGTTGTCAGAGCCAAAATAATGCAGGCGAGAGTCTGGTTCCCACCTCTGGCACACAGCCACTTAAAGGGCTGGCACAAAACGTATCGGTTCGGCGCAACAGCCAAGGCATGCCGCTGATTGAAAGCAGCAGTTTCCATGACGCCTTGTTCACCCTGGGTTACGTACACGCCAGCGACCGTATCAGCCAGATGGTGCGCCTGCGCCTGATGGCTCAAGGCCGATTGGCGGAACTCAATGGCAGCGACGCACTGCCCGCCGACCGCCTGATGCGCAGTATCAATCTGAAAGCCAATGCCGATGAACTCTATAGAAGCGCGTCCCCGCGCCTCAAAAAGTTCTTCGAAGTATACGCGCGCGGAGTCAACGCCTACCTGTTCCGCTACCGCGACAAGCTCCCGGCCGATCTGGCTCAGGCCGGCTATAAAGCCGAGTACTGGAAGCCCGAAGACAGTGCGCTGATTTTCAGTTTGTTGAGCTTCGGCATGTCGACCAACCTGCAAGAAGAGCTGAACTCGCTCGCACTCGCGCAAACAGTCGGCACTGACAAACTGGCCTGGCTAACCCCCACCTATCCAGGTGAAGCCTTGCCTGCAGCCGAAGCCGACAAACTCAAAGGTCTCGACCTTGGCCGCCAGTTACAAGGTTTGAGCGGTGTGAACCAAGCCCTTGAGCAGGTCACACAACTGAGCCTGCCCGGCGTCACGGCGTCCAGTGACTGGGCCATCGGCCCCCAACGCAGCCGTAGCGGCAAAAGCTTGCTGGCCAACGACATTCACCAGCCCATCGGCGTACCGTCAGCCTGGAGTTACGTGCAAATCCGCGCGCCTAAATACCAGGCAGCAGGCGCCACGATCGCCGGCCTGCCCACCTTGTTTGCCGGGTTCAACGGCAAGGTTGCCTGGGGCATGAGCATGGCCATGGGCGATAACCAGGATGTGTTTCTGGAAAAACTCAAACGCCAGGGCAACACGCTTTATTACCTGGCAAACGGCAAATGGCTACCGGCCAAAGCACGCACCGAAACCTTTTTCATCAAGGGTCAGCGCCCAGTCCGCGAAACGATTTATGTCACCCGCCACGGGCCATTGCTCAACAGTGCATTGGGCACACCGACAGCACTGAATAGCGGCCTGGGTCTTGCCCTGCAAACCCCGGAAGTGAAAGGCGATAAAACCCTGGATGCGTTCTTCGACCTGTCCCGCGCCCAGAACAGTGAAAAAGCGTCTGACGCCAGCCGAGAAATCCGCGCTGTCGCGCTCAATCTTCTGTATGCCGATGCCAGCCACATTGGCTGGCAAGTCACCGGGCTATATCCAAACCGCCAGGAAGGCATCGGGCTGCTACCGTCGCCGGGCTGGGACAGCCGCTATGACTGGAATGGTTACGCCGACGCGATGCTTCACCCCTACGATCAGGATCCGACTCAGGGCTGGCTGGGCACGGCCAACCAACGCACGGCGGCGTTTGGTTACGGCATGCAGTTGTCCAATTCGTGGCTGTCGCCGGAGCGCAGCGAACGTCTTGCGCAATTGGCTGGCAGTGGCAAGCAGGACGCTCGCAGCATGATTGCGATGCAATACGACCAGACCACCCTGTTTGCAGCCAAGCTCAAAGCCATGTTCAGTGCACCCGGCATGGCCCAGCCATTGAAACAGGCCATTGCGGCCTTGCCTGCGGCAGATCAAAGCAAAGCCCACGAAGCCCTGACCCGCTTGATGGCCTTTGACGGCAAACTCAGCGCCACCTCAGCCGATGCCGCGTTGTACGAGCTGTTCTTGCAAACCAGCACCCAACAGATTTTTCAGGATGAACTGGGCCCTGAAAACAGCGCAGGCTGGAACGCCTTTATCGCCAATGGCGGCCAATCGTATTCCGCTCAGGCCGATCACTTGCTGGGCCGCGAAGACAGCCCGTTCTGGGATGACACCCGCACCCCGCAAAAAGAGGACAAGCCCGCGATACTGGCCCGCAGCCTTGTCGGCGCAATCAACACGGGCGATAGCCTGATGGGCAGCGATCACAAGGCTTGGCAGTGGGGCAAGCTGCATCATTACCTGTGGCGCAACACCACGGGTCAGACTGTTCGCGGGCCGATAGCGGCAGGCGGCGACCACACCACGCTCAATATGGCGGCTTACAACGTAGGAGCAAACTCCTTCGAAACGACCCTCATACCGGCGATGCGCATGATCGTCGACTTTGGTCAGATTGAACCGATGATGGCTCAAAACAGCACCGGCCAATCCAGCAACCCGGCCAGCCCGCACTACCTGGATGGCATTGATCCGTGGCTGAAGGGCCAATACATCAGTTTCCCGATGCAGCCGCAAAATTTCGACAGGGTGTACGGCAAAACCCGCCTGACACTGGTGCCGGGTAAATGAACCAACCCGGATAAACCGTAACAGTTGACGAGTAATGCGGGGCTACGATCGGCGGCGCAGCCGTCGTAACCCCTTATATCTGGTGCATCGTCGAATGCAGCCTCGCATTACTCGACAGCGGCTACAGGCGTTGCACTTCGGGATCGAACTTCCCGCCCTGCCCAGCGCTCTCAATTAACAAGCCCTCTGCCCCGGCATGCTTATGGACCTTGTTATCGCTCGCCCCGAAGGGTTGTATTGCCCGCCCGGTGATTTCTACATCGACCCATGGCGTGCCGTGGAGCGGTCAGTGATCACTCACGGCCATGGCGACCACGCCCGTACGGGCAATTCTCATTATCTAGCCGCAGAACCCGGCGCTGGAATTCTGCGCGCGCGACTGGGGCAGGACATTAACCTGCAAACCCTCGCGTATGGCGAAACGCTCAAACATCAGGGTGTCACCCTCAGCTTTCATCCAGCCGGTCATGTGTTGGGTTCCGCCCAGGTTCGGCTTGAGTACGAGGGCGAGGTGTGGGTCGCGTCGGGGGATTACAAAGTCGAACCCGATGGCACCTGCGCACCGTTCGAACCTGTGCGCTGTCACACCTTCATCACGGAGTCGACCTTTGGCCTGCCGATTTACCGCTGGCAGCCTCAAGCCGAGATATTTGCCGAAATTAATCACTGGTGGCGCGCCAATCAGCAACAGGGCAAAGCCAGCGTGCTGTTCTGTTATGCGTTCGGCAAAGCACAACGCATCTTGCACGGGATAGATTCAACCCTCGGCCCCATCGTCGCCCACGGTTCAGTCGAGCCGCTGAACCGCGTCTATCGCGACGCAGGCATTTTCATCCCGCCGACGCTGTATGCCGGCGACATAAAGAAAAACGACCCGCTGCTTCGTCAGGCGTTGATTCTGGCGCCGCCGTCTGCGGGCGGCAGCACCTGGATGCGCCGGTTTGGCGATTACAGCGACGCGTTTGCCAGCGGCTGGATGCGCCTGCGAGGACCTCGTCGGCGCCGGGGCGTAGACCGTGGCTTTGTGCTTTCCGACCATGCTGACTGGCCGGGTTTGTTGTGGGCGATTGAGCAAACCGGCGCCGAGCGGGTGATGGTGACCCACGGATCAGTGGCAACGCTGGTGCGCTACCTGAGCGACAAAGGCCTCAACGCTCAGGGCTTCAACACTGAGTACGGGGACGACGAAGAGGCGATGCCAGAACCGGAGCCTGCCCCATGAAAGCCTTTGCGCAGTTATACAGTGAGCTGGATGCCACAACGTCCAGCAATGCCAAGCTGGCCGCGTTGCAAGGCTACTTCAGCCAGGCTCAACCCAGTGACGCGGCGTGGGCCGTGTATTTCCTGGCCGGTGGGCGGCCACGGCAATTGGTACCCAGCCGGGTTTTACGTGAAATCGGCATGCAATTGGCGAACTTACCCGAGTGGTTGTTTGAAGAGAGCTATCAAGCGGTCGGGGACCTGGCTGAAACCTTGTCCCTGTTGCTCCCTGAAAACCGCCACACTAGCGAAGCCGGATTGGCCGAGTGGGTTGAACAGCAATTGCTGCCCTTGCGCGGTCAATCGCCAGCAGACTTGGCGCAGCGATTACCGGAGTTATGGGCGCAACTGGATCAACAAAGCCTGATGGTGTGCATCAAGCTGATCACCGGCAACTTTCGGGTGGGCGTCTCCAAGTTACTGATCACCCGCGCCCTTGCTGCATTAGCCGGAGTCGACAGCAAACGCGTGGCTCAGCGTTTGGTGGGTTATACCGAACTCTCACGCACACCCACCGCGGCCGATTACCTCAAGCTGATCGCCATTGAGTCCGCTGACGAACACGCCCTGCGCGGGGGCCAGCCCTACCCTTTTTTCCTGGCTCACCCGCTGCAACTGCCAATAGAACAGTTCGACGCACAACTGGGACCATGCAGCGACTGGCAGGTGGAATGGAAGTGGGACGGCATCCGTGCCCAAATCGTCAAACGGGACGGACAGGTCTGGATATGGTCAAGAGGCGAAGAGCTGATCAGCGAACGCTTTCCGGAATTGCAGCGCATGGCTCTCGATTTGCCCGACGGCACGGTATTGGACGGTGAAATCGTTGTCTGGAAAGACTCTGCCGATGCTAAGACGCCGGCCGTCCAGCCTTTCGCCCTGCTGCAACAACGGATCGGCCGAAAAACCCTCAGCAAAAAAATACTCAACGATATTCCCGTCGTCGTGCTGGCCTATGACCTGCTGGAATGGCAAGGCGACGACTGGCGCCAACACACCCAACACCAACGCCGAGAGCAACTGGAGTCCGTGGTCAACACCAGCAGCGACCCGTGCTTGCGGCTGTCTCCTGTCCTGCAGGGCAAAGACTGGGCGGATCTGGCCCAACAGCGCCTCGCGTCACGCAGCCTCGGAGTTGAGGGCATGATGCTCAAGTCGCGCAACGCTCACTATGGCGTTGGGCGCACCAAGGAGGTGGGCGTGTGGTGGAAGTGGAAAGTCGACCCGTTCAGCGTTGATGCAGTATTGATTTACGCTCAGCGCGGCCATGGCCGGCGCGCCAGCCTGTACAGCGATTACACCTTTGCCGTATGGGACGGGCCCGCCGAAAAAGCCGACCGCCAACTAGTCCCGTTCGCCAAGGCATATTCCGGGCTGACCGATGAAGAAATGCGCAAAGTGGATGCGATTGTGCGCAAAACCACGGTCGAAAAATTCGGCCCGGTCAGCAGCGTCACGCCCAGCCTGGTGTTTGAATTGGGCTTTGAGGGAATCGCCCTGTCAAAACGCCATAAAAGCGGCATTGCCGTGCGTTTTCCGCGCATGCTGCGTTGGCGGCATGACAAGGGCATCCAGGACGCCGACAGCCTGGAAACACTCAGTGCCTTATTGAATTGAGGCGTTCGCCCTGTTTTGGCGCGCCCCCGTGTTCGTGCTCCAAAATGGACACTTACAACCCTAATTGACCCTTTTCAGCCCTTTTACCGACTGGCAATACGACTTTGGATCGGAAATTGCTACTGCGCCTCTGTCGTGGCTTTGCAGTAACAGTACTCACGCGCCATAAGCGCTCAATGGTTTTAGGGAATGAATAATGAAAAAAGTCTTTCTGGCCCTTTCTGCACTCACCTTATGCATGGCTGCGGGCACCGCGTTTGCCAAAGAGTACAAAGAGCTGCGCTTTGGTGTAGACCCTTCCTACGCCCCTTTTGAGTCCAAAGCTGCCGACGGCAGCCTGGTGGGTTTTGATATCGACTTGGGCAATGCCATCTGCGCGGAACTGAAAGTGAAGTGCAAATGGGTCGAATCCGATTTCGACGGAATGATTCCGGGGCTTAAAGCCAAAAAATTTGATGGCGTTATCTCGTCCATGACCGTCACCCCCGCCCGCGAAAAGGTCATCGATTTCTCCGATGAGCTGTTCTCCGGGCCGACCTCTCTCGTGTTCAAAAAAGGCTCGGGCCTGGACGCAACCCCCGAATCGCTCAAAGGCAAAACTGTCGGCTATGAGCAAGGCACCATTCAAGAAGCCTATGCCAAAGCGGTTCTGGACAAAGCCGGGGTTAAAACACAGGCCTATGCCAACCAGGACCAAGTGTACGCAGACCTGATCTCTGGCCGCCTGGACGCATCGATTCAAGACATGTTGCAAGCCGAGCTGGGCTTTTTGAAATCACCGCAAGGCGCCGGTTATGAAGTCAGCAAACCGGTAGACAGTGAACTGCTGCCCTCGAAGACAGCCATCGGTATCAATAAAGGTAACAAAGAGCTACAAGCCCTGCTGAACAAAGGTATCAAAGCGTTACATGACGACGGTACTTACAGCAAAATCCAGAAAAAACACTTCGGTGATTTGAACCTGTACAGCGGCAAGTAAAACCCCGGCGCCCACTGCCCAGTGGGCGCTTTACGACACGCCACAGGTTTGATTGTCATGGTCGATACTCTGCTGCAAAACCTTGGGCTTTCATCTCTCAGCCTTCAGGGCTTTGGCCCGCTGTTGCTGGAAGGCACGTGGATGACCCTCAAGTTATCGGTACTGTCGCTGGCAGTGAGCGTTCTGCTCGGCTTGCTGGGCGCCAGCGCCAAACTCTCCAGCCTTAAAGTGCTGCGCCTCCCCGCTCAGCTCTACACCACGTTGATTCGCGGCGTTCCCGACCTGGTGCTGATGCTGCTGATTTTCTATAGCCTGCAAACCTGGTTAACGAGCCTTACGGACGCGATGGAATGGGAGTACATCGAAATCAACCCGTTCAGTGCCGGGGTCATCACCTTGGGGTTTATCTACGGGGCGTACTTCACCGAAACCTTTCGCGGGGCAATCCTCTCTGTGCCCCGTGGTCAGGTTGAGGCCGCAACCGCTTATGGGCTCAAACGCGGGCAACGGTTTCGTTATGTGGTGTTCCCGCAAATGATGCGCTTCGCCCTGCCGGGCATCGGCAACAACTGGATGGTGATGCTCAAGGCCACCGCACTGGTGTCAATCATTGGCCTGGCCGATCTGGTCAAGGCGGCGCAGGATGCAGGCAAAAGCACCTATCAACTGTTTTATTTTCTGGTCATCGCCGCGCTGATCTATCTAGCCATTACCAGTGCCTCCAACTTCGTCATCCGCCGGCTGGAACGCCACTACGGCGCAGGCGTGCGGGAGGCGGTGCGATGATTGAGCTACTGCAAGAATACTGGCGCCCGTTTCTCTACAGCGACGGCTATCATCTGACCGGCCTGGCAATGACGTTGTGGCTATTGAGTGCCGCCCTGGTGATCGGCTTTGTGGTGTCGATCCCGCTATCGATTGCGCGGGTCTCCGCCAACCCCTGGGTACGCTGGCCGGTACAGTTCTACACCTACCTGTTTCGCGGCACGCCCCTGTATATCCAACTGCTGATTTGCTACACAGGGATTTACAGCATCGCAGCCGTTCGCGCCCAACCCCAACTGGATGCGTTCTTTCGCGATGCCATGAATTGCACGATTCTGGCCTTTGCCCTGAACACCTGCGCCTACACCACCGAAATTTTTGCCGGGGCCATTCGCAGCATGGCTCACGGGGAAGTCGAAGCGGCCAAAGCCTACGGCCTGAGCGGCTGGAAACTTTATGCTTATGTGATCATGCCTTCGGCCTTGAGGCGCTCGTTGCCGTTTTACAGCAATGAAGTGATCTTGATGCTGCACTCGACCACCGTGGCCTTTACCGCAACCATCCCCGATGTTTTGAAGGTGGCCCGGGACGCGAACTCAGCGACGTTTCTGACCTTTCAATCATTCGGTATCGCAGCCGTCATTTACCTGAGCATTACCTTTATGTTGGTCGGTTTGTTTCGTTTGGCAGAACGCCGCTGGTTAGCCTTCCTTGGGCCTGCTCACTAGGATTTTCACATGCAGCGACATCAGTCCCATCCCTTGCTGGCACCTGTTCCCGGCACAGAACGGCATATCCACAGCTTCCACTACGGCCCTGCCGCTCCACAGGGCAAGGTCTACATACAAGCCTCCCTGCATGCCGATGAGCTACCTGGCATGTTGGTGGCCTGGCACCTCAAGCAGCGGCTGGCCGAACTGGAAAGCGCCGGCCTGTTACGCAGTGAAATCGTGCTGGTGCCCGTCGCTAACCCGGTGGGCCTTGACCAAGTGCTGATGGACATTCCGTTGGGGCGTTATGAGCTTGAAAGCGGGCAAAACTTCAATCGGAACTTCCTCGACCTCAGCACGCAAATCGGTGACGAGCTAGAAGGCCAGTTAAACCAGGACCCTGCGCATAATCTGCAACTGATTCGCCATCATCTGCGTCAGGCCATGTCGGCGCAAACACCGACGACGCAACTGCACTCACAACGCCTGACCCTGCAAACGCTGGCTTGCGACGCCGATCTGATCGTGGATTTGCACTGCGACTTTGAGGCCGTGGCCCACCTCTACACCACGCCGCAAGCCTGGCCGCAGGTTGAGCCGTTGGCGCGCTATCTGGGCGCTCAAGCCAGCCTGCTGGCAACGGACTCGGGCGGCCAGTCATTTGACGAATGCCTGCCCTTGCTGTGGTGGCAATTGCAACAACGCTTTGAGCATTGCTATGCCATCCCGCAGGGCTGTTTTGCCGTCACCGTTGAGCTGCGCGGCCAGGGCGATGTCAGCCATGCCTACGCCGAGCAAGATTGCCAGGCATTGATTGATTACTTGATCGACTTTGGCGCGATTTCAGGAGCCGCCAACCCCTTGCCGCCGCTGCTTTACCCCGCCACCCCATTGGCCGGGGTAGAGCCTGTTGCAACGCCGGTGGGCGGGTTACTGGTTTTTAGCGCAAAACCTGGCGACTGGATCGAGGTCGGCCAGATGATTGCCGAAATCATTGATCCTGTCAGTGACCGCCTGACACCGGTGCATGCCACCCGCGCCGGCCTGCTCTTCGCCCGCTCGTTAAGGCGGATGGCAACTGCGGGCATGGTGATCGCCCACGTGGCCAGCCGTGACGCTTATCGAAGCGGCTACCTTCTTTCTGCTTGAGGTGTGCATGTACAAACTGACCGTTGAAGGCCTGCATAAACGCTATGGCGACAATGAGGTGCTCAAAGGGGTGTCGCTCAAGGCCAAAACCGGGGATGTCATTTGTCTGATCGGCGCCAGCGGCTCAGGCAAAAGCACCTTTTTGCGCTGCATCAACTTTCTCGAAACACCCAACGACGGCGCAATGACACTGGATGGACAGTTGATTCGCATGGTGACCGACAAAAACGGCATGCGGGTTGCCAGCGACGATGAGCTGCAGCGTTTGCGCACCCACCTGGCCATGGTCTTTCAGCACTTCAACCTGTGGAGCCATATGACTGTGCTGGAGAACATCACCCTGGCACCGCGCCGGGTGCTGGGCGTCAGCAAAAAGGAGGCTGAAGAACGCGCCCGACGCTACCTCGACAAAGTAGGGCTGGCGTCCCGCGTCGCGGATCAATACCCGGCTTTCCTGTCAGGCGGCCAGCAGCAACGCGTAGCGATCGCACGGGCACTGGCGATGGAACCCGAAGTCATGCTGTTCGATGAGCCGACCTCAGCGCTTGACCCAGAACTGGTGGGTGAAGTGTTACGGGTCATTCAAGGGCTGGCCGAAGAAGGCCGCACCATGATCATGGTGACCCACGAAATGAACTTTGCGCGCAAAGTCGCAAGTCAGGTGATGTTCTTGCACCAAGGTCTGGTCGAAGAACAAGGCCCCCCTCAAGAGGTACTCGACCACCCCAAGAGCGAGCGCTTGCGCCAGTTTCTCAGTGGCAATCTGAAATAGCCCAGGATGGTTTTATTCGGCACTAATGCCGGTCGCGTGCGGTCTCTGAAACAAGCCCACTCAGAGTGTCGCACTCGCCATGGCACGTTCATCCCGCTACGCAACCCAGTGGTTCAGCAGCCGCCAGTGGAAGCCTTTCAGCTTTCAACGCCAGGTGTGGGCCGCCATTCAACAGGGGCAATCGGGCTTGCTGCATGCGTCGACAGGCGCGGGCAAGACCTATGCCGTGTGGTTTGGCGCTCTGAATCGCTTTGCAACCTCAACGCCACCCGCCCCAAGCGCACCCCCTCGCGCGCGTAAACCTGCATTCGCGCCCCTCACCGTGCTGTGGATCACCCCGATGCGGGCGCTGGCGGCAGACACGGCCCGCGCCCTTGAGGCGCCGCTGGCAGAGCTGAACATCCCCTGGAGCGTGGGTTTACGCACCGGCGATACCAGCAGCAGCGAACGTGCCCGCCAAGGCCGACGTCTGCCCAGCGCCTTGGTGACCACGCCCGAGAGCCTGACCCTCTTGCTCACCCGAGCCGATGCCCAGACACAAATGAGTCATCTGCGCATGGTTGTGGTGGACGAATGGCACGAATTGATCGGCAACAAGCGCGGCGTGCAATTACAACTGGCCCTCGCTCGCCTGCGGCACTGGAATCCTGCACTGATCGTGTGGGGAGTTTCTGCCACGCTGGGCAATCAGGCACACGCCCAGCAAGTGTTGCTCCCTCAAGGCGACGGGGTGAGCGTGGAGGGCAAAGTCATCAAGGACTTGCACATCGACACCTTGCTGCCACCCACGCTTGAACGCTTCCCCTGGGCCGGGCATATCGGCCTGCGCATGCTGCCTGCGGTGATTGCCGAGGTTGAGAGCAGTTCCAGTTGCCTGATTTTCACCAATACCCGAGCGCAGTCAGAGCTGTGGTATCAAGCCATACTGGAGGCTCGCCCCGACTGGGCCGGGCTCATCGCCTTACATCATGGTTCATTGGCCCGCGAGGTACGCGACTGGGTGGAACGAAGCCTTAAGGAGGGGCGGCTCAAAGCTGTGGTGTGCACCTCCAGCCTGGACCTGGGAGTAGACTTTCTGCCCGTTGAGCGCGTTTTACAGATCGGCTCAGTCAAAGGCATTGCCCGCCTCATGCAGCGCGCAGGCCGCTCGGGGCATGCACCGGGCCGGGCCTCGCGGCTGACCCTGGTGCCCACCCATAGTCTGGAACTCGTTGAGGCGGCGGCCGCCAAAGCGGCCGTGGCCGCACGCATGATCGAACCGCGCGAATCCCCGCGCAACCCGTTGGACGTGCTGGTCCAGCATTTAGTGAGCATGGCACTGGCTGGTGGTTTCAGACCTGACGAACTGCTCACCGAAGTGCGCAGTACGTGGGCCTATCAGGACTTGAGTGACGAACAGTGGCGCTGGGCCTTGGCGTTTGTCCGCCACGGCGGCCACTCTTTGACGGCCTACCCCGACTATCAGCGGGTAGAGCCGGATGCAGAGGGCCGCTGGCAAGTGCCCAATGCCCGGCTGGCACGACGCCATCGCATGAGCATCGGCACTATCGTCAGCGATGCCAGTATTCAGCTCAAATACTGGAGTAAAGGTGGTGGCGGCAAGGCGCTGGGCAGCGTGGAGGAAGGCTTTATCGCCCGCCTCAAACCCGGCGATGGATTTTTGTTTGGCGGACGTTTGCTGGAGCTGGTGCGGGTTGAAAATATGACCGCCTATGTAAAACGCACTACGGGCAAAAAAGCGGCCGTGCCACGCTGGAACGGAGGCCGCATGCCGCTGTCCAGCGAACTGGCAGAGGCTGTTGTGGCCGAACTGGACGCGGCTCGTCACGGGCACTTCGAGGGCCCCGAAATGCAAGCGGTAAGGCCTTTGTTAGAAGTCCAACAGCAATGGTCAGCGCTGCCCGGCAGCCAAACACTTCTGGCCGAAGCCCTTAAGTCTCGTGAAGGCTGGCACGTGTTTATTTACCCGTTCGCCGGGCGTCAGGTGCACCTGGGGCTGGCCAGCCTGCTGGCATGGCGCATCAGCCGACAACAACCGTTGAGCTTTTCAATCGCAGTCAACGACTATGGTTTCGAGCTACTGTGTGCGACCGAAGTGAATTGGTCAGCGCTATTGCGACCCGAATTATTCAGCGAAGAACATCTGTTGGCCGATGTTATGGCCAGTCTCAATGCCGGAGAGCTGGCTTTGCGACGCTTTCGCGAAATTGCACGCATTTCCGGTCTGGTGTTTGGTGGCTACCCCGGCGCGCAAAAAAGCACGCGGCAAGTGCAAGCTTCAAGCGGATTATTCTACGAGGTGTTCAAAAACTACGACCCTGACAACCTCCTGCTCACACAAGCTGAAGAGGAAGTCTTGCGTCAGGAGCTGGATATTACGCGCCTTGAACTCACGCTGAAGGACATTCGTGCGCGTACGCTGGATCTGCAACTCATCAAGCGCGCCACGCCTTTTGCCTTCCCCCTGCTGGTGGAACGCTTTCGTGAAAGTCTGAGCACCGAAAAACTCGCCGACCGCGTGGCCCGAATGGTCAAGGATCTTGAAGCGGCGGTGACAAAAGGCTCGAAAAAATGATGAAACGCGCACTTACCGTCACTCTCGCGGACGAAGACATTTGCTTGCTGGCAGAAAAAGCCCTGTACTGGCCGCGTCACAGGGCACTGCTGATCGCCGACGCACACTTCGGCAAGGCGGCCGCTTATCGACGTTTTGGTCAACCGGTCCCTGTCGGTACCACTCAAACCAACTTAGACGTACTTGATCAGCTTCTGGCCGAGTATGACTGCCAGCAGATCATCTTTTTGGGGGATTTCTTACACGCCAAAGAGTCTCACGCGCCTCGCACACTGGCTTTGCTTGAACAATGGCGAGCACGACACGCTGAATTGAAGTTGACACTGATTCGCGGCAATCACGATTTACGCGCCGGCGATCCACCTGCGCAACTGCGCATAGAAGTCGTGGCAGAACCGTTACTGATGGCGCCTTTTGCCTTGCAACACGAGCCGGTGCCGCACCCGACCCATCACGTGCTGGCCGGGCATGTACACCCTACTTATCGACTGCAGGGCAGAGGCCGGCAAAGTGTGCGCGCCCCCTGCTTCTGCCTGGGTGAGCGCATTAGCTTGTTACCGGCTTTTGGTGCTTTCACAGGCGGGATGAATATCGACGCTGGCGCCAGCAACCATTGTATTTATCTGGTTGCAGACGGGGCCGTATGGCCACTGACCACATTCGTCTGATTACGCCACGGGAGCGGGTGGTGGCTCGTCAGGAATGGTCGGTACGCCGGGCTCAGTGGGCTGCGGGGTGTCCGGATCAGGCTGGCCGGGAATACCACCGGCTTGCAGATGAGGCTGGGCGAGGAGTGACCACGCCAACAGCCCAACCTGATTGGGCTCAAGGCTTGCCAATTGGGCTTGGATACTCGGATCAATCTTCATAGGGCACTCCTGAGCGATAATCCGGCCCGCGGGGTGCGCAACCGGGAATACACTCAATAGAGTGCAAAATCGCTCAAGAATTCCCTAAGGTCATCAGGTACGCGGCAAGGTGACGCCGCGCTGACCCTGATATTTGCCGCCGCGATCCTTGTAAGACACTTCACATTCTTCGTCGGATTCAAAGAACAGCATCTGCGCGACACCTTCATTGGCGTAGATCTTGGCCGGCAGCGTGGTCGTGTTGGAAAACTCCAGTGTTACGTGACCTTCCCATTCAGGCTCAAGCGGCGTGACGTTAACGATGATGCCGCACCGTGCATAGGTGCTTTTACCCAGACAGATGGTGAGCACGTTACGCGGGATGCGGAAGTACTCAACCGTGCGCGCCAGCGCAAAAGAGTTGGGCGGGATGATGCACACATCGCTCGTGACATCCACAAAGCTGCCGGCATCGAAGTTCTTCGGATCAACGGTTGCCGAATTGATGTTGGTGAACACCTTGAATTCATTCGCGCAACGCACATCGTAGCCATAGCTCGATACGCCGTAGGAGATAAGACGGTTCTCACCCTCTTCACGCACCTGCCGCTCGACGAAAGGTTCGATCATGCCGTGCTCTTGCGCCATGCGGCGAATCCACTTGTCTGGTTTGATGCTCATGGCGGGTGTCCTGAATAGCGAGGTAGAAAAATTCTGATCGGCATCTTACCGCCCCATAAGGCCCGGTTCAAAAATCTGGAAGAAAAATATTGAAAATAGCTTAAGAAGCCGTGAATACAGGGTGCAAGGGCAACCGCCAGTCACGTTTTTAGAGAAACCTTCGCAAAGACCCTTTGCACGTTTGGAAAAAAGCGTTAAGGTGGCGCCACTGTGTTGCTTGTGTCACTGAGAATCTCTACACGATATGTTGAATTTCGATCCAACCATCTCCAAGAATTTTTCCTGCTCTTTGCACTCAGTCTCGGCCAGGGCTTTTCCTGCGTCGCAGTTATCTTTGTTCAAGGAGTTACACCATGTCTAATCGCCAAACTGGTACCGTTAAGTGGTTCAACGATGAAAAAGGCTTCGGCTTCATCACTCCACAATCCGGTGACGACCTGTTTGTTCACTTCAAAGCAATCCAATCCGACGGCTTCAAAAGCCTGAAAGAAGGCCAACAGGTTTCTTTCATCGCTACTCGCGGTCAGAAAGGCATGCAAGCTGAGGAAGTTCAAGTTATCTAACTTGTACTGATCCAGTAAAAAACCCCGCCCTCAAAAGCGGGGTTTTTTTATGCCTGCAGAAAATGAAACCGCGGGCTACAGGTGGCATCGGGAGCAAGCCCGCTCCTACAAGGTCCTATTAGAACCCTGTAGGAGCTGACAAACAGATCAGTCGTCGCTGGCGGTAATCGTCGGCATCGCTTGCGAAGTCGCTTCGCTCAGAACGATGCGAGCACCCACGTGGCGAGCCAGTTCCTGATAGATCAGAGCGATCGGGCTCTCCGGATCGGCGATGGCCGTTGGCTTGCCACGGTCGGCCTGTTCGCGAATGTCCATGGACAACGGCAGCGACGCCAGCACTTCAACACCGTACTGAGTCGCCAGCTTCTCGCCACCACCCTCACCAAACAAATGCTCGGCATGACCGCAATTAGAGCAAATATGCACAGCCATATTTTCCACTACGCCCAATACCGGAATGTTCACCTTGCGGAACATCTCGACACCTTTGCGCGCGTCCAGCAACGCCAGATCCTGCGGCGTGGTCACAATGACCGACCCCGTCACCGGAACTTTCTGCGCCAGCGTCAGCTGAATGTCACCCGTGCCGGGGGGCATATCGATAACCAGATAGTCCAGATCATTCCAGGCCGTCTGCGTCACTAATTGCAACAGTGCACCGGACACCATCGGGCCACGCCACACCATCGGGGTGTTGTCGTCGGTCAGAAATGCCATGGACATCACTTCAACACCGTGAGCTTCAATGGGCACAAACCACTTTTGATCACGAATCTGAGGGCGCGTGCCTTCTGGGATACCAAACATCACACCCTGACTCGGCCCGTAGATATCTGCATCCAGTATCCCGACCCGGGCCCCTTCACGCGCCAATGCCAACGCCAGGTTGGCGGCTGTGGTCGATTTTCCTACTCCGCCTTTGCCGGAAGCGACAGCCACAATGTTCTTCACATTGGCCAGGCCGGGAATCTGTGCTTGCGCCTTATGCGCGGCAATCACACAGCTAACCTCGACCTTGGCAGAGGAAACACCGTCAAGATTACTGATGGCCATTTGCAGCATTTGCGCCCAACCGTTCTTGAACAGGCCTGCGGCATAGCCCAGCTCAAGCTGAACACTGACGTGCTCGCCCTGAACCTCGATGTTGCGCACGCAGCCCGCACTGACGGGGTCCTGATTCAAATAAGGGTCGGTGTATTGGCGAAGGACGGCTTCCACCGCCGCGCGATTCACTGCGCTCATGGGCAACTCCCGAAAGACTGAGTAAAAACAGGCCGCTATCGTACCTGTAAAAAAGCACCCTAAACACAATCTAAAACACCGTAATCACCCAGATAGTCGCCCACGGGGTGAAATAAATTGCCCGGCGCTTTATAGTGGCCGACCACCGTCTCATCAAGTAGCCGAGCCCCATGTCCGAGCCACGCAAGATCCTCGTCACCAGCGCCCTGCCCTATGCCAATGGTTCAATCCATCTTGGCCATATGCTTGAGTACATCCAGACCGATATGTGGGTGCGCTTCCAGAAGCATCGCGGTAATCAATGCACCTATGTCTGCGCAGACGACGCCCACGGCTCGGCAATCATGTTGCGAGCCGAGAAAGAAGGCATCACCCCCGAGCAACTGATCGCCAACGTGCAGGCTGAACATAGCGCCGACTTTGCAGAGTTCCTCGTCGACTTCGATAATTTCCATTCGACCCACGCCGAAGAAAACCGTGAGCTGTCGAGTGCGATTTACATCAAATTGCGTGAGGCTGGCCATATCGCCACCCGTTCGATCACCCAGTATTTCGACCCGGAAAAGAAAATGTTCCTGGCCGATCGCTTCATCAAGGGCACTTGCCCCAAATGCGGCGCGGAAGATCAGTACGGCGACAACTGTGAAAAATGTGGTGCCACCTACGCCCCGACTGACCTGAAGAATCCCAAGTCAGCGATTTCGGGTGCCACGCCAGTCCTTAAAGACTCCGAACACTTCTTCTTCAAGCTGCCTGACTTCGACGCCATGCTGAAAAGCTGGACCCGCAGCGGCGCTTTGCAAGATGCCGTGGCCAACAAGATCGCCGAATGGCTGGATGCAGGCTTGCAGCAGTGGGATATTTCCCGCGATGCACCCTACTTCGGCTTCGAGATCCCGGACGCGCCTGGCAAGTATTTCTATGTCTGGCTAGACGCTCCGATCGGCTACATGGCCAGCTTCAAAAACCTCTGCGCCCGCCGTCCGGAGCTGAACTTCGACGCCTACTGGGCCAAGGATTCCACCGCCGAGCTGTACCATTTCATCGGCAAGGACATCGTAAACTTCCACGCGCTGTTCTGGCCCGCCATGCTTGAAGGCGCAGGCTATCGCAAGCCAACTGCAATCAACGTGCACGGCTACCTGACCGTCAACGGTCAGAAGATGTCCAAATCACGCGGCACCTTCATCAAGGCCCGCACGTATCTGGACCACCTGTCGCCGGAATACCTGCGTTACTACTACGCCTCCAAACTGGGTCGTGGCGTCGATGACCTTGACCTGAACCTTGAAGACTTCGTACAGAAGGTCAACTCGGATCTGGTCGGCAAAGTAGTCAACATTGCCAGTCGTTGTGCAGGCTTCATTCAAAAAGGTAACGCCGGCATCCTGATTGAAGGCAATGCAGCTCCTGAGCTGACCGACGCTTTTCTAGAGGCAGCACCGAGCATTGCCGAAGCCTATGAAGCTCGCGATTTTGCCCGCGCCATGCGTGAAATCATGGGCCTGGCCGATCGCGCCAACGCCTGGATTGCTGACAAGGCACCGTGGGCAATGGCCAAGGTGGAAGGCAAGCAGGATGAAGTTCAAGCCGTGTGCGCGCTGGGCATCAACCTGTTCCGCCAACTCATCATCTTCCTCAAGCCGGTCTTGCCAGTGCTTGCCGCCGATGCCGAAGCCTTCCTGAACGTCGAACCGCTGACGTGGGATGATCACCGCGTCTTGCTGACCAACCATCAGTTGAATGCATTCAAACCATTGATGACCCGTATTGACCCGGTAAAAGTACAAGCCATGACCGACGCCTCCAAAGAAGACCTGGCAGCCAGCCAGACGGATACTGGCGCTCAACCACCGCAAGGCAACGGCGAGCTGGTTAAAGAGCCGTTGGCAGCTGAAATCGACTTCGATGCTTTTGCCGCTGTCGACCTGCGTGTCGCCTTGATTGTTAAAGCCGAAGCGGTAGAGGGCGCTGACAAATTGCTGCGCCTGACGCTGGATATCGGTGACGAGCAACGCAACGTATTCTCTGGTATCAAAAGCGCTTACCCGAATCCGGCTGAGCTGGAAGGCCGTCTCACCATGATGATTGCCAACTTGAAGCCGCGTAAAATGCGTTTTGGTATTTCAGAGGGCATGGTGATGGCTGCCGGCCCAGGCGGTGAAGAAATTTACCTGCTAAGCCCGGACAGCGGCGCCAAGCCGGGTCAACGAATCAAGTAAAGCTTCAAAATCCGCTAACAGCTCACCAGCTGTTAGCGGACATTCATCCTTTATCTGCTTATGATCTTCCCGCCTGCTCAGTTCTGCTCGTTCGCCTTTACCGACCATGACAGACCTGACATTGATATTTGATCACCCCACCCTAATTAATCACTGCGCACAATGAGTGCCGCCGAGGTGCGACCCACTGTCGCTGGACTGATCACGCCATGAGTCTGATTCAACAAATTGATGCCTTGCTACCGCAAACCCAATGCGGAAAATGCGGACACCCTGGCTGCAAACCGTATGCAAAGGGTATTGCCCAAGGCGAAGCAATCAACAAATGCCCGCCCGGAGGCACCGAAACAATCGCTGCCTTGGCGAATTTGTTGAGCATTCCCGTGATCGCACTGGACACTGAACGCGGTAACGCCCCCGCACAAGTGGCTTACATTCGCGAAGCAGAATGCATCGGTTGTACCAAATGCATACAAGCTTGCCCGGTCGACGCAATTCTCGGTGCCGCCAAGCTAATGCACACCGTGATTGTGGACGAATGCACAGGATGCGATCTATGTGTCGCCCCCTGCCCGGTGGATTGCATTGAAATGCGGCCACTACCTGCCAATGTCACACCCATTGTCAGCGGCTTTGCTTACGAATCAGAAGACCTGACAGCACGCCTGCAAAAGCGAGCCCACGCACGCATCCGCCATGAACACCGTGAGGAGCGCCTTCAACGCGAAGAACAGCACCGACAGGCAGAACGACTGGCACGCCTCCAGCGCTCGCCTACACCCGCTCAAACCCCTGAACTACTTGCAAGGGAGACAAGTGCCGCTGCGAACCCAAATGAAGCGGCACTGAAAAAGGCCAAGGTGTCGCTCGCTATGGCACGCGCACAACTGAATAAATCACTGAAGGCATTCGGCCACCCCCCAACGGCCTCCCAACAAGCCCAGCTGGTCTCGCTCCAGCAGCAATTTGAATTGGCAGAGCGCGCACTGGCTCGACTGGAAGCAGGAACCGAGATCTCGACACCCGCTCCTGTCGCCAATACTGCAGAACTCAAACGGGCAAAAATACAGCTCGCCATGCGTCGTGCCGATCTCAAAAAGGCCATCGCCCAAGAGCTTTCGAGCCCACAACTGGGGCTGCTGGAGGAAGCAGTAAGGCTGGCAGAATCCACCCTGACTGCTTTGGAGCCAGACAAAATCCAATAGTGCGTTGCACCCTATCAAGCTTTACTCGTTTATCGGACCGCCTCTCCAGGAAACGCTTTATCCATGAATGCCGCCAAGCGCCTTGAAATATTTCGCCGGTTTCACGAAGACAATCCCGAGCCCAAAACTGAGCTGGCCTATTCCTCTCCGTTCGAGCTTTTGATCGCCGTAATTTTGTCTGCTCAAGCCACTGATGTGAGTGTGAACAAGGCAATGGCCAAATTGTTTCCAGTCGCGAATACACCAGAAGCCATCTACGCTCTGGGGGTTGAAGGACTGTCCGAGTACATCAAGACGATTGGCCTGTACAACAGCAAGGCCAAGAACGTGATTGAAACTTGCCGCCTGCTAATTGAAAAGCATGGTGGTCAGGTGCCGCAAACCCGAGAGGAACTGGAAGCACTTCCAGGCGTGGGTCGTAAAACGGCAAACGTCGTGCTCAATACTGCTTTCAGGCAATTAACCATGGCAGTTGACACTCACATCTTCAGAGTGAGCAACCGAACCGGAATCGCACCGGGTAAAAACGTAGTGGAGGTCGAACAGAAATTAATGAAATTTGTTCCCAAGCCCTACCTGATGGACGCACATCACTGGCTGATCTTGCATGGCCGATACGTCTGCCAGGCAAGAAAACCACGCTGTGGCAGCTGCCGCATTGAGGACCTGTGTGATTACAAGGACAAAACCTCTGACGATTGAGTGATAGTCATTTTATGGGTTGATCGATTGAGAAAATCTTTTTTACGCTTGAAGCGATTATCGCTATAAGAGGCGCCATTACACGTCTTAGCCTGGAGTGAACTGAATGAGCACTGGCAAAGAAGAACTGGAAGTAGAAGAAGATTTTCCTGTCGTAGACCAGGATGAGGTTGTGGAACCCCCTGCGGAAGTCGCTAAAACCAACCTAGCAAAGCGCCGCACTATTGATGCGCTTTTGGCTGAAAAGCGTCTTCAGAAAGAGCTGGAAGATTACCCTTACGATCTATGAGCTTAAGAAAAAATCAAAAGCCTCCTGAAGCGGAGGCTTTTTGTGTTCAGCAAGGCAGAAGAATCCAGGCTTCAAGCCTGACTCTAATCAGACCAACCCATTACGCTGTGCAAGCTCAATGAGATCAACCAGCGAACGGGCATTAAGCTTCAATAAAAGGCGCGTTTTGTAGGTGCTGACGGTTTTGTTACTCAGAAACATTCCGTCTGCTATTTCTTTATTACTTTTACCTCTGGCCAACTGTTGTAGAACCATCATCTCCCGCCCTGAGAGGCGATTCACCATATCCGCTTCACTCGCATTGCCTAAACTTGAGCGAACTGAGTGCAACGCTTGATTTGGAAAATAACTATATCCCGATAGCACAGCCTTAATTGCACTCAACAGTTCAGTTAAGTCCTGCTGTTTGCAAACATAGCCAGCGGCCCCTGCTTGCATGCAGCGCATGGAAAAATGACCCGGCGCCTGAGACGTCAACACCAACACCTTAATAGGCACAACTGGTGTTGACAGGCGCGCAATGACTTCAAGCCCGTCAAGTTTCGGAATTCCAATATCCAAAATTACAATATCAGGCGCGTGTTCGCGCGCGAGTTGTAATGCATCTACTCCATTATCCGTCTCTGCAACAACTTCGTAGCCATGTCGTTCCATAAGCATGCGTACAGCAAGACGAATGACAGGATGATCATCCACGATCAGCACTTTATTCATGGGTAATTCCAATTTTTTCGCTGTTCGAATTTTAGAGCCAGCACAATAGCCTAGTCACAACACCCTGGGCATAGCACTCCCCCCCAAGCACCAACAGCCAAAGACATTTCCTACGGACAATCAAGATTTGCCCTACAAAAAAATCACTCATAAATATTAAGCTCTTGCTACATCCTCTCGCAAAATGCTCAGCGTGCGAGCTCCCTATATGCAGGTCCATCTTCATATTTAAAAAGAAAATTCTAATGATGAGCGGTCTCTTCCTTATACCACTAACCGGAAATGCCCTGACTTGATTCCATCTGGTTTTATCCTTTTACAAATCTGCCTTCGTCATTAAAAACCAAATACGATATTCAAACAATAGCTCATCAACGTATCCATTCAACCTTAACCCTCCTTATTTTCTGATTAACACAGGATAAACAACACGACAAAAACAGCACAGGACAATTAAAAATCCGCCTACGAAAAAACCAATGCAGAACACAACCAAGGCGATACTTTACCTTGGTAAAAATATGCTCATGCATCGAACTCCAGCGTTTCCAGCCCCCCTGAAACGTCACCAACAACGTAGACAAAAAATGCTTCGCACGTTGAACATAAATACCTGCCACGCAGCACCTTTAACACTAACTTTCTAAAAACCCTAGCCTATTTTGTTATAAGAAATATTACCAAACCAAACATAAAGATTAGGACTACAAGCAAATCAGAAAACACTTAATAACAAATACCTAGAGCGCACAACCCTATCACCTCGCCTACAAACCGGAAGAAACACCTCTCAAGTTTTACTCAAAGATTTACCCTACTAAAAAAGTCAAAATAACCCACCTATCGAAACACCCATCCAAACCCTGATAAAAAACACCACCCCTACTTAGCACATGATCGATCTGCATGATTTTTCCTTCAGTAAATAATCCACATCCCACTGAAACCCGAGCATCTATTTCCCTGTCTTGGCGCTACCCTTCAAATATTATCACCCACCGCTCATGCCTATTACGCACCTCAATTACTCACCGGCCACACTATTGAATGCAGGTTTTAAAATGATTAAACGACCCATAAAAATAAGCAACCCCCTTACGGTAATCGCCATTTTCTCAATGTTAACTGAGACTTCGGCAGCCGTTTCCCTTCCTTACATTGACAGTGAAAACCAGCATATATATGTCTGGTTTTTGATTATATTCCCCTCCGTCTTGATTACTTTTTTCTTTCTCACCCTGAACTTCAACAGCAAAACACTGTACACGCCCAGGGAACACACTAAAGAAAGCCATCGAGCTGATCGCTGCGCTGAAGTGTGCCTGCACAACACCGATCAAGCTCCGGCACAGCAACAGGCCCCTCATCGGGAGCACTCATCACTCTTACTGTCCAAACCCGATAACAAACCCGGCGCGTTTCACCCTCAGCGCTTCACCTTTTTGCCACAAGGGCACAGGGATTACGACCCTGGCTCAAGCCCTGAAGCTGTTTCAACCAAAACGTCGCTCGTCTCTTCGGCAGACCATCATCTGTTGTTAGAAGGCACTGTGTTCAGCCATTTACACGTGATTGACATGAGTCACTCTGCTTTACAGCTGTCGCCCAAACATACCCTCACTGACATATTGAATACCTACAAGAAGAGAACACGAACACACAGCACCCATATTCAAAAAAATGACATGCTGCTCTTGCTGACCACCCCGCAGTCAGAACCACAACTGCACCTTCAAAAACGCTCTCTGATGGGTTTCAAAACACCCTCTGCATTTGCAGATTCAACGATCATTACTTACAACATTGAAACCCGGCAGTTGAATATTTTGTGCCCTGCCTGATGATGAATACCTGTCCAGAACCGTTTATCAAACAAAAAAAAAGCCCTGGTCATGGACCAGGGCTTTTGCACAACCAAAGAAATCAGAAGAACGAGCGACCTTTGTTGGCAGCAATACGCATGCGCAAAGCATTCAACTTGATAAAGCCGGCTGCGTCTTCCTGATTATAGGCACCGCCATCTTCTTCGAAGGTGGCAATATTGGCATCGAACAGTGAGTCGTCAGACTTGCGACCGGTAACGATGACATTGCCTTTGTACAGCTTGAGGCGAACAACACCGTTAACGTGAGCCTGCGACGCATCAATCATTTGTTGCAACATCAAGCGCTCAGGGCTCCACCAGTAGCCGGTGTAGATCAGGCTGGCGTACTTGGGCATCAACTCATCTTTCAAGTGAGCCACTTCACGGTCCAGCGTTATCGACTCAATGGCACGGTGAGCACGCAGCATGATGGTGCCGCCAGGCGTTTCGTAACAGCCGCGGGATTTCATACCCACATAGCGGTTCTCAACGATGTCTAGACGGCCAATGCCATTCTCGCCACCAATACGGTTCAATGTCGCCAAAACCGTCGCAGGGGTCATTTCAACGCCGTCAAGCGCCACGATATCGCCATTGCGATACGTCAGCTCCAGATAGGTCGGCGTATTAGGCGCGTCCTCTGGCGACTTGGTCCAACGCCACATATCTTCTTCGTGCTCGGTCCAGGTATCTTCCAGCACGCCGCCTTCATAGGAGATGTGAAGCAAGTTTGCGTCCATCGAGTACGGGGACTTCTTCTTGCCGTGACGCTCGATAGGGATGTTGTGCTTTTCAGCGTAATCCATGAGCTTTTCACGAGACAGCAAATCCCACTCGCGCCAAGGAGCAATAACTTTTACGCCCGGCTTAAGTGCGTAAGCACCCAGCTCGAAACGGACTTGGTCGTTACCTTTGCCCGTCGCGCCATGGGAGATGGCATCAGCCCCTGTTTCGTTGGCGATTTCGATCAGACGCTTGGCAATCAGAGGACGCGCGATGGAGGTACCCAGCAGGTACTCACCTTCATAAACGGTGTTGGCGCGGAACATCGGGAACACGAAGTCTCGAACAAACTCTTCACGCAGGTCATCAATGTAGATTTCCTTGACGCCCATGGCGAGCGCCTTGGCGCGTGCAGGTTCAACCTCTTCACCCTGACCCAGGTCAGCGGTAAAGGTTACGACTTCACAGTTATAAGTATCCTGCAGCCACTTGAGGATCACCGAAGTGTCCAGGCCGCCCGAATAAGCCAGAACGACCTTGTTTACGTCCGCCATGCCATCACTCCACGGGTTGTTCGAAAAGCCGAACAGTCTACCGCCCACGTGCGCTAATTTACAGAGGGGCGACACCTTAAGACGACAAAGCGACAGTAAGTTTCAACAAGGCGACGAGAAATGTTCTCAAGTAAGGCTCGCGGGGTTACTGACAGCCGTTTGCGGAACGGCCTTGCCTGACGTGCCCGTACGCTCCAATCGTACGATGACCCGGCGGTTTTTAGCGCGGTTAGCCGCACTGGTGTTAGGCACCAAAGGGTACTGTTCGCCATGAAAACGCAAGCTGATCTGTGATTCGTCGAATCCATGGGCCTTGAAAAAGTCCATGACTGCCAATGCCCGTCGCCGTGACAGTTCACGATTGGTTAAGCGATTGCCACTGTTATCTGAATAGCCGTCAAGGATGATGCGATTGACCGTGGGATCTACCTTTAAATACTCGATGATCACATTAAGGCTTCTCAGCGCCGAGGCATCAAGCTCAATGGCGGCCCCCGGAAAAGCAATTCGACTTTGCTGAACCTGTTCGAAATTCTTGGGCAGCAGCTTTGTGGTGCAAGCCTGGAAATCACCATAGGCCTGGCGAAATCTGACGGGGAGTAATCGAACCTCTGACACACCACTGGTCGCCGAGTAATGCCTCACCACTGGACTGCGCCCCTCCAGCAAGCCACGAAACAAGCGCCCGGCCTGAACCTGAGAGCTGTTGAACAGCACGTGCCCACGCCCAATACGCACTGAGCCGAGGTTAATGTCCCCACGACCCGGCTGCCACGGTGCCGCTGCTGCCAACAAAGTTGCAGAGCCTTCCCCCAGCACTGAGTTAGAGCTGTTAAGCCGAAATACGGCTTGCTCACCTGCCCGACGGACAAAAGCCCCAGAGCCAAAATCGGTGATTGGCTGGATCAGACGACACTCAAACTTGTCCCCTTCTACTTTCCACTCAATACTCTCCAGTCGCGTCTGGAAAGTCATCGCCATGGCAGGCAGGCAGGTGAACAGGGTCAGCAGGAATAAATAACACTGGCGCACGGCAAGCTCCACAGGCTTGAAAAGCAAAAAATCAGGCCATTGGTTTACGGCAGACCTTTTTTATATCGGTTAGCAGCTACAAAACTTGATAGCGAGTGCCTGAAAGTGTCTTTTCCGGTAGCATTCGCTTCAGTTTGACCCGCCTGGAATCCCCAATGTCTGACCGCCTGACCCTGCTGCGTCCCGACGACTGGCATATACATCTTCGCGATGGTGCTGTGTTGCCCCACACTGTCGCGGATGTTGCGCGTACTTTTGGCCGCGCCATCATCATGCCTAACCTGGTACCGCCGGTGCGTAATGCTGCCGAAGCCGATGCCTATCGCCAGCGCATTCTGGCTGCCCGCCCTGCCGGCAGCCGTTTCGAACCGTTGATGGTGCTCTACCTGACTGACCGCACACAGCCAGAAGATATTCGTACGGCCAAGGCCAGCGGTTTCGTCCATGCAGCCAAGCTTTACCCGGCTGGCGCTACGACAAACTCCGACTCTGGCGTGACCAGTATCGATGCGATCTTCCCGGTTCTGGAAGTCATGGCCGAAGTGGGCATGCCTCTGCTGATTCACGGCGAAGTGACTCGCACCGACGTAGACGTCTTCGATCGCGAGAAAATATTCATCGATGAGCATATGCGTCGAGTTGTTGAGCGCTTCCCAACACTCAAGGTAGTGTTTGAGCACATCACAACCGCTGACGCCGTGCAGTTCGTCAATGAGGCTTCGGCCAACGTCGGCGCAACCATCACTGCCCATCACCTGCTTTACAACCGCAATCACATGCTGGTGGGCGGTATTCGCCCGCACTTCTATTGCTTGCCGATTCTCAAGCGCAACACTCATCAGGAAGCGTTGCTGGATGCAGCCACCCGTGGCAGCGAAAAATTCTTCCTGGGCACAGACTCTGCGCCGCATGCTCAACACGCTAAAGAAGCTGCGTGTGGATGTGCCGGTTGCTACACCGCTTACGCGGCAATTGAAATGTATGCCGAGGCCTTTGAACAGCGTAATGCGCTGGACAAACTGGAGGCGTTTGCCAGCCTCAACGGTCCTCGTTTCTACGGACTGCCTGCCAGCACCGAACATATCACTCTGGTTCGCCAGGAGTGGACCGCACCTACAAGCCTGCCATTTGGCGAGCTGAACGTAATTCCGCTGCGCGCCGGTGAAAAACTGCGCTGGCGCCTGCTGGAGGAAACACTGTGAGCGACGACCATTATGATGACGAACACGAAGGCGGCCATGGCGGCCCACGCCACCCGATGGCCGAGCGCTTTCGCGGCTACCTGCCTGTCGTAATCGACGTTGAGACTGGCGGTTTCAATTGCGCCACCGATGCCCTGCTGGAAATCGCAGCCGTGACGATCGGCATGGACGAAAAAGGCTTCGTGTTCCCGGAGCACACTTATTTTCACCGTGTTGAACCGTTTGAAGGCGCCAATATCGAAGCAGCGGCTCTGGAATTCACCGGCATCAAGCTTGATCACCCGCTGCGTATGGCCGTTAGCGAAGAAACTGCGCTGACCGACATCTTCCGTGGCGTGCGCAAAGCGCTGAAAGCCAATGGCTGCAAACGTGCCATTCTGGTGGGTCACAACAGCAGCTTCGATTTGGGCTTCCTGAACGCTGCGGTTGCGCGTCTGGACATGAAACGCAATCCGTTTCACCCATTCTCAAGCTTTGACACCGCAACGCTGGCAGGTCTGGCGTATGGCCAGACGGTATTGGCCAAGGCCTGCCAAACGGCCGACATCGACTTCGATGGCCGCGAGGCGCACTCAGCACGCTACGACACTGAAAAAACCGCTGAGTTGTTCTGTGGCATCGTTAACCGCTGGAAACAAATGGGCGGTTGGAAAGATTTCAACGACTGAGTCTGTTGATCAGGCTGAAATCCAGGCATAAAAAAACCGGACATTAAGTCCGGTTTTTTTTTGCTTCGACGAACGCTTACAGCTTGCCAGCATTCTCAGTCAGGTAAGCCGCTACACCTTCAGTGGAAGCGGTCATGCCCTTGTCACCTTTTTTCCAGTTGGCAGGGCACACTTCGCCGTGCTCTTCGTGGAATTGCAGCGCGTCAACCAGACGCAGCAACTCGTCCATGTTGCGACCCAACGGCAGATCGTTAACGATTTGCGAGCGAACAACGCCCTTGTCATCGATCAAGAAAGCGCCGCGCAATGCAACACCGCCTTCAGTTTCAACGTCATATGCCTTGCAGATAGCGTGGTTGATGTCGGCCGCCATGGTGTATTTCACCTGACCGATACCACCATTGTTCACCGGCGTATTGCGCCATGCGTTGTGAGTGAAATGGGAGTCGATCGACACGGCAACCACTTCAACGTTACGCGCCTGAAACTCAGGAATGCGGTGATCCAGAGCGATCAGCTCGGATGGGCATACAAACGTGAAGTCCAAAGGATAGAAAAACACCAGGCCATATTTGCCTTTGATGGCGGTGGACAACGAGAAGCTGTCTACGATTTCGCCATTGCCGAGTACGGCTGCGACGGTGAAGTCAGGCGCTTGCTTGCCTACGAGTACGCTCATTGGTTATCTCCTGGTGCGACGTGAAAAACGAAACCGAGCAAAAAAAGTTGTGGGAAAACAACAATCTAAAACCAGATCCCGCGTAAAAAAGACCCGGCATCATACACCGCTCGTCGCCCTCCAGCCTTAAGCCTTTTTAAAGCCCATATCGAGACGATTCGAACCGTTCGTCAGCATGTAGGAAATCAACCTCAATCAAGACCCAATGCACTTTGACAATCATTCTCGTTAACATTAAGATCTTCGTCATTGAATCCCAACCAGCGATGGTTCTTATTTATGTACGTATGCATCTGCACTGGCGTCACTGATGGCAAAATCCGCGACGCAATCTATGACGGTTGCTGCAGTTACCGAGAAGTACGCGAAGCGACAGGCGTTGCCAGCCAATGCGGTAAATGTGCGTGCTTAGCCAAGCAAGTCGTACGTGAAACCCTCACCTCGCTGCAAGCCAGTCAGGCAACATTGGGTTTTCCAGCAGAATTTTCAGCGGCCTGAACAACAGATTTTGAAGAACCGGACTTAGTGTCCGGTTTTTTTATGCCCTGAATTCAAGTGCTTACGCCCAAGACGCGGAACACAAACATTCTTATTCCGATTAATTTTCATTTATTATTCAAATACTTAGGTTTGACAGTCTTCTATGTGCGGCTCAAACTCTGCCTTATACACGGTTAATTAAGGCAGGCCCCAGCCATGAAAGGCGATATCTCAGTCATCCAGCATCTCAATAAAATTCTCGGCAATGAGCTGGTTGCGATCAACCAATACTTCCTGCATGCACGCATGTATCAGGATTGGGGCCTGGAAAAGTTGGGTGCACACGAGTACCACGAATCCATCGATGAGATGAAACACGCGGACAAACTCATCAAGCGCATCCTGTTTCTTGAGGGCCTGCCTAACGTACAAGACCTCGGCAAGCTGCACATTGGTGAGCACACCAAGGAAATGCTGGAGTGTGACCTGCGCATCGAAAAGACGGGTCACGCCGACCTCAAAGCCGCGATCGCACACTGTGAAGTTGTGGGTGACTTCGGAAGCCGCGAACTTCTGGAAGATATTCTTGAGTCTGAAGAAGAACATATCGACTGGCTGGAAACACAATTAGGCCTGATCGACAAAATAGGTATCGAGAATTACCTGCAGTCGCAAATGGGCGAGTAACGCGCCCACTAAAAAGCCCCGCTCTGTTTAATCAGAGGCGGGGCTTTTTTATGCGCGGTTACTTAGTCAAACGTAACCGTGCAACTGAAGTCAGGCTTCAGTCTTGGTCGCAGCTGCTTTCTCAACAGCGTCCTTGATCAACGCCTGCAAAGAACCATCTGCTGCCATCTCGGCCATGATATCGCTACCACCGACCAACTCACCACCGACCCACAGCTGTGGGAAAGTTGGCCAGTTTGCGTACTTCGGCAAGTTGGCGCGAATTTCAGGGTTCTGCAAGATGTCCACGTAGGCGAACTTCTCACCACAGGCCATGACCGCTTGAGCTGCTTTAGCCGAAAAGCCGCACTGCGGGGCATTCGGGGAGCCTTTCATGTAGAGCAGAATGGTGTTGTTGGCAATCTGATCTTTAATAGTTTCGATGATATCCATGGAGCACCTCGGCTGAACTTTCCGACTCAGTTGTCGGCACGGTGGCGCATTGTAACGGAAACCCGAGCCTGACGCTCGGTCTCCCCGACAGACAATAGTCTGCCCCCCAGCCCCTAAGAATTGCCAAGCAGTACAGGGCCAGTGTACAAATGTGCAGCTGAGGAGAGGCGAACCACACAACCGTGCTGCAAGCCATGCGCCCGTACAGCTCACGTCTCGCCCCCTCTAAATGTGACCCTTATTGGCAAGACGCGACATTTCCTTATAAGATCGCGCCTTCCCCTATTTCGTCGCCACGTGCGGCTTTCGCCGCAGGTCTCGCCCGTTTTTCCGAAAAACCCGGCTCTGAGCATCTGCGGTCGTTGCAAAAAAGGTAGTTAATGATGAGCGCAAGGCACTTTCTCTCCCTGATGGATTGCACGCCCGAAGAACTACTCAGCGTGATTCGTCGCGGTATCGAGTTGAAGGACCTGCGCCAGCGCGGCGTGCTTTTCGAACCGTTGAAAAATCGCGTGCTGGGTATGATTTTCGAAAAGTCATCAACCCGTACACGACTGTCGTTCGAAGCTGGAATGATCCAGCTCGGTGGCCAGGCCATCTTCCTGTCCCCGCGTGACACCCAACTGGGTCGCGGCGAACCGATTGGCGACTGCGCAATCGTTATGTCGCGCATGCTTGACGCAGTCATGATCCGCACCTTTGCTCACAGCACGCTGACCGAGTTCGCCGCAAATTCCCGCGTGCCGGTCATCAACGGCCTGTCGGACGACTTGCATCCGTGCCAACTGCTGGCTGACATGCAGACCTTTCTGGAGCATCGCGGCTCGATCAAAGGCAAAACCGTTGCCTGGATTGGCGACGGCAACAACATGTGCAACAGCTATATAGAGGCGGCCATCCAGTTTGACTTCAAGCTGCGCGTTGCCTGCCCGCAAGGCTATGAGCCTAATCCTGAGTTCGTTGCCCAAGCCGGCGATCGTGTGACTATCGTGCGTGACCCGCGTGAGGCGGTCATTGGCGCCCATCTGGTGAGCACAGACGTCTGGACGTCTATGGGCCAGGAAGAAGAAACAGCCAAGCGTTTGAAGCTATTTGCGCCCTATCAGGTTAACCGCGCCCTGCTCGACCTGGCAGCTGAAGACGTGCTGTTCATGCATTGCCTGCCAGCCCATCGCGGTGAAGAAATCAGTGTTGACCTGCTGGACGACACACGCTCGGTCGCGTGGGATCAAGCGGAAAACCGTCTGCATGCGCAAAAAGCCCTTCTCGAGTTCTTGGTCCAACCGGCGTACAAACCCGCATGAGCCAGCCGTTATTGCTTAACCTGCGAGATCTGGCGTGCGGGTACCAAGGCCAGAGCGTGGTGCAAAACCTTAACCTGCACCTCAATGCTGGCGACATTGGCTGCCTGCTGGGCTCTTCCGGATGCGGCAAAACTACCACGCTGCGGGCGATCGCCGGGTTTGAGCCGGTTCATCAGGGCGAAATCCAACTCGCCGGAGAGGTCATCTCCAGGGCCGGTTTCACACTGGCGCCCGAGAAACGTCGAATCGGCATGGTGTTTCAGGACTACGCACTCTTCCCGCACCTCAGCGTGGCTGACAACATCGCCTTCGGCATACGCAAGCACCCCGAAAAAGAGCGTATCATCCAAGAGCTGCTGGAACTGGTCAACCTGAAGAACCTTGGCAAGCGCTTCCCCCATGAACTGTCGGGCGGGCAACAACAACGTGTTGCGCTGGCCCGTGCTCTGGCGCCGGAACCGCAATTGCTCTTGCTGGACGAACCGTTCTCCAACCTCGACGGCGAGCTGCGTCGCAAACTTAGTCATGAAGTACGCGATATCCTCAAGGCGCGCGGCACCAGTGCGATTCTGGTGACACACGACCAGGAAGAAGCTTTCGCTGTAAGCGACCACGTCGGCGTCTTCAAGGAGGGTCGCCTTGAGCAATGGGATACGCCCTACAACCTGTATCACGAGCCAAAGACCCCGTTTGTAGCGAGTTTTATCGGCCAGGGCTATTTCATTCGCGGACAGCTGTTGAGCCCCGAATCTGTGCAAACAGAACTGGGCGTGCTGCGCGGTGATCGAGCTTACAACTGGCCTGTGGGTGGCGCGGTCGATGTATTACTGCGCCCGGACGATATCGTCTATGCCCCCGACAGTGAGCTAAAAGCCCGCATAGTCGGCAAAACCTTCCTCGGCGCCTCGACGCTCTACCGCTTGCAATTGCCCACCGGCAGCCAACTTGAATCTATTTTCCCAAGCCATGCCGATCACTTGCCAGGCACAGACGTGGGGATTCGGGTCGCGGCCGAGCACCTGGTCATGTTTCAAACCAGCGGTAGTACGGCAGCACAGATCGCTCACACTGAATCAGGTGTAAGACGTTTCAGTACCGCCAGTTAAGTGTTACAGCTTTAAATACGCCCTATACCCGCAAACTTGGCCTGCGTGTGCTCAGCCAGCACCGCAGGCGCTAGCTCCACTTCAAGTCCACGCCGTCCGGCACTGACAAAAATCGTCTCAAACCCTTGGGCACTTTCATCAATAAACGTGCGCAGGCGCTTTTTTTGACCCAGTGGACTAATCCCGCCTAGCAAATAGCCAGTAGCCCGTTGAGCGGCAGCAGGGTCGGCCATTTCGACTTTTTTGACGCTTGCCGCATGGGCTAGCGCTTTTAAATCAAGCGTTCCGACGACCGGTACTACAGCGACTAACAATTCACCTTTTTCACTGCTAGCCAATAACGTCTTGAAGACCCGGGCCGGTTCAAGATTCAGCTTCTCTGCAGCTTCCAGGCCGTAAGACGCAGCTTTGGGATCATGCTCATAGCTGTGTATCCGATGTTCGGCACGAACTTTTTTCAGCAGGTCCAGTGCAGGTGTCATGGCAGCTCCTGTGTTGTGTTGGATATAAGCATCAGGTAAGCGAATTTTAGGATTTAGATGAGCAAACAGGCGTTAAACAGGCCTTTGAAACTCACTTGAAGTGGTAAATTACAGGCTTTCCCCTACAAAAACGTATTCTTTTCTTACACAAAAATCAGTACCAAACCCCTACCTAAAAGTCAGAATATGAATGCCCGTTCACTTTCGACCTTTGACAGCAGTGTTTCTTGTCTATATTTTTTCGATTCTGAATATGCCATGCCGTTACTTGTTTTCTGTTCCGAACTTATGAAATGCCGAATTTTACCGATACGGCTTCCGTACAGATTCATTGCCACCCTGACTGACAACGTCAAAAAACAAAAAAAACGAGGTTTCAAATGACGACTGCAAAACAGCACCCCACCCTTTCAGGGCAATGCATAGCGGAGTTTTTAGGCACCGCACTATTAATCTTCTTCGGTACTGGTTGCGTGGCAGCTCTCAAAGTCGCAGGCGCCAGCTTCGGCTTGTGGGAAATCAGCATCATTTGGGGTATCGGTGTGAGCCTGGCCATCTACTTGACAGCAGGTGTTTCAGGCGCGCATTTGAATCCTGCCGTGAGTATCGCACTCTGCCTGTTTACTGATTTCGACAAGCGCAAGCTGCCCTTTTATATCCTTGCTCAAGTAGCGGGCGCCTTTTGCGCGGCAGCATTGGTTTACACGCTATACAGCAACCTGTTCTTCGATTACGAACAAGCGCACAACATGATTCGCGGCAGCAAAGAAAGCCTGGAATTGGCCTCGGTCTTTTCCACTTATCCGCACCCTGCGCTTTCGACCCTTCAAGCGTTCTTGGTTGAAATGGTGATTACGGCCATTCTAATGGGCGTGATCATGGCCTTGACTGATGACAAGAATGGACTGCCTCGCGGCCCATTGGCACCGCTGCTGATTGGCCTGCTGATTGCTGTCATTGGTAGCTCAATGGGCCCGCTGACCGGTTTCGCAATGAACCCTGCGCGTGATTTCGGGCCTAAGCTGATGACATTCTTTGCCGGTTGGGGTGAAATTTCATTCACAGGTGCCCGCGACATACCGTATTTCTTGATTCCAATCTTTGCACCGATCGTCGGTGCTTGCCTCGGCGCAGCTATTTATCGCGGGATGATTGCCCGCCATCTGCCTGCTGTCGAGCCTACGGCAATGGAAGCCCAAACCACCACAGAGGTGAAAACCCAAGCTTCCTGACATCGAATTTTGAAACGGGGCGCACGAGATCACTGCCCACTTCATTCTCGCGCCCTGAAACCATTACCTCATTCTGCAAGGCAACCACATGACCGACTCTCAGAATAAGAATTACATTATTGCGCTGGACCAAGGCACCACGAGCTCGCGAGCGATCATCTTTGATCGTGACGCCAATGTGGTGTGCACGGCTCAGCGTGAGTTTCAACAGCACTACCCACAAGCAGGCTGGGTTGAACACGACCCGATGGAAATTTTCGCCACCCAAAGCGCCGTGATGGTTGAAGCCCTGGCTCAAGCCGGGCTTCATCACGACCAAGTGGCCGCAATCGGCATCACAAACCAGCGTGAAACCACCGTGGTGTGGGACAAAATCAGCGGCCGTCCGATCTACAATGCGATTGTTTGGCAATGCCGACGCAGCACCGAAATCTGCGAACAACTAAAACGCGATGGCCACGAGCAATACATCAGCGACACCACAGGCTTGGTCACCGACCCGTACTTCTCCGGCACCAAGCTGAAGTGGATCCTCGATAACGTCGAAGGCAGCCGCGAACGTGCACGCAACGGCGAACTTCTGTTTGGCACCATCGACAGCTGGCTGATCTGGAAATTTACTGGCGGCAAGACTCACGTTACCGACTACACCAACGCCTCACGCACCATGCTGTTCAACATTCACACGCTGGAATGGGACTCCAAGATGCTGGAGGTGCTGGATATCCCGCGTGAGATGCTGCCAGAGGTCAAATCTTCGTCCGAAATCTACGGGCGCACCAAAAGTGGCATCGCCATTGGCGGTATTGCCGGCGACCAGCAGGCCGCTTTGTTCGGCCAAATGTGCGTTGAACCGGGTCAGGCAAAAAACACGTACGGCACGGGCTGCTTCCTGCTGATGAACACCGGCACCAATGCCGTCAAGTCAACACACGGCATGTTGACCACCATCGCCTGCGGACCGCGCGGCGAAGTGGCCTACGCATTGGAAGGCGCGGTGTTTAACGGCGGCTCCACCGTCCAGTGGCTGCGCGATGAACTGAAGATCATCAATGATGCTCACGACACTGAATACTTTGCCAGCAAAGTCAAAGACAGCAATGGCGTGTATCTGGTGCCCGCATTCACGGGTCTCGGCGCCCCCTACTGGGATCCGTATGCACGCGGCGCACTGTTCGGCCTGACCCGCGGTGTACGTGTGGATCACATCATTCGTGCCGCCCTGGAGTCGATTGCCTACCAGACCCGTGACGTGCTGGATGCTATGCAGCAAGACTCGGGGGAACGTCTCAAAGCGCTGCGCGTAGATGGCGGTGCAGTGGCTAACAACTTCTTGATGCAGTTTCAGGCCGACATCCTCGGCACAATGGTAGAGCGCCCGCAAATGCGCGAAACCACTGCACTGGGTGCCGCTTACCTGGCGGGTCTGGCGTGCGGTTTCTGGGGCAGCCTGGATGAATTGCGCGGCAAGGCCGTAATTGAACGCGAGTTCGAGCCTGCTCTGGAAGAAGCCTGCAAAGAGAAGCTGTACGCAGGCTGGAAAAAGGCTGTAGGCCGTACGCGTGATTGGGAACCCCACGAAGAAAGCCACTAAGCACTAACGCTGTAATCAGCAACGGACACTTCGGTGTCCGTTGTTGCATAAGCGTTTCAGCGTTGCCATGAGTAGCAGACAGCTGTTTCCTGCGGCATGATGGGCGAATTTTGCTTCGCCGCCTAAAGGAAACTCCATGAATCTGCCTCCCCGCCAGCAGCAGATCCTCGAACTGGTTCGCGAACGCGGCTACGTCAGCATCGAGGAAATGGCGCAGTTGTTCGTCGTAACGCCGCAGACCATCCGTCGAGACATCAATCAATTGGCCGAGGCCGATTTATTACGTCGTTACCACGGGGGCGCCGCCTATGACTCCAGCGTTGAAAACACCGCCTACGCCATGCGCGCCGACCAAATGCGCGATGAAAAACGCCGAATTGGTGAAGCCATCGCCGCACAGATTCCTGACCACGCCTCCATTTTCATTAATATCGGTACCACTACCGAGTCAATTGCCCGGGCGTTGCTCAACCACAATCATCTGAAAATCATCACCAACAACCTTCATGTCGCGTCAATCCTGAGCGCCAAAGACGACTTCGAAGTATTGATTGCAGGCGGCAAAGTCCGTCGCGATGGCGGAATCGTCGGTCAAGCCAGTGTCGACTTCATTAACCAGTTCAAGTTCGATTTCGCGCTCGTGGGTATCAGCGGCATTGATTCCGACGGCAGCCTGCTGGACTTTGACTACCAGGAGGTGCGCGTATCCCAAGCCATTATTGCCAACGCACGACAAGTCATTCTGGCAGCGGATTCCAGCAAGTTCGGGCGCAACGCTATGGTTCGTCTTGGCCCGATCACCTTGATTGACTGCCTTGTCACAGACCAGCCACCTGTACCGGAGCTTGCTCAGTTACTGGCGCAGAACAAAATCCGTCTGGAAGTCGTCTGACAGCAGGATCAAATGCGGGAGGGGGCAATTGACTGCACGGCAGGCAAGACCAAGCATGAGCCCCTTCCCCCTATAGCCTTCACGATCTTGTTCAGACAGCTTCACTCCCTCGTAATGTTCGTAATTCTTCTTTTAAGGCCTGCTCGATGAGTTTTTTCAATCGAACTTGGCTGGCTGTGGGCGTATTTATCCGCTACTATTTTCGCAAATGAACATAAATGTTCGAATTAAAAAATATGCGTCAAGAACGCGAGGCCCAATCATGCCCCTGACCACCTTGCCTGCCACCCCCCTCGCAGAGGTTTACGACGTTGCCGTTATCGGCGGCGGGATTAATGGCGTCGGTATTGCGGCAGATGCAGCCGGTCGCGGCTTGTCTGTGTTTCTTTGCGAAAAAGATGATCTGGCCAGCCATACCTCGTCAGCCAGCAGCAAGCTGATTCATGGCGGCCTGCGCTACCTGGAACACTATGAGTTTCGCCTGGTGCGCGAAGCATTGGCTGAGCGCGAAGTGTTGCTGGCAAAAGCCCCGCACATCGTAAAGCCAATGCGTTTTGTATTGCCTCACCGCCCTCACCTGCGCCCTGCATGGATGATTCGGGCAGGGTTGTTTCTGTATGACCATTTGGGCAAGCGCGAAAAACTCGCGGGCTCCAAAAGCATCAAATTTGGTGCTGATAGCCCGCTGAAGACAGAAATCAATAAAGGCTTCGAATACTCAGACTGCTGGGTAGATGACGCGCGCCTGGTGGTACTCAATGCCATGGCTGCGCGCGAAAAAGGCGCGCATGTTCACACCCAGACCCGCTGCGTCGGGGCTCGTCGAAACAAAGGCCTGTGGGAATTGAATCTTGAGCGTGCCGACGGCAGTCTGTTCTCGATTCGCAGCAAAGCACTGGTCAACGCTGCTGGCCCGTGGGTTGCCAAATTCATCAAGGACGACCTGAAGCTGGACTCGCCTTATGGCATCCGCCTGATTCAAGGCAGCCATCTGATCGTGCCCAAACTGTACGACGCACCTAACGCCTTCATTTTGCAGAATGAAGACCAGCGAATTGTGTTCACCATTCCGTACATGGATCAATTCACCATCATCGGCACAACCGACCGTGAATACACCGGCGATCCGGCCAAGGTCGTCATCACCGAAGAAGAAACCGACTACCTGCTGAACGTGGTCAATGCTCACTTTAAACAACACGTCAGCCGTGCCGATATTCTGCGCACCTATTCCGGCGTGCGTCCGTTGTGCAATGACGAGTCGGACAACCCTTCAGCCGTCACACGTGACTACACCCTGGCCTTGTCCGGCGCACAGGGCGAAGCCCCACTGCTGTCTGTGTTTGGTGGCAAACTCACTACCTATCGCAAGCTGGCCGAATCGGCCATGGCACAGTTAGCCCCGTTCTTCACCCAGATCAAACCGAGCTGGACAGCCAGTGCCACGCTGCCGGGTGGTGAAGACATGACCACCCCTGCTGCGCTGAGTGCCGCGCTGACACAAAAACACGGATGGCTGGATGCAGCCATCGCCAAACGCTGGGCAATCACCTATGGCAACCGCTCATGGCGCCTGCTGGACGGTGTAAATGCATTGAGCGATATGGGAGAGCACATCGGCAGCGGCCTTTATAGCCGGGAAGTCGATTACTTGTGCAGCCAGGAATGGGCGCTGGACGCTCAGGACATCCTGTGGCGTCGGACCAAATTGGGCCTGTTCACCACCGCTCAAGAACAAGAACATCTGGCGCTTTACTTGGACAGTTTGAACCTCAAGCATCGCAAAGTTAAAGCCGCTTAAATTCCTGCCTGCCACTTCACCTGCCGGGGCGTCGATTGAGCGCCCCAGCAGGCCTGCCCCATTCGGTTTTCCGAACGCCTCGCACCACATTGATTCGGCTTTCCGGGTATCCCCTGTCACCAAGCCGCTAATCAAAAAACAATATATCTATATATATCAGCGACTTAGGTGTAAAAACCGTATTTGGCATGAGTCATGCTCTACACTCTAGGCCGAATGCAATACAGCGCATTCAGCGGTTGAGTTGTACGCAGTTCCTATAAGGGCCTATCAACGGGCTCAATAAAAAAAACAATGTCGAGGAAATACCGATGCGCATCGTTCCGCAACTTTTGAGCGCCGCTATTGCTGTCGCGCTGATGAGCACTCCAGTTTTTGCAGCCGAATTGACCGGCACACTGAAGAAAATCAAAGAATCCGGCACCGTGACCCTTGGGCATCGCGACTCCTCCATTCCTTTCTCCTACATCGCGGACGCTTCCGGCAAGCCGGTTGGCTACTCCCACGATATCCAGTTGGCCATTGTTGAAGGGCTGAAAAAGCAACTCGACATGCCAGACCTCAAGGTCAAGTACAACCTGGTCACCTCCCAGACCCGCATTCCACTCGTACAAAATGGCACCGTTGACATTGAGTGTGGTTCCACCACCAACAACGCAGAACGTGCCCAGCAAGTCGATTTTTCGGTCGGCATCTTCGAAATCGGTACTCGCCTGCTGTCCAAAAAGGACTCGGCTTACAAAGATTTTGCCGACCTTAAAGGCAAAAACGTTGTGACCACTGCTGGCACCACGTCTGAACGCATCCTCAAGTCGATGAATGCCGACAAACAAATGGGCATGAACGTGATCTCCGCAAAAGACCACGGCGAATCCTTCCAGATGCTTGAGTCGGGCCGCGCTGTAGCGTTCATGATGGATGATGCCTTGCTGGCCGGTGAAATGGCTAAAGCCAAAAAGCCAACCGACTGGGCTGTGACCGGCACACCGCAATCGTTTGAGGTGTACGGCTGCATGGTGCGCAAAGGCGACCCGGACTTCAAAAAAGCGGTTGATGACGCCATTGTGGGTATCTACAAATCGGGCAAAATCAATAAAATCTATGAGACGTGGTTCACTCAGCCAATTCCACCAAAAGGCTTGAACCTCATGTTCCCGATGAGCGACAAAGTCAAAGAGCTGATCGCTAATCCAAACGACAAACCAGCGCCTGAAGTGAAAATCTAATTATTCACTACTGACTCCCGAGCGTGGCTGATCGCGCTCGGGATCATTGTTCACAGGCCATACAAGCCTTTTAAATTGCTGAGAGAACACTCGAACCGCTGGTTGTCGAGCGGCAAGCGTGTACCCGACGAGACTGTCGGGAGAGAACGGACTCCCTGAAGCAAGTGCTTGTTAATAGACCCATCTGAGGGGAGACCCTGCATGAATTACAACTGGGACTGGAGCGTATTCTTCAAGTCCACCGGCGTAGGCAGCGAGACGTATCTCGACTGGTTTATTTCGGGGCTTGGCTGGACTATCGCGATTGCTGTTGTCGCCTGGATTGTTGCCCTGATCCTGGGTTCGCTGCTGGGCGTTATGCGCACCCTGCCGAACCGTTTCCTGGCCGGCATCGCCACGATTTACGTGGAAATTTTCCGTAACGTTCCGCTGCTGGTGCAGCTGTTTATCTGGTACTTCCTGGTACCTGATCTACTGCCACCCGGTTTGCAAGAGTGGTACAAGCAAGACCTCAACCCGACCACTTCGGCTTACCTGAGTGTGGTGGTGTGCCTGGGCCTGTTTACGGCGGCACGGGTGTGCGAGCAAGTACGTACCGGCATTGAGGCCCTGCCTCGCGGCCAAGAGTCAGCGGCCCGCGCCATGGGCTTCAGCATGGCTCAGATCTACTGGAACGTGCTGCTGCCGCAGGCTTACCGCATCATCATTCCTCCACTCACCTCCGAATTCCTCAACGTGTTCAAAAACTCGTCTGTGGCTTCGTTGATCGGTTTGATGGAGCTGCTGGCGCAAACCAAACAGACCGCCGAGTTTTCCGCCAACCTGTTTGAAGCCTTCACACTCGCCACGCTGATCTACTTCACGCTGAACATGAGCCTGATGCTGTTGATGCGCCTGATCGAGAAGAAAGTAGCAGTGCCCGGGCTGATGTCTTTGGGGGGTAAATAATGGACTTCTTCGATTTCAGCGGGATAGTCCCCGCACTCCCAGGCCTGTGGAACGGCATGATCATGACCTTGAAACTCATGGTCCTGGGCGTGATCGGTGGCGTTGCACTGGGTACCGTGCTGGCCTTGATGCGCTTGTCTTCCAGCAAATGGCTGGCCAATCTGGCCGGCGCCTATGTGAACTACTTCCGTTCCATTCCCTTGCTGCTGGTCATTACCTGGTTCTATCTGGCCGTGCCGTTTGTGCTGCGCTGGATCACGGGTAAAGACACGCCGATCGGTGCGTTTGAGTCGTGCATGGTCGCCTTCGTCATGTTCGAAGCCGCCTACTTCTGTGAAATTGTCCGGGCAGGCGTGCAAGCCATTCCCAAAGGGCAAATGGGGGCTGCCAAAGCCCTGGGCATGAGTTACGGCCAGGCCATGCGCCTGATCATCCTGCCGCAGGCTTTCCGCAAAATGACGCCGTTACTGCTGCAACAAAGCATCATTTTGTTCCAGGACACGTCACTGGTTTACACCGTAGGCCTGGTCGACTTCCTCAATGCGTCACGCTCCAGTGGCGACATCATCGGCCGCTCCAATGAGTTCCTGATCTTCGCCGGTCTGGTGTATTTCATCATCAGCTTTTCCGCCTCGCTGCTGGTCAAGCGTCTGCAAAAAAGGTTTGCCGTATGATCTCGATCAAGAACATCAACAAGTGGTACGGGGACTTTCAGGTACTGACCGATTGCAGTACCGAAGTCAAAAAAGGCGAAGTGGTGGTGGTCTGCGGACCGTCCGGCTCAGGAAAATCGACGTTGATCAAGTGCGTGAACGCCCTTGAACCCTTTCAGAAGGGCGACATCATTGTTGATGGCACCTCGATTGCCAACCCTAAAACCAACCTGCCCAAGTTGCGCTCGCGCGTGGGCATGGTGTTCCAGCATTTCGAACTGTTCCCGCACATGACCATCACCGAAAACCTGACCATTGCGCAGGTCAAGGTGTTGGGACGGAGCAAAGCCGAAGCCACCAAAAAAGGCCTGGAGCTGCTTGAGCGTGTCGGCTTGTCGGCACACGCTCATAAGCACCCTGGCCAACTTTCGGGGGGTCAGCAACAGCGTGTGGCCATTGCCCGCGCGCTGGCCATGGACCCAATCGTGATGCTCTTTGACGAACCCACTTCGGCACTCGACCCGGAGATGGTTAACGAAGTGCTCGACGTGATGGTGCAATTGGCTCACGAAGGCATGACCATGATGTGCGTAACCCACGAAATGGGGTTCGCCCGCAAAGTGGCTAACCGGGTGATCTTTATGGATCAAGGCAAAATTGTCGAAGACTGTGAGAAAGAAGAGTTCTTCGGCGACGTGTCTGCCCGCTCCGAGCGTGCACAAAACTTCCTTTCCAAGATCCTGCAACACTAAGCGCCGGAATCCTGGCTACCGCGGGCGCTGCTTGCGCCAGCGGTAGCAGGTTTTGTATAGCTTCTACCGCGCAGTGGTCGACCCAAGGCATCTGTGATGAAATGCGACCCCACACTTTATCGCGGTGCCCCGCCTTCACTTGCCGTGAAACCTCGCCTGCTCCGACATTTACTGTTGCCGCCGCTCATCCTCCTGCTGACCATAGGGCTGGGCTATGCGGGCTATCGCATCAGCGAACACTTTGGTATTCGCAGCCTCAGCGAAAACGGCGAGCGCCAGCTTGAATTACATGCCCGCACCGTCGAAAGCGAGCTCGGCAAATACACCTATCTGCCCAGCCTGCTTGAGCTGGAGTCCAGTGTTTCAAGCTTGCTGGCGGAACCGTCCGCGCAAAACCGCGACAGCGTCAATCAATACCTAGAAGGCCTTAACCGACGCAGCCGCAGCCGCGCCATCTATGTGCTCGACACCAACGGGCGCGTCGTTGCCACCAGTAACTGGCGCGATACCGACAGTTATCTCGGTGAGGATTTGTCTTTCCGAGCCTACTTCCAGGACGCGGTACGCGGACAACCGGGGCGTTTCTATGGAATAGGCAGCACCTCAGGTGAGCCTGGCTACTACCTGGCCCACGGCCTGGAACAGCAAGGCAAAATCATCGGCGTCGCCGTGATCAAAGTCAGGCTCGAAGCCCTTGAAGAACGCTGGCAGCGTGCTCGTCTCGAAGCTTATGTGAGCGATGAAAACGGCATCATTATTCTGTCCAGCGACCCAAACTTACGCCTTAAATCAGTACGCCCACTGACCTCGCAGACAAAGGAACGCTTGGCGCGCAGCCTTCAGTATTACTGGTGGCCGCTCAATGAGCTTGAGCCCCTTGAACGCGAACAGTTAGCCGAAGGCGTCGAAACCGTCACGTTTGCCACCCACAGCGACGTGGCCAGCGATGACAAAGAAGTCAGTTATCTGGCCCAGACCCGCAACCTGAATGACACACCGTGGGACATCACCTTACTGACCCCTCTGCAAGACTTGCGCCGAGAGGCAGCCAATCAAGGCATGCTAGTGGCCGTGTTTTTCGCTTTATTGGCCTTTCTGCTGATTGCGTGGAATGAACGACGCAAAGTGATTGCTACCCGACTGGCGGCCCGCGAGGCCCTGCAAGAAGCCAATAATCAACTGGAACGAAAAATCACTGATCGCACCACCCACCTGCGCGCCAGCAACGAACGGCTCAAAGCTCAGATTCGTGAACGTCGCCACGCAGAAGACACCCTTCGTCGCGCACAGGACGAACTGGTGCAAGCCGGCAAGCTTGCTGCAATCGGGCAAATGTCCACCAGCATTGCCCATGAGTTGAACCAGCCATTGGCCGCCTTGCGCACTCTGTCCGGCAATGCCGTCAGGTTTCTTCAACGAGGTGACCTGAAGGTCGCTGCGGACAACTTGACGACCATTAACGACTTGGTTGATCGCATGGGCCGTATCACCGCTAACCTGCGATCGTTTGCTCGTCGCGGTGACGATCAGGGCCAGGCCAGCCTGAATAAAGCAGTTGAGGCAACCCTGCAACTTCTCGCTGCTCGCCTTGAAACGTCCGGTGTTGAGTTGCATCGCGATTTCAGCGATGCCCAGCTAACCATCGACCAGACCCGGTTGGAACAAATACTCGTGAACCTGATAGGCAATGCGCTGGACGCCATGCACGCCCAGACCACCTCCCCGCAATTGTGGCTTGAGGGTGAGTTCAGCGAAGGCAAATATCACCTGAGGGTGCGCGATAACGGCCCCGGCATTGACCCGCAAAGCCGTAAGCACCTGTTTGAACCGTTCTTCACCACCAAACCGGGCGAGCAGGGTCTGGGCCTTGGCCTGACACTGTCCGCCAGCCTGGCAGCCGCCGCTGGCGGTAGCCTCAATGTTGAGTTTCCGGATGCCGGTGGTGTTGCGTTTGTCCTACTTTTACCGCTGGTGCAAACTGCTAAGGCCGAGCCAATATGAACCACGATCTGACCGTTCTGATTGTTGAAGACGACCCTCATGTCTTGCTCGGATGCCAACAGGCGCTGGCGCTTGAAGACATCCGCAGCGAAGGTGTAAGCACTGCAGAACAGGCGCTGGCAATGGTCGGTGATAACTTCCCAGGGATTGTCATCAGTGATATCCGCTTGCCGGGGATCGATGGCCTGGAATTGCTTAAACGGCTCAAGGCACGGGATCGCAGCTTGCCCGTGGTTCTGATTACCGGGCATGGCGATATTTCCATGGCGGTAGGTGCCATGCGCGACGGCGCCTATGACTTTATGGAAAAGCCGTTTTCCCCTGAGCGACTTGTGGATGCTGCTCGACGGGCGCTGGAACAACGCAGCCTGGCCCGTGAAGTGTGGTCGTTGCGTCGCCAACTGGCTGAGCGCGACTCTCTTGAAGGCCGCATTATCGGCCGCTCGCCAGCCATGCAGCAATTACGGGAGTTGATTGCCAACGTCGCCGATACGTCGGCCAACGTGTTGATAGAAGGTGAAACGGGCACTGGCAAAGAGTTAGTTGCACGCTGCCTGCACGATTTCAGCCGACGTCAACCGCAGCAATTTGTAGCGCTGAACTGTGGGGGATTGCCGGAAAACCTGTTTGAAAGCGAGATTTTCGGCCACGAAGCCAACGCGTTCACCGGTGCAGGAAAACGTCGGGTCGGCAAGATTGAACACGCGGATGGGGGCACATTGTTTCTCGACGAGGTCGAAAGCATGCCGCTCAACCTTCAAATAAAATTGCTTCGGGTGCTGCAAGAACGCACATTGGAACGCTTGGGTTCCAACCAGAGCATTGATGTGGATTGTCGGGTGATTGCAGCCACCAAGTCCGACCTTGATCAACTGAGCAAAGCCAGTCAGTTTCGCAGCGACCTGTACTACCGTTTAAACGTCGTTACGCTCGAACTGCCCCCGTTGCGCGAGCGGCGCGAAGACATTCTGCAGCTGTTCGAACACTTCTTGCAGCAATCCTCCTTGCGCTTTGATCGCGCCGTACCGGAACTGGACAATCAGACGCTTTCCAGCCTTATGAGCCATGACTGGCCGGGAAATGTGCGTGAATTGCGCAACGTGGCCGAGCGCTTCGCTTTAGGCCTGCCGGCGTTCAAAAAAACCGGCAGCATTACCTCACAAGGCCTGGGCTTTTCCGAGGCCGTCGAGGCGTTTGAACGCAACCTGCTCAGCGACGCACTGCAACGCAGCGGCGGCAACTTGACCCAAGCCAGTCAGGAATTGGGCATGGCCAAGACTACGTTGTTCGACAAAGTCAAAAAATACGGCTTGGCACATTAAGCGAGAATGCTGTGGATCTGATTTTAAAAGCTGCATTGGGCGCCGCCGTGGTGATTATTCTGGCGATGCTGGCAAAAACCAAAAATTACTACATCGCCGGTTTGGTTCCGCTGTTTCCGACGTTCGCACTCATTGCCCACTACATCGTTGGCAAAGGGCGCTCGATAGATGACCTGAAGACCACCATCGTCTTCGGTATGTGGTCAATCATTCCCTATTTCGTCTACCTCGCGGCGCTGTATGTGCTGGTCGACCGCATGCGCCTTGAGGCTTCTCTGGCGCTGGCTGCTGTGGCCTGGTTGATGGCGGCAACCGTGCTGGTGAGCGTGTGGGTGCGTCTGCATTGAGCGACTTCCGGCACTGCGTTGGCGTTTAGAACTTATAACTCATTGCCGTCTGCACACTGGTCTGGTTAACCTCACCGACCTCTTTCACGATGCTGCTTTGTGCCGCCGAACCCAGCAAATGAGCCCAGTTGGCACTGGCGACCAACGACCACCGCGGGGCCAACGGAAATTCAACACTCTGGGTCAACGTGACATTCTGAAATCCGCCGCTGGCCTTGTAGCCCGGTATACCTGAATCCAGCGCGCTACTCTCACTTACCCCAAAGAACGTAGACATCTCACGGCCATCCGCGAAATGCGCCATCAATTGGTTGCTACCGATGATGCCCATTGCCAACGGGTAGCCCAGCTCCCCACCGACCTTTCCCGCCCAGCCCCCTTGCCCGCCAGCACCGCCGACCGTCTGGCCAAGCTGTGCATACAGTCGCCAAAATTCGGCCGGGCTGTATTGGACAAAACCGCCCACCAGCGCCCTGTCAGGCACATCGCGTAATCCACGCAACGAGCCATTGGCATTACGACCCGGCACATAGTTGATAGAGGGCCCGGCACTCCAGCCATCAGCCTTCAACGCACTCCAGGTCAAGCCATCGTCGGTATCAAGGCTTACGTCACCCCAGTCCAGATCGAAATAAGGCAATGGCACCGTCTGATGCCGACTGCCAGCCGGATCGTACGGCTGGTAACCAACCCCAACGCCCACTTCGCCGGTTGGGCCGCTTACTGCATACGCGGCGGCACTCAATCCCAACCCGATCAGCAACCACCCAACATAAGCAAACGTCTTCATTGCCCACGATCCAAAGAGATTCATGCGCGCATCAACCTCTTTTTCCTGCAGGCGGCGCAAGCACTGATGTTGTTTGTAGCGAGCTACAAAAATTGTAGCTTCAAGCTCTTCATTGACCGCCTAAAAACTCAGAAAAGCCCGGCCCTGTTGGGCATGAAGCTTTTGGCACACTCAATGCAATCTCCTTTGGCAAGCGCAAAAAGCGCGTCTTCTCAACAGGACAATGCAGATGATGCAATGGCATATCGTGTGTGATTTCGACGGGACCATCACCCGAACTGACGTCATCGACACCATTCTTCAACGCTTCGCCGACCCGAGCTGGGAAGCGATAGAAGATCAATGGCTAAATGGCGAAATAGGTTCGCGTGAATGCCTCAGCCGCCAACTCTCGCTGGTTAGGGCCTTGCCGGCTGAGCTGCTGGCTTATTTCGACACGGTTGAAATTGACCCGGACTTTCCCGACTTTGTTGACCTGGTGATTGGGCTCGGTGCCTCCATTGAAGTGGTCAGTGACGGTATCGAGCAGGGCATTGCGCGGATTCTGGCACGCCACTACGTCACCTTGTTGCCGATACTCGCTAACCGCCTGCGTCAGGTCGACCATCACAGCTGGCGCATTGACTTCCCTTACGCGAGCGACGCCTGCCGCGCAGCCTCCGGCAACTGCAAATGCAAATCCGCCCCCCGCGGCAAACGCGTACTGGTCATTGGTGATGGCCGCTCCGATATGTGCGTGGCCGCCAGCGCCGACTTCGTATTCGCCAAGGACAGCCTGGCCGAACACTGCGAGCGCAACGGCATTCCCTATGCCCGCTTCGACTCTTTTGCAGATCTACCGGCCTTGCTTAATCAGCTACCGACACATGTCGCCAACGCCCCTTCCTATTCTCGTGACCAGCAGGAACTCTTCACTCATGTCTGACATCCGAATCGCCACCGCTGAAGACCAGATTCTTCTGGAAAAAGAAGCCAAATACTGCTCGTACGGCGACACCGTTCACTATATCGAGCCGCCGCGTATCTTCAGTCGTTGCGAAGGTTCTTACGTTTGGGACACTGAAGACCAAGCCTACCTGGACCTGCAAATGTGGTACTCGGCGGTTAACTTCGGTTATTCCAATCCACGCCTGAACAACGCACTCAAACAACAGATCGACACCCTGCCCCAGATTGCCAGCCAATACCTGCACAAAGGCAAGATCGAACTGTCGGAACGTATCGCCGTCGACGCAAAAAACAAGTTCGGCCTGGACGGTCGCGTGCACTTCAACGTCGGCGGTTCGCAGTCCATCGAAGACTCTTTGAAAGTGGTGCGTAACGCCAGCAACGGCAAAAGCCTGATGTTTGCCTTCGAGGGTGGTTATCACGGCCGCACCCTGGGTGCCTCGTCGATCACCTCCAGCTACCGCTATCGCCGTCGCTATGGCCACTTCGGCGAGCGCGCCAACTTTATCCCGTTCCCGTATCACTTCCGTGGGCCTAAAGGCATGACCAAGGAAGAGTATGGCAGCCATTGTGTGCAGCAATTCGCCCGCCTGTTCGAGACTGAATACAACGGCGTATGGGACCCGAAAGTTGGCCAGAGCGAGTACGCCGCATTTTACGTCGAGCCTATTCAGGGCACCGGCGGCTACGTTATTCCGCCGATGAATTTTTACAGTGAACTCAAGCACGTGCTGGACCAACACGGCATTTTAATGGTGGTGGATGAAATCCAGATGGGCTTCTGGCGCACTGGCAAGTTGTGGTCGATTGAGCATTTTGACGTCAAACCCGACGTAATCGTATTCGGCAAAGCCTTGACCAACGGCCTCAATCCGTTGGGCGGCATCTGGGCCAGAGAAGAGCTGATCAACCCGAAAATCTTCCCGCCGGGCTCCACCCATTCCACCTTCGCTTCCAACCCGCTGGGGACCGCTGTGGGGCTGGAAATGTTCAAGATGACCAGTGAAATTGACTATGGCGCGATGGTCATGGCCAAGGGCAAATATTTCCTGGCCGGTTTGCAAGAGCTGCAAAAACGCTACCCGATCATTGGCGACGTCGACGGTCTGGGCTTGGCCCTGCGCTGCGAGATTTGCGGCCCGGACGGTTTCACGCCGGACAAGGCAACCCTGGACTACATGGTTGAAGAAGGCATGAAAGGCGATATAGAAATCGACGGCAAGCGTCTGGGGCTGATTCTGGATGTCGGCGGTTACTACAAAAACGTCATCACCCTGGCCCCGTCGCTGGAAATCAGCTACGCCGAAATTGACCTCGGAATTGCCCTGCTCGACCGCCTGCTGCATCGGGCCATGAAACGGTGAACAGTGCAGAGATCGATCTGGGCGAAGGCAGCGCCGGTTTCGTTCTCGGCACGGGCGAGGTCGGGGTTCTGTTGATCCACGGCCTCACCGGCACCCCGGCAGAATTGCGTCGGGTGGCTCAGGGGCTGGCCAAAGACGGAACCCGTACGGTGTACGTGCCCACCCTGGCCGGGCACTGCGGCGACAACAGCGACCTGCAAGCCACGGGCTGGCAAGACTGGTACGAAGGCGTGCGTAAAACCTTCGTTGCCATTGGCCAGCGCCATCGGCAGGTGTTCGTCGGCGGCCTGTCGATGGGAGCGGTTATGTCCATGTACGTGGCGGCCGAACACCCGGGGCAAGTGGCCGGTTTGATGTTGTATTCAACCACCCTCCGATATGACGGATGGAGCATCAACAAGCTGGCCTTTATGACCCCATTGCTGATGGCCATACCCTTTGGCGTTCACCTGTGCAGCTTTGAGGAGAAGCCACCTTACGGCATCAAGAACGAACGTTTGCGGGCCATCGTGGAGCGCCAGATGAAAGCTGGGGAAAGTACCAATGCCGGCCTGCTGACGATGGAAGGAGTGACTGTGCGTGAACTGCACCGGATGAACGCCGTGGTGAAAAAGCGCATGCCTTCGATTACGACACCCGCGCTTGTGGTGCACTCTATCGAGGACGATATTACCAGCCGCTGGAACGCTGATTACGTAGAGCGCCATTTAGGTGGGCCTGTGACGAAAGTGCTGCTCAATAACTGCTATCACATGATCACCGTTGACCTGCAATATCGACGGGTCATTGAACTCAGCGACGGGTTTATCAACACTCACCGCAGCCTCGCAGAACGCTCTATCGAGCATTCTGCTGATCATCGGAACCGGGACATTGCGCATTCGATATAGGCTCGAAAGCCGCTGCAAATGAGCACACACTGTCCATCTGCCATCTACGTGTCCTGCGCCAGCACTAAGAGAGTATTGATGCCTTTATCGCAAAAGCCGGAATCTTTCAAAGTCTCGCGCTGGACCGTACAGCGCAAGCTGGTATTAGCCTTCTGGCTGGTGAGCGTAATTCCGACCATGATTGCCGCCGAACTGGCGGCGACCACCTTGTCGCAGATTTTCGACAGCAACGTGCGGGTCTGGCTGCTGGAGTCGACCAAAATCCTTGAGGACGAAATCAGTGAAATCCTTACGGACAATGCCCGTGTTGCCAAATTGTTCTTGCAATACACCCACCCGCCCGCGACCCGAGAAGCCCTGCGCGACGACCGACTGAGTGCCGATATTGCCCAAGCGATGGGTATCGATGTGGTGGCATTGATTCGCAGCAGTGACCACAAGGTTATATTCAGCACCGCCAGCGATAGCATCGTCAGCCAACTCAACCTGGCGCCCGATGCTGTGCTGCAAACCATCAACGTCGGTGAAGTACCCACCGGTGCTGTGGTCTCCACATTCCCTACCAGTGAGGACGGCGTTGACTATCAATTGCTGGTAGCGACGTATATGGACAGCAGCTTCCTGACCAGTGTTGCCGAAGTGCATTCCCTTGACCTGCGCCTGTACTTGCACAACCCCGGCGGATTTTCCGAAATATTTTCCAGCCAGCGCTTTGAAGACCGCCAGCCCACCGTGCCCCTGAGCATCGAAAAAACTTTGCGCGAAACCCGTCAGCCCATTGAACAGTTCACCAACCGTTACAGCGGTTTGTACTGGCCAATCTTCAATGGTAGTGGCGAGTTGCAAGGGGTGATTTATAGCGGCCTGCTGCGCCATAACAGTCTGGTGGGCCTGGTAAACCAGACCAATTTATTTGTGCTTATTTTCCTGCTTGGCTCAGTGCTTTCACTGACTGTGGGCTGGCTGGTTTCCGAGCGCCTGACTCGCCCGTTACGCGATTTGTCCGAGGGCGTGCGTGCGGTCACTGCGGGGGACTATAACCAGCGTGTGGCCGTGACCGGGCACGATGAACTGGCAGAGTTGAGCAGCACTTTCAACCATATGACTGCGCGCTTGAGCGAGCTGCAAGACCTCGAAGCACAATTGCGTCGTCGCGATCGGCTGCACGCATTGGGCGAAGTGGCGATGGGGCTGGCCCATGAAATCCGTAACCCGTTGGGCATTATCAAAACGGCGACCCAACTATTGCATCGCCGTGCAGCACTGGGCGAAACCGATAAGCGCCATCTGGAATATGTCGTCAGTGAAGTAACACGCATCAATGACTTGCTGACTGAATTCCTCGACTTCGCCAAGCCAAGCACCCCAGTTCGGTCACTGCAAGCTGCCCGCCCATTGGTCGAAGATATTCTGGGGTTTTGCGCCCCCGAGCTGCAAAGCCATCAGATTGACGTTTACCTGGACGATCAGGCACCGGGCGCGACCCTGTTTGGCGACGCGCCACAGTTGAAGCAAGCGTGTCTAAACCTGGTAATCAACGCCATCGACGCCATGCCCAACGGCGGGAAGCTCACACTGGGCATTCATCAGGAAAACGGCTACACCGTGATCAGTATTACGGACACAGGAGAAGGGATTGCCCCCGATATGATCGAACGCATTTTCACTCCCTTCGTGACCACCAAAGCCTCAGGCACAGGCTTGGGCCTGGCCAAGGTCTTTTCCATCATGGACAGCCATGATGGACGTATCGAATGCATCAGCGAGAAAGAGGCCGGTGCCACCTTCAATGTGTACATTCCAACCCACGGAGGGGACGAATCATGAGTCATAAGGTGTTGGTGGTCGACGATGAGCCCAAGCTGTGCGATCTGCTCAGCTCGGTATTGAGCCAGAACGCAATAGAGGTTTTCACCGCAGGCAATGGCCTGCAAGCCCTGACCTTACTGGAGCAGGAGAGTATTGATCTGGTCATCAGCGACTGGCGCATGCCCGGAATGGATGGCCCACAGTTATTGGCAGAAATAAAACTTCGCTACCCCCACATACCGGTCATTGTCATGACCGCCTATAGCACCGTGAAAAACGCCGTACAGTCGATGCGTAACGGCGCCTACGATTACATCGCCAAACCGTTCGACATTGACGAACTGGACATCACCGTTAGCAAGGCCCTGCAATTTCGCGACATCCTGCGTGATAACGCTCGCCTGCGTGCCGAGCTGGATGAACACCAGCACATCGACAGCTTGATCGGCGACAGCCCGAGCTTTCGCCGGGTGCTACAGGCCATCGACTCTGTGCGTGACAGTAACGCCACGATCTTGCTGACCGGCGAGAGCGGCACCGGCAAAGAGATGGTAGCCCGCGCCATCCATAAACATGGCAGCCGTGCTGACCAGCCTTTTGTAGCGGTCAACTGCGCGGCAATTCCTGAAGGGCTGCTGGAAAGCGAGATGTTCGGCCATCGCAAAGGCGCGTTTACCGGCGCAGTGGCTGACCGGATCGGACGGTTTTTACAGGCGGACAAAGGGACTTTGTTTCTTGATGAGATCGGCGATATGCCGCTGACCTTGCAAGCAAAGATTCTTCGCGCGCTGCAAGAGCGGGTGATCGAGCCGGTAGGCGAAACTCGAGAGCGCAAAGTGGACGTGCGCGTGATAGCCGCGACCCACAAAAACCTTCTGGAAGCGGTGGCAAAAAAAGAGTTTCGCGAAGATTTGTATTACCGCCTTAACGTGTTTCCGATTCAATTGCCCGCTTTGCGCGAGCGCGTGGAAGACATTACCCCGTTAGCGCGACACTTTGCCCACAGCTTGGGGGCGACCGCAGGTAAGCGGATCACGGACTTCAGCCCCACTGCCTTGCAGGCCATGATGCATTACCACTGGCCGGGCAATATTCGTGAATTACAGAACTGCGTGGAGCGTGCCACGATTGTGGCGACCAGCAGCACGATTGAAGACAGCGACCTGCCGCCTTATCTGTTTAGCGAGCAAATGGATCAAGCCGATAAACCGTTTACTCGGTTGGGTGACGTGCCGCCTGATCTGGAAGCAGCATTGGCTGAGGTTGAAAGAGCCTACATCCTTGCAGCCCTGCAACAGACCCAAGGGGTTCAAGCTGCCGCCGCACAGCTGATCGGAATTTCAGAGCGCAGTTTATGGTATCGCCTGAAAAAGCTGAATATTCATGTCGACAAGATCGCGCGCATGGGCCCGAACAACATTCCTTCGTATGAGTAATGGCACTGTTATCGACACCCACGACAACATGAGACAAACTCAACGCTTTAGTGTTGATCACAAAATTTACTCATGGAGTCCACGTGCTGGAAATTCGTCACCTCAAAACCCTGCACGCTTTGCGCGAGTCCGACAGCCTGGTCGAAGCCGCTGAACGTTTACACCTGACCCAGTCCGCGTTATCACACCAGTTCAAAGAGCTGGAAGAGCGCATGGGCATGCCCTTGTTTGTACGAAAAACCAAGCCAGTACGCTTCACCAGCGGCGGCTTGCGCCTGCTGCAACTGGCCGACGCCATGCTGCCTTTGCTGCGTGGGGCCGAACGCGATATCGCCCGGTTGGTCGGTGGGACCGCAGGGCGGCTGCATATGGCGATTGAATGCCACAGCTGCTTTCAGTGGCTGATGCCCACCATTGACCAATTTCGCGATGCGTGGCCGGAGGTCGAACTGGATCTGGCCTCGGGCTTTGCATTTGCTCCCCTGCCTGCCTTGGCACGGGGCGATCTGGATCTGGTCGTGACCTCTGATCCACAAGAGATCGCGGGTCTGACCTACGTTCCGCTGTTTACCTACGAGGCAATGCTCGCTGTCGCCAATCAGCATGCATTGGCCCACAAGCCTTTTATCGTGCCCGAGGATTTGAGTACGGAAATCATGATTACTTATCCGGTGGAGCGCGACCGCCTCGACATCTTTACCCGTTTTCTGGAACCTGCCGATATTGAGCCGGCACAGGTGCGCACGTCCGAGCTGACGGTGATGATGATGCAACTGGTCGCCAGCGGTCGTGGGGTATGCGGTATGCCGCACTGGGCGCTGCATGAATACAGCTCGCGGGGCTATGTAAAAGCCAAGCGTCTGGGTGAAAAGGGGTTGTTTGCCACCCTATATGCAGCCGTGCGCACAGACATGCTGGATGCGCCCTATATGCGCGACTTTTTGCTGACGGCCAAAGACACCTCTTTCTCGACGCTCGATGGCGTCAGCGCGGTTAAATAGCCGGTGAATCAGCACCCTCACCTTGTTAGCAACGGTGAGGGTCCGGCGAGCCCTGGTTGACCAGGCGGCGCATATGCACCCGGTCGTAGTACGCCTCCCCCACCCGAATCGCACAGTCTTCAAGACCCGATTGCTGAAAACCGCAGCGTTTGTACAGCGCGAGGGCAGCGGCACTATTGGCACTCACTGTCAGTTCTATCACTTTGAGTGGGGGCTCTTCTTCGGCCAGTGACAGCACGGCCTGTACCAACCCTTCGCCCAGCCCTTGGCCGCGAAACGCCTCTGACACATACAGGCCAAACAAAGTGGCCTTATGTTGTTCGTCCTCCCAAGGCTCAAACGCCAGACCGACAATGCCTGCCAGCCGGTCACCGACAAAAGCGCCCAGCGTGGCGCTTAACTCATCGTCCAGTTGCCCTTGCCACCAACTCAACGGCAACCTCTCACGGTTTGTGAGGGTGGACACAAACGCTTCAGGATGCAGTGCGTATGCATCAAGCATCAATTGGCGATAGGCCTTGGCGTGGGAGGGATCAAGCAGTTCTATAGCCATAACATGTCCAGGTCATACAGTTTTACGGTGTTCCAGCAGCATCAAGCAGGTGCCCGCACGCTATTGCGGTAGAAGGGCAAGATCACGTCACGAGTCAAAGGGGCCAACACCAATCCGCCATCACCGGCAGGATCAATCCACTGCACTTCTTCAATCTCGGCAGCGGGCGTAATGACTTGCTCGGTCAATATCAGAAACAGCTCAGCCAGCACTTCATAGCCCGGCTCATTGGCCGCCGGGGCATTAAAGTGCCCCAGATAGGTAGCACTGGCCGGGTCGATTTTCAATGAAAGCTCTTCTTCCAGTTCACGTACCAGCGCGTTGATCGGTTGCTCATGAGCCTCAATCTTGCCCCCCGGCTGCATGAAAGCTTGCGTGCCACGCTTGCGTACGAGCAAGGTTCGGCCTTGCGGGTCCATCAGTACAGCAGCGGCAATATGGATCTTAGGCGTTGTAGAGCTTTCGGAGGGCATCGCAAAAATCAGCCTGCAGTGGAGTAAGGGCACAAAGGATCACATGCCTTCACGCAGCTGAAAAGACACAGATGAAAGGGATTGCCGCAACAACCCTATGAAGTTTCAGCCACCTTTACATCAGGCGGCTAAACTGCCCACGACCTTGGTCGGGATGTTGTTCTTCACGAAACCCCGTTCAATGGCAGGTATGCTTTACAACAGGTGGCCTGACACTGAGCAACCACCTTGGCGCAACAAACCTCCACGCTAGAGAGGCCCGCTGTATTACCGGTGTCAACCGTCCCGATCTTGCTGTTCACTCGACCGACGAACAGAAAAGCCTGAAACAGGAAACCGTATGAGCCTGTCACTGTTAAGCCGTTATGCGTTTTTTGCGTTATGCGTGATATTCACCCTCGCCAGCCTTCCCTTCATGCACCACGAGTGGTTGTGGCCTTTTACCGCCCTGACACTGGCCTTGAGCTTGCTCGGCATTTTTGACCTGATGCAAAGCCCCCACGCAGTCCGTCGCAATTACCCGATCCTGGGCAATATTCGTTATCTGGTGGAAGCCATTCGCCCAGAAATACGCCAATACCTGCTGGAGTCGGACAGCGACGCGCTGCCCTTCTCACGCGCTCAACGTTCGCTGGTTTACTCTCGCGCTAAAAATGAGAGTGCCGACAAGCCGTTTGGCACCTTGCTGGATGTGTATCAGTCCGGATTTGAATTTATCGGCCACTCCATGCGCCCCGCGCCCTTGAGCGACCCCGCAAGTTTTCGGGTCATTGTGGGCGGTCCGCAATGCACCCACCCGTACTCGGCCTCCGTGTTTAACATTTCAGCCATGAGTTTTGGTTCGCTGAGCGCCAACGCGATTCGCGCACTGAACCAGGGCGCCAAACTCGGTAATTTTGCCCACGACACTGGCGAAGGCAGCATCAGCGCCTATCACCGTGAGAACGGTGGCGACCTGACGTGGGAATTGGGCAGTGGCTATTTCGGTTGCCGCACAGCCGATGGTCGCTTCGACCCCGAACGTTTTGCCGTACAAGCACAAAACCCACAAGTGCGCATGATTGAAATCAAGCTGAGCCAAGGCGCCAAGCCTGGCCACGGCGGCATTTTGCCCAAAGACAAAGTCACCCAGGAAATCGCTGAAACCCGCGGCATCATGATGGGCGAAGACTGCATTTCGCCGTCGCGCCACAGTGCCTTTTCGACCCCGCTGGAATTAATGCACTTTATCGCCCAATTGCGTGAACTGTCGGGCGGCAAACCCGTGGGCTTCAAATTCTGTCTGGGCCACCCTTGGGAGTTTATGGGGATTGCCAAGGCCATGCTCGAAACCGGCATCCTGCCAGACTTTATCGTGATTGACGGCAAGGAAGGCGGAACCGGCGCAGCCCCTGTGGAATTCACCGACCATATGGGCGCGCCGATGCGCGAAGGCTTGCTGTTTGTCCATAACACCCTGGTGGGCCTGAACCTGCGCAGCAAGATCAAACTGGGCGCCAGCGGCAAGATTGTCAGTGCCTTCGACATCGCCAGTGTGCTGGCCATCGGCGCTGACTGGGCCAACTCCGCGCGCGGTTTTATGTTCGCTATCGGCTGCATCCAGTCGCAGTCGTGCCACACCAACAAATGCCCTACCGGCGTCGCGACTCAGGATGCCTTGCGTCAGCGTGCGCTTGTGGTGCCGGACAAAGCACAACGGGTATTTCACTTCCATCGCAATACCCTTAAAGGGCTGGCTGAAATGCTCGCCGCTGCGGGCCTTGAGCACCCCTCTCAACTGCAAGCAAAACACTTGGTGCGCCGTGTGTCCGCCACCGAGATCAAACTGTTCTCGCAGCTGCATGTGTTTCTCAAGCCGGGGGAATTGTTGACGGGCGAAGTGAACGGGGAGTTCTATTCGCGCATGTGGCAAATGGCCCGGGCGGACAGTTTTGAAGCCAATGTCATAAACGCTGCTTGAAGTCTGAGCCGTTGCAGCGGCCCTTCATGGGCCGCTCACGGGCGGTACTAAACCGAAAAACTCAGCGACCCAACCTTTGCATTTAGCCGCCAATACCCTCACCCTGCGCGCCGTCAATAAACGCGGCGTGCAATCTTGGCTGCACCCGCTGGTCTTTAATTGAACAATTGAATGAGCACTCGCCGTGACGCTGAACGGACGTGACCACCGCATCGATTTCTTTCGCGGGTTGGCACTGATTTTTATATTTTGGGATCACATCCCGCATAACCCGCTGGCCGAGTTGACCGTGCGCAACTTTGGTTTCAGTGATGCGGCCGAGATTTTTGTATTTCTGGCCGGATACGCGGCCGTTCTGGCTTACGGAAAAATAGCTCAACGCGACGGTTTCATCATCGCCACGGTTAAAATACTGCGCCGCGCGTGGGTACTTTACGTCGTGCATATTTTCTTGCTTGCCGTGTTGATGGGGATTGTTTTTTTTGCAAACAACCACGTAGAAACGCGCGACTTGGTGCAAGAAATGGGGTTGCAGTACTTTTTGAGCAATCCGCAGCAGGCGTTGACCGATGAGTTGTTGTTGCGCTTCAAACCCAACCTGATGGACCCCTTACCGCTCTATATCGTGCTGTTGTTGGGGTTGCCACTGGTGCTGCCTATGCTGCTACGCAAGGCTGAATACGTCGTTGCTGTTTCATTGATCGTGTATCTAACCGCCCCGCAATGGAATTTCTCGGCACAGGAAGGCGGCGTCTGGTTTTTTAATCCATTGGCCTGGCAGTTTCTGTTTATTTTGGGCGGGGCTGCCGCAATGATTGGCCAACGACAAACAACTCAAAAAACCCGACCGCTTTCCCGTCAGCCGCTGTTTATAAGTGCCATTATTTATCTGCTGGTTACAGGCCTGATTGCCGTTTCCTGGCGATGGCCGCAAGTTCATGATGCATTGATGCCGATGTGGCTGGGCGAGGCGATATATCCCATAAGCAAAACCAATCTTTCGCCCGTGCGATTACTGCATTTTCTAGCCTTGGCTTATGTTGTTGCCAAATCCGTGCCCCACACGGAGTGGCTTAACGTATGGCTGGCCCGTCAAATATGCCGCATGGGCCGATATTCTCTTGAAGTCTTTTGTTTAGGTGTGATCCTTGCGCCCTTGGCAGACATGCTCAATGCATTGGGAGGCGACACCACGACCATTAAGCTGTTCAGCGCCTTAATGGGCGTGGGCGTGATGGCCGTATTCGCCGCTTGGCTAGAATGGAATAAACGGCTGAATACTCCAGGTTTGAAGCCGGTTAAATGATCGGTTTTTTATGATCAAACGGCGCTAAGCGCCGTTTGAATAAGCGTTGAGCTTTACCCGTGGCGTAAACCCAACTGAAGAGTGCGCCGAAGCTGCGTCCAACCCAATACTATCGAGATGAACGTCCAGGGTACGGCCTTTAAATCAAATACACCTGCCCATGTGCATCCACCGGCGTATAGGTTTTACCCCTTTCATCGGGAACACGCTCTATATCAAGCCGACTTCACACCTGAGGTTAATTGCGGACGGGAAGCTTTAAAAATCAGCCAAAGCCAACCTGGCTTGTTCCGTCGCCTTCTGCGAAAAGTTGTCCAAGGTCTGAGCACTTGCCAAATAGGTATTCATTTCATTCAGCAAAGTCTGTTTTGAACTTTCACGGTTAAGAAACTGGTTAATCTGCTCCAGAAATAATGTTTCCAGGTCCGCCTCAACTTCAATGATGTCACCGCTAACCGACGGATGAAGTGAAAAAGCCGAGAAAGTAATTTTGGCACTGTCCAATTGGCCTTCAATTTCCTCCTCCGCCGTAAACACCCCCATGATCTGATCAGTGGCTTTGATGGTGATGCTCAGGGAACCCACTGGCATTGGACTGCCGTCGCCAGTGATATGCAATTCGCCCAACGCTTCCACTTGAGCAGGCACATCTGAAGGTCGTTCGTACCCTTCCTGCGTATTGGGTTGTTTGGCGGTAAATGACACCTTATTACCGACCACTACAATTTCAGGATTACCTTGTTGATTGAATTTTACCTGAGTATTACTCAGCCCCTTGACGTGTAAGTTCTTAACGACTATTTCAAAGAGAGTATTTAACACATAAAAAGAACCCAAATATATTTCTGCGATGCTGCACGGATCAAGAGAATCCTGTTCAGGACTGTGCAGCAACTTGGACACGTAAAAATCCGACGCGGGGGTGAGCAGCATATTTTGTAGAATATCGACCAGCTGATTATTGGACATAAAAGTCTCTTAACTAAGTTGATTAATTAATGTGGCCCGCACTAAACGCGTGAAGTTTGCCGACAGTTCAGATCGTTGCGCGGTCAAGGCATTGGCCAGTTGAGCTTTAAGAGGGTCTTGAATCTCAGGTTTGAGCAGCATCTTCTGGAGCATGCTTTCCAACACACTGTTACGTGGCTCCAGCGCTACGTTGAACTCAACAGGCTCGCTTCCCCACACAAAATTCAACGCGTTGATTGTGACGTCGAGATCGCTGACGTCTTCACCGCTTACACTCACGTTAATGTTCAGATGACAATCGTGTAGCGAAGCGTGAACATCCCCTTTCAGGTCCACTGAGACGTTACCCTGCTGGGTCAGTGATAGCCGAGTGGTGATCGTGACAGGCGGAGCGGGTGGCAATCCTGAGTGCAGCGCTTGCCGTGAAACCGTATTACCTTCAGGCAAGACGCCAAACAGCACTTCCATGGTCATCACGGGCGATGCCAATAAGCATTTTTCAAGGGGCATAAAGGCATTGGATAACCCGGCAACATATAAGTTGTTGAGTTCAATGTTGGTGTATTCGAGGCCTGCAATGGTTTGATCGGGGATCACTACTTGGGCGTGGTGATAGGGCTCAAGTACAGGGTCAGTGCTATCACTGAGCAGCAGGGGTAAATACCACTCGCTGTCGGATTGATTTAATGCCACACGCAAGCGATCAAACAGGTACACATCCAGCACAGTTGCGCCCTGCTGGTTATGGCTATCGGTGGGTAAACCTTGCTCTGGCACACGGCTGAATAACTCATCCAGGCTGTTGATCAAATAGGTAGACAATGCCGAACTCATTGAATCCAGGTTGTCGGGCCCGTTGAGCATGTCCGCTACGGTGCTGAGCATACTCAGCTTGCCATCCGGAGCATTCAACGCCTGTTGGATAAACTGGATCAGTACCTCGCTTTGTTCCAGATCGCCTTCAAGGGTTAACTTCTCGAACAGGAGTGTGGGCTGCTCCCCCTCGATCGCGTTCATGTTCAAGCTTGACAGCGTCACTGTCGGCACTCGTTGCTCTGCACTGCCCGCAGTTTCAAGCGCCAGAAGAGCGTTAAGTGAACAATCACTGAATGATGCACTAAACGACCCGATACCCGTGATGGACGTTCTATAAGCGTCTTCTACCCACAGTGATTGCTCAATCTGATACCGCCCAGAGAGGGTCAGCGATGGCATTTCCAGACCCTGGGTCGGGTTGGGATAATGATTGGGCAGCAAGACGACGCTAGCGTCATAGCCAGCTGGCTTGGGAAGCGAACTGACCTGCTGTACAAGCATATTTTGCAAACCGCCCAGCGTGACTTCTGTCAGCTTCATCATAGGCAAAGGCTGCAGTGGGTCGGCCACTGCATCTTTCTGGTTCATGATGCTCCACACTTGCACGAAGCGATCAGCCACATAACCGCCGTGCTCGCCTTGCAGAAAGCCCAGATCCTGAACATCAGAACGGATCGGCAGTACAGGTTCATCGTTTTCGGTCATCCCGACCAACAGCCGAGGCAACCAGAGCCGGGCATTAGCAGGGTCATTAAGTCGCGGTTGCACGGAATTATGGATAAAACTCATCAAGGTGCTCATGGAGAAGCGCCTCCTTAAAATGATCAAAGTTGTCCGTTCAGAGGGCGATCAATTACATACAGCGCCAAGTCCTGCAGCGCCGTGCGGTAGGCCGACGGGGTAAACCCTTTGAGATAAAACAGCGCTTGGTGGGCCTCGCGCCGTGCATGGGAATACGCCATATCGATGGCCCCGCAATCGCGTAAGTCATCAATCGATCGTTGCAGCGCATCACCGCTCAGGTGCAGTTCGCCCTTGAGGGCTCGGCCAATTTCATGCTCGGGCCCCAGTCGTTGCAGCGCATAGAGCAACGGCAATGACAAGCGACCCTGAGCCAGGTCGATGCCCGCTTCTTTACCCGCCGAACCCTCGTACTCAACAATATCCAGAACGTCATCCATGATCTGGAAGGCTCGCCCCAAGGAACGCCCGAAGTAACCGGCTCGCCTTGCGTCGCGCAAGCGTCCGCCCGCCAACTCGACGCCCGCATGACACGCCAGGCGAAACAGCTCAGCCGTTTTGCGGTCAATAGTCTGGTAATAGCGAGTAAGTGCCGAATCCATATCTGTGGGCAAAGTACGATCCAACTCGTCCAGCTCGCCCCGGCAAATGTCAAAAGCCGTGTCGAGCACCATGCGCACAAGGCTCATATCCCTTTCGGTCTCGACAGCCTGAGCGAAGCCGCGCAGCGCTTGAACGAACTGTAAATCGCCCACCAGCAAGGCGGTTTTAATGCCCCGTGCGGCCGATACAGAGGGCACGCCTCGACGCAATGGCGCGTCATCGACAATGTCGTCATGGATCAAGGTAGCAACGTGCAGCATTTCAAGTGACGCTGCGCCTTTATGGATCTTCGGGTCTAGAGGAGCTGGCCCCGCAACCATGCGGGCAGCCAGCATCATCACCACCGGCCGGATTTTTTTCCCGCCGTGAAACATTTGGCGCTCAATGTCCGTCAGGTAAGAGTCTTGCGCCTGCAACGCTAGATTGATCTCGTGTCGAAACTGCGGGAGATCTTCGCCCAGCAGTCCTTCACAGATAAGCGTTAGGGGCGACTCAGCAAAATCTGGGGAGTGCTGCTCTTCAGGATCACAGGCAAGTAGGCTCATCAGCTTTCCTGCCTGGCCATTTCGCGCAAACAACGGGTCAACCCAGAGGCAATGCGATCAACCAGCAAGCCTCGGATAAAGCGTGTGCTGACTGGCTCTCCCACCTCTGGCCCCAAGGGAATCTGCGGGATACGCAACGTGGTAGCCAACAGTTTTAGAGTCAATGCGCCATCGGGTTGTGCGGTCAGCAGGTAGTTGAACTCACTTTGAGGCAGAGCAATCTCGAAACACTCACTGCTCAGTGCCACTCGCTGCATTGGGTCTTGCGCACGCAATGAGGCTTGATAAATCTCTTGCAGCCTCTGCTGCGTTTCAAGATCCATCACGTAACCTTGTCCATGGCAGACCTGTATATCGCTGTCTGTTGCTACTTTATTGACCACGATATTGCACAGAGCCGTATGCAGAGCCTGCACCTTGGCACTCGACTCAGCAGGGTTGACTGCGCGGCCTCCAGCATAAACAGATGCATGCACCTGCTCACCCGTGAGTGGCACAGTCACCGTTTGGGTGTTGCCCGTGAAATCCACTGAGTCAGAAAATTTCAACGCCGCTTCGGCTGCTTCTTTGTGATTAATAAAGCATGCGGCCCACAAGTTAAGTTGTTGCGCAAAAGCATTGGAGTTGTAACTCACACCCTTGGCACCAAACTGGCCATCAGGCGGATTGATGACAGCACCGCTCTTGAGTGCCTCAGAGGTGTGCTCGCCCATCTCATCACTAGCGCCGTCTTGATGCCAAAACTTGCGCAACTGCTCGTTTTCGGTAAACACCTGATGATAGACATCATTGTGCTCGTTATATTCATTAACCAGCACACGGCCATTGGCCGATTGATTCAGTTGGGCACGTTCTTTTTCGAGTTGCACTAAACGCCAATACTTTTCCTCGGTCATCTCGCCTGTTTCTTCGCCTTCAGCAGGCAATGGGGCCATAAAGCCGCCTGTGTCCAGCGTGACTTGCGCGCACTCGTTGTAGTACAGCTGATACTTTCCCCGGAGCGACGCAGGTTCAAGCGTGACGCTGAAATGACGCTTATCACTACCGGACTGCACTGCCCCCAATGTCACAGGCGCCACTGACAGACTGTCAAAAGAGAGCAACAGCTCCCCGCCCAATGTGTGTCCGTCGGGTTTGATGTGCTGCTTTAACGGGAAAGGACCCGCGTCAGCTATGGTAAAAACAGGCGGTAAAAAAGGATGCTCTGCCGGTGAGTCGCTCAGAGAAGCGAGGCGGGATAAAAAACCATCAATTGTCATGTCGAAGACCTTGTATGAGTGACGACCTAATTAAACTGTTCAACGCGAGCCCACTGAGAGTGTCGGTACCAACATCAAGTGATGCTCCGAACCCACCGAGTGACTACTCACTTCAAGTTCATCGACCGAAATAGAAATACCGCCCACCGAAAAACTCTCGACAGAAATAATGTTTATTTCGCGACCCGACAACATGCTACTCAATCGGCCTTTATTATCTTCTACCATCTTGGCTGCCAGCGGCTCTAACACGTCTGACACCACTTGCTCAAGTCCACCGCCTCGTGGATTCAACGACAATTGCAGCTCGGGCACCTGCCCAATAACAATATTTAAATCGCCCTGAACAAGTTCCACTTCTATAGGAACGTCGAGTGGCGCATTGTCAATAACCACGTCATAGTAAAGTTTCATTAATTATCGACCTTAAGTTTGAGAATACAATCCATTCATTATTCATTTCTTCCTACACGCCTACGACCCCAGCCCCCCCACATCATCATGGCGCACTTGGAGGGATTCAACATTTCAAGAAACTGTTCAGATAAGGTAACTTCCACGTCCAGCAACAAATCAGCCGTTCCAGAAAACGTCAACGGGCTCAATGTACCCAATGTAAAGCTAGGCGTTCCTCTGGCGTATGAAGTCCAATTTGCCAAAATACCTATTTTGCCGGAATCACTGGCTTCAAGATCACCCAAAGACTCGACTGCAGTGACCAAGGCCCTGTTAATGCACGCATTATTCACTATTAAAAAAACAGCTTCTTCGGGCAAAGTCAGATCAGTTATGTCCAGGGGGTGCGGGTTGTCTGTCAAGGTCGTAGCCCCTAGCAGACAACGCTCTACCAAACTAATTTGCAGGGGTTTGAATAACAGGTCATCGCCCAATTTCAATTCTGGCAAATGAATCACAGACAGCATTTTGCGTGCCTGTGCAAAAATCATCGGCAGTACCAGCAAATTGAACAATTGTTTGTCGAACTCTTCAAACTCGCTTTGGTCGATCGTCAGAGCAACAACTGCCATTGCAATAGTCGCCTCTCTGAAGTCCAGCGTCACGTGCGCAAGTACATTACGGGATGTGCCCTGTTCAAGCTCCGCGTCTTTTAATCCCCACTTCAGATCCAGCAAGGGAAACACAAGTTGTAGCATGGGTAGTTTAGGCCGCGGCCTATGGGCTTCAAGATTAGTTAGGCCGTCTTCGCCTTGGGCGGCCTTCCATACGCTGCACTCCGGTGTATCCAATACTACATTCGGCGCTACCGGCACTTCCCACTCAATGACCCCGAGCTGATCCAACACATCAACTTCTTCACGCCCTTTAAAGGGATTGTCATCGACCGGCGCACTGGCATGATAACCGGCTAAAAGACGACTGACCTCTGACTGCGAGAGGCCAACTACCAAATCAAAATTACTCATCTATTGCCCCACTGCCCTATTGCCACATGAGAACACCACCCTTCACTTCCGATATTCACATCAGTCATGAATGAAATTTACGCTTTAAGCGCTGTTCTAAAGCTACGCAGAACCCGGGGATAAAAGAACTATCAAAACTAACGGCACACCCACACCTGGTGTAATGAGCGTATTTAATTCATGCATAAAAAAACCCGACGGGCAAACATCACCGTCGGGGTTTTAGCGAAGTACTGCTAGCGGTTATAGGGTGTTCAGCCCGCCGTGGTTATTGGGGAAGTCACCTTATCAGCGGGGTACAACTTGAAGACATAAAACAGCACTGTCAGCAGCACTAGAAACGCCGGTCCAACGATCAGCGCGATGCGCGTTTCTTCAAACCATGCCATCAGGCCGACCACCATAAGCAAGAAACCCAAGGCGGCAAAAGAGCTATAGGGATACAGCCACATCCGGTATTTCAAGGCAGCGGCCTGTTCAGCACTCAGGCTTCGGCGGAAACGCAGTTGCGCCAGCAAAATCATCAACCAAGTCCAGATAGCACCAAAGGTGGCAATGGCTGTTACCCAGACAAAGACCTTCTCAGGCGCCATATAGTTAAGCACCACCCCTAGAAGGAGCACCGCGATCGATAACAACAGCGCCTGACGCGGCACCCCGTTTTTCGAAGTGGTGCCAAAGTTGGCCGGTGCCTGTCCGTTTTGCGCCAGGCTGTAGAGCATGCGACCGGTACTGAAAATACCGCCATTACAGGATGACAATGCTGCGGTAATAACAACAAAGTTGATGATACCCGCGGCCGTTTTGATGCCCAGACGCTCAAAAGTCATCACGAACGGGCTGCCCTGAGTGCCGATTTCATTCCACGGGTAGATCGAGAGAATCACGAACAGCGCGCCCACGTAGAACAGCAGAATTCGCCAGAACACCGAACCGATCGCACTCGGAATGGTTTTTTGCGGGTTCTTCGCTTCACCCGCTGTCAGGCCGATCATTTCGACGCCCAGATAGGCAAACATGACCATCTGCAAGGACATCAGCACGCCCTGCATGCCATTGGGTAAAAACCCGCCATGGGTCCAGAGATTGGAAATACCCAGCGCAACGCCGTCATTGCCAAAACCGAACGCAATAATGCCGACACCGCCCAGGACCATAGCAATGATGGTGACGATCTTGATCAGGGCAAACCAGAACTCGAATTCACCAAAGGCCTTGACCGCAATCAGGTTGATAGAGCCCATGCTAATGAGCGCTCCCAGGGCCCATATCCAGCGCGGTACATCGGGGAACCAGACACCCATGTACACCGCCACGGCGGTAATCTCCGCCACACAGGTCACCAGCCAAAGAAACCAATAATTCCAGCCGGTCAAAAAGCCGGCCAACGGCCCCAAGTAATCTTGGGCGTAGCGGCTGAAGGAGCCTGCTACCGGGTTATGCACGGCCATTTCACCGAGGGCACGCATGATCACCAAAATGGCCAGGCCACCGATGATGTAAGAGAGCATGATGGCCGGCCCGGCCATTTCTATCGCTTTGGCCGACCCTAGAAACAGGCCGACACCGATACAGGCGCCCAGCGCCATCAAACGAATGTGGCGCTCGCCCAGTTCGCGTTTCAGAGGACCGCCCTGCACGGTTTCGCCGTGGGGCTGGTGGTTGCCGACTGGCATAAATGTTCAACCTCGTATTGTTATTGGATATGCAGCTGTAGGCCGGGTTGGTCACCTGCTCTCGCCTTTTGATCAGCCCTGACCTTGTAGGTCAGTAGATCAAAAGGGAAATGTCCTACAGAGATCGGCGCCGAGTATTGCACAGGGTTGGTGCACAGTCATGCCCCTCCCCAGGACCTATGTCACCTTCTGGAAGGCTCTACTTCCATCTTCATGGCCTGATTAGAAACAGTCATGAGCGCCTCAGATTTATTCATCAAGACCCGCCCACAGCGTCTACGCTTCATTCAAGCGCAGCAAAGATGCGTACATGGATCAATCAACTATGGGCGCACTGTGGCACTCCAACTCCAGCAAAGCGTCGCAACCAATAGCGCCAATGGCTCAACCTGATCCGCCTGCGCAAAAGCCTCCGCGCAAACGCTATGGCTGGCGGGTATTTTGGGTCCTGTTACTTATGGCCCTGATTGGCCTTGTCGTTTTGGGCTTTGCCATCGCTAAAGAGGTACGCACCTCAAAAATCCAGTCACGCGAGTTCAGCCGCTTTGCTGCCAACCTGAGTTACTCAGTGCAGGCAGGCCCCAGCGATTCGATTTATTACCCGGGCTTGGGGCCCTTCGACAAACGTCTGGGTTACAGCGCACTGGGGGATTTTCTGCCGCGTCTGCTAAAGCGTGACTACGTGATTGCCGAGCAAGCTCGTTTTAGCCCTGAAATGCTGAGCTACGGTCAAAAAGGTTTTTTCGTCCCCTACGCCGAAAAGATTCAAGCAGGGCTTTCCATTACTGACTGTTCGGGTGGTTCGCTTTACCAGTACAACTACCCACAACAGCTTTACCCGACCTTTGCGAGCATTCCTCCCTTAGTGGTTCACAGCTTGCTCTTTATTGAGAACCGCGACCTGTTGGACCCTAAACAGCCTTTAAATAACCCTGCTGTCGACTGGCCCCGTTTTGCCATGGCCGCTTACTCACAAGTCGCCAAACTGTTTCACCTGCCGGGGCAATCGGCAGGGGGAAGCACCTTGGCAACCCAGCTTGAGAAATATCGGCACTCACCTGATGGTTTAACCGTATCGGGCACCGAAAAGCTGCGCCAGATGATTTCAGCCAGCGTGCGGGCTTATCAGGATGGCCCGGATACCTTGATCGCCCGTCAAAACATAGTGCGTGACTATCTCAACAGTGTGCCGCTGTCGGCCGTCCCCGGTCACGGGGAGGTACATGGCATGGCTGAAGGCATGCGCGTGTGGTACGGCACCGATTTCAATCAAGTCAATCAGTACCTCGCCAGCGCTGCTACCGACCCGCAAAGTCTTGCGAATAAGGGGCTGGCTTTGCGCGAAGTGCTGTCCTTGATGATTGCCCAGCGTCGCCCCTCCTATTATTTGACCAAGGGCCGTGATGAACTTGCGCAACTGACTGACAGCCACATCCGGCTACTGGCGCAAAACAATGTAATTGATCCGGCACTGACACAAGCCGCTTTGACCAGCCGCGTGACCTACCGCGACTGGCAGGTGTCGCCCACCCTGCAAGCGATTGAAACCAATAAGGGCATCAGCCTGGCACGCACGCGCCTGTCGGCCATGCTCAAGCGCCCGCTGTATGACCTCGACCGCCTCGATCTGTCTGCCACCAGCACCTTGCAGAGCGATTTGCAGCTGCAAGCCAGCGACTACCTGCGGCAACTGGCAGACCCTGTATTTGCCGGCAAGATGGGCCTGCTGGGAAAAAGCTTGCTGACGCCAGCCAGCACCGCGCAAGTGCGCTACAGCTTTACGCTGTTTGAATTGACACCCGACGGCGCACGGGCGCGGGTGCAGACTGACAGCACTGACCAACCTTTCGATATCAACGAAGGCAGCAAGTTGGAGTTGGGTTCAACCGCCAAGATGCGGGTACTGACCACTTACTTGCAGATCATCAGTGAGCTGCATGACCGCTATGCCAGCCAGTCGGGCAGCCAACTGAAGCAAATACAGCTGACTGATCAGGACCCGCTGACCCGCTGGGCTCTGAGTTACATGATTGCGAATCCGGGGACGAACCTCGCCAAGATGCTCGACGCGGCGCTTAACCGCACATATTCGGCCAGTCCTGGTGAAGGTTTTTTCACAGGCGGCGGCATGCATTACTTCCACAACTTCCGCAATCAGGACAACAACCGCAACCCCACGCTACGCGACGCAATACGTGAATCGATCAACTTGCCCTTCGTGCGCCTGATGCGGGACGTGGTGAGATACACCTCGTATCAAGCCCCCAGCAATAACGCTGAATTGCTCAAGGATGACTTGAACCCGCGCCGTCAGGAGTACCTGAGCCGCTTCGCCGACCGCGAAGGCACCACCTACATGCTCAAGTTCTGGAAGAAATACAAAGGCAAAGATTCCAAGGAGCGCCTTGAAACCTTTCTCGACAGCATGCGCCCGACACCTATCCGCATGGCGGCGGTGCACCGTTACCTGTTTCCGAATGCCAGCCAGGACACCTTTGACAGCTTTGTGCGAGCTCATCTCAAGAGCGACAAGATCACCGATGAGCGTTTAGCCAAGCTTTATCAAAGCTACGGCCCGGGTGCTTACGACCTCCCCGATCAGGGCTATATCGCCAAGGTGCATCCGCTTGATTTATGGATGGCGGGCTATTTGCTGAAAAACCCCGAGGCCACCTTCAAGCAAGCGGTCGCCGCCAGCGTGTTCGAGCGACAGGAAGTGTATAGCTGGCTGTTTAAAAGCCGGCACAAGAGCGCCCGCGACAGCCGGATTCGCACCATGCTTGAGATCGAAGCCTTCCTCGATATTCACCAGCGCTGGCAACAAGTGGGTTACCCGTTTGACCATTTGGTGCCTTCCCTTGCCACAGCGCTGGGCAGCTCGGGGGATCGCCCGGCGGCGCTGTCCGAACTGATGGGCATCATCCTTAACGATGGTGTGCGCTTGCCGGTTTTACGTATTGATACGCTGCATTTCGCGGCCAATACACCGTATGAGACACGGCTGATAAACGATCCTGACAAAGGCGTGAGAGTAATGCCCAGCGAAGTCGCGACCGCCCTGCGCGAGGCATTGTCGCAAGTGGTTGACGCGGGAACCGCACGGCGGGTCTCGGGCAGCTTCACTCTCGACAACGGCACCCCACTGGCCATGGGTGGTAAGACGGGCACAGGCGACAACCGCATTGAAAGCATGGGCGCTGGGGGGCGAATCATCAGCTCCAAGTCCATCAATCGCACGGCAACCTTTGTGTTCTATATCGGCGAACATCACTTTGGCACCTTGACGGCATTCGTACCCGGCCGCTCAGCAGAAGCCTTTACGTTCACCTCTGCCTTACCGGTGCAAGTGCTGAAAGGCATGGCGCCGATCCTCACCCCCTACCTGCAACCCGGCTCCCATACACGATGTACAGCCCCGCAAAATCTGAGCGCGTTGTAAGAAACGCGCCAATCCGTATTTATTACGAATAATTACCGTTCATCGCCTCAACTTTACGTGATCTAAGATATATCTTAAGTTATGTCTAACTTAATGAGAGAGCGAAGAGAAATGAGAGAACATCATCCCCATCACCACGCACAGCGCACGGGACAAGAAGGTTCAGAGAAACGCAACGGTCGTGAACGCGGCCCGGGCCAAGACGGCTTTGAAAAACGCACTGGCCGCGAGCGCGGCGGACGTGGGCCTCGTGTATTTGCGCCTGGCGATTTGAAATTACTGCTGCTGGCACTGATTGCTGAGCAACCGTGCCACGGTTATGACCTTATCCGCCAGATTGAAGGGCTGTTCGATGGTGCTTATAGCCCCAGCCCCGGTGTCATCTATCCGACACTGACCTTTCTGGAAGAAAGCGAAATGATTCAGGGCGATGCCCAAGGCGGTAAAAAACGCTACACCATCACCGATCTTGGCCGTCAGTCCTTGAGTGATCAAGCCGTGGCGCTGGATGGTGTACGCATGCGCATCGATGTGAGCAAGCGCTCACTGCGCGGCCATGACCGTCCCGAAGAAATACATGAAGCGATACACAACCTGCGCCACGCCTTGCAAATGCATCATGGTCGCTGGAACCCGGCAGAAATCCTGCGGGTTCGTGAGTTGCTCAACAACACCGCCAAAGCCATCGTCGATGGCCCTGTTACTGCTCAGCCCGTGCAGGAGAATGATCAATGAACGACACCAATGCTCTGACCATTCACAGGGTCATGCATGAAATTAAACGTCGCAAACTGGAGGTGCTGCGCGTGGTCGACCTGACCCCGCGCATGCGCCGTATTACCGTGGGCGGGCCCGAATTGGCAGGGTTCATCAGCTTGGGCAGCGATGATCACGTAAAACTGTTTTTCCCGCAGAACGAACAGGAACTGACGGCACTGGAATCGTTGGAGTTAGGCGCTGGAAAAAAAACCGGTGCCATGCCCCCAATGCGCGACTACACCCCGCGCCGCTATGACCTTGACGCTCTGGAGCTGGATATCGACTTTGTGCTGCACGGAGATGGCCCTGCTGCCACATGGGCGGCACAAGCCAAACCTGGGCAGTTCCTGCACATTGGCGGCCCGCGTGGCTCGATGGTAGTACCCGACATTTTCGACAGCTATTTGCTGATTGGCGATGAGACCGCTTTGCCAGCCATTGCCCGTCGGCTGGAAGAGCTGCCCGGCAACCGCCGTGCACTGGTGGTCGTGGAGGTCGAAAACGCGCTTGAAGAGCAACCCCTGAAGAGTGCGGCAGCCGTTGAGGTGATTTGGGTACACCGTGACAATCCTGAGCAAGATCTGCTCAACACCGTTGAAGGGCTGACAATCCCACCGGGCCAGTTGTATGCCTGGGTCGCTACCGAAAGCACGCTGTCACGCAAAGTGCGCAGAGTGCTGCTGGATACGCATGGCTTGAACGACGAATTCGTTAAAGCCGCCGGTTACTGGCGGTTGGAAGGCAGCGACGAAGAGTAAATCGCGGCTTCACTCTAACCCTCTACAAAGGGTTAGAGTGCGTCGCCGACCATGCGCTTGCTTCCCACCCATCGATCAAGCGCCACCAGCATCAGCGCCACAACGAAAAATCCCGCCAAAATTTCGCCCGCATTGAGAAACACCTGCGCATACCCCAACTTGCCCACATCAATAAATGGGTACGGGTAAACACCCAGCAAGTGCCCACGCAACAAGATGTAGGCGAAATACAGGACCGGGTAAAGAGCCCATACTCCGATATGACTCACACGTAGCAAGCCTTTGGGCACGCAATACCACCAGTACAACGTAAACAGCACTGGCATCACGTCATGCAGCAACTCGTTGGCCAACCATGCCACACCGTGAGGTTGCCAGAGCTGGCGCAGCAACAGGCTGTATGCGACACCCACCACGATAATGCTCACCGTAATACCGCTGCTTACCCACGCTTGCAGGAAAAAACTCCTGCCTTTTGAAGATCGAGAGATCACTGCATAGGTCAGTACCGTTGCAACCATCGTGTTGGTGAGCACGGTAAAAAAACTGAAATAACTCAACAGCCCGCCGATCACACTGGCGCCCGATGCCCAGCGCATCAGCAGGACCACATAAAGTTGAATCGCCAGCCCGCTCCAGCCCAGCAATGCCATCAATGTACATAGCCAGTGCTTTGGCGCGGCATTCATGCCCGACTCAGAGTTCGCGCTTGGTACGGGCATATTTCACATACAACTTTTCGACCTTTTCTCGCGCCCAAGGTGTTTTGCGCAAGAAGGTCAGACTCGACTTGATACTCGGATCGCTCTTGAAGCAACGAATATCAATGCGCTCGGCTAGCCCTTCCCACTCGTAGTGCGCCACCAGCGCCGTGAGGATCTGTTCCAGCGTCACGCCGTGCAAAGGATTGTGGTTGGGTTCAGTCATGCCGAGCCTTTTAGCAAGTGAAGGAAAGCCGCGCACCTTAGCCGAGCACCTGCTCAGGGGGAAGCGCATTCGCACAGGCAGAGTCTAGACGTCACCACCGATACGGTGAAAGTTCCGCTTGGAGATGATGAAAGCAATGTTATATTGTAACTACTGTTTGCGACTTTATCTCTCCTTACCAAGGAATCTGCAATGCCCTGCCCCGCTCTATCTCGACGCCCCCTGCGCTTGACACCCATTGCCACGGCTTTACTGTTCGCCTCCCCTGTTTTCGCCCTCGAACTGCAACCCCAAGTCATCACCGGCAATCCGTTAGGCAACAGCCAGCTGGCCTCGCCCACAACGGTTCTGGAAGGTGACGATCTGCTCCTGCAACAACAGGGCAGTTTGGGTGAAACGCTTAAAAACCAGCCCGGCGTGTCGTCATCCTACTTCGGCCCCGGAGCCAGCAGACCCATCATTCGCGGACTTGATGGCGACCGTATTCGTATATTGCGCAATGGTGTTGGTGCCCTTGATGCGTCATCCCTGTCTTACGACCACGCGGTTCCACTCGACCCGGTCAATGTTGAACGCATCGAAATCGTTCGCGGGCCTGCGGCCCTGCTGTATGGCGGCAATGCTATTGGAGGAGTGGTCAATACATTCGACAACCGCATCCCTACGCAAGCGATCGAAGGTATTCATGGCGCGGGCGAACTGCGTTATGGCGGCGCGGACACCACACGCAGCAGCGCAGGCAAACTGGAAGCCGGTAATGGGACTTTTGCCCTGCACCTGGATGCCAACGCCCGAGAATTCAACGACCTCAAAATTCCCGGCTATGCCCGCGATCGACATGCACCACAAAGTGAAGACGGGGACGAAAAGAAAGGCCGTTTAGGCAATAGTAATGGTCGCCAGGATGGCGGTTCAGTCGGTGGTTCCTATACCTGGGACGACGGTTATGCTGGCCTGTCCTACAGCAATTACGACGCTAACTACGGCTCGCCAGCGGAGCAGGATGTACGCATCCGCATGAAGCAGGATCACTACGCTTTCGCGTCTGAAATTCGCAACCTGCAGGGCCCCTTCAGCTCAGTGAAATTCGACGCTGGCTACACCGACTATGAACACCGCGAAATTGAAGGTGGTGAAGTGGGCACCACCTTCAAGAACAAGGGTTATGAAGGCCGTGTCGAGGCCCGTCACGTTCCCCTTGGCCCACTCAATGGGGTCATTGGTGCGCAGGTAAACCGCAATGAGTTCTCGGCCTTGGGCGAGGAAGCTTTCGTACCGCAGACCGATACCAACAGCGGTGCTTTGTTTATTCTGGAAGAGGTGCAAGCCTACGAACAGCTCAAGTTTAGCCTTGGCGGGCGACTTGAGCACACTGTGGTCGACCCGCATGCCCAGGGCAATGAGCGCTTTGCCGCTGCCGAGCGCTCCAAAAGCTTCACCGCAGGCAGCCTGTCATCGGGCGCCGTGCTCACCCTGACACCGATCTGGTCGCTGGCCGCGACGCTGGGTTATACCGAACGGGCACCAACCTTCTACGAGCTTTATGCCAATGGCGCTCATGTTGCCACCGGCACCTACGAGGTGGGTAACGCCAACTTGTCCAAAGAAAAAGCCGTCTCCAGCGACCTGGCGTTACGCTTCGACAACGGTACACATAAAGGCAGCGTTGGCGTTTTTTACAGCCATTTCTCCAATTACATCGGTCTTCTGGGCACGGGCCGTACACTCAATGATGAAGGCGAAGCTGACGCAGACGGCATTCCTGAATACACCTATTCCGGGGTTCGGGCACGCTTCACCGGCTTCGAGGCCAAGGACCACTGGACACTGGGTGAAAGTGCCTACGGAAAATTCGCACTGGAGCTCTCCGGTGATTACACACGCGCCACTAACCTCGACTCAGGCGAACCCTTGCCGCGTATCGCTCCCCTGCGATTGAACAGTGGTCTGCTGTGGGAATTTGATCGCTGGCAAGCGCGAGTCGACGTGCAGCACGCCAGCAATCAAGGCCGTGTTCCGGACAATGAGTCAGGCACCAACGGCTACACCACCGTGGGGGCCAGCGCGGGCTATCACTTCAATGTCGGCAGCAGTCAATGGCTGGCTTTCGTCAAAGGAGACAATTTGACCAACCAGACCGTACGTTATGCGAGTTCAATTTTAAGAAATATTGCCCCCGCTCCCGGCCGCGGTATCGAGCTCGGACTACGAACCACCTTCTAGGCTGGACGCCTTTAAAATCATGGCCTGCAACCAACAGGGGGTGCGACATAAAAGCCCTGAGACGAACCGCCGCAGCACACTGTTACCGATTCAGAAATGATCCATGTCATTTAAAGTGCTGTTTCAAAATGTTTTGGGGCTTTATCATTCGCACATAAAGGGTTGAAACGATTCAGTTTATCCCGATCGACGCAAAGTTAGCGCTACCTCTGGCAGCCCTACTCACGCCAAAAAATCTAAAGACTCAATTTTTGACATGCCCACTTTCGTGATTCCGCATCCATTCAACGCAAGCCGCGCATATGCCGCAGCGAAGCAGCTTGAAGGTGTGCGGCCGGCAAAAAAAAATGGTTCGCAGCGCGAATATCAGCCGGGTAGCAACTACAGTCACGTCATAGCCTTAAACATCGTTGCACGCGGTGAGGCCTGCGCCTTCAACCCATTCAACGCAATCTATACGTCAACCTGCATGCCCACCTCCGCGCTCGGAGTACAGCGCACTGTTGTACAGCGAGATCGCTGTCAGGGACTGGCTGCCCACTGAGTGACGCACCGACTGGTCGCCTGACCAACGGACTACAACGGCAACCTTGAAGGTTGTCACCAAGAACCTATTTAGTTGATTCATTCCCGCATCGATACGTGTCCACAAGACGTGTAACGACAGGGTATCTATAACGTAACGGAGAACCACACTATGAGCACTGATAGTGCTTTCAGTCGAAGCCGCCTGCTACCGAGCCTGCTCGGTATCTTGCTGCTGCTTATGGGCCTGGCCATGTTGGTCGGGGGTATCAAACTGGTAACACTCGGCGGGTCTTGGTACTACCTGCTGGCCGGTATCGGTTTTGGCTTATCAGGCGCATTGCTGATTGCCGGGCGCCGTGCGGCGCTGGGTCTGTATGCTCTGGTGCTGTTCGCCAGCACTGTTTGGGCCTTGATGGAAGTGGGTCTGGACTGGTGGCAACTGGTGCCACGTCTGGCACTGTGGTTCGCCATCGGTATCGTCCTGCTGCTGCCTTGGTTTCGTCGTCCCGTGCTACGCGGCCAATCGGCCCCAATGGCCACTGGCGCACTGAGCGTTGCCGTTGTATTGGCAGGCGCAGCTGCACTGGCTAGCCAGTTCACCAGCCCAGGCGAAATCAAAGGTCAACTGGACCGTGAAGCGGTACCAGGTGTGACCAATGCTGCACCAGAAATGCCTGAAGGCGACTGGCAGTCCTATGGCCGCACGGCTTTCGGTGATCGTTACTCGCCACTGAAACAAATCACTCCGGAAAATGCCCACAAGCTGGTTCCAGCCTGGACAATCCGTACCGGTGACATGCCAGGCGAAGGTGATCCGGGCGAAACAACTGCCGAGAACACTCCGCTGAAAGTGAACGGCATGCTCTATGTGTGTACACCACACAGTCAGGTACTGGCCCTTGACCCGGATACCGGCAAGGAAATCTGGCGCTACGACCCGAAGATCAGCACGCAAAATGCTGAAAACTTCAAAGGTTGGGCACACATGACCTGCCGCGGCGTGAGCTATCACGACGAAAACGCATACGCTAAAGCGAGCACCGACGAAAACGCTGCCGAGCCTGCTGCCTCCAGCAACTCGTGCCCACGTCGCCTGTTCTTGCCAACCGCTGACACCCGCCTGATCGCACTGAACGCCGACACCGGTAAAGTGTGTGAAGACTTCGGTGACAACGGCGCAATCGACCTGCGTCATAACGTCGGTGGCTTTGCACCGGGTGGCTACTACTCCACTTCGCCACCTGCCGTGACCAAAGATCTGGTTGTGGTTGGCGGTCACGTGACCGATAACATCTCCACTGACGAGCCATCCGGCGTGATCCGTGCGTACGACGTACGTACCGGTAAACTGGTCTGGAACTGGGACAGCGGTAACCCTGAAGCCACCGCTCCGATTGCTGAAGGCGAAACCTACACCCGTAACTCGCCTAACATGTGGTCGATGTTCGCGGTCGACGAAGACCTTGGCATGCTGTACCTGCCAATGGGCAACCAGACCCCTGACCAATACGGCGGCGACCGTACCGAAGACTCCGAGCGTTATGCCGCAGGCATCACTGCTCTGGATATCAAAACCGGTAAAGTCCGCTGGTACCGTCCGCTTACTCACCATGACCTGTGGGACATGGACGTAGGTGGTCAACCAACGCTGATGAACCTGAAAACCGCTGAGGGTGAGAAACCGGCTCTGCTGGCATCCACCAAACAAGGCAGCATCTACGTACTGGACCGTCGCACGGGTGAGGACATTGTTCCAATCCACGAAGTGCCAGCTCCAGGCGGCGCTGTCGAAGGCGACCACACTGCTCCTACTCAGCCTCGTTCAGAGCTGAACATGATTCCGCCGGTTCTGACCGAGCGTGACATGTGGGGCGTGACTCCATTTGACCAAATGCTGTGCCGGATCAACTTCAAATCCCTGCGTTACGACGGCATGTACACCCCGCCTTCGTTGCAAGGTTCGATTGTGTATCCAGGCAACTTCGGCGTGTTCGACTGGGGTGGTATCTCGGTTGACCCGGTACGTCAGATTGCTTTCCTGAACCCAAGCTACATGGCTTTCACCTCCAAACTGGTTCCTCAGGCGGATGTGGCAGCAATGGGTCCACGTAAAGGCGAAACCTCGGGCGTTCAACCGAACAAAGGCGCTCCATACGGCGTGATTCTGGAGCCTCTGTTGTCGCCACTCGGTCTGCCTTGCCAGGCACCGGCGTGGGGCTACGTTGCTGCGGTCGACCTGACCAACAACGAAGTGATCTGGAAACACAAAAACGGCACCGTGCGTGACAGCTCGCCGGTTCCAATCCCACTGGCTATGGGTGTTCCAAGCTTGGGCGGTACAGTGACCACTGCAGGTGGTGTTGCCTTCCTGAGCGGTACACTCGACCAATACCTGCGTGCTTACGATGTAAGCAACGGTAAGCTGTTGTGGGAAGGTCGTCTGCCTGCTGGCGGCCAGACCACTCCGATGACTTACACCGGCAAGGATGGCACCCAATATGTGGTGGTCATGGCCGGCGGTCACGGCGGTCTGGGCACTAAAGCCGGTGACTACCTGGTGGCGTTTAAACTGGCTGAGTAAGTAATACAGCTGGTTGTTGAAGAAGCGGCTATCGAGAGATAGCCGCTTTTTTTATGGCCGCTGTTTTATACGCTGACCGTTGTAAAGAATCGCCCTCAACGTGGTCATCCCCGCCTCAAAGTAAAGCAAGGTTGTGCTGTCACTCAACGCCCTCGGCCTCCACCTTCAGCCCCAGACTGTGGCTCAAGCGCACACCCGCTTGGCATTTCAAGGGCATTTAGGCTCTGCAAACGGCCCTGAGCGTCTACAGTCCTTAGGCTCCAATCAACCCAGCGCCGAGGACTGCACGTGATGCGACATGAAAATCGCTTCACCATTGAAACGACTGCCACTGCGCCCCATCTAAGACTCATACTCAATTGCGCAGGTGCCCCATGAGCGACCAGCAAAAATTTTCAGAAGACACGGTAGAAGCCTCTGATGTAGAACACACCGAGCCCGAACATTCCATACACACGGGTGGCACCGAATTGGCATTGCCAGGCCAGAATCTGCCTGACAAGGTTTACATCATCCCGATTCACAACCGCCCATTCTTCCCGGCTCAAGTGTTGCCGGTCATCGTCAATGAAGAACCTTGGGCCGAAACCCTCGAATTGGTCAGCAAGTCGCCGCATCACTCTTTGGCGCTTTTTTTTGTCGACACGCCCCCCGATGACACTCGCCATTTCAACACCGACAGTCTTCCTGAATACGGAACGCTGGTGAAGGTGCATCACGCCAGCCGCGAAAACGGCAAGTTACAGTTCGTCGCGCAAGGCCTGACCCGCGTACGCATCAGCATGTGGCTCAAACATCACCGTCCGCCGTATCTGGTGGAGGTTGAGTACCCGCAAGAAAACAAAGCCCCTACCGATGAGGTGAAGGCTTACGGCATGGCCTTGATCAATGCGATCAAAGAGCTGCTACCGCTTAATCCGTTGTACAGCGAAGAGCTGAAAAACTACCTCAACCGCTTCAGTCCCAACGACCCTTCGCCGCTCACTGACTTTGCCGCAGCCCTGACCTCGGCCACCGGCAACGAACTGCAAGAAGTGCTCGATTGCGTGCCGATCCTCAAGCGCATGGAAAAAGTTCTGCCCATGCTGCGCAAAGAAGTTGAAGTCGTACGTCTGCAAAAAGAGATTTCAGCAGAGGTGAACCTCAAGATTGGCGAGCATCAGCGCGAGTTTTTCCTCAAGGAACAACTCAAGGTGATCCAGCAAGAGCTGGGCCTGACCAAAGATGATCGCAGCGCGGATATCGAACAATTCAAGCAACGTCTTGAAGGTAAAACCCTGACGGCGCAAGCGCAAAAACGTATCGATGAAGAACTCAACAAACTGTCGATTCTGGAAACCGGCTCACCCGAATACGCTGTGACCCGCAACTATCTGGACTGGGCCACGGCGCTGCCGTGGGGGGTCTATGGCCAAGACAAGCTCGACCTCAAACACGCCCGCAAAGTACTCGATGCCCATCATGCCGGGCTCGACGACATTAAAAACCGCATTATCGAATTTCTCGCCGTGGGCGCTTACAAAGGCTCTATCAGCGGCTCTATCGTCTTGCTGGTGGGACCGCCAGGCGTGGGCAAAACCAGCGTCGGCAAGTCGATTGCGGAGTCTCTGGGCCGTCCGTTCTACCGCTTCAGCCTGGGCGGCATGCGCGATGAAGCCGAGATCAAGGGTCACCGGCGTACCTACATCGGCGCCCAACCCGGCAAGCTGGTGCAGGCGCTCAAAGATGTCGAAGTGATGAACCCGGTGATCATGCTCGATGAAATCGACAAAATGGGCCAAAGCTTCCAGGGCGACCCGGCTTCTGCATTGCTGGAAACCCTGGATCCTGAGCAAAACGTCGAGTTCCTCGACCACTACCTCGATTTGCGTCTAGACCTGTCCAAAGTGCTGTTCGTGTGCACCGCCAACACCCTGGACTCCATCCCCGGCCCCCTGTTGGACCGCATGGAAGTCATTCGTCTCTCCGGTTACATCACCGAAGAGAAAATCGCGATTGCCAAACGCCATTTGTGGCCAAAGCAGCTGGAAAAAGCCGGCGTTTCGAAAAACAGCCTGAGCATCAGCGACAGCGCCCTGCGCCATGTCATCGACGGGTATGCCCGTGAGGCCGGGGTACGCCAGTTGGAAAAACAACTGGGCAAACTGGTGCGCAAAGCGGTCATCGAATTACTCGAAGACCCGACGGCTGTGATCAAGATAGGCCCCAAAGACCTCGAAGCCTCTCTGGGAACACCGATATTTCGAAACGAGCAAGTGATCAGCGGCACCGGTGTGATTACCGGCCTGGCATGGACCAGCATGGGAGGCGCCACGCTACCGATTGAAGCGACACGTATTCATACCCTGAATCGCGGTTTCAAATTGACCGGCCAATTGGGCGATGTGATGAAAGAGTCTGCCGAAATCGCCTACAGCTACGTCAGCGCCAACCTTCAGCAGTTTGGCGGCGATCCACGGTTCTTCGACGAAGCCTTTGTGCATCTGCATGTACCTGAAGGGGCAACGCCCAAAGACGGCCCGAGTGCGGGTGTGACCATGGCCAGCGCCTTGTTGTCATTGGCGCGTAATCAGCCACCGAAAAAAGGCATCGCCATGACCGGTGAACTGACGCTCACCGGGCATGTTCTGCCCATTGGTGGTGTGCGCGAAAAGGTGATTGCTGCACGCCGGCAAAAAATTCACGAACTGATTCTTCCTGAACCCAACAAAGGGCACTTTGATGAGTTGCCTGACTACTTGAAAGAGGGAATCACCGTGCACTTTGCCAAGCACTTCAGCGACGTGGCCAAAGTATTGTTTCAACGCTAGTGAGTTGATTCCGTGAGCAGGGCCAGGCGATTGTGCGCTGGCCCGCAGTCTCATTCCTGTATCCCACGGCATGGCTTGGCACACTCACTGTTATTTCTGACAGTAGACAGCCATTCAGGTCTCGACGTAAAAATGCGACCCATAGCCCACATGGATTACGTCGGGAAACCAAGATGCCACTTCATCATCCTGCACATCAAAACCCAGATGTTTTTTGGCCGGCTTTATTCGACCAATCGGTGTTCAATCCCAAAACGCGAGGTGAGCTCAAGGCTGAGATACTGGACCGACGACCGTTCACGGCCCAGGAGATGACCTTTGCCAGTAGCCACAAGAAAATTGTGATTACCGCTGAGTTCGACGACTTCGGATCAAAACACTATCGAGCTATCACGCTCACCCTGGACGTCAATATCCAGTCCGGCATTTACCTTTTCAAAAAAGGTGAAGCGGGCCCCGTGTGGGGGATGACGTATTTAGAATGTGCGGAAGTGAATGGCATAGAGGTTTATCACTTGAACGAGGCGGCCGTCGGTACATTGCACCTCAGTGTTGTCGAGAGTTGTTACAGCGCTCGACTCTTCACCCTTGAATGCCTTGACCATAACGATGAAACATTAGAAATGTGCGGCGATTTCAAAATCAGCCCACCCCATGCCTCCTTCAAATATTGATACTGAACTCCAGCACCGGCCAACGAAAATGGCGCAGCACACTTGATGGGGTATGCTGCGCCATTGTTTTTTGTCTGACTGGAGCTTTGAATGTCCCTCACTCGCCTAATGACTGCGCTCAGCCTCGGCCTGCTGACTGCCTGTGCACACTCGCCTGTCGACAACATTAATGTTGAAGAGCAAAGCGACTGCCCGTTGCAACTCCACGTCGGGCAACCTCTCACGGTGTCTTTGCCAAGTAACCCTACAACAGGTTATCGCTGGGCCATTCAGGACTCAGCCGGGGGCGTATTACGCAGCCTCAGCCCGGAGGTCTACACCAGCGCCGAGAATGGGCAAGTGCTGGGCAGCGGCGGGCAATCTACCTGGCGCTTTCAGGCCATTGCTGCGGGCAACGGACGCTTGCGGCTGACCTATCAACAACCGTGGGAACCCGAAGCCGAACCGGCGCAAACCTTTGACTGCGCGATCACGGTGAACTGAGAGACCCCAGACCGACCCTCGCAACACAGACCTACTGGCAGTTATGACAGTAGACGTCGTGTGACATCCGCTCATGATGCCCTCTCGTCATTATTAAACTGAGAGGGTTCAATCATGGTCGATAACACGCCAAAATCCGCCGCTGTTAACAGCACCCACAAACCCCAAAAACAAGGGCCGCAAACATCACGTCTCAGGGTCAGTGAAGCAACTGCCACAGTGACCGGAAGACCTGATTTCAACGCCGATGACATTCTGCTCGGTAGCGGCTTGAATACCGTCAGCATTGCGGCGTCGGCAGCAACGTTTGGGTCTTATGAGTACCGCGTAATCAACTTCACGCTGACACTGGGCCTGGAATCAGGGCAATACACGTTTACCTCCGGTCAGGCCGGTGACATTCATGCACTCTCCTATGTCGAGTTCGCGACGATAGGCGGCAATGAGGTGTACTACAACTGCGAAGGTCTGAGTGGGACATTGGACCTTCAAGTTGAAGGAAGTACCTATACCCTCACCGCCTTTTCGTTCTCCGCAAAAGACAGCGAAGGCATTGACTTGACTGTCTCTGGCAATCTCGCCGTGTCTTCCACGCTGTGTGAATGTGACTAGCAGTCATCCTCCAGCCCCTTAAGATGCGTGGTTCATCAGACAAACCGCGCATCCCGGCGCCAACTTGGCTAAAATACCGCCCCTTTGAAAAATCACCGCCGGAACCGCCGTGAGCCAAGACCCCGACCGTATATTCGCCCAGCCCCTGGCCCAGGTGCCGGACTTCGCCTTTAACGAAGACGTCGTGCGGGTGTTCCCGGACATGATCAAACGCTCGGTGCCCGGTTATCCGACCATTGTCGAAAACCTCGGGGTACTTGCCGCCCAATTCGCTCAGCCCAACAGCGTGCTATACGACTTGGGCAGTTCACTGGGGGCCGTCACTCAGGCATTGCGTCGTCATGTGCGCACAGAAGGCTGCTCCGTGATTGCCGTAGACAACTCGGCGGCGATGGTTGAGCGCTGTCGCGAGTACCTCAACGGGCAAAACTCGATGTTTCAGGAGTTGCTGCCGGTAGAGGTCATTGAGGGCGACATTCTTGCCCTGGAGTTTCAGCCCGCATCGGTGGTGGCACTAAACTTCACCCTACAATTCATTGCCCCACACGAGCGTCTGACCTTGCTCAGCCGCATCCGCCAGTCGTTGCTGCCTGGCGGTGCGCTGATTTTGTCGGAGAAACTGCGTTTCAGTGATCCACAAGAGCATGAACTGCTGACTGACCTGCACATCGCCTTTAAACGCGCCAACGGTTACAGCGACCTCGAAATAGCGCAAAAGCGCAGCGCCATCGAAAACGTCATGAAGCCCGACAGCCTCGAAGAACACCGCGAACGCCTGCTGGCGGCCGGGTTCTCGAAAGTCGTGCCGTGGTTCCAGTGTCTTAACTTTGCCTCGTTGATTGCCTTGCCATGATTGATCTTTCCCCCCTCGTCCGGCGTCTTGCCGCAACACCTCTGGCTGAATGGGCCACCACACTGCAAGCCCGGCTCGACGCCAAAATGGAGAAAGGTCATGGCGACCTTGAGCGCTGGCAAAGCGCCCTGGATGCATTGCCTGACGTTGTACCAACCGAAATCGACTTGCTTGACGGCCTGAGGCTGGACACCGATTGCGACGACGAAACCCGTGCACAGATGCGTCAGGCACTGATGGGCTTGTCACCGTGGCGCAAGGGGCCGTTCGATTTGTTCGGGGTACATGTCGACACGGAATGGCACTCCGACTGGAAGTGGTCGCGGGTCGCACCCCACATCGACCTGCAGGGCAAACGCGTCCTCGATGTAGGTTGCGGCAATGGGTATTACATGTGGCGCATGCTGGGCGCGGGTGCACACAGCGTGATCGGGGTCGATCCAAACTGGCTGTTCTTCTGCCAGTTCCAGGCTGTACAACGCTACTTGCAGCAAGAAGCGGCGTGGCACCTGCCCTTCCCGTTCGAAGACCTGCCCGCGAATCTGGAAGGCTTTGACACCGTGTTTTCCATGGGCGTGTTCTACCATCGCCGCTCGCCCATCGAGCACTTGCTCGCGCTCAAAGACTGCCTGGTCAAAGGCGGCGAACTGGTGCTGGAAACGCTAGTGATTGAAGGTGATGTCAATCAGGTGTTGGTGCCCGAAGACCGCTACGCGCAAATGCGCAACGTCTGGTTCCTGCCGTCAATTGCGGCACTGGAGCGCTGGTTGCGCCGCGCGGGTTTCAGCGATGTACGCTGCGTGGATGTGAGCATCACCACGGTGGAAGAACAACGCGCCACAGAATGGATGAAGTTTCAGTCGCTCAGTGATTACCTTGACCCGAACGACCACAGCAAAACCATCGAGGGGCTGCCAGCGCCTATGCGTGCAGTGATAGTGGCGAAGAAGTAAGCCCTGCTCATCAGTGCCCGTACGGCTACTTCGCTCGTCGGGCCTTGAAGAACTCGCTGAGGATCGCCCCGCACTCCTCGGCCAATACCCCACCTTCGAACAGCACGCGGTGATTAAGAAAGCCTTGGGTAAAGAACTGCCCCTGGCTTTCTACAATCCCTGCCTTGGGCTCCACCGCGCCGTACACCACCCGCGATACCCGCGAATGCACGATCAGGCCCGCACACATGCTGCACGGCTCCAGGGTTACGTACAGCGTACTGCCGGGCAACCTGTAGTTACTGGCCGCAGCAGCGGCAGCCCGAATGGCGACCATTTCGGCATGGGCACTGGGATCGCTGCCACTGATCGGGCAGTTGAACCCTCGACCGATAATCTCGCCGTCTTGCACCAGCACCGCGCCCACCGGCACTTCGCCTAACGCGGCACCCTGCGCGGCCAACGCCAGCGCTTCACGCATGTACTCTTGATCGCGACTGCGGTCGATGATCTGGGGTTGACGCCCTTGTCGCATCAGGAAACCTCAATGGCGGCCATCAGGCCGGTTTCCATGTGGTCAATCACATGGCAGTGGAACATCCACACGCCGGGATTATCCGCCACCAGCGCTACGCGGGCACGCTCGTTTTTACCCAACAGGTAAGTATCGGTGAAATACGGTGTGATCTTTTTGCGATTGGACGCCAGCACTTTGAAGCTCATACCGTGCAAGTGAATCGGGTGCTGGTACTGCGTCATGTTCTTCAATTCGAAAATGTAGCTCTGCCCCAGCTTGAGCTTGGCAATAGGGCGATCAGCACACGTCTTGTCCTTGATGTCCCAGGCAATACCATTGATTTGCCACAGGCTGGGCGGTTGATCACCGTTCTGATTCTCTGACACCGAGCCGACCCATTCAAAGTTGAAATTAATCTTCTCGGCATTTGCCACATCCGGCTCGGCAATCGGATTGGCTGGCAATGCAGGCGGCCATTCGTTCGGGGCATCGTTATTAGCGACCGAACGCAATGTGCCCAAACGCACAGGGCCATCACGCAACGACAGCTCTTCACCTGCAGGCGGCGCCTTGATCGCCAGACAAATACGCATGCCCGGCCCTAGCCAGTAATCCTTGCCCAGCGGGCGCGGCTCGATGGGGTTACCGTCCAGTGCGTAAATTTTGGCTTCAACGCCGGGAATATTCAGGCGATAGGTCAGCGTGTTGTCGAGGTTGAGAATCCGCACCCGGGTGATCTGCCCGGCGGGCAAATCAATGGTTGGTACATGGGTGCCGTTAATCGTCGACAACCGTCCTGCTGTCCCCCCTCGTGCGGCTTCACGGGTGATGCTGAACGGCAGAAAACCGCCCTCTTCGTCCACGTGCCAGTTTTTGATGCTCAGCGTGCGCTCGTGCTTGAAACCCGTGGGCTCGCGCTCTTCAACAATCAGCGGCCCGACCAGCCCCCGGCCCAGCTCTTCGCTGCTGTTGACGTGCGGGTGATACCAATAGCTGCCTGCATCGGGTACACGGAATTTGTAATCGAAGTACTCACCGGGCAGAACAGGCAATTGCGACACATAAGGGACGCCGTCCATTTCCAGCGGCAGACGGATGCCATGCCAATGAATGGTGGTCGCCACGGGTAAATGATTGATGAAGCGCACCCGCAGCCATTCGCCCTGACGCACCCGTAACTCCGTGCCGGGCGCCGAAGGGCCAAAGGCCCAGGCCTCGGTCTGATGACCCGGCACCAGCTCAACATCAAGCGGAGCGGCGATCAGTTCGTAATCGTGGCCAGCTTCAGCATCGGCCATCTTGCCTAACCAGTAACGCGAAGCGCCTCCTGCGCCAACACCCACCACTACCAGGCCGGCCAAACCACCGAGTATTTGTCGACGGGTAAAGGACATGGATTTAATTACCTCTCGTATCCGGCGCGGGCGCTGAGCCCGCAAAAGGCGAATACGATACACCTGCAAATGAGAAATCGTAAGAGCAAGCGCCCTCACCCTAACCCTCTCCCGGAGGGAGAGGGGACTGATCTACGTCGTGGCTACCTTTTCCAGACGACACAAAATAGCCTCTCTCCCTCTGGAGAAGGACTGATCCACGTCGTAGCAAATTTCCAAAACGACACAAAACAGCCCCCTCTCCCTCTGGAGAAGGACTGATCCACGTCGTAGCAAAATTTCCCAAACGACACAAAACAGCCCCCTCTCCCTCTGGAGAAGGACTGATCCACGTCGTAGCAAAATCTCCCAAACGACACAAAACAGCCCCCTCTCCCTCTGGGGAAGGACTGATCCACGTCGTAGCAAAATTTCCCAAACGACACAAAACAGCCCCCTCTCCCTCTGGGAGAGGGTTGGGGTGAGGGGCTTTTGCCTCCATAAAAAAGGCGGCCAACACAGAATGTTGGCCGCCTTTTTCAGTTCAAACCGTTAAGCCGGTCTGACTTATTCCCACTCAATCGTTGCTGGCGGCTTGCTCGACACGTCGTAAGTAACGCGCGAAATGCCTTCGATCTCGTTGATGATGCGACCGCTCACGGTTTCAAGCAGCTCGTAAGGCAGGTGTGCCCAACGAGCAGTCATGAAGTCGATGGTTTCAACGGCACGCAGGGCAACAACCCAGGCGTAACGGCGACCATCTCCAACAACACCCACCGATTTCACCGGCTGGAACACTACGAATGCCTGGCTGACTTTGTGGTACCAGTCAGCTTTACGCAGTTCTTCAATGAAGATGTGGTCAGCACGACGCAGCAGGTCGGCGTATTCCTTTTTCACTTCACCCAGAATACGGACACCCAGGCCCGGGCCCGGGAACGGGTGACGGTAGACCATGTCATACGGCAGGCCAAGTTCCAGACCCAGACGACGAACTTCGTCCTTGAACAGCTCACGCAGCGGTTCGACCAGCTTGAGGTTCATCTCGTCCGGCAGGCCGCCCACGTTGTGGTGCGACTTGATGACGTGAGCCTTGCCGCTTTTCGCGCCAGCCGACTCGATCACGTCCGGGTAGATCGTGCCCTGCGCCAGGTACTTGATGTTGTCCAGCTTGCAGGATTCGGCATCGAACACGTCGATAAAGGTACGACCGATGATCTTGCGCTTCTTCTCCGGATCGCTTTCGCCAGCCAGATTGTTCAGGAACTGGTCCGCCGCGTTGGCGCGAATCACTTTGACGCCCATGTTCTCGGCGAACATGGCCATCACTTGCTCACCTTCGTGCAAGCGCAGCAGGCCGTTGTCCACGAATACGCACGTCAGTTGATCGCCGATCGCCTTGTGCAGCAACGCGGCCACAACCGAGGAGTCAACGCCGCCGGACAAGCCCAGCAATACGTTGTCGGTACCGACCTGGGCACGGACGTTGGCAATCGCGTCTTCAGCGATTTTCGACGGCGTCCACAGGGCTTCACAGCCGCAAATGTCGAGAATAAAGCGCGACAGGATACGACCGCCTTGCTTGGTGTGGGTCACTTCCGGGTGGAACTGAACGCCGTAGTAGCCGCGCTCGTCGTTGTACATGCCGGCAATCGGGCAGCTCGGGGTGCTGGCCAGAATGTGGAAGTCCGATGGCATCTTGGTGACTTTGTCACCGTGGCTCATCCACACGTCCAGACCGTACAGGCCATCAGCGTCGATATGGTCTTCGATACCGTCCAGCAGACGGCTTTTGCCGACCACGTCTACGCGGGCATAACCGAACTCACGCAGCTCGGAACCTTCAACCTTGCCGCCCAGCTGTTCAGCCATGGTCTGCATGCCGTAGCAGATACCGAAAACGGGTACACCCAGGTCAAATACAGCTTGAGGCGCGCGCGGGCTGCCAGCTTCGTGCACGGATTCCGGGCCACCGGCCAGGATGATGCCTTTAGGGGCGAATTCGCGGATCGCAGCGTCATCCATGTCGAACGGGTGCAGTTCGCAGTAAACGCCGATTTCGCGAACGCGACGAGCGATCAGCTGGGTGTACTGGGAACCGAAGTCCAGAATCAGGATGCGGTGAGCGTGAATGTCGAGGGCCATGACAAAATCTCGATAAATTTCAGAAACGACACGGGGCTGAATCAAACAGCCCCGGTGATTTAATTCGTATCGCACCCGGGTTTGGCCCGAATGCGATCACTATCAACCTACGCGATAGTTAGGTGCTTCTTTGGTGATCTGCACGTCGTGAACGTGGGATTCAGCCATGCCCGCGCCAGTGATACGCACGAACTCAGGCTTGGTACGCATTTGCTCGATGTCGGCGCTGCCGGTGTAACCCATCGAAGAACGCAGACCGCCCATCAGTTGGTGAATGATCGCTGTCAGCGAGCCTTTGTACGGCACACGACCTTCGATGCCTTCCGGCACCAGCTTCTCGGCACCCGCGGACGAGTCCTGGAAGTAACGGTCGGAGGAACCTTGGGATTGCGACATCGCACCCAGCGAGCCCATGCCGCGATAGGCCTTGTACGAACGGCCCTGGAACAGCTCGATCTCACCCGGCGCTTCTTCAGTACCGGCAAACATCGAGCCCATCATCACGCACGATGCACCGGCAACGATAGCCTTGGACAGGTCACCCGAGAAACGGATGCCGCCGTCAGCGATCAACGGTACGCCCGTGCCTTCAAGGGCAGCGGCCACATTGGCAATGGCGCTGATTTGTGGAACGCCAACACCGGCAACGATACGTGTGGTGCAGATCGAGCCTGGACCGATACCGACCTTAACGGCATCAGCGCCGGCTTCGGCCAGTGCCAGAGCGGCAGCGCCCGTGGCGATGTTGCCGCCAATGACCTGAACGTCAGGGAAGTTCTGCTTGACCCAACGTACGCGATCGATAACGCCTTTGGAGTGACCATGCGCGGTATCTACCACCACCACATCAACGCCCGCAGCCACAAGAGCAGCAACGCGATCTGCAGTGTCTTTACCCGTGCCGACCGCAGCGCCTACGCGCAGACGACCTTGATCATCCTTGCTGGCCAGCGGGTACGCCTTGGCTTTTTCGATGTCGTTGACGGTCATCATGCCTTTGAGGGCAAATTTGTCATCAACGATCAGTACGCGCTCAATGCGGTGCTTGTGCAACAGCTCGCGGGCTTCGTCCTTGTCGGCGCCTTCCTTGACCGTGACCAGACGCTCTTTAGGCGTCATCACTTCACGAACAGTGGCTTCCAGACGGTTCTCGAAACGCACGTCACGGGACGTCACGATGCCGACCAGGTCGCCATTGTGCAGTACAGGAACGCCGGAGATATTGTGCTGGCGGGTCAATTCGAACAGTTCACGAACAGTAGCGTCAGCTTCGATGGTGATCGGTTCTTTAACCACACCGGCTTCGTAACGCTTAACTTTGCGTACTTCGTGAGCTTGCTGCTCGATGGTCATGTTCTTGTGAATAATGCCGATACCGCCTTCCTGAGCCATGGCGATTGCCAGACGGGCTTCAGTTACGGTGTCCATTGCGGCGGAAACCAGCGGAATATTCAGTTCAATGCCACGGGTCAAACGAGTCTTAAGGCTGACTTCGTTCGGGAGAACCTCGGAATAACCGGGGACGAGAAGGATGTCATCGAATGTGAGTGCTTCTTGGCTGATACGCAGCATCGCTGGGGCTCCCGAGCGGGAAAATGGAAGCGCGCCATTGTACTTAAAACACCTGACTCTCTCAACGGAAACCTTTAGAGAGTTTTGCGCTAAGGGTCAATGATTTATTGACTCTGCGGACAGCTAGCCCACCTTTGACGCTGGCGAAGGCCGATAAAGGTAATGCGCAGCTTTCAGGTAAGGGGTTGCTGCGCACCCCTTCACAGCCTCAGACAGCGACTAAAGGCTTACAACTCTACCTTCACCCACGCCACCGGCTGATCCAGCCAGTCGGCAAATTCATCGAGGAAACTTTGCTTGAACCCCGCTTCAGCCCAGTTATTGAAAATAAACCCCAGATTGGAAAACGCACACGGCTGCAAAAAAAGAAAACCGTTGATGTCATCTTCGTGGGCGCACAGCGGGCACGTGAAGTTGTCGGTACGCCCCGGCATCCAGTCTTCAAGGCTTTCGAACAAGGCTTCACCGACTTCTTTACGGCATTCAGCGCAACCGGCTTCTTCGAGAAAGCCCTTGGCCGGGGTATAGATGCAGCGCTTGGTGATGATTTCAAGACCATTGACCGCCTCACCAAAAGGCAAGGCCTCAGGGTGCAACACCACACTGGCAGCACCGGGAGCGATGGCGTAAGCCATGCCATTGCCGGTTCGGCCACAGGTGGTCAGCTCTTGTTCGATGATGTTCTTGCGCACCAGCCAGCGCACGATAGCCCGGGCACGAGGCTCATGAACCGGCAAGGTTGAGATTTTTGGAACGATGATGCTTTGCGAATTCATGGGTATGGCACATATGGATAAGAGCAAATTCTGTATCCGGTCGTCGCAGCCACAGGCTGAGAGCCGTTTCGCGGATCGCAGCCTGCGGCAGTGAATACAGGATTAGGCCGCGCAGTTTAACTCAGGTAGCGCACAATCAACGCAATCCCGCTGACCAGTACCAACCAGGTGACCAACCGCACAAAGGCTTCCCGGGACAATTTGCGGGTCAACCGTCGGCCAATCCACAATCCAAGTGCCATGGCTGGCAACAAGCAGGCAGCGAGCAAGAGCAACGTCCCATCGGCGTACACCCCCGCGATCACAAACAGGCTCAAGCGCACCACGGTGCTGCAACTGATTAGCGCACTTTGGGTGGCGCGGGCGGCGTCTTTGGGCAAGCGTGCATTAAGATAAAGCGCATACAAAAACCCGCCACTACCGAACAGGGCGCCAAACAATCCACCCGTAATACCCGTGGGAATGGCCCAACCGGCAGCGACCTGTTTCGGCTTGACCTTAACGGCCAGGCTGTACAAAGCGTATGCGGTGATAAAAAGCCCCATCAACAGCAGTAACACGTCGGACTTGAGGTTGAGCAGGAACACCACGCCGACCACACAACCCACCGCCATGCACGGCAACAATCGCAGCAGTTCCGAGCGGGCCACGTCACGGCGCGAGGGCAGCCAATTGCCAAATGCGGCGACAAAATCCAGCAATACCAACAACGGAATAATTTTTGAAAGGGGCAGGCACAGGATCAAAATCGGCCCGGCCACCAATGCAGTACCAAAACCCGCCACACCGAACACGATATAAGCCAGCGCAATAGTCAGCTCAAGCAACACCCACTCACTGCCGGTAAAAGGCAACTCCATTGCACACTTTCCTTATTTTTAGTGTCGCGACTTTAACCAGACCGTGCAGTCATCACAATCCACCCTTATGATGGCCGCCATGATTAAAGATCCCTTTGCACGACTCAACCTCGACCGAGAAGTCCTGACCGTCAGCCAACTCAACGGCCGGGCGCGGGTCCTGCTCGAAGACGTGTTCAGCAACATCTGGGTAGAAGGCGAGATCTCCAACCTTGCCCGCCCGGCCTCTGGCCATGTGTATTTCACGCTCAAGGACAGCGGCGCCCAAGTGCGTTGCGCGCTGTTTCGCAACAATGCGGCGCGGGTGCGTCAGGCGTTAAAAGACGGCCTTGCGGTCAAAGTGCGCGGCAAGGTTTCACTGTTTGAAGGCCGCGGGGATTATCAGTTGATCCTCGACACCGTAGAGCCTGCCGGTGATGGCGCATTGCGCCTGGCGTTCGACGCGCTGAAAGAAAAACTCAGCGCTGAAGGCCTGTTCAGCGCTGAGCGCAAGGTCGCCCTGCCCGCCCACCCAAAGCGCATCGGTATTGTCAGTTCGCCTACCGGGGCGGTGATCCGCGACATCATCAGCGTCTTCCGTCGCCGCGCGCCGCACGTTGAATTGACCCTCATCCCCACCGCCGTGCAAGGCCGCGAAGCCACCGCACAAATTGTGCGAGCGTTGAAACTCGCCGATGCGCGAGGTTTTGACGCGCTGATTCTGGCCCGCGGCGGCGGTTCGCTGGAAGACCTGTGGTGTTTTAACGAAGAAGCCGTGGCCCGAGCCATTGATGCATGCATCACACCTATCGTCAGCGCTGTTGGCCACGAAACCGATGTTTCAATCGCTGACTTTGTGGCGGACGTCCGAGCCCCGACGCCTTCAGCGGCCGCCGAGTTGCTGGCCCCCGACTCGAGCGACCTGCAACGGCGTATCGACAGCCTTCACCGCCGCTTGGTGATGCGCATCCGCGATCGTCTGATGCGTGATCGCCTGCGTCTCGACGGCTTGGCACGACGCCTGCGCAACCCCGCAGAGCGCTTGCGCCAGCAATCACAGCGCCTGGATGATTTGGACATGCGCATGCGTCGGGCATTCGAACGCAACCTCAATACACGCCGCGAACGCCTTATCCGCCTCGAAACGCGTCTGGCCGGTCAGCATCCGGGCCGTCAACTGGCTCTGTTGCGTCAACGCCTGGACAGTCTGGCCGAGCGCTTGCCACGCGCCATGCGCGAAGGGCTGAAGTCGCGCCGCCTGCAGCTGCAAACCCAAATGCAAACCCTGCATGTGGTCAGCCCCTTGGCCACGCTGGGCCGGGGTTACAGCATTTTGCTCGATGAGCGCGGCAACGCCATCCGCAGCGCCGCACAAACCCAAAATGGCCAGCGGTTGAAAGCCAGGCTAGGCGAAGGCGAACTGCAAGTTCGGGTTGAAGACAACCATCTCACGCCTGTCACCCTCTCATTATTGGATTGATCCATGCTGCGCTTTATCTCTGCACTGTTTTTGCTGTGCCTGACCCTGAACGCCAACGCTGCTGACAGCTATATCACGCGCTTGCTGAATAAGCCGGTGCCGGGCGGGGTAGCCGTAATTGAGCTGGGAACGGGTGCACAAGCGCCCAAGGCATCCTTTGAAGGCAAACCCGTTATGGTGATTAAAGAGCAGGACACCTGGCGGGCCATTGTCGGCATACCACTCACCGTCAAGCCTGGAATCCAGCAGATCACTACGGGCGGGCGCGAGCTTAACTTTACGGTGGGCACCAAGAAGTACCCGGAACAACGCATCACCCTAAAAAACCAGCGTCAGGTCAACCCCAACCCGAATGACATCAAGCGCATCGACAACGAACTGGCGATCCAGATCAAGGCCTACCGTACCTTCAGCCCCAACACGCCAAGCAATCTGCTCCTCGATAAACCCGTTAACGGGCCGCTGTCGAGCAAGTTCGGCGTTCGTCGATTCTTCAATGGCGAAGAGCGCAACCCGCACGCAGGTCTCGATTTCGCCGTGCCAGCGGGCACTCCCATCAAGACCCCGGCAGCGGGAAAGGTCATCTTGATCGGTAACTACTTTTTTAACGGCAACACTGTATTTGTCGACCACGGCCAAGGCTTCATCAGCATGTTTTGCCACATGTCGAAAGTGGATACAAAGGTCGGCCAGCAACTGGCGCGTGGCGATGTGGTGGGCAAAGTAGGCTCCACCGGCCGTGCCACGGGCCCGCATATGCACTGGAACGTCAGCCTCAATGATGCCCGGGTTGACCCGGCCATTTTTATCGGCGCCTTCCAACCCTGACAGCGCCGCCAAAGGGATGACCATCAGCAGCACGCACTGCTGGACATCCCTTTAAGCCATGCAATAAAAACAACCATCAGACAATATTCGCGCAATAAAAGATCGAATAACGCCAACATCCGGGCATTTCTCTCAATATTATTTAGCTGCTTGCCATCTTCCCTCCCGCAGGGTTAGGGTTGAGGCCATGAATAGCTCTCACACCCTCATTCTGCAACGCCAACATCGCAGCCTTTGCCTCGTCAGTGCACGACTGCAAAGCTAGTCGCGGTGCCTCGCCCCTTATGCTTTGTATTTCTTCAGCAAGCCGCTCATTAATTGCGACTTGTACAAAAAGGATTGCCTGATGACCATGCTCAAAGACCCGTCTTCCAAATACCGCGCCTTCCCGGTTATTAACTTGCCTGACCGCACCTGGCCGTCGAAAACCATCACCAAAGCGCCGATCTGGTGCAGCTCCGACTTGCGCGACGGCAACCAGTCGCTGATCGAGCCGATGGATGCGGTAAAGAAGCTGCGTTTCTGGAAGACGCTGGTGAGCGTAGGCGTGAAAGAAATCGAGGCATCGTTCCCGGCAGCATCGCAAACCGACTTTGACTTCGTGCGCACCTTGATCGAAGACGGGCATATCCCCGACGACACCACCATCCAGGTGCTGACCCAAGGCCGTGAAGACTTGATCGCTCGCACCTTTGAGTCGCTGCGCGGCGCGAAGAAAGCCATTGTCCACCTGTACAACGCGACCAGCCCGGCGTTCCGACGCATCGTGTTCAACCAGGACAAAGAAGGCATCAAGGAAATTGCCGTCAGCGCGGCCAAGCTGTTCGTCAAATATGCGGCTCAACAGCCTGAAACTCACTGGACGTTCGAGTATTCGCCTGAAACGTTCAGCGCCACCGAGCTGGAGTTCGCCAAGGAAGTGTGCGACGCGGTGATCGAGGTATGGAACCCGACTCCCGAACACAAAATGATCCTCAACCTGCCTGCGACCGTTGAGTGCGCCACGCCGAACATTTATGCCGACCAGATCGAGTGGTTCGGTCGCCATATCAATCGCCGTGACAGCGTGTTGATCAGTCTGCACACCCACAACGACCGTGGCACCGGTGTGGCCGCCACTGAATTGGGCCTGATGGCGGGTGCCGATCGCGTTGAAGGTTGCCTGTTCGGTAACGGTGAACGTACCGGTAACGTCGATCTGGTGACTGTGGCTTTGAACATGTACACCCAGGGCCTGAACCCTGAACTGGATTTCTCCGACATCGACGGCGTGCGCAAAGTCGTTGAAGAGTGCAACCAGATTCCGGTGCACCCGCGCCACCCGTACGTGGGTGATTTGGTCCACACCGCATTCTCTGGCTCGCATCAGGACGCTATCCGCAAAGGTTTCGCCCAGCAAAAACCGGATGGCCTGTGGGAAGTACCGTACTTGCCCATCGACCCGGCAGACATTGGCCGTAGCTATGAAGCGGTAATCCGCGTGAACAGCCAATCCGGCAAAGGCGGGATTGCCTACCTGCTGGAACAGGAATACGGCATCAGCTTGCCGCGCCGCATGCAGATTGAATTCAGCCAGGTCGTTCAGCGCGAGACTGATCGCCTGGGCCTTGAAATGACTGCACAACAGATTCACAACTTGCTGCGCAGTGAGTACTTGCAGGCCAATACGCCTTACGCACTGGTCAGTCATCGTCTTCAGGAAGAAAACGGCCACAGCGCGGTAGAGGTCGAAGTGTCCGCCAAAGGCGACGGTGAAACTAATCTGCGCTGGAGCGGCAAGGGTAATGGCGCACTGGAAGCGCTGGTGGCCGGTCTGCCGGTTAAAGCAGAGATCATGGATTACAACGAGCATGCGATTGGCGCAGGCACTAATGCCAAAGCTGCGGCCTACATTGAGTTGCGCGTGAATGGTGAACGCGCAGTGCATGGCGTGGGCATTGATGAAAACATCACCACCGCCAGCTTCAAGGCCCTGTTCAGCGCCCTGAACCGCTCGCTGAGCGAAAGCGAGGCTAAAGCCGCATAAGCGTCGCTTGTATATCAAAAGGCCCCAAGGTGCGAACCCTGGGGCCTTTTGCGTATTGGCTGACAGAAAACCCTCACCCTAGCCCTCTCCCAGAGGGAGAGGGAACAAATTGGGGATTGCTCCTGATACTCAGCGGCTTCCGATTGTTACAGTGAATCCACAATCAGCTCGGTCAGTCCCCTCTCCCTCAGGGAGAGGGTTAGGGTGAGGGAAAAACCGTCAACGAAACTCGAACGTATCGGCATCCATATAAGCCGGAAAGCGCTCTCGGTAAGCCGCCAGTTCAGCCGCATTCAGGCGAACTTCAAACACCCCATCACCCTCCCCCGCACTGAGCAACGACTCCCCTTGAAAGTCGAAGACATGGCTGTCGCCGGTATAGACCAAACCTTTACCGTCTGTTCCCACCCGATTGACGGCTGCGACGTAGCACAAGTTTTCAATCGCACGTGCTGGCAGCAAGCGGTTCCAGTGCAAACGACGCGCACCCGGCCAGTTGGCGGTGTACAGCAACAAGTCAGTGTCGTGAGGGTCACTGCTCCACACCGGAAATCTCAGGTCGTAGCAAATCAACGGACGAATACGCCAGCCTTTGACTTCAAACTGCACCTGACGCTCGCCCGGGGTGAAATGCTCATGCTCACCCGCCATGCGGAACAAATGGCGCTTATCGTAGTGCAGCACTTCACCATCGGGGCGGGCCCACAACAGGCGATTACGATGGCTGCCATCAGCCGCTTGCACGATGATGCTTCCAGTCACGACCGCATTAAGCCTTTTCGCCTGCTTGACCATCCAGGCCTGAGTAGGCCCGTGCTCAGGCTCTGCCAGCGTTTCTGACTCCATGCTGAAGCCCGTGGTGAACATCTCCGGCAACACCACTAGATCAGCGCCTTTGGCTTGCTCCAGCAGCTCTTCAAAATGCTCGAAATTGGCCTGACGGTCATGCCAGACCAGCGTGGTCTGAACCAACGCAACGGTTAAATCGGATAATCCACTTAGATCACGCATAGTTTTTCTGCTGCTTCACGCAGCGTCTCCTCGCGTTTTGCAAAACATAAACGAACCAGCCGCTGCCCTTCAGGCGGGGTCTGGTAGAACACCGACACCGGAATCGTCGCCACACCGTGCTCACGGGTTAGCCACTCGGCCATGGCGACATCATCAAGGTCGGGACGAATTCGAGAGTAATCGACCAGTTGAAAATAGGTCCCTGCCACGGGTTTGAACGTAAAACGCGACGGGCTCAGCAAATCACAAAACATATCGCGCTTGGCCTGATAGAACCCCGGCAGCTCTTCTACATGCTCGGGATGAGCTTGCATAAAATCTGCCAACGCATACTGCAAAGGCGTCACTCCGCAAAAACTGACGTACTGATGAACCTTGCGCAACTCAGCTGTCAGGGCCGGCGGCGCCACGACATAACCCGTTTTCCAACCAGTAACGTGGTAAGTCTTGCCGAACGAGCTGACCACGAATGCACGATCGTACAGCTGCGCATGCGACAAAACACTGACATGGGGCACGCCGTCGTACACCAGGTGCTCATACACCTCGTCGCTGATGAGGTAAATGTCACGGTTTTCGATGAGCTTGGCCAACTGATCCAGTTCGGCCCGAGTAATGAGCGCACCGCTTGGGTTATGCGGGCTGTTGAGGATGATCATGCGCGTACGCGGGCTCAGCGCCTCTTCAAGCTTTTGCCAGTCAATCGAAAAATCACCCAGCCCTAATTGCACATGCACACATCGGCCACCGGCAAGTTCAACCGAGGGCTCGTAGCTGTCGTAACAGGGATCAAAGACGATCACTTCGTCACCCGCATGAATGACCGCCTGAATCGCGCAAAAGATGGCTTGGGTCGCGCCGGGAGTAATCGTGACTTCGCTGTCGGGATTGACCTGAACACCGTAACTGCGGGCAATCTTGGCGGCTACTTGCTGACGTAGGGCAGGCAAGCCGGTCATGGGGGAATACTGGTTGTGACCATTGCTGACATGGCGGCCAACCGCGTCACGCAGGGCTTGCGGCCCATCAAAGTCAGGAAACCCCTGAGACAGGTTCAGAGCGCCGGTCTCGGCCGCGAGCTGCGACATGCGTGTGAAGATGGTGGTGCCGACATTCGGCAGCTTGCTGATAATCATGGCCGTTCCCTGTTGAGTTCCCGGCACTGACTGCGGCACAGGACTCAACGAGAATAGCCCAAACGCCGGACACGAAAAAGGGTCCATTAGGACCCTTTCTCATTACGCTAAAACGTGCTGCTATCAGCGCTTGTCTTTGCGATTTTTCTCGGCTTTCTTGTGGTGCGACATCATGCGGCGTTTCTTGTTGACCTGACGGTCGGTCAGCGAGTTCTTGTTGCCTTCGTACGGGTTCTCGCCACCTTTGAACTCGATGCGGATCGGCGTACCGACCAGTTTCAAGACACGACGGTAGGTGTTTTCGAGATAACGGACGTAAGACTTCGGAACCTTCTCAACCTGGTTACCGTGAATCACGATAATCGGCGGGTTAGCACCACCCAAGTGGGCATAACGCAGCTTGATCCGGCGGCTGTTAACCATCGGTGGCGCGTGCTCGCTGACCGCGTCTTCCAGAATCTGGGTCAGACGGTTGGTCGGCCAGCGCGTTACTGCCGACTTGAAGGAGTTCTGCACCGACTGGTACAGGTTACCTACGCCAGTGCCATGCAACGCCGAGATAAAGTGAATGTCAGCAAAGTCGACGAAGAACAAGCGACGCGTCAGCTCAACCTTCACGAACTCTCGCTCGCTCGGGGTCATGCCGTCCCACTTGTTGATCGCGATAACCAGTGCACGACCGGCCTCAAGCGCAAAGCCCAACAAGTTAAGGTCATGGTCTACCACGCCTTCACGGGCATCCATTACAAAGATCACCACGTTAGCGTCTTTGATCGCCTGCAAGGTTTTGACCACGGAGAACTTTTCAACTTCTTCGTGGATCTTGCCGCGCTTGCGCACACCGGCGGTGTCAATCAGCGTGTACTTCTCGTCATTACGCTCAAACGGGATGTAGATACTGTCACGCGTGGTACCCGGCTGGTCGTACACGATCACCCGGTCTTCACCGAGCATGCGGTTAACCAGGGTCGATTTACCGACGTTAGGGCGACCAATGATAGCGATCTTGATACCGTCTTTTTCGCTTGGGCCAGGAATGCGCTTGGCTTCCTCACCCTCGAGAACGATTTCTTCTTCGCCGTCGACCGGCTCTTCTTCGTCACGCGGGAAGTTGCTCAAGGCAATTTCCAGCATTTGCGTGATACCGCGACCATGAGCACCAGCGATTGGAATCGCATCACCCATGCCCAACGGTGCGAACTCGGCGCGAGCCATGTCCGGATCGATGTTATCGACCTTGTTGGCAACAACGTAAGAACGCTTGTTACGCTTACGCAAGTGTTCGCCGATCATCTGGTCAGCGGCGGTAAAACCCGCCTTCGCATCTACCAGGAACAGAACAACATCTGCTTCTTCGATCGCCAGCAGGGACTGCTCGGCCATCTTTTCGTCCATACCGTGCTCGTCACCGGAAATACCACCGGTGTCGACCAGAATGTAGGAACGCCCTTGCCACTTGGCCTCACCGTATTGGCGATCACGGGTCAGACCGGACAAGTCGCCGACGATAGCGTCGCGAGTCCTGGTCAGGCGGTTGAACAAGGTGGACTTGCCGACGTTAGGTCGGCCCACCAGGGCGATTACGGGAACCATGCGGCTCTCCACTTCGTTATTTCAGAAAATACAAAAGCCGCAGCAAGGCTGCGGCCAGAGTTCGGAACAGCACATATGTGCCGCGAGCCTTGCCAGAGCAAGGCTGCTTGAAACCCTAGAGTCTCAAGCATAGACGCCTTAGCGAATGGTCAGGGCTTCCAGTTTGCCGCTGTTACCAAACACGTAAATCATGTCACCGACCACCAGCGGACGTGCCCGAAGGCCATCACTGTCTACGCGAGTACGGCCAACGAAACGACCATCAACCTGACTGAGCAGGTGCAGATAGCCTTCCATGTCGCCGACTGCCACGTAGCTGGAGAACACTTCTGGTGCCGACAGTTGACGGCGGGCCAGCGCATCGTTGCTCCACAAGGCTGTGGTCGAGCGTTCATCAACGCCTTCAACCGTACCGGACGCCAGGCTGACGTAGACGTTACCAAAGCCCTGCGCGACACCGGCATAGCTGGAAGCATCACGCTGCCAGAGCACGCGACCGCTTTCCAGTTCCAGTGCTGCCATGCGGCCCTGGTAGCTCGCTACATACAGCGTGCCGCCGGACAACAGCAGACCGCCGTCAATATCAACGATGCGCTCCAGCTCCGAGCGACCTTGCGGTACGGCCACACGCTGCTCCCATACCGGCACACCGGTCTGAGTATCCAGCGCAACGACTTTGCCGGTCGACAGACCTGCAACCGCCAGGTGATTGGTGACCAGCGGAGCACCGGTGCCACGCAAGGTCAGAACACCTGGGGTGCTGTCGTAGATCCAGCGCTGATCGCCTGTCGAGGCATCCAGGCCAATCAGATGATCGTCCTGGGTCTGAACCACAACGATATCGCCGTTGGTTGCAGGCGGAGCCAGCACTTCGCTGTTAACGCGTGCACGCCATTTCTCTTCACCGTTGCTGGCATCCAGAGCAATGACATCACCCTGCAAGGTACCCAGCAGCACCAGACCATAGCCCAGACCTACTGCGCCAGAAACAGGCTGATCGAGGTCTTTTTTCCACTGAACGTCACCGTTCATGCGATCAAGAGACATCACTACGCCCGTCACGTCAGCGGCGTAGATGTTATTACCTTCAACCGCTGGCACCAGCATGTTGTAGGTTTTGCCCTGACCGTCACCGATCGAGCGATCCCACTGCTTTTGCAACACGACTTCTTCTTTGAAGTCGGTCAATTCAGCCGGTGGAAGTTCTTTTTTGCTGTTACTGCTGCAACCCGCGGCCAAAACGACCAGAGCCAGCAATGCCGCATGTTTCCATCGAATCACTTCACGCATCCCCTTTGGCCAGGTCGTCCAGCTTGATTTGTAAGCCACCGACCGCGGCTTCATCCGACAGCGCGGCTTTAGCTTTTTCGTAGGCGGCACGTGCGTCGTCAGTACGGCCCTGCTGAACCAGCAGGTCGCCTTTCAATTCTTCACGGCTGGCCAGGAATGCCTTGTCCGAATCACCTTCAAGCAGTTTCAAGGCATCATCAACTTTGCCTTGTGCTGCCAGAACTTGAGCCAGACGCTGACGTGCAACTTCACCCAGCGTTGGGTTGGCCGGCTTGTCGACAATGATTTTCAGCTCAGTGGCTGCGTCGTCGAGTTTGCCATTGTCCACGGCCACTTTGGCCACGAACAAACCGCCAAATTGTGCGTAGGCGGAACCTGCGTATTCGCCTTTCAACTTGTTGGCCAGATCAGCCACACGTGCCACATCGGGCTTACCGTCAGGCGTGAGTGTGGTTTCAAGCAATTGCTGATAGAGAACCGACGCACCTTGCGACTGATTCGCCTGATATTTGTGCCATAGCTGCCAGCCCGACACCACAACCAGCGCAAGCAAGCCGCCAGTCAGCAGGGGTTTGCCGTTACGCTGCCACCAGTCTTTCAACTCGCCCAGCTGTTCATCTTCGTTACTCGACACCCCAACACTCCTTATTCGCTAAATCGGCTGTTTTTACAGCTTCAACCCTGCACAACGCAGGTGGCCAAGTGCTCAGCTAGAGCATCCCAGGCAATCGTTTGTTGTTCGCCCTGGCCACGCAGAGGTTTGACGCCTACCACTTGCTGGGCCAATTCGTCGTCGCCCAGAATCAGTGCGTACAGCGCACCGCTTTTGTCGGCTTTTTTAAACTGGCTTTTGAAACTGCCGGCGCCAGCATTGATCTGCAAGCGCAGGTTCGGCAACTGATCACGAACCCGTTCGCTCAAGGCCAAGGCAGCCAATTCGGCGGCCTCACCAAACGCGCACAGGTAAACGTCCACCTGACGCGCCAGTTCTTGCGGGATTTGTTCAAGCGTTTCGACCAACAGGATCAGACGCTCGATGCCCATTGCAAAACCAACACCCGTGGTCGGTTTGCCGCCCATTTGCTCGACCAGACCGTCATAACGGCCGCCCGCGCAAACAGTGCCTTGAGCGCCCAGCTTGTCAGTGACCCATTCAAATACGGTTTTGCTGTAGTAATCGAGGCCACGAACCAGCTTGGGGTTGATCACGTAAGGGATACCGGCAGCATCCAGACGTGCCTTCAGCCCTTCGAAATGCACACGAGACTCTTCGTCGAGGTAATCCACGAGCTTGGGTGCATCGACCAGTACAGCCTGTGTATCGGCGTTCTTGGTATCAAGCACACGCAGCGGGTTGGATTTCAAACGACGCTGGCTATCTTCGTCAAGCTCGCTCAAGCGCGAGGACAGGTATTGCACCAGCGCCGCACGATAGCGAGCGCGGGCCTCACTGGTACCCAGGCTGTTCAATTCGAGCTTGACCGCATCACGGATGCCCAGCTCGCCCCATAGACGCCAGGTCAGCACGATCAATTCGGCATCGATGTCCGGCCCATCCAGGTTGAACACTTCAACCCCAATCTGATGGAACTGACGATAGCGACCTTTTTGCGGACGTTCGTGGCGGAACATCGGCCCGATGTACCACAACTTTTGAACCTGACCACCGCCGGTGATCCCGTGCTCAAGTACTGCACGCACGCACGCCGCCGTGCCTTCAGGACGCAAGGTCAGCGAATCGCCGTTGCGGTCCTCGAAGGTGTACATCTCTTTTTCGACGATATCTGTCACTTCGCCGATGGAGCGTTTGAACAGTTCGGTGAACTCGACGATAGGCATACGAATTTGCTTGTAACCGTAGTTATCCAGCAAACGCGATACCTTGCCCTCGACGTAACGCCATACAGGTGTCTGGTCGGGCAGAATGTCGTTCATGCCACGAATGGCTTGCAGAGACTTGCTCACAAAAAGTCCTTAATTCGTTTGATTAGCCGCGCGCGATAACCGCTGCGTCAGCTTCGACCTTTTCGGCCGCCTTCTGGCGAATCAGCTTTTCGAGCTCATCCACCAGATTTTCATTCGTTAATTTCTGCGACGGCTTGCCGTCGATATAAATCAGGTTGGGCGTTCCGCCAGTCAGACCGACATGGGCCTCTTTGGCTTCACCGGGGCCGTTAACGACACAGCCGATCACAGCGACATCCAATGGCACCAGCAGATCTTCGAGGCGCCCTTCCAGCTCGTTCATGGTTTTAACCACGTCGAAGTTCTGGCGCGAACAGCTTGGGCACGCAATAAAGTTAATGCCACGCGAGCGCAAACGCAGGGATTTCAGGATGTCGTAACCAACTTTGACTTCCTCAACCGGGTCTGCTGCCAACGAGATGCGGATAGTATCGCCAATTCCCTCGGCGAGCAGCATACCTAGGCCGACAGCAGATTTCACTGTGCCCGAACGTAAACCGCCAGCTTCGGTGATACCCAAGTGCAGCGGCTGGACAATTTCTTTGGCCAGCAAGCGGTAGGCTTCAACGGCCATAAACACGTCGGAGGCCTTTACGCTGACCTTGAAGTCCTTGAAATTCAGGCGTTCAAGGTGTTCAACGTGACGCAATGCCGACTCTACCAGCGCAGCAGGGGTCGGTTCGCCGTACTTCTTTTGCAGGTCTTTTTCGAGCGAGCCGGCGTTAACGCCGATTCGGATTGGAATACCGCGATCACGGGCAGCATCAACCACGGCACGAACACGGTCTTCGCGACCAATGTTGCCCGGGTTGATACGCAAACAGTCCACACCCAGTTCGGCCACGCGCAGCGCGATCCGATAATCGAAGTGGATGTCAGCAACCAATGGCACTTTGACCAATTGCTTGATACGGCCAAACGCTTCTGCTGCATCCATATCGGGTACGGAAACCCGCACGATATCGACACCCGCAGCTTCCAGACGATTGATTTGCGCAACGGTCGCCGCGACATCATTGGTATCGCTGTTGGTCATGCTCTGTACAGCAATAGGGGCATCGCCACCGACTGGCACCGAGCCGACCCAGATTTTGCGCGATTCGCGACGTTTGATTGGTGATTCGCCGTGCATGACTTATTGACCTAACTTCAGGCGAGCAGTCTCGCCACTGGTGAAAGGAGCGACATCTACCGCCTGACCGTTGTAGGTCACTTGCGCACCACGGGCAAAGCCCAGTCGCAAACTCAGAGGCGGCTTGCCGCTCACTTCAAGATTATCGCCTTTGCGCTTCAGGCCGCCGAACAACACTTTACCCGTGGCGTCGGTGACTTGAGTCCAGCAATCTGCGCTGTATTGAACTGCAACCTTGCCAGCACCGGCTACCGGTGCGCTTTCAACCGGAGCGACTGCGGGCGCCACAGGCGTGGCAGCAGGCGTTGGCGCAACAGGTGCTGCAGGAGCAGGCAGAGCAGCCGTAGTAGATGCAGCAGGAGCAGCGGGTGCGGTTGTGGAGGCGGTAGCGGCAGGTTCAGACGCCAGCGGCAGTGCCAACTGCGAGCTCTGATCTGGCTGCGTCGTGGTTTGAGCCTCGGCCGCAGACTCTGCCTCAACCTTGGCTTCAGCCACAGCCTGATCTTCCGGCTCGTCGAGCGGGTGGATCTGGGTGGTGCCGTCAGCGCCTTCAACTTCCACGTGTTCCGGGGCCAGGCCAATCAGGTCTTTGGCGCGCATGGACGTTTGGTCCTGCCACCAGATAAAGCCACCGCCGATAACAGCGATCAGCAAGAGCAGGCTGACAATACGCAAGATGGTGTGCGAAATACGCACCGGTTCTTCAATACGACCAAGGCTATGCACATTGCTGCCGTTGGCGTCTGTCCCGGTGTAGAGATCAAACTCATGCACCAGCGCAGTCTGGTCCATACCGAGCAATTTGGCATAGGCGCGGATATAACCGCGGGCAAAGGTATGCCCTGGCAGCTTGTCGAACGCACCCGCCTCAAGATTACTCAAGGAGCTGGCCGTCAGATTGAGCTTCATGGCGACTTCAGCCAACGTCCAGCCATTGTTTTCACGGGCCTGACGCAAGGTCTCACCAGGATTGACACGAGTCGCTGCTAGAACTTCGGGTTGCGCCGCTTTCATCATTGCTCCGACAGGTATTGCTGATATTCCGGCGTACCGGGATAGAGTCTTTTTAGTTGCTGACCATAATTGGCTGTTGAAGCACGCTCGTCGAGAACATCTGCCAATCGCGCACCGAGCAATAGACTACGTGCATTTTGCCCGCTAAGCAGGCTAAAACGATCGTAAAAGTCACGTGCGGGCACATAATGCCTGTCTTCGTAAGACAACTCAGCCATTTCGAGCAGTGCGCGGGGTTGCCGAGGGTTCAAACGCAGGGCTTTTTCGAGCTGCTGACGGCCCGAGTCACGCTGCCCCAACTTGAGTGCAGTAATTCCCAGGTTCTCGTAGATGCGCGATCGTTCAGGATAGAGAGGGTCCGCCAGCGCTTTTTGGAAGTACGTACTGGCTTCTTGGTAGCGCTGTTGCTCAAACAGAAAGCTGGCGTAATTGTTGAGAATGCGCGAGTCATCAGGCCGCCGGTTCAACGCCGTGCGAAATGCCTGCTCGGCCAGCTCAAACTCCATCTCAGACTGAAAAACCAATGCCAGGGCGGCTTGGGTGTCAGGGTCAGTCTTGTCGAGTTCGAGGGCTTTACCCAAAGGTACTTTGGCCTGCTCTGCCATACCCTGCTGAAGATAACCGAGCCCCAGCTGTACATAAGCCTCACGCGCTGCATCACGCCCTTTGTCGCTGTTCATCGGGTTTGAGCTACCCGATGAAACGCAGCCAGCTATAAAGCCGACCCAAACGACACACAGCGCAGCGCGCAGGATCATGAATGTCCTCTCTCAGGGCGCAGAGGCAGCGTTAGGCGCTGAGTCGGCATCGGCATTGAGCTCACGCGCCGCGATCAGGCGCGAGCTGCGACGGGTGCGGTCATTGACCTGCCCCACCAACTGCCCACATGCCGCGTCGATATCTTCGCCGCGCGTCGTACGCACAGTCACGTTGTAACCCGCCTGCTGCAACAGCTCCTGAAAACGGCGAATGGCGTTGTTGCTTGGACGTTCGTAACCCGAATGCGGGAACGGATTGAACGGGATCAGGTTGATCTTGCACGGCGTGTCCTTGAGCAACTCGATCATTTCACGCGCGTGGTCGACATGGTCGTTTACGTCTTTGAGCAAGGTGTACTCGACGGTCAACACGCGCTTCTCGCCCAAGGTCGCCATATAACGACGGCAAGAATCAAGCAGCATGGCCAGCGGGTACTTCTTGTTGATGGGCACCAATTGACTACGCAGTTCGTCGTTAGGTGCGTGCAGCGACAATGCCAGGGAGACATCGATGTGCTTGGCCAGCTCATCGATCATCGGCACTACGCCCGAGGTAGACAAGGTCACCCGGCGCTTGGAAATGCCGTAGCCCAAGTCATCCATCATCAGTTGCATGGCACTGATGACGTTGTCGAAGTTCAGCAGCGGTTCACCCATGCCCATCATCACCACGTTGGTGATGGCGCGGTCGATGGTTGCCGGAACACTGCCGAAGGATTTGTTGGCAATCCACACCTGACCGATTACTTCGGCGGCGGTGAGGTTGCTATTGAAGCCTTGCTTGCCGGTGGAGCAGAAACTGCAATCCAGGGCACAGCCAGCCTGGGACGAAACGCACAAGGTGCCGCGTTTGCCCGAGGGAATGTAAACCGTCTCGACGCAGCTGCCGGACTCTACACGTACCACCCATTTACGGGTGCCATCGCTGGAGATGTCCTCGCTGACGACTTCAGGCCCACGAACCTCAGCAATAGCCTTGAGCTTGTCGCGCAAGGCCTTGCTGACGTTAGTCATGGCGTCGAAATCATCGACGCCAAAGTGGTGAATCCACTTCATGACCTGACCGGCACGGAAACGCTTCTCCCCGATTGAGTCGAAGAATTTCTCCATTTCCGGTTGAGTCAAACCCAACAGGTTGGTTTTGCCAGTCGTTGCAATCATGTCTTCACCCTCACTCACAAGCCAATACTTAGCGAGTGGTTACTTCAGTAGCTGCGAAAAAGTAGGAGATTTCGCGTGCAGCAGCGGCTTCCGAGTCGGAACCGTGAACAGCGTTAGCGTCGATGGAATCAGCGAAATCAGCACGGATAGTGCCAGCAGCTGCTTCTTTAGGGTTAGTAGCGCCCATCAGTTCGCGGTTCAGAGCGATAGCGTTTTCGCCTTCCAGAACCTGAACAACAACAGGACCGGAGATCATGAAAGCAACCAGGTCGCCGAAGAAACCACGAGCGCTGTGCTCAGCGTAGAAGCCTTCAGCTTCTGCTTTGGACAGTTGCTTCATTTTCGAAGCTACAACCTTCAGGCCGGCTTTTTCAAAACGAGTGGTGATCTCGCCAATAACGTTTTTTGCAACAGCGTCAGGCTTGATGATGGAGAAAGTGCGTTGAACAGCCATGGTGTAACTCCAGAAACAGTGATTTAAGCGAAAAATTAAACCCGCGAATTATACGCGGGTTCTGGGGTATTGCATAATTGCGTAGTTACAAGCTTAGTCGGCTTCTTCGATCCACAACCCCTGAATGGCTTCGAGAACCTTCTCTCCGCCACGATCCGGGATGTCGTCAAAGTCCGGCAGCGCCATTACCAGATTGCGCAGCTTGACGAAGTTCACCGTCAGAGGATTAACCTCCGGGTGAGCTTCAGCCAGTTGTATGGCGATTTCTTGCACATCAACCCATTTAAGGCTCATGACAATTCCTTATCAGTGCGGCGCTTCAGCAGCATGGTTAAGGGAATATTTCGGAATCTCGACCGTCAGGTCTTCAGTACCGACCTTGGCCTGACAGCTCAAACGAGAGTGAGCTTCAAGACCCCAGGCACGATCCAGGTAGTCTTCTTCCAGCTCATCAGCTTCTTCGAGCGAGTCAAAGCCTTCACGAATAATGCAGTGACAGGTCGTGCACGCACAGACACCACCACAAGCACTTTCGATTTCGATGTGATTGTCATGGGCCACTTCGAGAATGGACTTGCCGGTCTCAGCCTCTACGACCATACCGTCCGGGCAATGCTCGGCGTGTGGCAGAAAAATGATCTGCGGCATCAGTTATTCCTCGATTTCATTCAGGTTGCGCCCAGACAGGGCGGCTTTGACCGTCAAATCCATACGACGGGCAGCAAAGGCATCAGTTACTTGCGACAGACGCTTGGTCTGCTGCTCGATGGCGTAACCATCTGTGCCTTTCATCAATTCAGACAATTCTTGCATTTGCGCTTCGATGACCATGCGCTCTTCAGCGTCCAGCAAGCGATCACCGTCAACCTCCAGTGCTGACTGCACAGCCTCGATCAGACGCTGCGCATCGACCTGCTGTTCGCGCAGCACACGGGCCACCTTGTCATCACCGGCGTACTGGAACGAATCTTTGAGCATCTTGGCAATTTCGCCATCGGTCAGACCGTAAGACGGCTTGACCTGAATGCTCGCTTCAACGCCCGAGCCCAACTCGCGAGCGGCAACGCTGAGCAAACCATCCGCATCGACCTGAAAGGTCACACGAATTTTTGCAGCACCGGCCACCATCGGCGGAATACCACGCAACTCAAAGCGTGCCAGAGAACGGCAATCGCTGATCAGTTCACGTTCGCCTTGCAGCACATGAATCATCATGGCCGTCTGACCATCTTTGTAGGTCGTGAAATCCTGCGCACGGGCCACTGGAATCGTGGTGTTGCGCGGGATAACCTTCTCCATCAAGCCGCCCATGGTCTCAAGACCGAGCGACAATGGAATCACGTCCAGCAGCAACAATTCGCCACCTTCACGCTTGTTACCTGCCAGCGTATCGGCCTGGATCGCAGCACCAATGGCTACCACTTGATCCGGGTCGATATCGGTCAGCGGCTCACGGCCGAACATGGCTGCAACCGCTTCACGCACACGCGGTACGCGGGTCGAACCGCCGACCATGACCACGGCCTGAACCTCTTCAATTTCGATGTTGGCATCGCGCACGGCACGCCGGCAGGCTTTGAGGCTGCGGGCAACCATTGGCTCAATCAACGCATCAAAAGCCTCGCGGGTCAGCTCTGAACGCCACTCACCAAACGTGACCGTTACAGAAGATGCATCGCTAAGCGCTTCCTTGGCAGCGCAAGCGGCCTGAAGCAAAGCGCGCTGAGTGCCGGGGTCAAGATCAGCGGACAAACCCGCCTGCTCAATGATCCAGCCCGCAATCGCATGATCGAAATCATCGCCGCCCAACGCGGTGTCACCACCGGTGGCGAGCACTTCAAATACACCGCCGGTCAGGCGCAGGATCGAAATATCGAACGTGCCTCCGCCCAGGTCGTAAATAGCCACAACCCCTTCAGCCGACTGATCCAACCCGTAAGCCACGGCCGCTGCGGTTGGCTCATTGAGCAAACGCAGCACATTGAGGCCCGCCAATTTGGCAGCATCTTTAGTGGCCTGACGCTGAGCATCGTCGAAATAGGCCGGAACGGTAATCACCGCACCCACCAATTCCCCGCCCAAGGTCTTTTCAGCACGCTCACGCAGCACTTTCAGAATATCGGCAGACACTTCAACCGGGCTTTTAGGCCCTTGCACGGTGTCGATAAACGGCATGTGCGACTCACCGCCAACAAAACGGTAAGGCAACTGCTCACCCAATTGCTTGACGTCAGACACACCGCGCCCCATCAAACGCTTGACCGACAGGATGGTATTGAAAGGGTCGCTTGCGGCTGCCAGACGCGCCGACTCACCGACCTCGACGCGATCAGCGTGATAGCGAACGGCAGACGGCAAAATGACATTGCCATTTGCGTCAGCCAAGGGCTCGGAAAGACCGCTGCGCAATGCAGCGACCAACGAATTGGTTGTGCCCAAGTCGATCCCCACAGCCAGACGACGCTGGTGCGGTTGAGGACTTTGGCCGGGTTCGGCGATCTGCAGTAGGGCCATCGTAATCAGGACTTATCTGTAATCAGGCGTGCCATCAGGGAAGCACGGAGTTAATCGTCGAGGCGCTCTTCTAGCTGGCGCACTTCGTAAGTGAGCTTGTCCAGGAACTGCATGCGGCGCATCAGGCGTTCGGCCTGCTCGCGTTGCGCAGCGTCATCCCAACAAGCAGCGAAGCTGTCGTTCAGGTGGTCCTGAGCGACTTTCAGTCGACGCTTGAATGCTGCAATACCCGCCATATCGGCGCTGTCCTGCAAATCTTCAAGTTCTTCGCGCCACTGCATTTGCTGCATCAGAAACTCGGGATCATGCACCGTGACTTCCAGCGGCAACTCCCCACCCTTTAACGCGAGCAGGTAACGCGCACGCTTGGACGGGTTTTTGAGCGTCTGATAAGCCTCATTGAGGCTAGCCGACTGCTCCAGCGCCAGGCGCTGCTCGCGCTCGGAAGCATCAGCAAAACGATCCGGGTGAACACCGCGCGCCAACTCTCGATAGCGCACAGCGAGCTGATCGAGATCCAGAACGAAACCCGGTTGCAGCTCAAACAAAGCAAAATGACAAGGAGTACCCACGACTAGCCTCAGATGTTGAAGCTTTCGCCGCAGCCACATTCGCCACGTACGTTAGGGTTATTGAACTTGAAGCCTTCGTTAAGGCCTTCCTTGACGAAGTCCAGCTCAGTTCCGTCCAGGTAGGTCAGGCTCTTCGGATCAATGATCACTTTTTCGCCATAGGTTTCGAAGACCTGGTCTTCTTCACCCACTTCATCGACAAACTCCAGCACATAGGCGAGACCGGAACAGCCTGTGGTGCGAACACCCAGACGAATCCCCTCACCTTTGCCGCGCCCGTCAAGGGAGCGGCGAATGTGTCGAGCAGCCGCTTCTGTCATGCTGATAGCCATCGTGACTCCTTACCTTTTGCCAGTCTCTTCACCACGCTTGCGCCATTAAAGGCGCAAGCCATGCGGATCAGATCAAACCTTTCTTCTGCTTGTAATCGCGAACAGCCGCCTTGATGGCGTCTTCTGCGAGTACCGAGCAGTGAATTTTCACCGGAGGCAAAGCCAGTTCTTCGGCCAGTTGAGTGTTTTTGATGGTCTCTGCTTCATCCAGAGTCTTGCCTTTCATCCACTCAGTCGCCAGGGAGCTGGAGGCAATTGCCGAACCGCAACCATAGGTCTTGAACTTGGCATCTTCAATGATGCCCTGCTCGTTAACCTTGATCTGCAAACGCATCACGTCGCCGCACGCAGGCGCGCCAACCATGCCGGTGCCGACATCCGGGTCTTCCGCGTCCATCTTGCCGACGTTGCGCGGGTTCTCGTAGTGGTCAATGACCTTTTCGCTGTAAGCCATGGTACTAATCCTCACTCATCAGAGAGTCGCTCTTGAGACGCTGTAAACGCTGCTTTCGCTGCGCTTACAGCGGCTGTCTACGGCGACTTGAAATATCAGTGCGCCGCCCACTCGATTTTCGAGATGTCGATGCCGTCTTTGTACATGTCCCACAGCGGCGACAGAGCGCGCAGCTTGGTAACGGCCTCGCACACTTTCTGCGCGGCGTAGTCGATTTCTTCTTCGGTGGTGAACCGGCCGAAGGTGAAACGGATTGAGCTGTGCGCCAATTCGTCGTTGCGGCCCAAGGCACGCAACACGTAGGACGGCTCAAGGGAAGCGGATGTGCACGCCGAACCGGACGAAACAGCCAGATCCTTGAGTGCCATGATCAGCGACTCGCCTTCAACGTAGTTGAAGCTCAGGTTCAGGTTGTGCGGCACGCGGTGAATCATGCTGCCGTTAACGTACAGCTCTTCAAGGTGTTCAACCTGCTTGAAGAAGCGGTCGCTCAAGGCCTTGATTCGAACGTTTTCAGCGGCCATTTCTTCTTTGGCAATCTGGAACGCTTCGCCCATACCCACGATCTGGTGGGTGGCCAAGGTGCCCGAACGCATGCCGCGCTCGTGACCGCCGCCGTGCATGGCAGCTTCAATACGTACGCGCGGTTTGCGACTTACGTACAGAGCACCGATGCCTTTAGGGCCGTAGGTTTTGTGAGCCGAGAAGGACATCAGGTCGACTTTCAGCTTGGCCAGGTCGATTTCAACCTTACCGGTAGACTGTGCCGCATCAACATGGAACAGCACGCCGCGCGAGCGGGTTAGCTCACCAATGGCAGCGATGTCGTTGATGGTGCCGATTTCGTTGTTCACATGCATGATCGACACCAGAATGGTGTCATCGCGCATGGCTGCTTCAACCATGGCAGGGGTGACCAGACCGTCTTCACCCGGCTCGATGTAGGTCACTTCAAAACCTTCACGCTCCAGCTGACGCATGGTGTCGAGAACAGCTTTGTGCTCAATCTTGTCGGTGATCAGGTGCTTGCCTTTGGTGGCATAGAAATGCGCTGCACCTTTGATTGCCAGGTTGTTGGCCTCGGTTGCACCGGAGGTCCAGACAATTTCACGCGGGTCAGCGTTAACCAGATCAGCGACCTGACGACGACCGTTCTCAACCGCTTCTTCAGCTTTCCAGCCGAATACGTGAGAGCGCGAAGCCGGGTTACCGAAGTTCCCGTCAACCAGCAAGCAGTCGCTCATTTTTTGAGCAACACGCGGATCAACCGGGGTAGTGGCTGAGTAATCAAGGTAAATGGGCAATTTCATGGACTATCTCCTAAATCAGGCTGGCTGGCGCACCGTCGTTTTTATGCAATCACTCGACGGCGGACGCTTCGATCTTATCCAGGTGCGGCGCTTTGCCATTACAGCGGCGCTGATCCTGACGCTGGGCTACTTCTTGTACCTCACGGCGAGTCACAAGATCAGCCAAGCTGATACCGCTGAGAAATTCGTGGATTTGCAGGCTCAGGTCGCACCACAAATGGTGGGTCAGGCACGTGTCGCCGGCATGGCAGTCGCCAAGCCCCTGGCAACGCGTGGCATCGACAGATTCGTTGACCGCGTCAATCACTTGGGCGACCTGAATACCCTGCATGTCTCGCGACAGCCGATAGCCACCGCCAGGCCCGCGCACACTGGAAACCAGGCTGCTGCGGCGCAATTTGGCGAACAATTGCTCAAGGTAGGAAAGAGAAATGCCTTGGCGCTCGGAAATATCAGCCAGGGACACCGGCCCGTGCTGTGCGTGCAACGCCAAATCAAGCATTGCAGTAACGGCGTAACGGCCTTTTGTAGTCAGTCTCATGGACAGGTACCACGGAATTCGGAATGGAGGCGAGTATGCTATTCCCGACCATTTAAGTCAACTATTAGACCTAGCACTTTAGTCGGGATTACCCGCAAAACAGCGGCCGCATTGTAGCAGCATCTGCGACGTAATGGCACATGAGCCACAGCAAACGCACCGCTCACCGTCGCAGGCTTCAATGAGGGCTGCAGACTTTCCTGAAGCCCTAAAGCACGGCCGCTTCGCGCCCGATCGCAGCCTGAGGCAGCGGCTACAAGCCTAGATTGCCTGGCTGTCGTCCTTGCCTTTAACGCAGGCGAAATCTTCTTCACGCAGTTCAGGCAAATCCTGCGCGCAATAAGGACTGCCCAAATCTTTCAGAGCACCACACATACCATCGAGCTTGCCATCTACCGCCTGAAGATGATCCAGCAACTGAGCAATCGCTCGCGCCACCGGATCCGGCATGTCTTCGCCCACGCCATAGGCATCAAAGCCGATCTTTTCAGCCATCGCCTTGCGCTTGGCTTCAACCGCATCGTCACTTTTGACAATGATACGACCCGGAATACCGACAACCGTCGCCCCGGCTGGCACCGCCTTGGTCACCACCGCGTTGGAACCGACCTTGGCGCCAGCTCCTACCGTAAATGGCCCCAGCACCTTGGCACCGGCACCGACCACCACGCCATTTTCCAGCGTTGGGTGACGCTTGCCTTTGTTCCAGCTGGTGCCACCCAGCGTCACGCCCTGGTACAGCGTCACGTCATCACCGATCTCGGCGGTCTCACCGATCACAATGCCCATGCCGTGATCAATAAAGAAACGGCGCCCGACTTTGGCCCCCGGATGAATTTCGATACCGGTCAACCAGCGCCCGAAATTCGACACCAGGCGCGCCAACCACTTCCAGCCCGCCCCCCACAATACTGCTGACAAGCGGTGAATCCAGATGGCGTGCATGCCCGGGTAGCAGGTCAGCACCTCAAAAGCATTTCGCGCTGCAGGATCTCGATGAAACACACTTTGAATATCTTCACGCAGACGCTCAAACATGATCAATCCTTGCGCTTGAGCAGCTCACCGCGGGCTGCTTTTTGGGTTTCAGTGAGAATGCCACGCAAAATATTCATCTCTGCCCGGCTGATCGAACTGCGCCCATAGAGCCGGCGCAAACGCGCCATCAAGTGGCGCGGCTTTTCGGGATCCATAAATTCAATGGCGACCAGCGTTTGCTCCAGATGCTCATAAAATCGCTCCAGCTCATCCATAGTCGCCAGCTCACCACTTTTAGTGGAGGCCACTTCTTCTTTTTCGACCTTGCTTGGCTGCCCCTGAGCGGCCAGCCAGGCCATGCGAATCTCGTAGCTCAACACCTGCACAGCCGCACCCAGATTCAGGGAGCTAAACTCAGGATCCGAAGGGATGTGCACATGAAAGTGGCAACGCTGCAGCTCGTCATTAGTCAGGCCAGAGTCTTCACGACCAAACACCAAGGCGATCTCTGCACCGTTAGCCGCTTCAGCCACGACTTTTTGCCCACACTCACGAGGGTCCAGCAGTGGCCAGGGAATACGGCGATCGCGCGCACTGGTACCCAGCACCAGATTGCAGCCCACCAACGCATCTTCCAGGGTGGCCACGACTTGCGCATTTTCAAGAATATCGCCCGCCCCAGAAGCACGTGCATCGGCTTCATGGTGCGGAAATACTCGGGGCTCAACCAGCACCAGCCGTGACAAGCCCATGTTTTTCATGGCGCGCGCAGCACCACCGATGTTCCCGGGATGGCTGGTATTAACCAGAACGACACGAATATTAGGCAACAAAGGAAGCGCTCACAGGCCAGCAAAAGGGAGCAAATCTTACCTAACGAAAACGCCATAAGCTACGAAAGCTAACGCAAACCTTCATCTACCAAAGTTTTCTGATAGAATATTCGGCTTTCTTTAACAACCTTAGGTGAAACGTCCATGCAGCCCATGCTGAATATCGCGCTGCGCGCCGCCCGCAGCGCCAGTGAATTGATTTTCCGCTCCATCGAGCGCCTGGATACCATTAAGGTTGACGAAAAAGACGCCAAGGATTACGTCTCTGAAGTCGATCGTGCGGCCGAACAGAAAATCATCGACGCCCTGCGCAAGGCTTACCCGACGCACGGCATCCTCGGTGAAGAAACCGGCCTGCACCCAGGCAGCGGTGAAGGTGAAGACTACCTGTGGATCATCGACCCACTGGATGGCACCACCAACTTCCTGCGCGGCGTTCCACACTTCGCCGTCAGCATCGCCTGCAAATACCGCGGCCGCCTTGAGCACGCCGTGGTTCTTGACCCAGTTCGCCAAGAAGAGTTCACCGCCAGCCGTGGCCGTGGCGCTCAACTGAATGGTCGCCGCCTGCGTGTCAGCGGTCGCACCAGCCTGGAAGGCGCATTGCTGGGTACGGGCTTCCCGTTCCGCGACAACCAGATGGACAACCTCGAAAACTACCTGGGCATGTTCCGTAGCCTGGTTGGCCAAACTGCCGGCATCCGCCGCGCAGGCGCTGCCAGCCTGGACTTGGCTTACGTGGCCGCTGGTCGTTTCGATGCATTCTGGGAGTCGGGCTTGTCCGAATGGGACATGGCCGCAGGCGCACTGCTGATTCAAGAAGCAGGCGGCCTGGTCAGCGACTTCACCGGTAGCCACGATTTCCTTGAAAAAGGCCACATCGTTGCTGGTAACACCAAGTGCTTCAAAGCAGTTCTGACGGCTATCCAGCCTCACCTGCCGGCTTCGCTGAAACGCTAAGCGAAACCCGCAAACAAAAAAGCACCCTTGCGGGTGCTTTTTTTTGGCTTGCAGTTTCTGAGCCGAAACTACAATACCGAACTTAATTCAAAATCAGGTTGCCCTGCTTATCCACGGCAATTTCACTGCCAGGCTCACGATCCATCCGGACCTTGCCTTCCTTGCCATTGAGGGAATAACGCACGTCATAACCAACGACCTTCTCACTGATGTCGTTGACAGTATTGCAGCGTGTTTGGGTCGTCGTGTAGGTATCGCGGTTCTGCATGCCTTCCTGAACCTTGTTACCGGCATAGCCACCGCCCACCGCACCGGCAACCGTAGCGATCTTCTTGCCGCTACCGCCACCAATCTGATTACCCAGCAAACCGCCCGCGACCGCACCGATCACGCTACCGACGATTTGATGCTGATCCTTGACTGGCGCTTGTCGCGTCACAGCCACTTCTTTGCATACTTCTCGCGGAGTCTTGATCTGCTGATTGACTGGAACAACCGCCAACACCTGCGCAGCATCAGGGGATTTAACCAAGCTGTAGGTGGCAAAAGCACCTCCGGCAGTCACACCGACAGCACCTAAAACAGCGCCTACCAGCAAAGATTTGTTCACGCGAACCTCCAGACCATCACACGTGGGAACAGTCCCACACCAATCCTGATGTTGGAGCATAAAAAAAGGCGTGAGTTCAATACTCACGCCTTTTAGTCACAGCTTTTAGATGATTGACCGTTAAGGACGGTCATCCACCTCTTTTTCGCTCGCCGCTGGCGGAATCAAATCCTCAGCACTGAGGTTCAGCCAGATCAGCACGACGTTGGCGATGTAAATCGACGAGTAAGTACCCGCCAACACACCCACGAACAAGGCAATCGAGAAGCCCCAGAGGTTGTCGCCACCAAAGATCAGCAGCGCAGCGATCGCCAACAGGGTGGAGATGGACGTTGCCATGGTGCGCAACAGGGTTTGCGTGGTCGATATGTTGATGTTCTCGATCAGGCTGGCCTTGCGCAGCACCCGGAAGTTCTCCCGCACCCGGTCAAATACCACGATGGTGTCGTTGAGCGAGTAGCCGATGATAGCCAGTACCGCTGCCAACACCGTCAGGTCGAAGGTAATCTGGAACCACGACAGCACGCCCATGGTGACGATCACGTCATGCACCAGGGACACAATGGCGCCCACCGCAAACTTCCACTGAAAGCGGAAAGCCAGGTAAAGCATGATGCCGCCCAGCGCCATCAGCATGCCAAGGCCGCCCTGGTCGCGCAGCTCTTCACCCACTTGCGGGCCCACAAACTCAACCCGCTTGATCACCGCAGGGTTGCTGGCATCTGCCTGCCCCAATGCTGCGGCAACCTTGTTGCCGAGCAACGGATCATCGCCGGGCATACGCACCAGCAAGTCAGTGGTCGCACCAAAGCTCTGCACTACCGCGTCATGAAAACCTGCCGTAGCCAGCTCATTACGCACCTTGGTCAGGTCAGCTGGCTTCTCGTAGGTCAGCTCGATAAGCGTACCGCCGGTGAAGTCCAGGCCGTAGTTCATGCCCTTGTGGAACATGCTGAACAATGCCAGCAAGGTGAGCACTACAGTGACGCCGAACGCAACGTTGCGAACGCCCATGAAGTTGATTGTACGTAACATGGCAGCCCCTTAAATCCACAACTTCTTGAAGTCCCGACCGCCGTAGATCAGGTTGACCATTGCGCGGGTCACCATAATGGCCGTGAACATCGAGGTAAAGATCCCGAGGGACATGGTCACCGCAAAGCCTTTAACCGGCCCGGTACCCATGGCAAACAGAATTCCGCCAACCAGCAAGGTTGTCAGGTTGGCATCGACAATTGCCGTGAATGCCCGACTGAAACCTTCATTGATTGCCCGCTGCACAGTCATGCCATTGGCGATCTCTTCACGAATCCGCGAGAAGATCAGCACGTTGGCGTCAACCGCCATACCCATCGTCAAGACGATACCGGCAATACCCGGAAGGGTCAGCGTTGCACCCAGCAGCGACATCAACGCCAGCAGCAAGACCATGTTGACTGCCAGCGCCACTGTCGCAATCAAACCGAAGAAACGGTAGATGGCGATAATGAACAGCGACACAAACAACATGCCCCACAACGATGCGTGAATACCTTTGGTGATGTTGTCAGCACCCAGGCTCGGGCCAATGGTGCGCTCTTCAGCGAAGTACATCGGCGCGGCCAGACCACCGGCACGCAACAGCAAAGCCAGCTCGGAAGCCTCACCCTGGCCATTCAGGCCGGTAATCCGGAACTGACTGCCCAATGGCGACTGAATGGTCGCCAGACTGATGATCTTTTTCTCTTCCTTGAACGTCTGAGTCGGCACGTCCTTCTCAACACCATCGACCACTTGCTTGGTGTACGTCGTCACCGGCTTTTGCTCGATGAAGATAACCGCCATGCTGCGACCCACGTTGCTGCGAGTCGAACGACTCATCAGCTCACCACCATGCCCATCAAGCTTGATGTTCACCTGTGGACGGCCGTGCTCGTCAAAGCCCGCCTGAGCATCGGTCACCTGATCACCCGTGATGATCAGACCACGCTCGATTTGCGCGGAAGGGCGATTGCCCTCGCGGAATTCGAACGTCTCGGAAGTGGCTTTGGATGCGCCCGGCTCGGCTGCGAGACGGAACTCAAGGTTGGCCGTCTTGCCCAGAATACGCTTGGCTTCGGCGGTGTCTTGTACGCCCGGCAACTCAACCACGATGCGGTTGGCACCCTGACGCTGAACCAGAGGCTCGGCAACACCCAACTCGTTGACCCGGTTACGGACCGTTGTCAGGTTTTGCTTGATGGAATATTCACGGATTTCCGCCAGCTTGGCCGGGGTCATCGCCAGACGCAGAACCGGCTGACCATTAAGGTCCGCTGTCGTTACGTCAAAATCATTGAAGTTCTTGCGGATCAGGCTACGCGCTTGCTCAAGGACAGCTTCATCAGTGAAACCCAGCTGAATGGCACCATTGAGTTGCGGCAGGCTGCGATAACGCACCTTCTCTTTACGCAACAAGCTTTTGACATCGCTTTCGTACACTTTCATACGTGCATCGACAGCTTTGTCCATGTCCACTTCCAACAGGAAGTGCACACCACCCGACAAGTCCAGACCCAACTTCATTGGGTGAGCACCCAGGCTACGCAACCATTGCGGCGTAGTCTGTGCCAGGTTGAGCGCGACCACATAGTCGTCCCCCAAAGCCTTGCGCACGACTTCTTTGGCTGGCAACTGGTCGTCTTTCTGTTCCAGACGCAGCAAACCGCCTTTGCCGTTCTGAGCCAACGTCGCAGCCTTGACGGCAATACCGGCATCCGTCAGTGCTTTGCTTGCACGATCCAGATCAGCTTGAGTGACCTGCAACGCTGTGCTTGCACCCGAAATCTGGATCGCCGGGTCATCAGGGTACAGATTGGGAGCGGAATAAATAAGACCGATCGCCAGCACCGCCAGGATCAGTATGTATTTCCACAGAGGGTATTTGTTCAGCATCAATCACGCCGCCCGCTTAAAACGCGGGGCGCCTTGCGCGCCCCGTCGATTGTTAAAAGTTGAAACTTAGATCGCTTTCAGCGTGCCTTTAGGCAACGTGGCTGCAACAGAGCCTTTCTGAATTTTCAGCTCGACAGTGTCAGACACTTCGATCACAACAAATGCATCGGAAACCTTAACGATTTTGCCGGCAATGCCGCCAGTCGTTACGATTTCGTCACCTTTTTGCAGGTTACCCAACAGGGCTTTCTGCTCTTTGGCGCGCTTGGCCTGTGGACGCCAGATCATCAGATAGAAGATGACCAGGAAACCCACCAGGAAAATCCATTCAAAACCACCACCCATAGGGCCAGCAGCGGCAGGTGCAGCAGCGTCCGCGAAAGCGGAAGAGATGAAAAAGCTCATTAAGCACTCCAGTTGCATTGTTGTTTCTTAAAGGTCGTAAATTCAGTCCAGGGGCGGCACAGGAAGCCCGCGCTTGGCATAGAAGGCGTCGACAAAGGTGGCCAATGTACCCTGTTGAATAGCCTCGCGCAAACCAGCCATGAGCACCTGATAGTGCCGCAAATTGTGGATGGTATTGAGCATGCTTCCCAACATTTCACCGCACTTGTCCAGATGATGCAGATAAGCGCGGGAGAAGTTCTGGCAGGTGTAGCAATCGCAGGTCGGATCCAGCGGCGAATCATCATGGCGATGGAACGCATTACGGATCTTGATAACACCCGTATCGATAAACAAATGCCCGTTGCGGGCGTTGCGGGTTGGCATCACGCAATCGAACATGTCCACTCCGCGGCGCACACCCTCAACCAGATCTTCTGGCTTGCCAACCCCCATAAGGTAACGAGGTTTGTCAGCAGGCATCATCGCTGGCAGGTAATCCAGCACCTTGATCATTTCGTGCTTGGGCTCGCCCACCGACAAACCGCCAATGGCCAGACCGTCAAAACCGATCTTGTTCAGGCCTTCGAGCGAGCGTTCGCGCAGGTTCTGGTGCATGCCGCCCTGAACAATACCGAACAAAGCTGCGGTGTTATCACCATGAGCGTTCTTGGAGCGCTGCGCCCAGCGCAACGACAGCTCCATGGACACGCGCGCTACATCTTCATCCGCCGGGTACGGCGTGCACTCGTCGAAAATCATTACGACGTCGGAGCCAAGGTCACGCTGAACCTGCATCGACTCTTCCGGCCCCATAAACACTTTGGCGCCGTCTACCGGGGACGCGAAGGTCACGCCCTCCTCCTTGATCTTGCGCATGGCGCCCAGGCTGAACACCTGAAAACCACCCGAGTCAGTCAGGATCGGCCCTTGCCACTTCATGAAGTCATGCAGATCGCCATGCTTCTTGATCACTTCAGTGCCTGGGCGTAGCCACAGGTGAAAAGTGTTGCCCAAAATCATCTGCGCGCCGATGGCTTCAATATCACGCGGCAGCATGCCCTTGACCGTGCCATAGGTGCCCACAGGCATAAAGGCCGGGGTTTCAACCACACCACGGGGGAAGGTCAAACGACCGCGACGCGCCTTGCCATCAGTGGCAAGCAGCTCGAATGACATACGACAGTTGCTCATGCTTGATCCTCCGGGGCCGGGGCAGGAGCCGTCGGCGCAGGATTGCGGGTGATGAACATTGCATCACCGTAACTAAAGAAGCGGTACCCATGCTCAACCGCAGCCTTATAGGCCGCCATGGTTTCGGGATAACCGGCGAACGCCGAAACCAGCATCAACAGCGTGGATTCCGGCAAATGAAAATTGGTCACCAGCGCATCGACCACATGAAACGGTCGACCGGGGAAAATAAAGATATCGGTATCACCACTGAAGGGCTTGAGCACCCCATCACGTGCCGCGCTCTCAAGCGAACGAACACTGGTGGTACCCACCGCAATCACGCGACCGCCACGTGCACGGCATGCGGCTACGGCATCCACTACGTCCTGGCCGACCTCCAGCCACTCCGTGTGCATATGGTGATCTTCAAGACGCTCAACCCGTACGGGCTGGAACGTACCCGCGCCCACATGCAGGGTCACAAATGCAGTCTCGACACCCTTGGCGGCAATAGCCTGCATCAACGGCTCATCGAAATGCAGACCTGCCGTGGGGGCAGCTACTGCGCCCAGGCGCTGAGCGTAGACCGTTTGATAACGCTCGCGATCCGAACCTTCGTCCGGGCGATCGATATAAGGCGGCAACGGCATGTGCCCGACACGGTCCAGCAGCGGCAACACCTCTTCGGCAAAGCCCAGCTCGAACAACGCATCGTGGCGCGCCAGCATCTCGGCTTCGCCGCCGCCATCAATCAGGATTTTCGAGCCTGGCTTGGGCGACTTGCTGGAGCGTACATGCGCCAGCACCCGATGACTGTCGAGCACCCGCTCAACCAGAATTTCCAGCTTGCCGCCCGACGCCTTTTGGCCGAACAAACGGGCTGGAATCACCCGGGTATTGTTAAACACCATCAAATCGCCTGAGCGTAAATGCTCAAGCAAATCAGTAAATTGACGATGTGCCAGTGCCCCGCTCTCCCCATCAAGGGTCAGCAGGCGACTGTTGCGGCGCTCCGCCAAAGGATGGCGTGCGATGAGTGAATCAGGGAGCTCGAAAGTAAAGTCAGCAACGCGCATGATAGGTTTCGTCTAGCAGGGCCGGGGAGTTTAACGGACTTAGTAAAAATAGACCAATAAGTTGTTGACCGACCTCAACCTCATCTCTATACTTCGCCGCCATTGAGCCCTGATGGCGGAATTGGTAGACGCGGCGGATTCAAAATCCGTTTTCGAAAGAAGTGGGAGTTCGAGTCTCCCTCGGGGCACCAAACAAAGATCTCAAGGTGCCGCTCAATGCACCTTGAATACAAAAAAACCGGCCACTAGCGCCGGTTTTTTTGTGCCTGCGATTTAGCCCTGTCTCCCCTCGCCTGCGATCCGGGGCATTGAAGCCATTCTCTGAGCAAAAGCACTGTGTGCTTCATCAAAGGCTCACACCCGTTCAGCCCGCGGTTGCAGTTTTGAAATTCGAGCGGTAATCTCCGCCGGTCGCTGCATATTCAGCGAACGACCTTGGCGGGTCGAATGATTTCAGGCGCAACAGCGCCATAGACTTAATCGCGGGCGCTTTTTTTATGCTCGCGATAATGCGTTATGGCGGGTTGTGCAGGAGCACCTTCGGGTGCGCCGGGTTCCTGAATCACCGGTCCGCCAATCTTGCGCAACTCGCCACCCTTTTCTGCTTGGCGGCAGATCGCGGTGGCTCCAATGATTCGGGAGCAACACCACATGACTACCCTCAATCCGTCCAAAATTCGCGCCCATGCTGCAAAAGGGGGTGTGCAATGAGTCCTTCGCCCTTGATGCCTACCGTTGGCGGCGCCACGTTTGGCAAGTGCAACGCTCAGGATCAACGCCTGTTTTCGGTCAACGCCGGGGTTTCGAGCCTTGAAGCGCTCGAACATGCCTCACTGCTCATGAACTGCATCAATACCCTCTCGTTTATGGGGGCCGTCGATGATGGCAACCAAGCAACCGCCATGCGCTGGGCTTCTCACTATCTCAGCGAGATGGCCAAAGCGCTGATTGATGACGTGACTCTAGGGCTGCAACACGCCGGGGAGGGTGATCTATGAGCTCACGGACCTCGGGGCGCCCATCACCCGACGCTCGCTCACGTCACGCGCGCTGTCGGCGAGGACTTTTTTTTAACCCCCAGAACAGCGATGATCGCCGCCCCGCTTCTGACCCACTGGAACCCGTCCCATGGATTCGCCTCTGGAAACCGTCGCCCTGTACGCCCTCAAACTGGCTTATGAGCCCGAAGGTTCAAGCCCGCTGTTGCGCGACGATCCGGCAATGGCTCAATACCAGCGCGAAGTCTTTGCCCTGCTGCTGCGCAACGGCAATGTCGAGGCCATTCAGCTCAAGCTCAATCAATGCCTTGAGGTGGCGCTGATTGCCCTGGGCGGCGCGGGGACTGTGATGGGCAGGGAGCTGAACAAGCTCTCCGCTCAGGTCGCTGATGCTCAGACGCTCGAACAACTGCACCTACCTTTGGCCCATCTCAAGGACTACTTGAAAGCCATTCAGTGATCAGTGGTCTTGAAACTGCTCGATGTACGCCAGGATGTTGTCGATTTTTTCCGGGTCACTGATGCCCCAGAAAATCATTCGGGTGCCCTTGACCACTTTCTTGGGTGCCTCGATATAGGCCGCCAATTTGTCTCGCGTCCACACCACGCCGGAATTTTTCATGGCGTCTGAGTACAGATAGGTCGGTGAAGTGCCGGCCGCGCGCCCTATCACGCCATTGAGCTGCGGGCCAAAACCGTCCCGCGCGTTTTCGCCAATGCTGTGACAGCCTCCGCACATTTTGTTGTACAGCTTCTCGCCTGCTTCGGCATCACCGGCGGCCAGAGCTGCGGCGCTGTTACACAAGGCAGCGAGGCTCAGAACAGCGGTCAATAACAGCGTTTTTTGCATGAGTGCTTCCACATTCAGGTATCTGACCAAGCGGCAATCTTACAGGGCCTTGATTCGGTCAGCGCACGCAAAACGCTGACTCGGATCAAGGATTCTTGCTCACAAAGCGCGCCCATTATCAATATTGATGATTCGCGTTCGTTGACCCACTATGGCCTCTGTTCATCTGAACCCATTGCGAGGCGTCATGCTTTCTGAAAACGATTACGTCACCGTTGACGCCACTGAATTGGGCGAAACGGCCCTTGCGGACTTTATTAAAGACGCTCGCCGTCCAGTTCGCTTTCAGGGCATCGATTTCAGCGGGCAAGACTTGTCCCGACTAAACCTGAGTCACTCACGCTTTGAGCGCTGCCTCTTTGGCGACACCAATCTGACGGCGGCTGACCTTTCCAATACGCACTGGCAAAGTTGTCGAGCAGCCCAAGCGGTGTTTCGTTCTGCCACGCTGGAAGAAGCGGTATTTGTTAATTGCGACCTGAACAATACCCTTTGGCAACGCAGCAAGCTGGCCCACGCATTATTCGAAGGCTGTAAATTAACCGGGGCCAATTTTGTAGATAGCTCTACCTTGGGCCTCGTGTTCAAAGACTGCGTGCTGCGCAGTGCCATCTTGTCGGGGCTGTCTTTCTACAAGAGTGAGCTGCACAACCTGGATTTCGCCGAAGCCGACCTCAGCTATTGCGACTTTCGCCAAGCGGTCTTTGTTGAAGGCGGCAGTCTTTCCCTGGCTCGGGTCAACAATGCGCGTTTTGATCAGGCCGACTTGCGCGAAGCCAGCCTGCACGGGCTACACCTCACCGACGCCAAACTGTTCAAGGGCGCGATTATCTCCAAATCTCAAGCCGGTATGCTGCTGGCCGGTCTCGGGTTGCACGTCCTGTAATCAATGCATCACCTGCTCAGCCAGCAACACCAGCGCAATGATCGCCATCAACACTCCAGACACCCGGCTGACGGTTCTCGCAGCACTGGGCCGGGTCTGCAATACCGCTTGAGCGCTGAAGCCCACCAACAGATAGACCACCGCACAACTCACCGCATGCAAAGCGCCCAAAGCCAAAAGTTGGGTGGGTATCGGCCATGTCGATAACGGGTCTGTGAACTGCGGCAACAGAGCCAGAAAGAGCAATAAAACCTTGGGGTTCAGGCCACTGACACAAGCGCCCTTCCAGACCCAGCGAAACCAGGAATCGGCAACGTGCGCCTGCCCTTGTTCGGGCGCTGACGGCTGCCGGACCATCGCAATGCCCAGCCACAGCAGATACAGAGCACCGGCCAAGGTGAGCAGCGACATGACCACCGGGCTTTTGGCCAGCAACGCGCCCACACCCGCCGCCACCAACAGCGTTGCCAGCAAGTGCCCCGAAAGCAACCCGGCAACGGCTGGTGCGACGCGTCGCTCGCGCATACCGGCTGAAATGGCGTAAGCCCAATCAGCGCCCGGCGTAATGATGAAGAGAAACGACACCGCCCAAAAGGCGGCCACAATGCTGAGAGTCACGGGATGTCTACCTTCTAAGCGCCAAGTGCGTTACACCCCTTTTGGCGAACGCTATGAGTAGAAGAATAGGGAAATGCTGATAGGATTATCTTTCGTTTATACCAATGCCACCTAACATGGGTGGAAGGTTCTTCTGTATGGATCGAATTGACCGAAAGATTCTTGCGCAGCTGCACGCGGACGGCCGGCTTTCTCTCACCGAACTGGCTGAGCGGGTAGGTTTAAGCCTTTCGCCATGCCATCGACGGGTACGGGCGCTGGAAGAATCAGGGGTGATTTTGGGGTATCGCGCACTGTTAGCGCCCAAAGAGCTGGGCCTTGGATTTTCAGCGATTGTGTTCGTGACGTTGCGCGAAGTGACACGCCAGGCCATTACCGACTTTGAGGCCGCGTTGCTGGACGTCGCGCAGATCGTCGAAGCGCAGCGGCTGTTTGGCGACCCGGACTACTTGCTGCAAGTCATCACCAAAGACCTTGCTGCGTTTCAGCAGCTCTATGATGAGTCTCTGACCTCATTGCCCAACGTGCAAAGGCTGGTGTCGACGCTGGTCATGAAAAACGTCATCAATGACCGGGTGTTGCCCCTGTAGCCGCTGCCGCAGGCTGCGATCGGGAGCGGGGTCTTAGGTGTATCCGGTTATACGGCGGCGTTGCCGCCGATCGCAGCCTTCGTCCCTCGGCAGCGGCTACAGCGTCTGTATACCGCCGGCCAACCCCTGTGCCAACGCATCGAGCAAAACGCGCACTTTGGGCAGATCCTGACGATTTTTTGGCCACACTAGATGGATCGGCAACCCCTCACTGGCCAAATGCGGCAGCACTTCGACCAAAGCGCCGTCAGCCAGTGGTTGCTTGATCAGCCAGGTTGGCAACTGGGCAATACCGCACCCGGCCACAACCGCCATCACCTGCCCTTCGCCGTCGCCCACAATGTACCGGGCGGGCATGACCCGTCGCTCAATCTCGCCCGGCCGGGTACCCGCAAAACGCCACGGGCTGACCGTTCCGTCTGCCAAGCCATAAGCGACACACTGGTGATGCTCCAAGTCACGATCAGTCGCAGGTGTGCCGTGGTCGCTCAGGTACGACGGGGCAGCACAAAACACATGCCGCTCACTGCCCAGGTAACGATGCTCCAGCGTCGCCGGCCAGACTTGTGGGCCACCCACCCGCACCACAATATCGACGCCCTCTTCCACCGGATCGATAAAGCGATCCGAAAACGAGATATGCGGCAACAACAGGTCATGCGCCTGCACACAGCGCAGAATCACCGGCAATGCCAACAAGCGGCCGAACGCTGCTGGCAAATCAATGCGCACTCGCCCCCGCGGTTCAGTGTTTTCCACATGCAAGGCCAGCTCGGCCTCTTCCAGTTCAGCCAAAACCCCGGTACAGGTTCGATAGAACGCGCTGCCCGCATCGGTCAGTGCCAAGCGCCGTGTTGTGCGTTCAAACAAACGCACCTGTAACCGGCCTTCAAGACGGGCGATAGCTTTGCTGATCGCCGACGCCGTCAAATTCAAGCGCTCGGCCGCAGCCCGAAAACTGCCTGCATCCGCGACACAGACAAACACATCAATGCCTTTCAAGCGCTCCGAAGAAAACATACCCGGCACCTATTCATGAATTCAGTTCACGTGATTGAGTAAAAGGTATCGCAAATACGCACTCATTTCCCCAGTAAGCTGGTTTGCTTCTACTTATTCACAAAACAGGCTGATCGATGACTTCGCAAAAACCCACGGTTTTAATCACCGGCGCCACCGGCCAGATTGGCGGCGATACCCTGCGCAACCTACTGGAAGATGACAGCATCACGCTGGTGGCGGCCGTACGTTCTGCAGCCAAAGCCAAACCTTTTGAAGCACTGAGCATCCGCACGGTCATGCTCGACTTCGACAAGGAAGAGACACTGGCACCGGCCTTACAGGGCATCGACCGCGCCTTGCTGGTTACCGGCTATACCGTGGACATGCTGCGCCAAAGCAAAGCGTTTCTTGATCAAGCGAAAAAAGCCGGTGTGCAGCACATTGTGCACTTGGGCGCTTGCGGGCGGGACGACACCACCATCGGCCACTGGGCCTGGCACCAGTTTGTAGAGCGCTACATCGAATGGTGCGGCTTCTCGTTCACCCACTTGCGCCCCGAGTGCTTTATGCAAAACCTGCTCAGCTACGATGGCACCCAAGCCGTTAAAAACGGGGTGATCGAGCAATACACCGGCGACGCACGCTTTAGTTGGGTGGACGGCGAAGACGTTGCCCGCGTTGCTGCGCAGACCCTGCTGCACCCACACAAGCACGCAGGCAAAACGTATCGCTTGGGCTACGACGTGCAATCCTACGGGGACATCGCCGCCATCATGACCCGCGTGCTGGGTCAGCCGTTCCGCTATGACGCTCAATCGCCGGATGTGTTTCTGGAGAACATGCGCGCAGCCGGGGCCGAAATGGCTTACATGACCTGCGTACACGACAACTTCACCCGCATGGCCGCACGGCAGATCCCCGGTGTTGAAGAAACCTTCGACAACTTCCCTGAGATCACCGGCCGCCAGCCCGTGCGCTGGGAAGACTTTGTACAAAAGCACCGCAGCGCGTTCGCCTACACCTGAAACCTGTTGCAAGAGGTGCGAATCAAACGCATCAGGCGATAAACGCCCTACGCCCGGCAGACTTCAAACAGAATGCTGCCAGCAGCTAGGGCGTTTTGATCAGTCCACGCAGCAAGGTTTCGGTCTGCTCGCGCACGATCTTCATCAGCAACGCGTACCGCTCAGGCGTTAACGCGTCCCAGCCCAGTGACTTGAGGGAGCTGTTACGGGTCAGGTGAAATGGCAGCAACTGGCCGGTCAGGGTCATGGAGCGCAGGCTGCATTCTTCATCACTCGCCCCCGGGCCCATTAGCCGCGAGATGATGCCGCTGGTCACACCAATGATGCGCTGGCCAATTCGCTGGCTAACCACCTCTTCATTCGCACTGGGGCCCAAGCCTGCCTGTTCGCGTGCGTAAAATTTACGCCAGCTATTGGTGCGATTGGAGAGCAGCATGAATTCAGCAATCTTGCTCTGCACCGCGCAGAAGGTCTCAATCAGTTGTTCACTGTCCGGTCGCCCACCCAATTGGGCTTGAGCCGCTTCGATGGTGGGTGCCAGATAGTCCCAAATGCGCTCGACCATGTACTCGGTACAAGCCCGGTAGACCCCTTCCTTGTTCTTGAAGTAGTAATTCAATGCCGGCGCATTGACTCCCGCCAGCTCGGCAATATCGCGAGTGGATGCACCGTCGTACCCCCGCTCGCCAAACAGGTTCAATGCCGCTTCGATTATCCGTGCACTGGTTTCATCCCCACACGTGTAGCCGCCTTCGCTGGCAGGTCTGCGCCGGTGAATGGTGGTCATGGGTCTCTCCTTGATCGATGAATTCGCAAGTTTGCCTGAATTTATATCGATTGACATAATTTTACCAATCGTAATAATTGTTACAACCGCTAACAATTGAGATCGTCATGACCGCACATCAATCGCTCGATGAACCGACCCAGCTGCGGCCATCACGCAGATCCGTTAAAAAAATGCTTTTGAGAGGGTTTGGATTGGCCGCACTGGTCGGTGCAGCGGTTTGGGGGGCGCACTGGTGGAGCGTGGGGCGGTTTATTGAAAGCACCAACGACGCCTATTTGCAGGCCGACAGTCTGAGCGTTTCAGCCAAAGTCTCGGGCACGGTCAGTGAGGTGTACGTCACTGATAACCAGACCGTCAGTGTCGGTCAGCCGTTGGTGCGCCTCGATGTACGGCCTTACCAGGCTGCGCGGGAAAAATCCGAAGCGGCCATTCGTGCCGCGCAAGCTGACATTGCCCGGGGCGAGGCTGAACTGGAGCAGCAAAGCGCTTCGATTGCCCAAGTGCAGGCGCAACTCGACGGTGAAAGTGCCAACGAGCAATACGCCGCCGCACAGGTCAAACGCTACGCGCCACTGGCCCAAAGTGGTGCCGAGACACAAGAGCGCATGGCCGAGCTGCGTAATGCCCTGCGTCAGGCCAGTGCTCAACGGGCGGCTCAGGCCGCCGCCTTGACCGTTGCCCAACGCCAGTTACACACTCAGCGCGCCGCCATCGAACAGGCCCGCGCGCAATTAGCCAGTGCGCAGGCCAGCACCCGCCAAAGCACGCTCGATGAGCAAGATACCGTGGTTTACAGCACGCTGGCCGGACGGGTGGGCAGCCGTTCGGTGCGGGTGGGCCAATACCTGCAACCCGGTACTCGGCTGATGACCATCGTACCGACCAATGATGTGTACCTCACCGCCAATTTCAAGGAAACCCAGATCGAGCGTATGCACCCAGGCCAGACGGTTGCGGTGCACATTGATGCTTGGCCGGGGGTTGAGTTCAAGGGCGTGATCGAGAGCCTGTCACCTGGCACCGGCTCGCAATTTGCCTTGCTGCCGTCCAACAACGCTACCGGCAACTTCACCAAAATCGTCCAGCGAGTACCGGTGCGTATTCGCCTCCAGCCTTCAGCCGACGCCAGCATCGAATGGATGCCGGGATTGTCAGCCACGGCCGACGTCGATACCCGTCGTGGCTAATGCAGCCGCTGCACCCGCAGCGCTCAATCCCCCTCAGGCAAATGCCAGCACCAGCGACTGGATCGTAGTCTTTGCAGGTGCGCTGGGGGCATTAATGGCCACCCTGGACATTTCCATCACCAACGCCGCGCTGCCGCAGATTCAGGGCCAGATTGGCGCCTCGGGCACGGAAGGCACGTGGATTTCGACCGGCTATTTGATGGCCGAAATTGTCATGATCCCGCTGACCGCCTGGCTGACGCGGGTGTTTGGGCTGCGCAACTTTCTAATCGGCAACGCGATTCTGTTCAGCCTGTTTTCAATCCTCTGCGGCCTCAGCGAAACCTTGCCGCAAATGGTCATCGGTCGACTCGGCCAAGGCTTCGCTGGCGGTGCCATGATCCCAACGGCGCAAGTGCTGGTAGCCACCCGTTTGCCGCGCCATCAAATGCCCATCGGCATGACGATATTCGGCCTGATCGTGCTGCTTGGCCCCCTGCTGGGGCCGGTCTTGGGCGGCACCCTGACCGAGAACTTCAGCTGGCGCTGGTGCTTCTTCTTGAATATTCCGGTGTGCGCTCTGCTGCTGGTCATGCTGAGTCAGGGCCTGAAAAAAAGCCTGGGCAACTGGCAAGCGTTTATCAAGGCCGACTGGTTGGGGATTATCGGTCTGACCCTGGGCTTGAGTGCCATGACCGTGGTGCTGGAAGAAGGCAACCGCGAGCGCTGGTTCGAGTCCTCACACATTATCGCGCTCAGCCTGCTGGCCGTGGCCGGGATTGCCCTGCTGCTGTTTGCACAGAAACTCACCCAAACGCCGATCGTGCGCCTCAGATTGTTGCTCAACCCACGCTTTGCCAGCGTGATCGCGATTGTCTTTGTGGTCGGCTGCGGGCTGTATTGTGTGGCCTTTGTGTTGCCGCAGTTTCTCAGCAACATCGCGGGTTTCAACGCTCAACAATCGGGCGCAGTGATGCTGATGTCAGGCCTGCCGGCCTTCTTGATGATGCCGATTCTGCCGCGCCTGATCGGCCGCGTAGACACCCGCCTTTTGGTGATGGCTGGCCTGGGCTGTCTGGCCAGCAGTTGTTTACTGGCCACGGGCCTGACGGCCGACAGTGTGGGCGACAATTTCACCCGCACTCAATTACTGCTGGGCCTGGGCCAGGTGCTGGCGATGATGCCGCTCAATCAGGCGTCCATGAGCTGTGTGCCGCCCCATGAAGCAGGCGAAGCGGCCGGTATCTACAACATGGCACGCAACCTCGGTGGCTCGGTGGGGCTGGCGTTGCTGGGCACCTTTATCGAACGGCGCAGCAGTTTTCATGACGACACCTTGCGCGATGCCGTGAACGTGCAATCCGTCGAAGCGCAAAACCACCTTGCAACGGCGACCCAAGGCTTTTTCGCTGAACACGGCGACCTCGCCCATGCCCAGCTTCAAGCCTTGGGCCAACTGGCCAGTCAAATTCAAGTGCAGGCGCAAGTGATCACCTACAGCGAAACCTTTTACGTACTCGGCATCGCCTTACTGCTGTGCCTGCCTCTGGCCTTCTTTTTGAAAAAACCGCCGGCCGGAACGCCCTTGAGCACAGGACACTGACCATGATCGCGAGTAAAACCCTCACCCTGCTGTGCCCGCTATTGCTGGTGGGCTGCACCCTTGGCCCGGACTACCACGCCGCGCCCGACAGCACGCTGCAAGGCACGGCCTTTCAACGTCAAGTGCCCGGAACTGGGGCCGGTACGCCGCACGTGGCCGAGTGGTGGCTGGCCCTGAACGATCCGCTGCTTAACGAGCTAATCGACAGCAGCCTGCGCAACAGCCCCGATCTGCACGCTGCGGCAGCGCGCTTGCGTCAGGCCCGCGCCGGTCTGACAGAAAAGCGCAGTGACCTGCTGCCGAAAAGTTCGGCCACGGCGGCAGCGTTGTACACGGGCTCGGGAGACAAAAACACCGACGCCACGCACCTGTACCTGAGCGGTTTTGACGCCAGTTGGGAGCTGGATATTTTCGGCGGCGGCCGCCGTGCCGTTGAAGCCGCCAGCGCCGAAGCCGATGCCGTACAGGCCGACCTCGCTGATGCCCATGTGCAACTGGCCGCTGAAGTCGGCCAAGCGTATGTCGGCCTGCGTGACCAGCAGCAGCGCCTGCATATTGCACGCGAGTCCGAAGCCCTTGAGCGGCAGTTGCTCGACTTCACCGAACAACGCCTGGCTCAAGGCACGGCCTCGGAACTGGATCGCGAGCGCATTGCCACTCAAGTAGAAACAACCCGGGCCGCCTCCATTGCACTGGAACTGGACGTAATCGAATCTCTTGATGAACTGGCCGTGCTCAGCGGCCTGCCACCCGGTGCATTGAACACCCGCTTGCAGCAGCAAACGGCCCTGCCCGTGCTGCCCGTCACCGTCAACATCGGCGACCCTGCGCATTTGCTGCAACAACGCCCTGACATCCGCGCCGCCGAACGCCGTCTGGCCTCCAGTACCGCGCAAATCGGCGAACGCAAGGCAGCGGCCTTTCCCAAAGTCAGCCTGTTTGGCTCGCTGAGCTTCAGCGCCAGCGAACCGGGCCATTTGCTGCGCAAAGACAACCTCAGTGCGCTGGGCGTGCCGTATCTGCAATGGAACTGGCTGGATTTTGGCCGGGTACACGCGCAGGTCACCCAGGCCGAAGCCGGGCGCGATGAAGCCCTGGCCAACTACCGCAGCAGCGTACTCAGCGCATTGCGCGATGCTGACGTGGCGCTGGCTCGCTATGGCAATGAACGTCAACGTCGCAGCACCCTTGGCCGGGTCGAGAGCAGCGCCGTGCGCGCCTCCCAGCTGACCGATCAACGTTACCGTGCGGGCACCAGCAGTGTACTGGACTGGCTCGACGCCGAACGCACCCGCTACCGTGCCGAACAGGACCGGGTTCACAGCGACGGCCAACTGATCAAGGACTACATAGCTCTGCAAAAGAGTCTTGGGTTAGGGTGGCGCACTCTACCCGCTCGGCACTGCTGCGAAACTTGAAAAGCCCCACCTATTTAATTACTTAACCTTACAAATAACGCCTATAACTTACACCCCCCTACCGGCAAGTATTAGCCGCAAACCGATAATACTTGCCAATCTTTAAACATGTTAAGTGCAGGCCGCGTTGACGCCTCGCCCTTATGCAGAGTGCAACAGCGTCCGCACACATTATTTGTTGAACATGGCACCGTCTTTGCTCTTCTGATTAAAACAACAGGAGCATTGCATAATGGAAAACCAACAACACCTGCCGCACTAAAACTCTCCTTCCACAGGCGCTTATCGCGCTGGCAGAAAACGATCCGGAAAAAGCAGTGATGCTGTCTGAAGCCTATGCTTATAACTCCTTGAATGGCGAGGGCGCTGATCTGTCTGATTACCCTTTAATACGTTTGCAGTGCCGATTAATACTGATATGCAAAAGGTGCCGGTTGGCACTTCAAACCCAATCAGAAAAGCTGACACATATATACCACCCACCCCAGAACACCTGACTTACTTTGACGTTATCCCCCACAAGTAAGTGACATCCCATGAACACCTACAGCAGCCAAAAAATAGCGAGCATGGATATCTATGACATTGCTAACAACCTCGGCTATCGCACGACCGACCGCAGTGACTCAGCCGCCTTCAACCTGGCGATGAAAATCATTGCCGGACTGCTCAGAGAGTGTTCCGCAACTGATCTAACGAAAGAGCTGTGTGCACGTGCGACCTTCTTAAAAGCCTTCTGCACACAACTCAGTGCACGCCGTACAACCGCACTGGCCATCGGTACTGATCTTGATAAAACAGATCATCAGCATGTAAAGGACCTTGTTTCCAAACTGGCCAATCTGATTTGGAGCCTCGAGTTTCCGTTGCTCAGTTACCCCCTGCTCCACCCGCATCAGACGTCACGTGCGGCGTTCAGAGCGAACGTTATTGCAACGCTATCCAGTTTTCCGTTGAACCGGGTGATGAGCGAGTGCACCACTCACTTCATCGCCAATCTGCTCGACTGCCAGCACCTGAGTAACCTGCAACAGGTACTGGCCAACAGACTGATGACTAACAACAGCATCGAGATGCTGATGGCCAGGCAGCCGAGCCTGATGGAGTGCATACACGCGGAGCTCAAGGCCATTTTTACCGATCTGCCAGATACCCTGTTGCTCGCCAACTTTGACTCACTGTGGTTTGTCGACAGGGAAGATCACAATGTGTTTGAGCAAAGCCTGGGGAGCTTGATCCGACAATCGTTAGCGAACGCCCCTCCAATAGAGCCTGTGCGTGTTCCTCTTGAAATTCGTTTTTTGACGCAACTGAACCCACCCAATGAAGACTACCTGTCGATTACTGAGCCTCAGTACCAGGCCTTCTGTGAGCGCATCAAAAACCTCAACACAACTTACATCGAGCGCTTGAAAGGCTACTGGAGCAGCCCCGCAGACAGCCGTGCCGAGGCACCTACAAAAGAGCAGGACTATGGCGCCCACCTCAGGCTGCTTCTAGAGACGCAATTGCAACTGTTGTGCGCCGACGGCTACTTTGACCAGGATGATGACAGCGCCATCCGCACCCTGATCTTTCAGCCCTCTCTTAAAACGCCAAATAAACTGCGGGCTGCGCGACTCGGCATACGCAATGGTGCCTCATTAAACTCGCGGGGCTGTTCATTTGCCGTGGCCTTCCAGGTCAGGGGGCCAGCTGCAGCAGTACCCCGGACCACCTATGTGCTCACCGCGCACCGGGGCTTTGAGGTGTTCGCCAACGCGAGCCAGGCAAGAGTCGCGCTCAACCAGCAATTGAACAACCGCCAAACGCTCCCTGCCTGGGTTGAGTATGTGGGCCTGGAACATAAGGCAGAGACGGCGTTTTTCAATCACCGCGTGCGTAAAACCATGACCTTGGAACGTTTCAGGGAAAACATCATTCCGGATTTAATCGGTTTTAAGCTCGAACAAAGCTATCAGGACATCAACACCACTTTTAACCAGTACCGTGCGCTTGAAACCGCACCACAAACCATGAGCCTGAGCACGTGGTTTGACCTGGCAACAGGACGCACAATGGAGCCCACCACTGGCGATCTTTTAAATACTCGCGTTAACCGTGTTATCGAACGTTCCCTGCCCGAAGCGATAGCTCAGGCGTTTTTGATTCAGCAAGAGCCGCAGGTGGAATTGCCCCTGCATAGCCCTCTGCCAATCCGCGACATTGCCCACGTACTGCACCCGTCAGCCGAGCTGCAAACGCTGATCACCGATGATCAATTTAAAACCTTCGCCAGCCATCTGCTGGCTACGCCCCAAAACCAAACCCTGTTGAGCCGTGTGCTGGAGGGCGTGCTTGATCCGATGGCAGCAAAGGCTCCGATCACCGCCGAAATGGGCCTGAAGCTGGTTCATAAATATGCCAGCCACAACACAGCAATACCCGAGATTGATAGCCGCAACCACCGAGTCACCATTGCGGTGCAGCAAGCGCTGCGAAACAAAACGCTTTTCACCGCCGATCATCACTACCTGACGTCATGCTTTTTGTTGCTGGGCAGTGCAGCTACACCAGGCACGAACGTTGAGCCCCTGAGTACAAGCCTTTGGGCATCGGCCCGTGTGTCCGCAGCGTCTTCAACGCTGGACATCCATGCCAATATTTCAGGAGGTGAGCGCACGCCAGATATCAATGCGCTGACGGCATACCTGAAACTTTCGACGCTGATTCGTGACCCAAGGTTTCCCGAATCCGGGCTGCATCGCGACGCGACCTTCACCACGCTTATGAGCATCGTGGTCGATTCACCTGTTTTTCATCAGTTGGAACTGGCCGCTGTCGGCACGTCTTCATGGACAGAGCGAGAGCGCCGGGAGGCAACACCCGACATGACCAGGGCACTCGCCCTGGCTTGCATTACCGACTACCTGTATCCACCAGAGAACCACACCGAAGGCTATATCTGCGGTCTTAACTTGAATACTCAGGCAATGGGCGGTCACTCGATCAGTGAGGTGCGGCGCCAAGTCATGGAGCATCTGCGCAGCACGCTCCAATGCACGAGCGAACCGGCTATGCGTCTGGCTTTCGAATTGATTGCCGGGCGCTACTGCCCGCAGTTAATGGTGTATGACGTTCCGCAGGATCTGCGCTATGGCTATACCCGAGAGGCCGTTGACTTTCGTCACGCCGTGGCACTGGCCGAATCAACACTGCCCGGCGCTGCAGTGGCGCTGGGGTATCAGCGTCTGATCGAACTATTGAACGAGACCCTCTGCGAATCGATTAACCACGATGAACAACTGGCCATCACCTTATTGCGCCGAGAGCCAGTCCTGCATTTTGCGATGTGCCGCGGGAAAATCCCCTTCACCGACATAGCCGAGGTAAAACCTGAAGAGGTGATGATCGCCCTGCAATACGCCATCGAGCTTGATGAACAAAAGACCTCGGCCATGACCACACTGGTGCAGCTCCCGCCGGATCGCAGAAAAATGGCACTCCAGCAATTGTCAGAGCATCACCCGCTCACCGATGCGCATCAAAAAAGGCCGTTTACTGAGGCTGAAATCCATAAGTACTTCGTCACCCGCTTCAAAAACCTCGGCCGCACCATGAACCTGTCCCTCTTGGAGCGGTATATGACCTGCGGCCAGGATCGTGCCTTCTCAGATAGCGAACTGGCCTTGGAGTCCCAGGGTTTGGGGGGGTGCACATTGTTGAAGGCATTCAATGAACAGTTCGATGCTTTTCAGCAAAAATACAACGCGGCACTGATTGTACAACTCACACATGCGATCAATGACTTAACCCCCGAACTGCGTCGCGACCTGCTCAATGCCGAACATTTCCTGAGGGTTTCTTTCACGGTTGAGGGCGAAGAGGTACCGGGCTTCTATGGCGTGTTGGCATTTTCAACAGACCCGCAAAACAATAGTTTCTATGAAGTGTTTTGCCCTTCCGGCACTGTCCGCAAAATACGCGCTGAAGGTAACGCCTATATTCTGTATGACTCTGATGATTGGGCACCCACTGAGGCAAACAAGTACGTCATGGGTGTTCCCCAACTCGATCAACAAGCGTACTTGACGGGCATGCCCGGCACTCTGAAAGTCACACCCTCTTTAACGTTGAGCTTTACGTGGAACAATCCGGCGAGAGTCAGCGAAGAGCAGCGGGTGCAGCAACTGTGCGAGAAGTTGGTTAACTCAATCTTTAGCCTGAGCCTGTCGCAAGTGCGTCCCGTATTCAGGGGCTCGACACCTTATGAATCGTACCGTGATGAGTTGGTCAATCGAACTGAAATCATTTTCAACGTCATTATTCCGTTCTATGCCCTGTATCGAGACATTGAGACCGAGAATGTAACCACAGGGACGGCGATATTCGGCGCACTGGAAGTTCTGGCGTTTGTTTTGCCCTTTGGCAAAGCGGCTTATAGCGGTTTGAGAGCCTCCATCACACTGGGCAAGGTTGTGGTTCGCAGTACATCGCTCGGCGTATCAAGGTTTGCACTGAACACCATGAAAACACTCTATGCCAGCAAAGCATTTGCTACGACGTTGGGCAAAGGGTTGATTTCCGCCGCCAACCCGTTGGCTCTGGCAGGGCTTTTGTTCCGAGGCGGACTCAAAGGTGTGACGCTTATTCAGTTCAAGCTCCAGACCGCAAAATCGCTGAATAACGTGATATCACTGGTAGGACTTAAAGCCAAACTGAACCCCGAAACCGCCTATTCATCATTTGTCACGGCCCCTTTGATTCAACCAAAAATCATTAACAGCCCCTTTATCGACGCGCCCCTTGTTCCATTCAATCCTGATTTTTCTTGGGGAAATCGAAAGCTGAACATTGCTCAGCAACAGTATTTTCATGTCAATGATGTCGACTTATCCATCACACAGCGGGTTGATCATGTTTATCAGCTGACGGGTGTGAGCTACATCCAGATGCAGGGCAATATTTTTGCGGTTACACGCCCTTCAGGCAGTGCATTTCTGCACGTGTATAAAGGCTCTGTGACAGGTCCTGCGGTACGATTTAACACGGCTCAAAATAGATGGGAACTTGCCCATAGCGGCTTGGCAGGAGGGATGGAGACGCCTTCAACGGCCCATTTTTTTCAGCGACAGCTAAGTGTACCCATGGATAACGTAATGAATTTAAGTGCGCCTGCTCGCACACCTGATTATGCAATCATGTTGAGCCACTATCTGATACCCGTTGCATATGACGCCGACCTTGGTACCTGGCGCCAACGTATCGTCAAGAATAACTCTGGGCCCCAGGCCGAGATGGATATGAGCTTCGGCGATCCTGTCTGGCTTAACGCTGATGGGAAATGGCAAAAAGGCAGTATTGAAAAATTCAACGCGGTCAAAGCCTCCCTACCCGCCGCACAAGAACGTGTAACCATTACACTGCCGCAGTTACCTCAATTGCCGAAAAACCCAGTGGCCATCCCCAATCACATTCATTACATCTGGGTCGGCACTCAAGTACCGGGCAGTCACTTGTTTGACCGGATTGCTAAAAACCTTGAGTACTCCACTGAGTTCACCTCCACCTTGCACCTCGATGTAAGCGATGAACTGTTTATTAAAATAAAATCGATGAGCGAGAAATACACCCCTCAGTTACAGCTCTCAAAAATCAAGAACGAACCTTTTTACGACGTGTTCAAAAACAGTTCCAACGCTGAACAATACACAACCCTGTTAGCGGCAGAACATAAAAACTGGTCCGCGGCCTGCGACGTGATTCGTTTTCCGCTGATCAATTATTACGGTGGCCTCTATATGGATTTGGACGATGCGTTGATCGTGGCCTTGGCCGCAGACGATATCAAAGCAGCCCCCCATGACCTATTGTTAGGCAGCATCGTTACGGAAACCACATTGGACTTTGAGGGCTATAACACCAGCCACTTTGCTTCCCATCCTAATAACGATCTGTTAACCGCTATCTCTGCCGAAATGCACAAGCGTTTTATAGAGAGCAGGGACTTTTACTCACAGCCCAAACCCGTACTTGATCTGAGGCTGTCGGGGGACGCCTTGATCAAAAACAAGGCCGATTGCAAAGCCTATCACCAGAACTATTTTCGACTCACCGGCCCCACACTGATGAATGATGTGCTGATCGCTAAAATACCCGTTGTCCATAAAACGGTGTTTGAGTTAATGCCCAAGTACAGCACACTCCAGACACAAGGCATCTATGACATCAGGCATCACAAACAAGCGATTGATTGCACCCACCACTACTTCCCCTTTGCCAGTAAGTACATTATCGAAACCGGCAACGAGCATTCCTGGGTCTAAGCCTTTGTGAAGACGAAAAAAAACCGCCTTTCTTGTCGAAAGGCGGTTTTTTTGTCTGGCTTAATTAGTGCGCGTAAGTGAGTAACAACTCGCTTGGCACTTTGAAGTCCAGTGACATCATGACGCTCAACGCGGTAATGGTGAAGATCGAGAACACGAACAGCTTGCGTGCCCAGACCTTGTCGTCGACAGCTTTATAGCCTGTCCACGCCATGTACAGCCAGTACATGCCCATCGCTGCTGCTACGGCCATGTAGCTCATGCCGGCGTAACCGCCAAGCGTAAGCATCAGGGTCGCGATCAGGAACGCGAGGATGTAAAGCAGGATGTGCTTCTTGGCAACCTTGATCCCGCGCTTCACCGGCAACACCGGAATCGATGCAGCCAGGTAATCGTTGAAGCGGAAAATCGCGATGGCGTACGAATGCGGCATCTGCCACAGGCTAAACATCACCAGAAGGGTCAGGGCAGCCATGTCGAAGTGGTTACTCACTGCGACATAGCCGATGACCGGAGGCATTGCACCCGACAGACTGCCTATCAGCGTGCCGTGAACCGACTTGCGCTTGAAGTACAGGCTGTACAAACACACGTAGATCACAAAGCCGATCGCTGCGAACAGAGCCGCCAGCGGGTTGGCCACGCGATACAACAGCGCAAGACCAGCAACCCCCAGCAAGGTGGCGTAAAGCAGTGCCACCTTGAGGGAAATCAAGCCTTGTACCAATACGCGGTTTTTGGTGCGGTCCATCTTGATGTCGATGTCGCGGTCAATGCAGTTGTTAAACACGCATCCAGACGCAACCACCAAGGAGGTGCCGATTACCGCGGCCAGGAAGAGGGCAAGATCGAAATGCCCCTTCGAGGCCAGGAAGAACCCGCCTGCCACAGAAAGCACGTTACCGAAAATGATCCCCGGTTTGGTGATTTGGATAAAGTGCTTGAAGGACATCGGGTCTTACCTCACTTCGCCATCATTTCAGCGTGGATGCTAAACATGATCCACAGGGACAAGCCCACCAGCAGGACAATTACCAGCGCGGCAAACACCAGCGCTGTCACGTTGTTGCGTTGTGCCGGCGAGCGGTCCAGGTGCAGGAAGTACACCAGGTGAACAACCACTTGCACCACAGCGCACAGCAGTACGACTGCCAACGTGGTGATTTTCGGCAAGCTCGGATACATGACCAGCCCGAACGGAATGGCGGTCAGGATTACCGACAGGATGAAGCCGATCACGTATGACTTCACGCTGCCGTGGTTGGCGCCGTCGGAATGTGCGTTAGCCATTACAAAGTCCCCATCAGGTAAACAACGGTGAATACGCAGATCCACACCACGTCCAGGAAGTGCCAGAACAGGCTCAAGCAGCTCAGACGGGTCTTGTTGGTCGCCGTCAGGCCGTTTTTCTGCACCTGATACATCATGATCGCCATCCAGATCAGACCGCTGGTCACGTGCAGACCGTGGGTACCAACCAGGGTGAAGAACCCGGACAGGAAGCCTGAACGGCTAGGGCCGTAGCCTTCGGAGATCAACAGATGGAACTCGTTGATTTCCATGGCGATAAAGCCGGCACCCAGCAGGAAAGTCATCGCAAGCCAGAACAGCACTTGCGGCTTCTTGCCCTTGAACAACGCCAGCATGGCGAAGCCGTAGGTGATCGAGCTGAACAGCAACAGGGCAGTTTCACCCAGTACGTACGGCAGTTCGAAGATGTCGTGGCCCGACGGGCCACCCGCAACGTTGTTCACCAATACCGCGTATACCGCGAAGATCGACGCAAACAAGATGCAGTCGGTCATCAGGTAAAGCCAGAAACCGAATACGGTAGTCTCGCCTGCGTCGTGATGTTCGTCATGGTGCTCATGGTCGTGACCATGAGCGTTTCCAGCAGTGGTCGCTAAGTTCGACATGGTTTAAACCTGTTCCAACTTGGATTCAACACCGGTAGCCGGGATTGCTTTGGCGGCTACCAAACGCTTGTGCTGCTCGGCCTCGATACGCTCGATGGTCTCGACCGGCACCATGTAGCCTTGGTCGTCACGGGCTGCGTGAGCAACGAAGACAACAACCGTACCTACCAGGCCCACGATGGCCAGCCACCAGATGTGCCAGATCATCGCGAAACCGAATACGGTCAGCAGTGCGCCCATGTACACACCAGTAGCGGTGTTGTTAGGCATGTGGATCGGCGAGTACTTGGCCGGAGCCTTGTAAGCCGTACCGTTTTCCTTGGCTTCGGTGAACGCGTCGATACCGTCTACTTTTGGCACTACGGCGAAGTTGTAGAACGGAGGTGGCGACGAAGTCGACCATTCCAGGGTGTGGCCATTCCATGGATCGCCGAATTCGCAGGCGTTCTCTGGTTTGTTACGGTCACGGACGCTGACGTACAGCTGGATCAACTGGCTGATGATGCCCAATGCAATCAGGAATGCGCCGAACGCAGCTACGTACAGGTAAGGCACCCACTCTGGGTTGGTAGTGGCGTTCAGACGACGGGTCATGCCCATGAAGCCCAGTGCATACAGCGGCATGAACGCGATGAAGAAGCCAACAATCCAGAACCAGAACGCTGCCTTGCCCCACTTCTCGTTCAGTTTGAAGCCGAACGCTTTAGGGAAGTAGAAGCTGAAACCAGCGATGTAACCGAATACCGCACCGCCAATGATCACGTTATGGAAGTGAGCAATTACAAACAGGCTGTTGTGCAGTACGAAGTCAGCACCCGGGATGGCCAGCAGTACGCCAGTCATACCACCAATGGCGAAGGTCACCATGAAGCCCAGGGTCCACAGCACCTGGCTGGTGAAGCGCAGACGACCTTGGTAGATGGTGAACAGCCAGTTGAATAGCTTGACCCCCGTCGGGATCGAAATAAGCATCGTCGCCAGACCGAAGAAGGCGTTGACGCTTGCACCCGAACCCATGGTGAAGAAGTGGTGCAGCCAAACCATGAAGCCCAGCACCGAGATCGCGCCGGAGGCGTAGACCATCGAGTGGTGACCGAACAGACGTTTACCGGTGAACGTGGAGATAACTTCAGAGAAGATCCCGAACGCCGGCAGAATGAGGATGTACACCTCAGGGTGACCCCACGCCCAGAACAGGTTGACGTACATCATTGGATTACCACCAAGTTCACTGGTGAAAATGTGGAAATCCATGTAACGGTCAAGTGTCAGCAGTGCCAGGGTAGCAGTCAGGATCGGGAACGAAGCCACGATCAGGACGTTTGCCCAGGTGCAGGTCCAGGTGAAGATCGGCATGTCCATCAGTTTCATGCCTGGAGCACGCATCTTCAGTACGGTCGCCAGGAAGTTAACCCCGGTTAACGTCGTACCTAACCCCGATAACTGCAGGGCCCAGATGTAGTAGTCCATCCCCACGCCAGGGCTGTACTGCAAGCCCGACAGCGGCGGATAAGCAACCCAACCGGTCTTGGCGAACTCGCCGACGCCCAGCGACAGGTTGACCAGCACAACGCCGGACACCAGGAGCCAGAAGCTCAGGGAGTTCAGGAACGGATAGGCAACATCACGTGCGCCGATCTGCAGCGGCACTGCAAGGTTCATCAGGCCGGTGAAGAATGGCATCGCCATGAAGATGATCATGATCACACCGTGAGCGGTGAAGATCTGGTCATAGTGTTCAGGCGGCAAGTAGCCAGGTGAGCCCTCGGTGGCCATGGCCAACTGGGTACGCATCATGACGGCGTCGGCAAAGCCGCGCAGCAGCATGATCATGGCGACGATGATGTACATCACGCCGATTTTCTTGTGGTCGACTGACGTTAGCCATTCAGTCCACAAGTAGGTCCACTTCTTGAAGTAGGTTATTGCTGCAAACAGTGCCAGACCACCCAGCGCGATCATGGCAATGGTCACCATTACGATCGGCTCGTGGAATGGGACCGCTTCCCAACTTAATTTACCAAACATCGTTTACTCCTCTGCCCCGGCAGCTGAATTCGAACTCTCGTCCACCCCATCGGTCCCGGCGACTGCTTTCTTCTCGTGCTTGACCGGTTTGCCTGGTGTCATACCTTCATACTTGTCGATGATGGTCTGGAACAGGTTCGGTGCGTACGAAGAGTAAAGCGCAACGGGGTTGTTTTGGCTTGGCTTGGACAAGGCGGCGTATTCAGCTTGATCAAGCTGTTTAGGTGACGCTTTGACTTCATTTACCCAGGCGTCGAATTCGGCCTGAGAAGTCGCAATCGCTTTGAATTTCATGCCAGTGAAGCCCGCACCGCTGTAGTTGGCAGAAATGCCATCCAGTTCAGCGTTGTGGTTGGCAATCAAGTGCAACTTGGTCTGCATACCGGCCATGGCGTAGATCTGCCCGCCCAGGCCCGGAATGAAGAACGAGTTCATGACCGTGTCAGAGGTGATACGGAAATTGATCGGCGTATTGGCCGGGAACACGATCTTGTTGACAGTGGCGATACCCTGTTCCGGGTAGATGAACAGCCACTTCCAATCCATTGCCACCACTTCGATGGTCAACGGTTTGACGTCGGATTCAAGTGGACGGTATGGATCCAGAGCGTGGGTCGACTTGTAGGTCAAAACGCCCAGGGCGAGGATGATCAGGATAGGAACAGTCCAGATCACGACTTCGATCTTGGTAGAGTGCGACCATTTAGGTGCGTAGGTAGCATCCTTGTTCGACGCACGGTATTTCCACGCGAAGATAAATGTCATCGCGATGACCGGGACCACAACCAGGAGCATCAACAATGTTGCAGTGATGATCAGATTCCGCTCTTCGATCCCGATCTGCCCCACTGGATTGAGCAATGTCCAATTGCAACCTCCCAGCAGCAACGTGCCGAAAAGTGGCAATAAGCCAAGGAGTCTGGGGTACCTTTTTTTAGTCATCTCACGACCTCTAAAACAGCTTGCACAATGCAGTTGGTTTTTTTCGCCAACGCTTCGCCCTGCCAAGCGTTGGCTCTTTTCCGGAATTGTATGAAGCCCTGCTCTATCACTATCAGGCGAATAGGCGAATTCCGGGGTAGCAGTGATTTCTTATTTGATACGTGGTCAATGGCCTTGTTACAGACCAAATCCATTTGGTGCAGAACTTAGAAGGGTTGCCAGTACCTGGGAGTCGCATGGGACGCCTGTCGAACCGCCCAGACGACCGTCAACTACCCGCTTGGGCTCGGGACGAGCAGGCTGGACGTTCAGTGCGTGCGATTGTAGTTAGGTAGCCCTCCATAAACCATGTCTCATACCGAAATAATTCATCTCGGCTACGGTAACAATCCCTAACTATTATTACGCCGCACGCCCCCTAACCCTCTCGAAACAGCTTGTAGCACGCCACCGCCCCTTCAAAAAACGCCTCTTTTTAGCGCACGACCGCCCCATCGTCAATCCGCGTAAACGCCCAAACAAAGAGGCTTACAGCGTTTTTTCATTGAGACGCCCTCTGCCTATTTCAACCCTTGCCCATCAGAAGTAAGTCTAGATCCATTAATACCCGATAGGCGGTTTTACGACGCGCTGCATCCCGCTAAAGCCGCCGTGCGACACCTCTCGCGTGACAATATGTCGCAGCTTAGCAGACACTTTTTTTTATGCTGCATCACATCCTGTTGACATTTGGCCGGACATAAAAAACCCGTACTTCCAATAGAAGTACGGGGCGGATGCGAGTGTTTTAATGCGTTTTTCTGCGATTGCGGTAAATGCCCACCGGCACCAGCACGGCGGTCAACACAAACGCCACCAACGCCCATTGCGCCAGCGACAAGCCCAATACGGGAGGATAAGGCGTTGAACAAAAGCCATCGACTTGAAAACCTAAAGGAAAAATCGCAGCCAGTGGCAGGCCGTCAACGATAGGTTGCAATACATCAAGGCCACAGCTCACTGCCGGGTTAGCGAGGATATAGACGTGGCGGGCCGCAGCGATAATTCCGCCAATGGCACTGAGCACCACCAGCACCTCACACACCGTGATACTGCGCCGGGTCGGCATCGCCACCCCGATAAAGGCAAAGAGTGCGATCAATAACAAGGCATAGCGTTGCAATATGCACAGCGGGCATGGCGCCTCTCCGAGCACGATTTGCATGTACAACGCCCCACCGATCAGGGCCAGGCAAATCAGCCCGAGCAACGCCAGAAAGCGCTTCTCGGGGCCCAAACGCATCATGTCATGTGTCATCGCATATCCCTTAAGCCTGAATATTGGAAAAGTCCGCAGTTTACACGCAGACCTGCAGCCTGAAGGAGTGAAACTGTGTGGATAAACGTGGCGCAAGGCAATTAATGCAACATTAAAGGCGCAAAGCAGCACCCGCGCATCGAAACGGGGTGCTGCCAACCTTTGTCGCCGCTGTCGAGGAACGAAGGCTAGGCTACAGCTGGATCAATCCAACAGCGCAGCCGGGCCGAAGAACTCATAACGGCTTTGTTGCTCTGGCACGCCCAGCGCCTTGAGGTGGCGTTTTACCGAGCGCATAAAGCCTTGCGGGCCAAGGAAGTAGACGTCTGCATCTCGGTCAGCAGGTAACCATTGTGCCAGCACTTCCTCAGTCAGCAGGCCAACATGGTCGGCCCCGTCGTCGTGCTCTTCATAGCAGTAGAAACGCTGCAACTGCGGGTGTTGCTCAGCCAGCTCATCGACCCAGGTGCGGAACGCATGCACACGGGCATTGCGGGCGCAGTGAATGAAATGAATAGGCCGCCCTGTTTTGAGCGCAACCTCAAGCATCGGTAACGTCGGAGTAATGCCGACACCACCGCTGATCAATACCAAAGGCTTATCGCTGTCGGTCAGGGTGAACTCCCCGGCTGGTGGGAACAGCTCAAGGGTATCGCCCACCTGCATACGCTCATGCAGGTAGTTAGAGGCTACGCCCCCTTCCAAGCGCTTGACGCTGATGCGGTAGCGGCCCAGTTGGGCTGTGGCTGACAACGAATAGTTACGGCGCACTTCTTCGCCATCTATATTCAATTTGAGGCCGATGTACTGACCGGGGGTGAATTCTAAAATGGGCTGTTCATCCACAGGGCGGAAGTAGAAAGAAGTCACTTCAGCACTTTCTTCAACCTTAGCCACCAACTTGAATTCACGCCCGCCACGCCAGCCGCCCGGTGCGTTAGCCTTTTCTTCATACAGTGCCGATTCGGCGCCTATCAGAATTTCAGCCAGCTGATTGTAGGCTGCCCCCCAGGCGGCAAGCACCTCAGGTGTGGCTATGTCGCTGCCCAGCACTTCTTCAATCGCGCGCAGCAGGCAGCTGCCGACAATGGGGTAATGCTCGGGCAGAATTTGCAGGGCAACATGCTTGTTGATGATCCGTGCCACCAGATCACCCAACTGGTCGAGTTGGTCGATATGACGGGCATACATCAATACGCCGTTAGCCAGTGCGCGAGGTTGAGCCCCGCTGGCCTGGTTGGCCGGGTTGAACAATGGACGCACTTCAGGGTGCTCGGCGAGCATCAATTTATAAAAGTGAGTGGTCAGCGCTTCACCACCGCTTTCCAGCAGCGGTACAGTGGATTTGACGATGGCACGATCTTGAGCAGTAAGCATAAGAGTGACTCCTGATAATGTAGAACTATTAGCCATTACACATCACTATTCGTGCCAACATTTAAATCGTTATAAATCAGATACTTATAAATTTATTTGTCATTTTGACACGCCCTGCACTAGAGTCATATCGACTACACGAGGTCAAAATGACTGCAAAACTACTGCTCACCACACTCTTGCCGCTGGTCGCAGACCTGGCCCGCGACCTGCCTGAAAGTGAACGCTATCGCCGCTTGCTGCACGCACTGCGCACCTTGCTACCGTGCGACGCGGCGGCATTACTGCGACTGGACGGTGAATGGCTGGTGCCCTTGGCCGTCGATGGTTTAAGCCTCGACACACTGGGCCGGCGCTTTAAAGTCAGCGAACACCCGCGTTTTCAATTTCTGCTCAGCAGCCCCGGCCCCACGCGCTTTCCCAGCAATTGCGAACTGCCCGACCCCTACGACGGTCTGGTGGACGGTCTGGGTGATCACCTGGAAGTTCACGACTGCATGGGTTGCCCGCTGTTTGTTGATGAACAGCCCTGGGGGTTATTGACACTGGACGCGCTGGACTCAAAGCGTTTTGAGCCGATTGAGCTTGATGACCTGCAAGCCTTTGCCAGCCTTGCAGCAGCTACGGTCAAGGTGGCCCAGCGCATTGAACGCCTGGCTCTGCGGGTCGAGGATGAACAGCAAAGGGCCGAATCCTACCGTCAGGCCCACGACTCACCGGACAAAGAGCTGATCGGCCAGAGCCTCCCGCACAAGCGACTGCTTGAAGAAATATCCCTGGTAGGCAGCAGTGAATTGACTGTACTGATCACGGGCGAAACCGGAGTCGGCAAAGAGTTGGTGGCGCAAGCCATACACGCGGCCTCGCCACGCGCCGATAAACCGATGATCAGCCTCAATTGCGCTGCGCTGCCCGACACACTGGTAGAGAGCGAACTGTTCGGTCATGTGCGAGGTGCATTTACTGGGGCCACCCAAGATCGACGCGGCAAATTCGAATTGGCCAATGGCGGCACTCTGTTTCTGGACGAAGTGGGCGAGTTGTCACTGACGGTGCAGGCGAAGCTCTTGCGCGTGCTGCAAAGCGGCCAGTTACAGCGCTTGGGCTCAGATCAGGAGCATCGGGTGGACGTGCGCTTAATCGCGGCAACCAACCGGGATTTGGCCGAAGAAGTGCGCAGCGGACGCTACCGTGCTGACTTCTACCATCGTTTGAGCGTCTACCCGCTCAGGGTTCCGGCGCTGCGTGAGCGCGGGCGAGATGTGTTGCTGTTGAGTGGCTTCTTTCTGGAGCAAAACCGTTCCCGCCTGGGCCTTGGCAGCTTGCGGTTAAGCGCCGATGCGCAAGCAGCGCTGGTGCACTATGACTGGCCGGGGAATGTGCGAGAACTGGAACACCTGATAGCCCGCAGCGCGCTGAAAGCCTTGGGCCGTTGCACCACACGCCCGCGTATTTTGACGTTGACGGCGGCGGATCTTGATTTGCCCACCACCACTGAGAGTGCTGGCATGAATGAGCAGGCGATGAGCATTGAAGGCGTGGGCGACTTGCGTCATGCCACTGAGAGTTTCCAACGCCAGCTCATCAGTGCCTGCCTGGAGCGTCATCAGCATAACTGGGCCAGTGCGGCCCGCGAGCTGGGGGTCGACAGGGCGAATCTAGGGCGAATGGCCAAGCGATTGGGCTTGAAATAAAAACCGCCCTCACCCTAACCCTCTCCCAGAGGGAGAGGGGACTAAAAGCAAAAGCAAATCCAGCCCCCTCTCCCTTTGGGAGAGGGTTGGGGTGAGGGTCTTGAAGGCCACACAATCTCCCTGCCCACCTAAAGCCCAACCCGATCAGGTCGATAACCCTGTATCCCACGCCACCCTCGGCCTTTTGAAGGTTTTTATGTCCTCAAGCAATGCCCGCGCAGATTCACTCTCGCTTCTGCTCTTTACCCTGCGCAGCGGCAAGCTGATGGCAATCAACCTGCTCAAAGTCAGTGAAATCATTCCTTGCCCGCCACTGACCAAAATGCCGGAGTCTCATCCCCATGTGAAAGGCATTGCAGTACTGCGGGGCCTGTCTCTTTCGGTGATCGACCTGAGCCGTGCCATCGGCGAACAACCTTTGCTCGATCCTGATGGCGGCTGCCTGATCGTGACCGATGTCAGCCGCTCCAAGCAGGGGCTTCACGTTCAAGCCGTCAGCAGGATCGTGCACTGCCTGACAACTGACATTCGCCCGCCGCCCTATGGCTCTGGCAAACGCTCGTACATCACCGGTGTTACCCAGGTAGACGGCGCGCTGGTGCAAATACTGGACATCGAAAAAGTCATCCACGGTATCGCCCCCACCCGGGTTGACACCTCACCTGAGGTGCTCAGCCGTGAAGACGCCAAACTGCTGGCCAACGCCCGAATTCTGGTAGTGGATGACAGCCAGGTGGCACTGCAACAATCGGTCATCACCTTGCGCAATCTGGGTGTGCATTGCCACACCGCCCGCAGCGCCAAGGAAGCCATCGACCGCCTGCTGGAGTTACAAGGCACGCCGCAGCAGATCAACGTGGTGGTCTCGGACATCGAAATGTCTGAAATGGACGGTTATGCGTTCACCCGTACGGTGCGCGACACCCCCGATTTTGCTCACCTATATGTGCTGTTGCATACCTCATTGAACAGCACCATGAACACCCAGAAAGCCCACCTGGCCGGAGCCAATGCGGTGCTGACCAAGTTTTCCTCGCCGGAGTTGACGCAATGCCTCATTCAGGCCGCGCGCACGGTAGCCGAACAAGGCTATTAACAGCATGAGTGCCTATAGCCTGTTGCTACGCAAAGACCTGCGCGAACCCTTATTAGCCGTTCGCTGGCCTGACGACGTAACCCTGGCAACCCTGAAGCCACAGTGGCTGCCTCAAGCCCACGCGCTGCTTGACCAGGCGTATAGCGGCGGCATGGGCAGTATCGAATCAATTGCGCACTGGCAACATGCCCTGGTGCATGACGCTGAATATGATCCGCAGTTGTGTTTTGCGCTGCTGCGCAATGGCCAGGTCATCGCGTTTGCACAAGCCTGGACCAGCGCCTTCCTCAAGGATTTGATCGTGCATCCCGACCACCAGCGCCGTGGCTTGGGCGACGCGTTGCTAAGCCATGTGTTCGCTGTATTTGAGCAGCGTCGCGAAGCCTGTGTAGACCTCAAGGTCATGGAACACAATCACACGGCCCTGTGCCTGTATCAAAAACACGGCATGACCGTGGTGCAACGCGAACGGGTGCTCTGATGAAAAGTCCCGCAGATCAGCGTTTACCCATGGTTTTACGCGTGCCATGCGGCGGTGCACCTGGCGTTGTATCGTGACCGCCAAGCCCGCTCTTCTGGTAATACGCTTTGCCCTGAGATTTGGCTTTAGCAAACTCGGCGGGCTTGAACGGGAACTTGAAGGCCGGGATAACCGGCTTTTCTACAGTGTTGAGGCTGGTTTCGCTGTCAACCGTGTCCACAGCATCAGGAGCGGTCGGTTGTGTAGGAGTAGTCATGAAAGCTCCGGGATACGGGAATAATCAGGCCAATTGGCGAACAGCCGCGCAGTATACCTGCCTGATTCCTCCGCCGCGCAGTCACAAGTAGGAAATAGTTACCACACCCTTTTCATTCGGTGACTCTGCACGCAGGCCTGCGGGTTCGAGCACCTGATACGTCGCGACAAACGGTAGGTCTGCAAACCGGCATAACCGGGTGGCCCGGTTCACCGCCAGTACGACCGAGGGGGTGACGTTGATAAGCTGGGTTGCGGCGCCATACGTGACCGTAGCGCCCGCGCCCAATTCGCACATGCGCTCCACGATTGAGCCTCGAAAATGGAGGGTTCCCCCCTCTACGGCGGGCTGGGCACTCACCTGATGTATCAGCCCCAACACCCCGAATACCGACAGCCCAAACGCTACATTCTTCATCATGCATCTCCGTGCGGGAACGCTGAAGCGCTCCTCTTATTAATCAGCCTATCGGCCACACATGACAGATCCTGACAAGCCTTCACACTTTTTTAATTAAGCTGTCGGTAATGTCAGTTAGCCGTCACTGTACTGACCGGGTTCACGCGTTATAACCCTTGGCTGAGCCCATCCAACCACCTCACGCACACGGCGTCTAACCGGCATGCCAACCAAAACCAATAAGATAGTGCTGGGCACATTAGTTGTTGCCCTTATCGGCAGCACACTGTGGTGGGCCACACGCCCCCCCCCTCTCAAGTCATCCGCTGCTGCGCCCGTACCGGTCAGGGTGATTCACGTGGTGCAGCAAGATGTGCCGCGCTATGTCAGCGGGATTGGCTCAGTACTGTCCCTGCACAGTGTGGTCATACGCCCGCAGATCGACGGCATTCTGACCCGGCTGCTGGTAACCGAAGGTCAGACGGTCAAAGCCGGGGATTTGCTGGCAACCCTGGATGACCGTTCAATCAAGGCCAGCCTCGATCAAGCCAAAGCCCAATTAGGACAAAACCAGGCGCAACTGCAAGTCGCCCGGATCGACCTCAAGCGTTACCAGTTGCTCAGTGTCGACAACGGCGTGTCCAAACAAACCCTCGACCAGCAGCAGGCGCTGGTCGATGAGCTCAACGCCACAGCGAAGGGCTATCAGGCTGCGATTGCCGCTGCAGAAGTTCAGTTGTCGTTCACCCAAATTCACTCGCCGGTCTCAGGTCGCGTTGGCATTCGCACGGTTGACCAAGGCAACTTCCTGCGTGTCAGCGATGCCCAGGGGCTGTTTTCCGTCACCCAAATCGACCCGATTGCCGTGGAGTTCTCGTTACCGCAACAGTTGCTGCCAACCTTGCACGCACTCCTCGATGCCCCACAACCGGCCTTGGTCAAAGCCTTTCTAGGCAACGCCGGCCCCGCAGGTACGCCGCTGGGCCAAGGCCGCTTGAGCCTGATCGACAATCAGGTATCCGCAACCACCGGCACGATCAAAGTCAAAGCTCAATTTGATAACCCCACCCACACCTTGTGGCCCGGCCAGTTGGTCAATATCGAGATCCAGACCGGGCTTGAACAACAGGCCCTCGTGGTGCCGCCACAGGTGGTACAGCGCGGGCTGGATAATTACTTCGTGTACCGCACGGTGGGCGATTCGGTTGAAACCGTACCGGTACAGATCGTCTATCAAGACACGGCGCTCAACGTGATCAGCGGGGTCAATGTGGGCGATACACTGGTCAGCGACGGCCAGTCACGGCTTAAACCCGGCTCGCACATCACCGTCTTGAGCGAACCGGCGCTTACCGACGCACGCAGCAACCCGCCGGTGCAACCATGAGCCACAGCCGCTCGCTCTCTGCCTGGTGCGTTGATCACCCGATAGCCACGGTGTTACTGACCTTTGCGCTGGTATTGCTGGGGCTGATTGCCTTTCCGCGGCTGCCCATCGCCCCTTTGCCCGAGGCGGAATTCCCGACCATTCAAGTCTCGGCGCAATTGCCCGGCGCCAGCCCCGACACGATGGCGTCGTCGGTGGCCACCCCGCTGGAAGTGCAGTTCAGCGCGATCCCCGGCATGACCCAAATGACCTCCAGCAGCGCGTTGGGATCGACCACCCTGACCCTGCAATTCACCCTCGACAAAAGCATCGATACCGCCGCCCAGGAGGTGCAAGCGGCCATCAATACCGCATCCGGCAAATTGCCTAAAGACATGCCGACATTACCGACCTGGAAGAAGGTCAATCCGGCGGACAGCCCCGTGCTGATCCTCAGCATCAGCTCTTTGCAAATGCCCGGCACAGAACTGAGCGATTACGTCGAAACCTTGCTGGCCCGACAGATCAGCCAAATCGATGGCGTGGGCCTGATCAATATCACCGGCCAGCAGCGGCCGGCGATCCGGGTACAAGCCTCTGCGGACAAACTGGCCGCCATTGGCCTGACGTTGGCCGATATACGTCTGGCCATTCAACAAACCAGCCTTAATCTGGCCAAAGGCGCGCTGTACGGGCCGTCGAGCATTTCGACCCTGTCGACCAACGATCAATTGTTCAACGCCGACGAGTACAGCCAGTTAGTGGTCTCCTACAAAGACGGTGCCCCGGTACAACTTCGGGACGTGGCGCGGGTGATCAACGGCTCCGAAAACGATTATGTGCAAGCGTGGTCCGGCCATCAGCCGGGGCTCAACCTGGTGATTTCGCGCCAGCCCGGCGCCAATATTGTCGAGACGGTAGACCGTATTCAGGCCGCCCTGCCCAGCTTGCAAGCAATGCTCCCGGCATCGGTCGAAGTGACCGTGCTGAGCGACCGCACCAAAACCATTCGCGCGTCGTTGCACGAGGTGGAAATCACCTTGCTGATTGCCGTCCTGCTGGTCATCGCCGTAATGGCGCTGTTCTTGCGCCAATGGTCGGCCACCCTGATCGTCTCTGCCGTGCTCGGTGTGTCACTGATTGCCAGTTTTGCCTTGATGTATGTATTGGGCTTCAGCCTGAATAACCTGACGCTGGTGGCCATCGTGGTGGCCGTGGGGTTTGTGGTCGACGATGCCATCGTGGTGGTGGAAAACATTCACCGTCATCTCGAAGCGGGCGAAAGCATGCGCGATGCGGCGATCAAAGGTTCCAGCGAGATTGGCTTTACCGTGGTGTCGATCAGCTTTTCGCTGGTGGCGGCCTTTATCCCGCTGCTGTTTATGGGCGGCGTGGTGGGCCGTCTGTTCAAGGAGTTCGCCCTGACCGCCACCTCGACCATTTTGATTTCGGTACTGGTGTCGCTGACCCTTGCGCCCACCCTGGCGGCACTGTTCATGCGTTCGCCGGTGCATCAAGCCGATGCCAAACCGGGGTTTGGTGAGCGCTTGCTGAGGCTTTACGACAGAGGGTTGCAACGCGCACTGGCCCATCAACGGCTGATGCTGGGGATCTTCGCTGTCACACTGGCGATGGCCATTGCCGGCTATGTGCTGATCCCCAAAGGGTTCTTCCCGGTGCAAGACACCGGCTTCGTGCTCGGCACCACCGAGGCTGCGTCCGATATTTCATTTACTGACATGAAACAAAAGCATCTGGCACTGGCCGACATCATCAGCAACGACCCGGCCGTGCAGGCGTTCTCCCACGCGGTGGGGGTGACCGGCAGCAACCAGACCATCGCCAACGGACGCTTCTGGATTGCCCTCAAGGATCGCGGCGACCGCGACGTGTCCGCCAGCGAGTTTATCGACCGTATCCGCCCGCAACTGGCTAAAGTCCCAGGCATCGTGCTCTACCTGCGCGCCGGGCAAGACATCAACCTCAGCTCGGGGCCAAGCCGCAGCCAATATCAATATGTACTAAAAAGCAACGATGGGCCGACGCTCAACACCTGGACTCAGCGCCTGACTGAAAAGCTGCGGGCCAACCCGGCCTTCCGCGACTTGTCCAACGACCTGCAACTGGGCGGCAGCATCACCCATATCAGCATCGACCGGAACGCCGCTGCCCGCTTCGGCCTCACCGCCACCGATGTTGATGAGGCGTTGTATGACGCGTTCGGCCAGCGTCAGGTCAATGAGTTCCAGACCGAGATCAACCAGTACAACGTGATTCTGGAAGTCGATGCACAGCAACGCGCCGAGGCCGAAAGCCTGAACTACTTCTATCTGCGCTCGCCGCTTAACGGCGACATGGTGCCATTGTCCGCCGTAGCCAAGGTCGATGCGCCGGTCAGCGGGCCGTTGTCGATCAGCCATGACGGCATGTTCCCGGCCGCCAACCTGTCCTTTAACCTCGCGCCCGGCGTGGCACTGGGCGATGCGGTGCTGATGCTCAATCAGGCGAAGAACGAGATCGGTATGCCGGCCACCATCAGCGGCAACTTTCAGGGCGCGGCACAAGCATTCCAAAGCTCGCTGGCCAGCCAGCCGTGGCTGATTCTGGCGGCACTGGTGGCGGTGTACATCATTCTTGGCGTGCTGTACGAAAGCCTTGTACACCCGCTGACCATCATCTCAACCTTACCTTCGGCCGGGCTTGGCGCACTGTTGATGCTGTGGCTGTGTGGTCAGGACTTCTCAATCATGGCGCTGATCGGCTTGGTTCTGCTGATCGGTATCGTCAAGAAGAACGGCATTCTGATGGTCGACTTTGCCCTTGATGCCCAGCGTACTCGCGGTTTAACGCCTGAACAGGCGATTTATGAAGCCTGCCTCACGCGTTTTCGGCCCATCATCATGACCACCCTCGCCGCCTTGCTCGGCGCACTGCCATTGATGCTCGGTTATGGCACCGGTGCTGAACTGCGTCAGCCGTTGGGCATTGCCGTCGTTGGCGGGCTGTTGGTGAGCCAAGCGCTGACGCTGTTTACCACGCCAGTCATATACTTGTGGCTTGAGCGGCTGTTCCATCGTTCCAAACCCGTCAGCTTGCTGGCGACGAATCACTGAGGCGGGTTATGCGCGTTCTGATAATTGAAGACGAAGAGAAAACCGCAGACTACCTGCATCGTGGCCTGACGGAGCAAGGCTACACCGTGGATGTGGCCCGCGACGGCATTGAAGGCTTGCACCTGGCACTGGAAAGCGACTACGCGGTGATTGTGCTTGATGTGATGCTGCCGGGGCTGGATGGCTTTGCTGTGTTACGCGCTCTGCGCGCCCGCAAACAAACCCCGGTGATCATGCTGACCGCGCGCGAACGGGTTGAAGACCGCATACGCGGCCTGCGCGAAGGAGCCGATGATTACCTGGGCAAGCCGTTTTCGTTTCTGGAACTGGTGGCTCGCCTGCAAGCCCTGACCCGACGCAGCGGTGGTCACGAGCCAGTGCAGGTGACAGTCGACGACCTGTGGATCGATTTGATCAGCCGCAAGGCGACGCGTTCGGGTACGCGCCTGGACCTGACAGCCAAGGAATTTTCATTGCTTAGCGTACTGGCGCGAAGCCAGGGCCAAATCCTCTCTAAAACCGCCATAGCCGAGATGGTCTGGGACATCAATTTCGACAGCGATGCCAATGTGGTCGAAGTCGCCATCAAACGCCTGCGCGCCAAACTTGACGGCCCCTTCGAGCACAAATTGCTGCACACCATTCGCGGTATGGGTTATGTGCTGGAGCGACGTAGTGCCTAAGCGGCCCCATCGTTTGAACGCCATCGCCCTTCGCCTGAGCGCCATGTTCACGCTGGTGGCCTTGGTGGTGTTTGTGCTCATCGGCGGGGCGCTGTACCAGCAAGTCGACAAAAGTATCGGCTTGCTGCCCGAAGCCGAACTGGATGCGCGCTACAGCGTACTGGAGTCGTCGATCAACCGATTTGGCAATCCAGATCATTGGGCCAAAATGAGCACCAAACTCAAATTGCTCAGCGAAGAAGACAAGCGCATCCATTTTTGGGTTATCAGCGACGATCCGAATTATGAGTACGGCCACCCAGACGCCATCGTGCGGACTTTTGCTCAAGGCCCGCCCGGTGTACGCGACCTGCATCTGCCCGGTGAGGCTTATCCGTTCAAAGTGCTGGTCAGCCAGATGCCGGCCAAAGAGCAGCGCCCGGCACTGCGTTTTCTGATCGCCATCGACACCGAGACCTTTCGCCAGACCCAGCATCAATTGCTGGTGGCCCTGATCAGTCTGGCGATTATCGGGGTGCTACTGGCGTCGCTGCTGGGCTATTGGGTGGCCAAAATCGGCCTTAAACCTTTGATCACTTTGTCTGAAGAAGCCCAGAAGCTGACCCCTCCGCGCTTGTCCGGACGTTTGCATCTGGACGCTTTGCCGCCGGAGCTTGATCAATTCGTCAACGCATTCAATTCGACCCTTGAACGTGTTGAACAGGCGTATACCCGTCTGGAATCCTTCAACGCAGACGTGGCCCATGAACTGCGTTCGCCGCTGACCAACCTGATCGGCCAAACCCAGGTTGCGCTGACCCGCGGTCGCTCGGCGGAGCATTACTTTGAGGTGCTGCAATCCAATCTGGAGGAGCTGGAGCGGTTGCGCAGCATCATTAACGACATGCTGTTTTTGGCCAGTGCGGATCAAGGCAGCAAAGCCAGCAAACTGACCCGCGTGTCGCTGGCGGACGAAGTGGCAACGACACTGGATTATCTTGAATTCATTCTGGAAGACGCGCAGGTACAGGTTCGAGTCAGTGGCGATGCGCAGGCGGATATCGAAAAAGCTCATTTGCGTCGAGCGCTGATTAACCTGCTCAACAACGCGGTGCAGCATACCGAAGCCGGGCAATTGATTGAGGTGCTAATCAGCCAGAGCGCTGAGCGGGTGAGTATCAGCATCAGCAATCCGGGTGTCCCCATTGCCGAGGAGCACCTACCGCGTTTGTTCGAACGCTTTTACCGTGTTGATGCCTCGCGGCATAACAGCGGCGCCAATCACGGCCTGGGACTGGCTATCGTCAGGGCCATTACGCTGATGCACGGCGGCGAGGTGTTTGTAACCAGCCGCAATGGGACAAATACGTTTGGCCTGCATTTGCCGGTGTAGTCCACCCATCGCGACATATCGCGCTGAAAAAGGCAGTCATTCTTGAGCGGTGCCTCGCCAGCGACACAGTCTTTGATCGTGTTCCCACCGTCACTTCGCCTACAGCACTGAACAATCGGTAATACATATTTAGAATCTTTCAGAATCCTCCTACACCCCCCTCACCTGTCAATCCGTTAGCGTTCAGCCCTTTATTTAGGGAGGAACCCGGCATGCCCACGTCAGCCCGTCAACACCCCTTCAGCCTGCACATCCACCACGCTCAACATGATTTCAAGGTGCTGGAATTCACCGGCGAAGAGGCCATCAGCACGCCCTATGCCTTCAAGATTGAACTGGTCAGCGAACACGCTGGTATTGACCTCGACACCCTGATGAGTCACAGCGCTTTTCTGGCATTCGACGATCAGGGGTGCGGTGTTCACGGGCAGATATTGGACATTGAACAGGGCCACTCCGACAGCCGCCTGACCCGCTATTACCTGACACTGACGCCGCATCTGGCCAACCTGAAATATCGCACCAACCACCGTATCTTTCAGAACCTGACCGTCCAGCAGATCATTGAAACACTGCTCGAAGAGCACGGCATTTTCAGCGATGCCTACGCCTTCAATGCCTTTTCACCCTGCTTGCCTCGCGAATACTGCGTGCAATACGCCGAGTCTGATTTGGACTTTATTCAACGCCTGTGTTTTGAAGAGGGTTTTCACTATTACTTCAAGCATTCACCTGACGGCCACACACTGGTGTTCGGTGACAAACAGCAAGCCTTTACTCCGCTAACACACCCCACGCCCTACGTGCCCAATAACGGCATGGTCGCCGCCGAACCCTCAATCGACCGCTTCAAGCTGAGGCTGAAAATCGGCACCAATCACATCGTGCGCCGCGACTACGACTTCCAGAAAACCAGCCGCACGCTGGAAGCCGACAGCCATTTCGAGCGCAAGGAGCGCGTGCTTGAGCACTACAGATACCCCGGCGGCTTCAAACAAAAAGCCGACGGCGAACGGCTGAGCCAGCGCGCGCTGGAGCATCACCAGACCGGCCACCGACTGGCCAGTGGCAGCAGCAATCAGCCGCGCCTGTGCAGTGGCCACTTTCTGACCCTGAGCGAGCATAAAAACACCGCCTGGAATGGCCGTTGGTTGCTGACCCACGTTCACCATGAAGGCAAACAGCCGCAAGTGCTGGAAGAACAGGGCCGCACCCGCCAGCCTGCGCAGCTCGACGAGTTTACCCAGGGCTATCGCAACACCTTCGAGAGCATCCCCGAAGCAGTGACCTTCCGGCCGCAAAAGGTCTACGCCAAGCCGCGCATCATTGGCAGCCAGACCGCGCGCGTCACCGGGCCGGCGGGCGAAGAGATCCATTGCGATGAGTACGGTCGGGTCCGCGTTAAATTTCATTGGGATCGCAGCGACCTCAACAACGAGCAAAGCAGTTGTTGGGTCAGGGTGTCGTCCAGTTGGGCCGGTGATGGCTATGGCGCCGTGACCATTCCCCGGGTGGGTATGGAAGTGCTGGTGGAATACCTCAATTCAGACCCGGATTTTCCGGTCATATCTTCGTGCCTTCCCAATAGCATCAACCCGGTCGCGCACGAACTGCCCGCCCATAAAACCCAAAGCGTCTTTCGCAGCCGCAGCACCCCCGGTGGCAGCGGCTACAACGAACTGCGCATCGAAGACCGCAAAGGCCAGGAGCTGATTTACCTGCACGCCCAGCGCGACCTTCAACAGCACATCAAAAACGACAGCCGCGTGCACATCGAAGGCGCCAGCGAAACCCGGGTCACAGGCAACAGTGTGGTGGTGCTCAAGGCGCAGGAGCAGCACACCGTTACGGGGGATCGCAAAGTGCAGCTCAAGGCCAGCGACCATTTGCAGGTGGCCACCAGCAGCCACACACGAGTGGGGCAAGTACTGGCCGCCGAGGCCGGGCAAGAAGTGAGCTTGCAGGCGGGTGCGCGGGTGGTGCTGGAAGCGGGGGCGAGTATCACGTTGATGGCGGGTGGTCAGCATCTGGTGATAGGCGCCGGGGGGATATTCAGCAGCACGCCGATTGTGCTGGGCGGGGCTGCGGTACCAGGTACGCCGGCCAGTCCGTTAATACCGGGTGAAGTCGAGGCCTTGCACAGCCTTGAGCTGGCGCCTGCGACGCAAATGCAGGCGTTACTACAGAAGAACCCGGCTTGCCCGCAATGCGAAGCCTTGAAGCAAGCCACTGTTCAAGGAGTCCGCCATGTCGACGCTTGAAAAGCTGCCTGACGACCTGCCTTGGCAGACTCATGCTTATTTGCTGCTCGATGGCGTGAGTGTGAACAACCTGCAAGCCAAGATCACCGAGTGGTACGGCACGCCGGAAATTCAATTGCTGTACGCGACGACACCGTTGGCTTCTTGCAATGAAATTTCCCCCTGTCTGATCACGCTCAATGGCCCGAACACACCCGGCCTTGGTCACTACCTGGCCCATAGCGGTGAAGAATGGGGCTATTTGATTTACAGCCAGGCGAGTGCGTTCGACGTCATCCGCCACTTGCGCCTTTTACTTAATGCCCAGTACCAGCCACAAGGGCTAAACGTATGGCTACGGATTGCCGATCCATCGGTGATGCACACCGTTTTAAGCCATGCCATCGACACCCGTAAACCTGAAGTGTTTGGCCCGATGGAGCGCGTCGTCCTGCCGGATGTGGTCTGCAATGGCTGGCACCAACATGCCCGCCCCGAAGGTACGGTGCGAGCCTTGCCTGACGGGCCTTACGGGGTGTGCGAAGCGCAGCAGGCGAAGCTGGATGACGTGAGCTTTCGCGGGGTTATCAAAGAGCTGGAAAAGCACCTTCGAAACACATTCCCCGACGCTGGAGCCGGTTTACCACCGGAGGCGCGATGGCAATGGATCCATGAATTCGCCAATCAGGCCTACCACGCGGGCTATACGAGCGAACAGGACATATGGCGTTACACCACGCTCGGCCTGATGTTGGGCAACGAGGTTTTGCAGCGCCACCCCGATATTGCCGCGTTGATCACTCAACCGTCCGAACTCACTGCATCACTGCGCCTTGAGAAAGCCGTTGCACTCGCCTTCTCAAGATTCCAAACCCTTGGGAGCAAACGCCCATGACGCTGACAAACCCTAACCATCTGGATTTGCGTCGCAGTGATGCCAAATCAGCCCTGGGCGTATGCCCCTTGCGCAAACCCAAGGTGCAACTGTTACCGCTGCGCTATGGCCTGGTCGAGCGGCTCGACCCGGCGGCGGCGTTGTCTTTGCCTTACCAGACCACCTCACGGCCAATGGGCATACGTCTGGTGCGAGATGGCTGGCTGTACGTGATCGACAACACCAGCGGCTACCTGCACGAATACCGGGTTGAAAACGGTGAGGTCAGCCAATTTGTCTGGCAAGGCAACGAGGCCAGCCAGGACCACCGCCAAGGCATGGAAACGCAACACGTGTTGCTGTTCTCACGCGCCACCACGTTGCACATCGCCTACAGCGAGGTTCAATGGACGGCCCACAAATGCTCAAAAATGATCGACAGCCGCCCCGACCGCGATCACTTCATGCAATGCGTCGACTTGAGCAGCGCCGACTGCGTCAAAGGCGGGACGCATTTGCTGACCGACGCGCAAGCCAAGCAGTGGCTGGCCGAAGTCGCCGAAGCGCCCTCAAGCATTGCTCCGTCAGAAGGCTTTCACCCGCAGGAAACCCAGGACTACGTCTGGGAAGACACGCCCCTGTTCAAAAAGACCCCCATTGCCGTCGTCAAACGCCAGATGCTGGCGGCCTACGAATATGACCATCTGTATTTGGTGTTCAACGACACCCTTGGGGTCATGCGCGACCTGGCCGAAGAACAAGACACCGTGGTGAGCTGGATCGATGAGTGGGTGGCCAAGGAAAAACATGAACTGAAATACCTGGTGGGCAGCTACATCGAAACCCTCATGGTCCTGAACGACCAAAGCGCCCCGAGCGCGGGGGTGAGCCCCAAACTGTTCGAAAAAACCACAGCGCAACAGCGTGAAGCGATTTACGCCTACTTGAATGCGCGCAATACGTTAAAAGGCCTGCCCAGCAGTGCCAGCCCGGAAAAAGCTGCCTACCCCGGCCAAGGTTACGACGCCAACAGCCGGGCGGTTCGACAAACCATGGACGACAAAAAACAGGCCATGCACGACGCCCTTGGCCAACCGCTGCATGACGAACTGGAAGACGACATCGAAGCCCTGCAAGACCACGGCGATGCGACGCTGCAAGGCAAAGGGTTGGGCGCTCGCGGCATTCATGATTTGGTCCGGCACCAGGAAATGACCGCCTACCTCGAAGCGCAACGGGTGCACATCAAGCGTTGGACCGCCCGACTGGACCGCATCACCGTCGACCGCACGCACCTGTTAACCCGCGGTGACATGCACCGTAGCTTGTGGGCCTACGACCCCAGTATCGAAGAACAACTGCTCGCCGTGCTGGTGGCCGAGCACAACTGCCTGCGCGACCTGTGCCGCACCGATGAAAGCCTTGAAGCGGTCAGCGAATACTTGCACGCGCACCCGTACTACCTGTTGCCCGCCTTCGGCAGCCGACTGGATTGGGCCTTTCTCAACAGCAAAGCGCCCGACCTCATCAAGCTTCTGGATGACAGCCTCCACGCGCAGGAAAACATTACCAAGGCCCAAGCCCACCGGGTGCAAGTGAGTGAACTGATGGGGCGGTATTGGGGTAACAGCGTGACGCTCAATCAGCAAGCGTCCAACAACAGCCAGTTGGTGCAGGCCATCTATGCGCCTGCGGCCGCGCTGCGCACAGAGCAATGGCTGATCAAACTACAAACCGAACTGAACAACCCCACGCTCAAAGCGCATCTGGACGATTTAAACACCGTCACCAACCGCGCTCATCGTTTAGCCGGTCTGATCGCACTTGAACATTCAGGCGCGACCTTACACGTGGCCAGTGCACAGCACGTGCAGGAGTTCAGCATCCGCCTTGCCAACCTGAATGTGTTGCTGAAAAACGAAGACACCTACAAGTACAACTTCAAACTGTCCCAAAAAGACAGCAACCGCAGGTACCTCAGCGACCTGCAGCGAGAACGTGCCCGGCTCAATGTTGAGCGTTACTACAACTTGTGGAACGAAGCCCGCTCGCAGCGCTGGCAGTTGGTGCAACAGATACAAAGCAGCCTGACGGTCACCAGCAGCCAGTCGGCCGGATTTATTGGGGTCAAACTCGATCTTGAGCCTCGTCAACAAGCTTATCTGGATGAAGAGATAAAACGGCTGCGCTCCGGAGTGCGCGGAGGCTACGGCGAAGGCCACGCGGGCGTGGCAGCGTTTAAAAGTGGCTGGCTGCCGCTGGCATTGATGTTATGGCAGACGCAGGCATTGAGGGATGCATGGGTGGTGTGGGGGAAGCAATCAGGCGTGGGAGGTGTTAAAGAAGTATTAATTGGCATGGGAGTTATATCGGGGACAGGGGCATCGGCTTTATCGGTTTATCAGAGCGTGCATATCGCTATCATCGACAAAGCATTCAAGGCTGTTCAATTAGGCAGTGGAAATGCCAATGGAATGTTATTGGCAGTGAAAATGGGGAAGCTGGGTTTAGGGGTTGGGATTATTATCGCTCCATTATCTTTTCTCTCAACACTGGGTATATCGATAAGCAATTTCAACAAATGGATTTCAGCCATTCGTACAGGTAGTGTTGGTGAAAGGGCCGGAGCATTTATAGCGCTGAGTGGAGATACAGGTAATAGCGTATCAACAGGCATGTGGACGGTAAAAACCATAATGGATTATCGTTTAGTTGCCGTAGCAAAACATCAGGGTGCAAAAGCGTTGGGTGAAGCTTGGGCATTGGGCAATAGCCGCTACATGTTCAATACCGCCAGACTCACACCATGGATGCTAGGTTTTATGGCGTTGAGTTTCGGAGGGGAGACTATTTATAAATATTACAATCTTGATGAAAACCAGCGATGGTTGTTGAACTGTTGCTGGGGGAATGAAGATCAAGAATGGGATTGGCCCACCCATGCGCAACGGTTAGCCGAGGCTACATTGCAGCCAATTATTACAGATCAAGGTATTAAGCAGCCTGAAGATGAATTGGACAGTTTTCGTACTTTGACCGTGAGTTTTCCGGGCATGAATGTACGGGCTTTGGCGGAAAAACCAATTGAATTTACAGCACAGTGGCAACGAGATAATTTCACCGCCCTGAAAGAAGTCGGTGAAGAAGTTCGCAAAAGCTGCAAGCTTGTTAGTAATTTCCCTCTCGCAGTGCAGATCAACTTACCGTATGAATGGTGTGGTCCACAAGCAATGCTCTTAATGCGGATTTCGGTCCAGCCTGAACTGGCAATCAAACCACTTAACAATAACAATTTATTTCTGCAATACCGAATTCCTTTGGATCTTGGGAGTGTTAATGCGCCCATTAAAGGAGTTGCGGGCGTCCCTCATATTGGAACTGTTGAAGGGTATGAGCTAAAGCTGGAGCACCTCAATGAATGAGCCAAAATATGAACGCTTACCTCATGCCGGGGATTTTGAAAATAAACACGGCACAGAAGCGTTTTATCTTTCTCCCATGCCCTTGCCGACGGGAGCCGCTCCTTTTAATGGGTTGCGAATGCATAGAGATGTAAATGACGTTTATCTAGATTTTGGTCAGGGCGCCAGCAGTTTTGAGTTTATGGTTAGAGCTGCTGTGGGATCGATAATGTTTATGGTTATCTTTTTTTGTATTTCAGGGTTGGCATTGGGGATTCATGAATATGTAGAGTATGGATTTTCACCTTTTAGAGTTTTTCTTAATTTAGTTCTTCCAAATTATTATTTATGGGGATTCCTAGCCATTCTTATGATTATGTATGGCGTTCCCCTGTATCAAACTATCCACCAAATAAGCTCCAACACCCCGATTCGTTTCAACCGCCAACGCCGAGAAGTCGTCTACGTCCGAGAAAAAGGCCAACCTCCTCTGATTGTTCCCTGGGAAGAAGTCATTGCCTGTGTCACAGCGGGCACCCTTGTTACCCAATACGCCGTTATGTCCAGCTACTCCCTGAGGATTGGGCTGCGTGACAGCAACAGCGGCGAAGTGGTGTGGTTGACACTGTCCACAGGTCATCCAAGTCTGGCTATCAGCGAATGGGAGGCGCTGCGGGTGTATATGGAGCAAGGCCCGGATGCCTTGCCAACGCCATTACTGATAGACGAAGAGTTTCAAGAAGGCACCGTGGCCTACTTCCATATGTGCCGGGGGGTTTACCGCGAAATGCACTCCTGGCCGGTGTATGCGTTTGGCTTTTTGACCATTCAGTTTTGCAGCGGTTGGACATTGCCTTGCCGGTTTTCCCAATGGATAAACACCCGCCCGAAGGCTGCCTTCCCCGAATCGATTCGTGAATGGTCGAAACCTTTACCCGCCGAACAACACGCTCAGCCCAGCGCAGAATTAGTGCAAGAAAGCGCCGAAGTGAATTTGGCCCTTAGCCAAGGGCAAAGCCTGATGGACTATTACAAGGTTAAGTTTTCAGAGCCTGAGCCTACGGGTGAAAATAATGGGTGATTCTAAATACAATCGGTTACCGCATGCCGGGGATTTTGAAAATAAAAACGGCACAGAAGCGTTTTATCTTTCCCCAAAGCCCTTGCCTACAGGAGTCGCTCCTTTTACTGGGTTGCAAATGCATAGAGAGGTAAATGATGTTTATTTGGATTTTGCTCAGGGTGTCAGAGGCTTGGAGTTCGCTGTTCGAGCTTCATTAGGCTCTATAGTGTCTATGGCAATTTTCTTTGCCGTAGTGAATGTTATTTTAGCGTATTCAGTTTTTAGTCATGGTCGGCCGTTTTGGAGTACTTTGTTTGAATTTATTCAAAATCCTTTAATGTGGGGTTTTCTTATAGTTCTAATGATCATGGCAGGTGTTCCCCTTTACCGAAGCATCCATCACATAACCTCTACACCCCCTATCCGCTTTAACCGCCAACGCCGCGAAGTCGTTTACGTCCGAGAAAAAGGTCAACCTCCTCTGATTGTTCCCTGGGAAGAAGTCATTGCCAGTGTCACAGCGGGCACCCTTGTTACCCAATACGCCGTGATGTCCAGCTATTCCCTGATGATTGGGTTGCGTGACAGCACCAGCGGCGAAGTGGTGTGGTTGACGCTGGCCACAGGTCATCCAAGTTTGGCCCTCAGCGAATGGGAAGCGCTGCGGGTGTATATGGAGCAAGGCCCGGATGCCTTGCCAACGCCATTACTGATAGACCAAGAGTTTCAAGAAGGCACCGTGGCGTACTTCCATATGTGCCGAGGGGTATACCGCGAAATGCACTCCTGGCCGGTGTATGCGTTTGGCTTTTTGACCATTCAATTTTGCAGCGGTTGGACATTGCCTTGTCGGTTTTCCGAATGGATAAACACCCGCCCGAAGGCTGCCTTCCCCGATTCGATTCGTGAATGGTCGAAACCTTTACCTGCCGATCAACACGCTCAGCCCAGCGCAGAATTAGTGCAAGAAAGCGCCGAAGTGAATTTGGCCCTTAGCCAAGGGCAAAGCCTGATGGACTATTACAAGGTTAAGTTTTCAGAGCCTGAGCCTACGGGTGAACAAAGTGGGTGATTCTAAATACAATCGGTTACCGCATGCCGGAGATTTTGAAAATAAAAACGGCACAGAAGCGTTTTATCTTTCCCCAAAGCCCTTGCCTACTGGAGCCGCTCCTTTTACTGGGTTGCAAATGCATCGAGAGGTGAATGAGATTTTTTTGGATTTCGCTCAGGGTGTCAAGGGATTAGAGTTTGCTGTAAGAGCTCCTGTAGGATCAATCATGTTTATGGTGATATTATTTTTCATAACAGGGCTGGGTTTAGGTGTTCATGATTATATTGATTATGGGCATTCACCGTTTGAGATATTACTTACTTTGGTGCTTCCTAATTATTACTTTTGGGGTTTTATAACCATCTTGATGATACTAGCTGGCGTTCCCCTTTATAAAAGCATTCACCAAATAACTTCCCAACCCCCAGTCCGTTTCAACCGCCAACGCCGAGAAGTCGTTTACGTCCGAGAAAAAGGCCAACCTCCACTGATTGTTCCCTGGGAAGAAGTCATTGCCAGTGTCACAGCGGGCACCGTTGTTACCCAATACGCCGTGATGGCCAGCTACTCCCTGATGATTGGGTTGCGTGACAGCACCAGCGGCGAAGTGGTGTGGTTGACGCTGGCCACAGGTCATCCAAGTTTGGCCCTCAGCGAATGGGAAGCGCTGCGGGTGTATATGGAGCAAGGCCCGGATGCCTTGCCAACGCCATTACTGATAGACCAAGAGTTTCAAGAAGGCACCGTGGCGTACTTCCATATGTGCCGAGGGGTATACCGCGAAATGCACTCCTGGCCGGTGTATGCGTTTGGCTTTTTGACCATTCAGTTTTGCAGCGGTTGGACATTGCCTTGCCGGTTTTCCCAATGGATAAACACCCGCCCGAAGGCTGCCTTCCCCGAATCGATTCGTGAATGGTCGAAACCTTTACCCGCCGAACAACACGCTCAGCCCAGCGCAGAATTAGTGCAAGAAAGCGCCGAAGTGAATTTGGCCCTTAGCCAAGGGCAAAGCCTGATGGATTATTACAAGGTCAAGTTTTCAGAGCCTGAAAACACGACAGACGCACATTAAGCAGAAGAGTGGAGTGCAAATCCTCGTAGCAGCTGACGAGTAGTGCGAGGCTGCGTTCGAGCGCGAAGCGGTCGCACAATGGGATGCCTCGGTGTGTCAGGTTTTGCGACGGCTTTGCAGCCGATCGCAGCCTTCGTGCCTCGGCAGCGGCTACATGCGTGTTGTAGCCGCTGCCGAAGGCTGCGATTGAGCGCGTAGCGGTCGCAATGAGACGCCTCGGTGTGTCAGGTTTTAAGACGGCTTTGCCGCCGATCGCAGCCTTCGTGCCTCGGCAGCGGCTACGTGCGCGTTGTAGCCGCTGCCGAAGGCTGCGATTGAGCGCGTAGCGGTCGCACAATGGGACGCCTCGGTGTGTCAGGTTTTACGACGGCTTTGCCGCCGATGGCAGCCTTCGTGCCTCGGCAGCGGCTACATGCGTGTTGTAGCCGCTGCCGAAGGCTGCGTTCGAGCGCGAAGCGTTCGCAATGGGACGCCTCGGTGTGTCAGGTTTTACGACGGCTTTGCCGCCGATCGCAGCCTTCGTGCCTCGGCAGCGGCTACATGCGTGTTGTAGCCGCTGCCGAAGGCTGCGATCGAGCGCGAAGCGTTCGTACAATGGGACGCCTCGGTTTGTCAGGTTTTACGACGGCTTTGCCGCCGATCGCAGCCTTCGTACCTCGGCAGCGGCTACGTGCGCGTTGTAGCCGCTGCCGAAGGCTGCGTTCGAGCGCGAAGCGGTCGCACCATGAGGCCCTCGGTGTGTCAGGCATTTCTCGTCAGCCGCTACAGACGCGCCACTGAAACCGAGCACAGCTCTACCCTGCACCTTTCAGCCTTTGTTACTCAAAACGCAAAAGTCCTTGTTAAAATCAGGGCTTTTTCGCCCCCCCATACCGCTATAAATTTGTCTCAACCACACAGAACTTGCTCAGCAAGAAGGTCTTTGAAATGTCCAGCAGTATGGGTATGGCTAGCGTTTTCGTTTTGTCATCTTTGTTGTTGTCGCCCCTGGCCATGGCGGAAGAATCACCTGCATTCGTCGCCCAAAATGCGGCCCGTGCAGCAGCCTTTGAACAGAACCAGGCAGAGCTGACAGCACAGCATCAAAACGATGTGCAGCCTCAGCAAACACAAGCTAAAGCCAGCACCACCGATGAAGCGAAAGACAGCTGATTCGACGCTCCAAGACTTCCCGTCGCAGTGGGTCACACGTCACTAATGTGACCAACTGTTTCAAAAGCCGCTATCAAAGCGGCTTTTTTTTGTTTCGAAAAAAGCTGCGGCCCACCCAGGCGTGCCTTAGAACAAGAACTGACTACTCAACGAAAATAACAACTGCCGCCACTCTCAAGAAGCAACTCACTGATGAAGTCTTCACTTAAACTCAGTCGGTTATTCATTGCCCTGGCTGCAACGATCCCAACCTTTGCCCACGCCGACGACGAAACCGCCAAAGACGGTTTCATTGAAGGCTCCAGCCTTAACCTGCACGCCCGTAACTACTAGCCCCCATGCTGATGACAGCAAGGAGAGGGGCCAAGGGTTTATCGCTAAATTCGAATCCGGCTTCACTCAGGGCGATGTCGGCTTTGGCCAGTATGCCGCGCAACTCAAGGATGTATGGAACCAGTATTACTACGATGCGGACTACACCCACGCGCTGACTGATAGCATCACCCTAACCCCCGGCGTGGATCTCGCTCACTTGTTTGAGCGTTTTTATCGTGTCGATACCTCACACCATAACAGCAGCGCCAATCACGGTCTGGGACTGGCTATCGTCAAGGCGATTGCTCAAATGCATGGTGGCTAAGTGCTTGTGTCAAGCCGCAATGGCAAGAATACGTTCAGCCTGATTTTACCGCCCCCAAATAGTTAGGATTTAATAATGTCACTCATGGATGACTTAACAAAGTCCTGAATTCTATAAACTTTTCAAGCAAAACACGCCCCCTTCTGCCAAGAAGGGTATCCCCAAGCACCTGTCAACAATGACAGTAGACGCTATTTCTGCCCACTTACATACTTAACGTGCAATTTAAATACCGTCCACTTACAACTAACACGCTTTATAGCACCGAGCGAATGCAAGTACAAACCGGCCCTTAACTTAACGAACAAGGTGGTTATCATGAGCGATATTAATAGCACGAAAAGTAGCGATACACAGGCAGGCGTCGCTACAGAACTTGTGATTGGCGGTAGCGGCTTGACGGATACACCTATCGGTACGGAATGTAATATCGGCACAAACGCCACCGTATTTGATGCCGACCGCCGGATCGTCTCAGAAGGTACCGTGGAGTGGACGATGTCCACCAACCCAGCAATGCCAGACATGACCCTTGCCCTTAGCAACCACCGGATCTGTAGGGTCAAAGGAATTGTAACCCAGACCTTCGATCTGACCCTGAGGGCCACCTATCCTGGCCTAAGCGATTCCAAGACCATTACTGTCAAGGCCATTTAATAAACACCAAGGTCTAGGAGTCCCCTGACAAGCGTTACCCTCAGGTGACTCCTGTCTTCTTTTGAGTAAAATCAACCAGCATCCCTTTTCCTAACACTGCTTATTTTACAGTTCACCATGAACAGCCGGGAGAGGGTTAGAATAAGCATCAAACACCCGACTTTTAATAGAATGCCACGGCAAGCGGAAACTACCCGCGCCTTCAATAATGCCCTCGCTAACTTATAGCGATTCGATAGCTGAAAGATAAGTTTCGACAACTGTGATTACTTACACCATTGAGTATTGTTTCCACCACAACTTTCCATCTGCAACAAACTAAATATCAATCCCTATTTGTAGCAGTAATCCGCATAAGCCCTGGCCGCCACTTGAAATCGTAAAATTGCAAAAGCCTCCCCGCAAGCGTTGCTGAACTGAAAATTTTAAATCCCGAAAGAGTCCCGGTATTCCCCCGTACCTGCGTATTCAATGAGCAATACCCCCCCTCACCTGCGCTTTGTTACCTAAACCGCAAAAGTCCTTGTTCAAAACAAGGCTTTTTCGTCCCCTCCTCCCGCTATAAATTTGTCTCAACCACACAGAACTTGCTCAGCAAGAAGGTCTTTGAAATGTCCAGCAGTATGGGTATGGCTAGCGTTTTCGTTTTGTCATCTTTGTTGTTGTCGCCCCTGGCCATGGCGGAAGAGTCACCTGCATTCGTCGCCCAAAATGCGGCCCGTGCAGCAGCCTTTGAACAGCACCAGGCAGAGCTGACAGCACAGCATCAAAACGATGCGCAGCCTCAGCAAACACAAGCTAAAGCCAGCACCACCGATGAAGCGAAAGACAGCTGATTCGACGCTCCAAGACTTCCCGTCGCAGTGGGTCACACGTCACTAATGTGACCAACTGTTTCAAAAGCCGCTATCATAGCGGCTTTTTTTTGTTTCGAAAAAAGCTGCGGCCCACCCAGGCGTGCCTTAGAACAAGAACCGACTACTCAACGAAAATAACAACTGCCGCCACTCTCAAGGAGCAACTCACTGGTGAAGTCTTCACTTAAACTCAGTCCGTTATTCATTGCCCTGGCTGCAACGATCCCAACCTTTGCCCACGCCGACGACGAAACCGCAAAAGACGGTTTCATTGAAGGCTCCAGCCTTAACCTGCACGCCCGCAACTACTATATGAACCACGACATCCGCAGCCCCCATGCTGATGACAGCAAGGAGTGGGGCCAAGGGTTTATCGCTAAATTCGAATCCGGCTTCACTCAGGGCGTTGTCGGCTTTGGCCTGGATGCCTACGGCATGCTGGGCCTCAAGCTCGACGGTGGCGGCGGTACCGATGGCAGCAGCATCCTGCCGGTGAGTGATGGCAATGGCAAAGCGCCAACCTCGTTCTCGTCCGGTGGGGCCGCGCTGAAGATCCGTGCGTTTGACACGGAACTTAAAGCCGGCGATCTGTTTTTGACCAACCCGGTGATTGCAGGCGGTGAAACCCGCATGTTGCCGCAGACCTTTCAAGGCGTCAGTCTGACCAACACCAGCTTCGAAGGCTGGATGCTGGAAGGCGGTCAGGTCAGCTTCGACAAACCTTACGATCAAAGCGGTATGCGCCGGCTGACCACCACGTATGGCGACCTCGGCGATCAGACCACCAAGCACCTGACTTGGGCAGGCGTATCCTGGAGCGGAATTCCAGAGATCACCAGCAACCTGTATGCCGCGCAACTCAAGGATGTATGGAACCAGTACTACTATGATCTGGACTACACCCACGCGCTGACTGATAGCATCAGCCTAAACCCCGGCGTGCATTTCTATCACACTGAGAACAGCGGCAAAGCGCTGCTCGGCGACATCGACAACAACACGTTCAGCCTTCACTTGGCGCTGGCAATGGCGGGTCACACCGTGACAGCGGTGTATCAGCGAGTAAATGGTGATACACCGTTTGACTACATCAATGAAGGCGACAGCGTCTATCTGGACAACTCACAGCAATATTCAGACTTCAACGGCCCGAACGAACGCTCGTGGAAGCTGCAATACGAATACGACTTCGCTGGCATTGGGATCGCAGGCCTGACCTCAAGCGTTTCGTACTCTCGTGGCGAACTGGACTTGACCAAAGCCGACCCCAACAGCATCGGGTATGGCAATTGGTATAACCCCGAAGGTAAAAATGCTCACCACTGGGAACGCGATCTGGGCCTCAAATATGTGATTCAGGATGGTAAAGCCAAAGACCTCGCAGTCAGCCTGCGCTGGGCGACCAACCGCGGTAACACGGCTTACCAAACAGTGGATAACGATGTTGATGAATACCGTGTAATCATCGACTATCCTCTGGACGTGTTTTAAACGATGAGCTCAAGGCTGGCTCTTGCTGGCCTTGAGCTTCTTGGTTGTGTCTCATCCCGGCGCCGTGGATATCAGTGAGGGTCGAGCTATTTCATTCTACGTTCGCACACAGGCCCTCACGCGGCGCCGATTGATAATTGCAACTGCCCTGCTCGTGGCGTCAACTCTGTGCATCGTCAGTTATTTTTTGGTGCGCGAATACCGCAACACTGAACAAGAGGCCACGCGCTCAGCGTTTAATCTTGTGCAACTGATTGATCGTGAGTTACGCAATACCGTATCGCTTTACGACACAACGCTGATGAGCTTGATCAATTTGTTCCAAAGCCGTGCCCTCGATTCGTTTCCCGCCCCCCTTCAAAACACCCTGCTATTTCACACAGCCAGCAACCTGCCCTCTAACGACGGCTTTTATGTGCTCAATGCAGCGGGCAACGTGATTGCGACTTCAATACCGGACGTCGTCCTGGGCCCGCACGTGACCGAGGAGCCTTGGTTTAAGGTACATCGCGAACTGGACAGTGCAGAGATCTTCATCAGCCGGCCGTTTCAAACCAGCGGTAAAAATGGCGACTGGAGCATCCGTTTTTCCCGACGCATGTCCACGCCGGACGGCGCTTTTGCGGGTGTGGCCGTTGCTCAGATGAAGCTGGATTACTTCACTAACCTGTTACGCGGCCTGGACCTGGGCCCCGATGGTCGCATAAGTCTCTTTCGCACTGACGGCATCATGCTGGTGCAATACCCACCGATCCCCTCCATCAGTACGGGAGAGGATTTGGGCAGCCACCCTAACTACGTGCGACTGCTGAATGAGGGTTACGGTAGCTTTATCGCCCTCTCTGAAATCTATCAAGCGTCGCGGCTCTACAACTTCTCCCAGGTTTACAACTTGCCTATCGTGGTCGTGGTGGGCTTATCTACAGAATATATTTTCAGTAATTGGTGGCATACGGCCTTACTGATTGGAACCACCACCTTGCTGCTGTGCCTGGGCATTATCTGGCTGACTTTGCTGTTAATGCATGAACTGAACTTGCGCCAACAGGCAGAACGCTCGCTCGATGAACTTACCTTTACGGATCCTTTGAGCGGGTTGGCCAATCGCCGTTTTCTGGATAAAACGCTTGCCGAAGAATGGCGTTTTGCACAGCGCACAGGCCGGCCAGTCTCGCTTTTGATGATTGATATTGATCACTTCAAACACTTTAACGACCTCCACGGGCATCAGACCGGTGATGAGGCTATTCGTCGAGTTGCGAAAGTCATCAACACGCACATGCGTCGGCCACGAGACCTGGCAACTCGTTATGACGGTGAGGAATTTGCCGTAGTGCTGGCCGATACAGATGCTGCGGGCGCCCGACAATTGGCTGAAGAAATCCGCTCATCAGTCAATGCCATGGAGCCTGTGCCACAGGGCAAGCAAAACCTCACGATCAGCCTGGGGGCGTGTACCTGTTATGCCAAGCCGAAAGATGAGGTTCAAGTGTTGTTAAGCATGGCGGACAAAGCCCTGTACCAAGCCAAGAAAGGGGGGAGAAACCGGGTCGTAGCGATCAACGAAACGGGCCTAAATGCGATCAAGCCTAGCCCCGAAACGCTTTAACTGCCGCGACGGCACGAATGCGCACCATAAAAAAAGCCACCCGAGGGTGGCCTTCAAAACTAGAGAAAGAAGTTTTTACTTAAACTGCTGCAACCGGACGCATGTACGAGATCGGTGCCGTGCTGGCATCTTCAAAGGTCACGACTTCCCATGCATCTTTCTGTTCAATCAGCTTGCGAAGCAGCTGGTTGTTCAGTGCATGGCCAGACTTGAAGCCCTTGAACTCACCTATCAGGCTATTGCCCAAGAGGTAAAGGTCACCAATGGCGTCGAGAATCTTGTGCTTCACGAATTCGTCTTCATAGCGAAGGCCGTCTTCGTTCAGAACACCGTTAGCATCAACCACGATGGCGTTTTCTACGCTACCGCCGAGTGCAAGGTTGTGCTTGCGCAGGTACTCGATGTCACTCATAAAACCGAAAGTACGGGCGCGGCTGACTTCTTTAACAAACGAAGTGCTGGAAAAATCCACGCTTGCACTTTGGGTACGGTTATGGAAAACCGGGTGATCGAAATCGATCTCGAAGCTCACCTTAAAGCCTTCGAAAGGGACAAAAGTGGCGCGCTTGTCGCCATCTTCTACTGTCACTTCACGCAGGATTCGAATGAACTTCTTCGGCGCGTCCTGTTCTTCCAGGCCCGCCGATTGAATCAGAAACACGAAAGGCCCGGCGCTACCGTCCATAATCGGGACTTCAGACGCGGAGAGTTCGACGTAGGCGTTATCGATCCCCAGGCCAGCCATGGCCGAGAGCAAGTGCTCTACCGTGTCTACTTTTACATCACCGTTGACCAACGTGGTCGACATCGTCGTCTCGCCGACGTTTTCCGCGCGAGCAGGAATCTGCACCACAGGGTCAAGGTCTGCACGACAAAACACGATGCCGGTATCCACAGGCGCAGGTTTGAGGGTCAGGTAGACCTTCTCACCGGAGTGCAGGCCGACACCTGTGGCACGGATAATATTTTTCAGGGTGCGTTGTTTAATCATGGCATTGGCCGCTTCAGCGCAAATTGCGAACTGGTATCAACAAAGGCTGGCGATAATAGCAGACCGAGCCTTTGCTGAATACCAATCACCTTAATCCCCCTGATTGATTTCATTAATCAGCCTGTCGACGCAGGAAAGCCGGGATGTCCAGATAGTCCAGATCGTCTTGCGGATTCAGTTTGGCAGCGGTTGTTGCCCCCTGCTGAGCCTGATTACGCATAACGGTAGGACGGTCCAGATCGCGGTAATTAACCACTGGCTGCTCCTGACGCTCGGTACGTACGTCCTGACGAGCAGGGGCAGTATGTGCCTGAGAAGGTGCGTAGGAAGCTTGCACGTTATCAATGACCTTGACCGGCTTCTCGATTTTCGCGCCCAAACCGGTCGCTACCACGGTCACGTGCAGTTCATCGCGCATGTCCGGATCGATCACGGTGCCCACTTTGACCATCGCGTGCTCGGAAGCAAAGGCTTCGATGATGCTACCCACGTCGGAGTACTCACCCAGGGACAGGTCAGGACCGGCAGTGATGTTAACCAGGATGCCGCGAGCGCCTTCCAGGTTTACGTCTTCGAGCAACGGGTTGCGAATGGCCGCTTCGGTCGCTTCACGTGCACGATTCGGACCGCTGGCGCAGCCAGTGCCCATCATCGCCATGCCCATTTCGCTCATCACGGTACGCACGTCGGCAAAGTCGACGTTGATCATGCCCGGACGCTTGATGATGTCGGAAATACCGCGAACGGCACCAGCCAACACGTCATCAGCCTTGGCAAACGCAGACAGCAGGCTCGCGTCCTTGCCCAGGATGGTCAGCAATTTCTCGTTCGGAATCGTGATCAACGAGTCAACGCTTTCGGACAGCAGACGAATACCTTCGTCAGCAATCTGCATGCGCTTGCGACCTTCGAACGGGAACGGACGTGTCACCACCGCAACGGTGAGGATGCCCATTTCCTTGGCCACTTCGGCAATGATCGGCGCAGCACCGGTACCGGTACCACCGCCCATACCCGTGGTGATGAACACCATATTGGTGCCCTGCAGCACTTCTGCGATGCGCTCGCGGTCTTCCAGAGCGGCCTGACGACCGACCTCAGGGTTTGCGCCGGCACCCAGGCCCTTGGTCACACCGGTGCCCAATTGCAGGATGGTACGCGCGCCGATGCTTTTGAGCGCTTGCGCGTCAGTGTTGGCGCAGATGAATTCCACACCTTCGATGTTGCTCTTAACCATGTGGTTAACAGCATTGCCACCGCCACCACCAACACCGATAACCTTGATTACCGGGCTTTGCGGGATGTTGTCTACGAGTTCGAACATGGTCCCTCTCCTTACAGTTCTCTAGTTTTTTTCGCCTACTTCTACCGCTTTGAATCTTTTACTGCTCATGCTTTAAAAGTTGCCCTGCACCCAGCGCTTGAGGCGCTCGAATACAGGGGCTTTCTGTTCATCACTGCTGTAGTTGTCGCGGTTGCTGATACCCGATATGGAAATACCGTCCGACTGCTTTTGCAGTCCGTACAGCAACAAGCCCACAGCGGTGGAGTAAATCGGATTGCGCACAACATCAGACAAGCCTTTGGCGCTGTGCGGAACGCCCAGACGCACCGGCATGTGGAAGATTTCTTCCGCCAGTTCAACTGCGCCTTCCATTTTCGAAGTGCCGCCGGTCAGGACGATGCCTGCCGGAATCAGGTCTTCGTAGCCGCTGCGACGCAGCTCCGCCTGAATCAGGGTGAAGAGCTCGTCGTAACGCGGCTCGACCACTTCGGCCAACGCCTGACGAGAGAGCTCGCGCGGAGGACGATCGCCCACGCTTGGTACCTTGATGGTTTCACCGGCACCCGCCAGTTTGGCCAGTGCGCAGGCGTAACGGATTTTGATTTCTTCGGCGTACTGAGTAGGAGTACGCAAAGCCATCGCGATGTCGTTGGTCACCTGATCACCCGCAATCGGGATCACTGCCGTATGGCGGATAGCACCTTCGGTGAAAATGGCGATGTCCGTCGTGCCGCCGCCGATGTCGACCAGGCAGACGCCCAGCTCTTTTTCGTCATCGGTGAGAACGGAGTAAGCCGAGGCCAGTTGCTCAAGGATGATGTCATCTACCTCAAGGCCACAACGGCGTACACACTTCTCGATGTTCTGGGCGGCATTTACCGCACAGGTCACCACGTGCACCTTGGCTTCCAGCCGCACGCCCGACATGCCCAGCGGCTCACGCACGCCTTCCTGGTTATCGATCACGTAATCCTGCGCGAGTGTGTGCAGCACACGCTGGTCTGCAGGAATCGCGACAGCCTGTGCGGCGTCGAGAACGCGCTCCAAATCGGCCGCACTGACTTCACGATCGCGGATCGCCACGATGCCGTGGGAGTTCAGGCTGCGGATGTGGCTACCGGCAACGCCGACGAATGCCGAGTGAATCCGGCAACCGGCCATCAGCTGCGCTTCTTCGATGGCGCGCTGGATCGATTGCACGGTGGACTCGATGTTCACCACCACGCCCTTTTTCAGGCCCCGGGACGGATGCGTGCCAATACCGACGATTTCGATCGTGCCGTCTTCACCGACCTCGCCCACCAGCGCCACCACCTTGGAGGTGCCGATATCGAGACCGACGATCATTTTTCCGCTTTGCACGTTTGCCATGGGTCCTGCCTCTTCTTAATTCTTCGCGACAGCGGGTTGGGCTATCGTGGGTGCCACAGGTTCCCGCCAGCCGACGGCCAATCCGTTGGCGTAACGCAAATCAATGCGCGCTATGTTCGTAATCTGTTCTTTAAGCGTCTTGTCATAGATGGCTATGAATCGACGCATTTTCTCTACCAGGTGATCGCGCCCCAACAGCAGCTCGATTCCTGGCCCTGCACTGCCAGCTCCAGTGGTCAGGAACCAGCTACCGCGCTCACGCAGCTCCAGACGGGCGATAGAAAAGCCCATCGGACGCAGCATCTGGCTTAACACCTGATACTGCTGCATCACTTGCTGCTGAGCCCGCTGTGGGCCAAACAACTGCGGCAAGTGCTCGTAATTGGCCAGTTCACGCGGGGTAAATGCCTGCCCCTGGTTGTTGAGCAAGGCTGCATCACCCCAACGAGCAACCGGCAGCTGCTCTTCAAGGCGAATGACCACCTGATCAGGCCAAACGCGGCGTACTTCTGCGTGGGCAATCCATGGCATTTGCTCAAGCTCGGTGCGCATGCCTTCCAGATCTACCGTGAAGAAGCTCGCGGCCATGTAGGGGGCAATGCGCTGCTGCACGGCTTGCTGGCTGATATAAGTCAAATCACCCTGCACGTTGATATTGCTGATCGGGCGGTCCGCGTACGGCATCAACCGTTGCGCACCTTCGTAAGTGCCAAAACCCAACACAACCAACAACACCGGCCAAAACAGTATCTTCAAAAAGCCGAAATTGGCTTTTGGCAGACGCCCCGACATCGGCTCTTTAGCCACCATTCGGCTTGCACCCCGAGGCACCGGCTTGCGGCCGGGGACAGGTTGCTGATGACGAAGCGATGCGCCTTGCATGGTCTTAACCTCGCGACTCTTCAACACTGGCGGCCAGAATCGACAACACCAGTTGCTGGAAATCCAGACCGGCAGCCTTGGCCGCCATCGGCACCAGGCTGTGATCAGTCATGCCCGGGGCAGTGTTGACCTCAAGCAGCCAGAATTGCCCTTCGGCATCCTGCATCACGTCCAGACGGCCCCACCCGGCAATACCAATCGCCTCACAGGCCTTGGCCGTCAGGTCCATCAGTTCTTTTTCCTTGGCTTCATCAAGACCGCACGGCACCCGGTACTGAGTGTCGTTGGCCACGTACTTGGCGTCGTAGTCGTAGAACGTATGCGGAGTGCCCAGCGCAATCGGTGGCAACACCTGATCACGCAGGGTGGCGATGGTGAACTCGGGACCAGTGATCCATTGCTCTACCAATACTTGCGAGTCGTACTTACTGGCCTCGGCCCACGCGCTGATCAATTCATCAACGTTGTTCACTTTGGCCATACCGATACTTGAACCTTCATGGGCCGGTTTGACGATCAAAGGGAAGCTCAGTTCCTTCGCCGCGCAAATACAATCAGCCTCAGTGGCCAGAACGGCGTGACGCGGGGTCGGAATACCCAGGCTGTGCCACACCTGTTTGGTGCGCAGCTTGTCCATGGCCAACGCCGACGCGAGGATGCCGCTGCCGGTGTAAGGAATGCCCAGGCACTCCAGCAGACCTTGCATGCTGCCGTCTTCGCCGCCACGGCCGTGAAGAATGATAAAGGCGCGGTCGATTTTTTCTTGCGTGATGCGTGAGATGAAATCGTCGCCTACATCAATGCCGAACGCATCGACGCCCGCACTTTGTAGCGCTGCAAGCACGGCATTGCCCGAATTGAGCGACACCTCGCGCTCGGCGCTTTTGCCGCCGAACAGCACCGCCACACGACCGAAGTCGGCGGGGGCAATGGTCGAGAACAGGTTGGCGTAGGCAGCAGTCATTTCAACTTCCCTTCAGTGGCTGCAACAACAGCACCGGCAAACAGCGGACTTTTAATAAGTTGCGGTGCCAAGCGACCAATATCGCCCGCGCCTTGGCAAAGCAGGATGTCGCCAGCACGCAGCAGCGGCTTGACGATCGGTGCCAGCTCAACACCGCGCTCGATGTAGATTGGGTCCAACTGACCCCGTTGACGGATGCTGTGGCACAGCTGACGACTGTCAGCCCCCGGAATAGGCTCTTCACCGGCCGGGTACACTTCCATCAAGAGCAACACGTTGGCGTCGGCCAGCACCTGCACAAAATCGTCATACAGGTCACGGGTGCGACTGAAACGGTGCGGCTGGTACACCATGACCAGACGGCGCTCCGGCCAGCCACCGCGTACAGCCTTGATCACAGCAGCCACTTCGGTCGGGTGATGACCGTAGTCGTCCACCAGCATCACACTGCCACCTTCAACGGGCAGTTCGCCGTAAACCTGGAAGCGTCGGCCCACCCCTTCAAAGCGCGACAGCCCCTGAACGATGGCCTCATCGCTGATGCCTTCATCCGAAGCGATGCAGATGGTGGCCAATGCGTTCAATACGTTGTGGTTGCCCGGCATATTGACCGACACATCCAGAGGTTCACGGTCAGGGCGCAGAACGGTAAAGAAGGTTTGCATGCCTTGCTGGCGAACATTGATCGCCCGCACGTCAGCTTCTTCGCTGAAGCCGTACGTGACAGTCGGGCGCTTGACCAGCGGCAGAATTTCACGCACGACCGGGTCATCGATACACACCACGGCCAAACCGTAGAACGGCAGGTTATGCAGGAACTCAACGAAGGTTTTTTTCAGCTTGTTGAAGTCGCCTTCGTAGGTCGCCATGTGGTCAGCGTCGATATTGGTCACGACGGCAACCAGCGGCTGCAAGTGCAAAAAGCTGGCATCGCTTTCGTCAGCTTCGGCAATCAGATAACGACTGGTACCCAACTGAGCATTGGTCCCTGCTGCATTCAGCCGGCCACCGATTACAAAAGTCGGGTCCAGACCACCAGCCGCAAACACGGACGCCAACAGACTGGTGGTGGTGGTTTTGCCATGCGTACCGGCAACGGCAATACCGTGACGATAACGCATCAACTCAGCCAACATCTCGGCCCGAGGCACCACTGGAATACGACGTTCCAGCGCATTTGCGACTTCAGGGTTAGACGTATTGACCGCGCTCGACACCACCAGCACGTCGGCATGGGCAGCGTTTTCAGCGAGATGGCCGATGAAAATCTTCGCGCCGAACGACTCAAGGCGTTCAGTCACAGGGGATGCATTCAGGTCGGAACCCGATACTTGATAACCCAGGTTAAGCAATACCTCGGCGATACCGCACATGCCCACACCACCGATACCGACAAAGTGAATATGGCGGATGCGGCGCATTTCCGGCTGCGGAATAGCTTTCTGATTCTCAACCATTGGCCACCTCCAGGCAGATATCGACAACATTGCGAGTTGCATCAGGTTTGGCCAGGCGGCGAGCATGGGTCGCCATGCTGTTCAGTCGTTCCGGTTGCATCAATACCTCTGTCAGGCGTTCAGCCAGTTCGGCTGCGCCAGTTGTCGCTTGTGGCATCAGGAAGGCAGCACCTTCGCGGGCCAAAAAGTCGGCATTGCGGCTCTGATGGTCGTCAATCGCATGGGGCAATGGCACCAACAGCGAAGGCAGACCGGCCGCAGCCAGTTCACTGACAGTCAGCGCGCCTGCGCGACAAACCACCAGGTCGGCCCAGCCATAGGCATGGGCCATGTCTTTGATAAACGGCTGAACGTCAGCCTCAACGCCAACCGCTTGATAACGCTCGGTCGTTATTTGATCGTGTTGCTTGCCCGCCTGATGAAACACCTCAGGACGCACCTCGGCCGGTACATGGGCCAGTGCCTCAGGCAACAGTTTGTTCAACGGCTCGGCGCCCAGACTACCGCCCAGCACCAACAGCCTCGCCTTGCGCCCTTCAAGGGCAGCACGTGGCGCCAACGTGAACAACTCGGCACGCACCGGGTTGCCAGTGGTGCGCAATTTGTCCATCGCTGCAAAGGTTTGCGGGAAGGCTTCACACACACGGCTCGCCATCGGTACCAACAAACGGTTGGCCGTTCCGGCGACCGCGTTCTGCTCGTGAATGATCACGGGCACACCGCAGGTTTTCGCCGCCAGGCCGCCTGGGCCTGTGACGTAGCCCCCAAAGCCCAGCACGCAAACGGGCTGAAGTTCACGCATGATCTTGCGCGCCTGAAACAAGGCCTTGAGCAGCACAAACGGTGCTTTGAGCAGCGACAGTTTGCTTTTGCCCCGCAGGCCCGCCACGTTAATCAGGTGCAGTTTGAAGCCCGCGGGCTCAACCAGTTCGTTCTCGATACCACGCGGCGTGCCCAGCCAATGCACGGTATAGCCACGCGCCTGGAATTCACGTGCGCACGCCAGCGCCGGGAATACGTGCCCGCCAGTGCCGCCCGCCATGATCAGCACATTAGCGCCCATGGGTCGGCTCCTCTGCGAAATCGCTTTCTTTGAAATCGGCTTCTTCACTGCCTAAATGGGTACGACTTTCCCACTCAATACGCAGCAACAAGCCCATGCACACACAGCAAATCACCAACGAGCTGCCGCCATAACTGAGAAATGGCAAGGTCAGACCTTTGGTTGGCAGCAGGCCGACGTTCACCCCGATATTGATCAGGAACTGGCCGATCCACAGAAAGGACAGGCCATACGCCATATAGGCGGCGAAGTATTGCTTGGCACGTTCAGCCCACAGGCCGATGTACATGCCACGCACACACACAAATACAAAGAGCGCCACGGTCAGCAACGAACCGACCACACCCAGCTCTTCAGCCAGCACCGAAAATACAAAGTCGGTGTGCGCTTCAGGCAGGTAGAACTGCTTCTGTACGCTATTGCCCAGACCTACACCGAACCACTCGCCACGGCCAAATGCGATCAAGGCCTGAGTCAGCTGGTACCCGGAACCGAACTGGTCGGACCATGGGTCAGTAAAGGTAATCAAGCGCGCCATCCGGTAAGGCTGGGCCTGTACCAGTACGAATACCGCACCGACCGCGAGCGCCACCATCAGGGCAAAACGGAACAAACCGACGCCGCCCAAAAACAGCATGGCGGCCGCAGCGCCCATCATTACAACCGTTGCACCAAAGTCCGGCTCCATCAGCAACAGGCCAGCCATCGGCAGCAACACGATGAACGGCTTGAAGAACCCCATCCAGCTTTCGCGAACTTCTTTTTGCTGACGCACCAGATAACCGGCGAGGTAGATCACCACGAACACCTTGGCGATTTCCGAAGGTTGCACGTTGAAGAAGCTGAAACCGATCCAGCGCATTGAGCCGTTAACCTCACGGCCAATACCCGGCAGCAACACCATCACCAGCAAGCCAAACGCACCGAGCAGCAACATCCAGCCCATACGTTGCCAGGTCGCAATTGGCACCATCATGGTCAGCACACAAGCGCCCAGACCGAGCACGATATAAAACAGGTGGCGGATCATGTGGTACAGCGTGTTGCCTGACTGCAAAGCGGCCACTTCGGACGATGCCGAAGTAATCATCACCAAGCCCAGACCAAGCAACGCCAGGCAACCGGCGAGCAACGGGAAGTCGAGGTCGATGCCACGACCTGTGATCAAGGGTGATGGATAAGGTTTGATAATGCCGAAGATCATGCCAAGGCCTCCACTGCGCGAGCGAACAGCTGGCCGCGCTCTTCGTAGTTCTTGAACATGTCAAAGCTGGCACAGGCCGGAGACAGCAATACGGCGTCGCCCGGTTGTGCCAACTCGCGGCTTTGCGCAATGGCGTCATCCAGCGAAGCTGCCCGTACTTGCGGCACTTCCTCGCCCAAGGCTGCAGCGATCAAATCCGCATCACGGCCAATCAACACCACGGCGCGACAATGCTTGGCCACGGAGTCACGCAGGCCGCTGAAGTCAGCGCCCTTGCCATCACCGCCAGCGATCAGCACCAGCTTGCCGTCCATGTCGGCACCCAGACCGTCGATCGCGGCCAGTGCAGCGCCCACGTTGGTGGCTTTGGAATCGTTGTAGTAGCTCACGCCATCGAGTTCGCGCACCCATTGGCAGCGGTGCTCAAGCCCGGTGAAGCTGCGCAGGCTGCTCAACATGGCATCGAACGGCAAGCCTACGGCATGCCCCAGCGCCAGAGCGGCCAACGCATTGGCCTGATTATGAGCGCCACGCACTTTCAGCTCGCGCACCGGCATCAGGTTTTGAAATTCAAAGGCGAGGTATTTTTCGCCGTTTTCTTCACGCAGGCCAAACGCCTTGAAGTCAGGCGCGCTCAGACCAAAGGTCCAGCACGGAAGACCTTCACCCATCAGCGGACGGGTCAAGGCATCCTGGCGATTGACCACAACCTGTTTGGCACCGCGGAAAATCCGGTGCTTGGCCAGATGGTAAGCCGGCAGACCGCTGTAACGGTCCATGTGGTCTTCGCTGACATTCAGCACGGTAGCCACTTCGGCGCCCAGTTGGTTGGTGGTTTCCAGCTGAAAGCTCGACAGCTCCATCACGTACAGCTCGACGTCATCGTTGAGCAGATCAAGTGCCGGTGTACCGAGGTTGCCGCCGACCGCCACACGCTTACCGGCAGCCGCCGCCATTTCGCCAACCAGCGTGGTCACGGTGCTCTTGGCGTTGGAACCACTGATTGCCACGATGGGCGCTTTCGCGTTACGCGCGAACAGATCGATGTCACCCGACAGCTTTACCCCGCGGGCAGCAGCCGCTTGCAGCGCAGGTGTCGCCAAGGCCAGGCCGGGGCTCACGTAGAGCTCATCGGCACGGCACAGGAAATCGACATCCAGTTCGCCACAACGCACTTCCACTTGCGGGTAGTCACGGCGCAACGTGGCCAGCTCCGGTGGTGTTTCCCGCGTATCAGCCACAGCAAACGACACGCCCTGCTGCGCTAGAAAGCGCACCAGAGACATGCCGCTCTTGCCGAGGCCGACGACAATGCGGAAGTGGTCAGAAGCAATCAGAGACACAGGTTCTACCTCAGCTTCAGAGTGGCAAGGCCAATCAGCACAAGAATCACGGTGATAATCCAGAAACGGACAATCACTCGCGGCTCAGGCCAGCCCTTGAGTTCAAAGTGGTGATGAATCGGTGCCATGCGAAACACCCGCTTGCCGGTCAACTTGAAGGACGCGACTTGTATCACCACCGACAGGGTTTCCATCACGAACACTCCGCCCATGATGAACAGCACGATTTCCTGACGCACGATCACGGCAATGGTGCCCAGCGCAGCACCCAGTGCCAGCGCGCCAACGTCGCCCATGAAGACTTGTGCCGGGTAGGTGTTGAACCACAGAAAACCAAGGCCGGCACCAATCAGCGCACCACAGAAGACAATCAGTTCGCCTGCGCCCGGCACGTATGGAATGAGCAGATAATCAGCGAATTTCACGTTACCCGACAGGTAGCAGAAGATGCCCAAGGCACCGCCCACCATTACCGTTGGCATGATCGCCAGGCCGTCGAGGCCATCAGTCAGGTTGACGGCGTTGCTCGACCCCACGATCACGAAGTAGGTCAGCACCACAAAACCAATGCCCAGCGGAATGCTGGCATCTTTAAGGATCGGCAGAATAAGGGTGGTTTCAACAGCGCTAGGGGCTGTGGCGTATAGAAAGATCGCTGCACCCAGACCGAAAACCGACTGCCAGAAATACTTCCAGCGGCTCGGGAGGCCGCGGGAGTTTTTCTCGATCACTTTGCGATAATCGTCTACCCAACCAATGGCACCGAACAGCAGGGTCACAATCATCACGACCCAGACATAGCGGTTGCTCAGATCAGCCCACAACAAGGTGCTGACTGTGATCGCCGACAGGATAAGCGCACCCCCCATGGTGGGCGTGCCGGACTTGGACAAGTGCGACTGCGGGCCGTCATTACGAACCGACTGGCCAATCTGGCGGTTTTGCAGGGTGCGGATCATCCACGGCCCTAGGCACAACGACAAGGTCAACGCGGTCAACACTCCAAGAATCCCGCGCAAGGACAAGTACTGGAAGACCGCGAAGCCTTTATAGAACTGTTGCAGATACTCCGCTAGCAGCAGCAGCATTAGTGTTTCTCCCCGCTGGAACCGCACAAAGCCGCAACGACGTTTTCCATCGCTGCACTGCGCGAGCCCTTGATCAAAATAGTGGTGTTGGTTTGGTGCTCAGCGCGAAGCGCCATGATCAGGTCAGCCTGATTGGCGAAATGACGAGCCTGTGGTCCAAATTCAGAGACGGCATGAGCCATCATCGGTCCCACCGCATAGAGCGCTGAAACCTTGTCGGCGGCATAAGCGCCTACTTCACGATGTCCTTGCTCCGCCCACTCACCCAGCTCGCCAATATCTCCGAGCACCAGGACGGTGCGACCGGAAAAGGCGGCGAGTATATCAATGGCGGCGCACATTGAGGTGGGGTTTGCGTTGTAAGTGTCATCAATAATTCGCAAGCCAGCAGCGGTCAATTGTGCCACCGCACGTCCTTTGACCGGTTGTACCGCTTCAAGGCCGGTTCTGATGCCAAACAGCGATACGCCCAACGCATGGGCGGCAGCCGCAGCGGCCAATGCATTGGCCACGTTATGAGTGCCCAGCAGGTTAAGTTGAACCTGCTCGACACCCGTCGGGCTGTACAGCTTGAAACCTGGGCAGCCCCGTGCATCACGGGTCAAATCGCTCGCATGGAAATCGGCTTTAGAGTTGCTCAATGCAAAGGTGAGTACCGTGCGGCCTGCCGCCCGGTTCTTCCAGATATCAAAAGCCTTGTCATCCAGATTCAGAACGGCGACGCCAGCGGCGCCCAGCCCTTCAATGATCTCGCCTTTGGCTTCAACGATTTTATCCGGCCCGCCGAATTCGCCGACATGAGCTGTCCCCGCATTGTTAAGCACAGCAACATGTGGTCGGGTCATGGCGACGGTGTAGGCAATTTCCCCAAGACGCGACGCACCCAACTCAATCACGGCAGCAGTATGCTCGTGAGTCAGTTCAAGCAGCGTGAGCGGTACGCCCAGATCGTTATTCAAATTCCCTTTGGTCGCCAGCACCGGCCCGCGAGTACGCAGGATGCAGGCCAGCATTTCTTTGACCGTGGTTTTACCGCTGGAGCCAGTAATCGCTGCAACAGACTTGTCATAACCGGCGCGATTAAGCGCGCCCAGTTGACCCAGTGCTGCGCGGGTATCTTTGACCACCAGCTGCGGCAACGTCGACTCAGGCACTTCTCGCTCAACCAATGCCGCAACAGCGCCCTTGGCGGCGACTTCATTCAGATAGTTGTGGCCGTCGAAACGCGGGCCGGTCAGTGCGATAAACAGCTGGCCTTTGGTAATGGCCCGACTGTCGATGCTGACGCCGTTGAAGTAGCTATCCGCTGCGACTAAACGCCCGCCAAGGGCGTCGGCTACTTCGCTCAACAACAGAGGCTTAAGCATGCGCGGCCTCCCAAGCATCGAGCGCCTTTTGAGCTTCGACCAGATCAGAGAAGTCGTGGCGTACGCCGTTAATTTCCTGATAGTCCTCATGACCTTTGCCGGCCAACACAATCACATCTTCGGCGCGAGCGTTGCTAATAATGCGGGCAATGGCCTCGCCGCGACCGGCGACAAAAGTGACGTTACCGGGGGCAGCAAAGCCCGCTCGAATATCATCAAATATTTGAGCGGGTGCTTCTGTGCGCGGATTGTCATCGGTAACCAACACGCCGTCAGCCAAGCGTTCTACCACCTCGGCCATTAATGGGCGCTTGCCGCGATCACGATCGCCACCGCACCCGAACAGGCACAACAACTGACCTTTGGCGTGGGGACGCATGGCCAGCAGCACTTTTTCCAGTGCATCCGGGGTATGGGCGTAGTCGACCACCACCAGCGGTTTATTACCGCCACCCAATCGCTGCATACGCCCCACCGGGCCTTCGAGCTTGGGCAGTATTTTAAGAATATCGTCCAGCGGGTATTCGAGCCCCAGCAAGGCACCTACCGCTGCCAGTACGTTGCTCAGATTGAAGCGCCCCAACAAGGCGCTGCGCAGGTGATGCTCACCTTGCGGGGTCACCAGCGTGGCACGTACGCCCTCGTCATCGAAGGTCGCTTCGCGGCAATACAAGTAGGCACTGCTGTCTTCAAGGCTGTAGCTGATCAGGCGCGAGTCGTGCTTTTCAGCAGCCAGTTGGCGACCAAAGTCATCGTCCAGATTCAGTACGCGGCAACGCAGATCAGCCCACGCGAACAGTTTGGCCTTGGCGGCGGCGTAGGCCTCCATAGTGCCGTGGTAATCCAGATGATCGCGGGACAGGTTGGTCAACACCGCCACATCGAACGCCAGCGCACTGACGCGACCTTGGTCGAGCCCGTGGGAAGAGACTTCCATCGCAACCGCTTTGGCCCCGGCCTTTTTCAAATCGGCCAGCATGGCTTGCACGCTAATCGGATCGGGCGTGGTATGGCGACCACTGTGCAGCGCGCCATAAAAGCCGGTGCCCAGAGTCCCGACGATGCCGCAGTGCTGACCGAGCAAATCCAGGGCTTGCGCAACCAGTTGGGTCACGCTGGTTTTGCCGTTGGTGCCGGTCACACCGACCAGATCCAGATGATGGCTCGGCTCACCGTAGAAACGCCCGGCAATGTCCGACAACTGCGCGGCCAACCCCTTGACCGGAATCAACGGAACGGCGGTGATCGGCAATACATCGGCACCGTCCACTTCATAAGCCACAGCGGCCGCGCCACGTTTTAGCGCGTCGCCAATATGCTCGCGCCCATCAAGCTTGCCACCAGGCACCGCGAGAAATAAATCTCCGGCGCGCACGTTGCGGCTATCGAGTGTCAGCTCACGAATCAACAGATCGTGGCCAGCATGAGGGAAAATCTTGTTCAGGCTCAGGGACATTAGCCGCGCCCTCCTTTGGCTGTGGCAGCAGCGGCTGCAGCTTGTTGCTCGGCGGCTGTAGGCAGGTTGTCGGGGGTCACGTTCATCAGGCGCAGTGTCCCCGACATGACTTTGCTGAAGACCGGGGCCGAGACCAGGCCACCGAAGTAACCGGCCTTGCTCGGTTCATCAATCACGACAACGATCGCGTAACGCGGATCGCTCATCGGACCAAACCCGGCAAACAGGGAACGATAAGAGTTCACCGCGTAGCCTTTAACGCCGCCCGAGGACGTTTTACGTGCAGTACCCGACTTGCCGCCGACATGGTAAGCCGGCACCTTGGCACGCCAGACACCCCGTGGGTTTTCAATCACTTCCTGCAACATGCCCTGAAGGGTTTTGGCCACTTTTTCAGGCATGACTTGCGCGGCCTCTGCAGGCTTGTCCTTGTCTGCTTTAAGCAAGGTCAGTGGCGCCAGCTTGCCGTTGTTGGCCAATGCCGAGAAAGCGTGCACCAACTGGATAGCCGTTACCGAAACGCCATAGCCATAAGACAGGGTCGCGGTTTCAGCCTTGCGCCACTCGCGGTAGTTCGGCAGATTGCCAACGCGCTCACCGGGGAAACCCAAGCCGGTGTCTTGACCCAGACCCATTTTTGCCATCTGCCTGAAGATCGCTTCACCACCAATATCGAAGGCGACTTTACTCATGCCGACGTTACTGGAGTTGATCAGGATGCCGGTCAGGTCGAGAACCGGCCCTTCGGTGCGCGATACGTCACGAATGGTGTACTTGCCCAATTGCAACGTCCCTGGATACACCTCGACTTTATCCGTCGGTTTCCAGCGGCCGGTTTCCAGCGCAGCACTCATCGAAATAGGTTTAACGGTCGAACCGGGCTCAAACACGTCGATCATGGCGCGGTTGCGCATCATCGCCGGCTGCAGGTTACGGCGGTTGTTCGGGTTGTAAGTCGGCTGATTGACCATGGCCAGAATCTCGCCGGTCTTCACATCCATGATGACCAGGCTGCCCGCCTTAGCACCGTTCTCGACCAGCGCATTGCGCAGTTCGCGGTTAGCCAGATATTGCAGGCGCAGGTCAATGGACAACGCCAAGGTCTTCCCTGCCTTGGCGTTTTTGGTCACCTGAACGTCTTTGATCAAGCGCCCTCGTCGGTCCTTGATCACTTGTCGTTTACCCGGAACACCGGCCAGCCACTCGTCATAAGCCAGCTCGACGCCCTCACGACCTTTATCGTCGATATCGGTAAAGCCAACCATATGCGCGGTGACTTCACCGGCCGGATAGAAACGCCGAAACTCCTCGATGCCATAAACGCCCGGCACTTTGAGGTCGAGCACAACTTGGCCCTGCTCCGGCGTCAGCCCCCGCACCAGATAGATGAACTCTTTGTTGGCTTGTTGCTCAAGACGCGCCGTCAAAACTTTGGGGTCTTGCCCCAACGCGTGCGCCAATGCTGGCCAGCGGTCTTTGGCCGCTTGCATTTCTTTGGCGTTGGCCCACAACGTGGTCACGGGCGTGCTCACCGCCAAAGGCTCGCCATTGCGGTCAGTAATCAGACCACGATGCGCGGGAATCGGGATGTGACGCATGCTGCGAGCATCGCCCTGTCCTTTAAGGAAGTCATGGTCGATGACCTGCAAGTAGACAATTTGGCAGGCAATAGCCCCTACCAGCAGTGCCAGCAATGCCAGCACTACGCGAAAACGCCACGGGTAGAGTGCGCCTTCGAGTTTAATCATGGCGCCACCATCCGCACTTCCGCTGCGCCCGGAATGTGCATTTTCAGTTGTTCGCTGGCCAATGTTTCGATGCGGCTATGGGCTGTCCAGGTACTTTGTTCAAGGATCAGGCGTCCCCACTCGGCTTGCGCTTTGTCGCGCACGCTCAGTTCTCCGTACAGGGTGTTGAGCAACTGCCGGTTCCAGTGAGCACTGTAAGAAACGCCTACGGCCGAGACGAGCACGCCAATAAATAGCAGCAACATGAAAAAGCTTCCGCCGGGAAGTGGCTTGGCGAAGAGCTTGTTCAACGAAGCTTCTCCGCGACGCGCATAACAGCGCTGCGCGAACGCGGATTGGCCTTGAGCTCTGCTTCAGAAGCCGTTTGTGCCTTGCCGTGGATCTTGATTTTGGGAACAAAGGCAACGTGCTGTACGGGCAAGCCGCGCGGCAAATTATCGGGCTCGCCTTTGACCAGTTTGCGCATGAACAGCTTAACGATGCGGTCTTCAAGAGAATGGAAGCTGATCACAACCAGACGGCCGCCAACTTCGAGCGCCTCCAGCGCTGCTTCGAGGCCAGCCTCCAGATCGCCCAGTTCGTTGTTGACGTGAATACGCAGCCCTTGAAAAGTTCGGGTTGCCGGGTGTTTGCCCTTCTCCCAGGCCGGATTGGCCACTTTTAGCACTTCAGCAAGATCACCCGTGCGCTCGAACGGTTTGATTTCGCGGCGCTCAACGACTGCGCGAGCCATGCGGCCCGAGAAACGCTCTTCGCCATACTCTTTGAATACGCGAGTGATTTCTTCATGGGAAGCCGTGTTCACAAACTCGGCGGCGCTGATCCCTTGACTCGGGTCCATACGCATATCCAAAGGGCCGTCATTCATAAAGCTGAAGCCGCGCTCAGGATCGTCAAGCTGCGGCGAAGACACGCCAAGATCAAGCAGTACACCGCTCACCTTACCCGCCAAACCGCGCGCAGCGACCTCGGAGCCCATCTCGGCAAAACTGCGTTGCACAATGACAAAGCGGCCGTCTTCGGCCGCTAGCGCTTGCCCGGTGGCAATCGCTTGTGGATCTTTATCAAACCCGAGGAGACGCCCCTGCGGGCCAAGCTTCTGGAGTATCAAGCGGCTATGTCCGCCGCGACCGAAGGTGCCATCCAGATAGCATCCATCAGGACGTACGGCGAGAGCCTCTACGGCTTCGTCGAGCAGTACGGTGATGTGGTTGAAGTCGCTATCTATAGTCACAGAATTAAATCACGCAGTTCTTCAGGCATGGCGCCCGGTTGTTGAATGGCTGCAAGGTCAGCGGCAGAAACAGCTTCCCAGGCATCCTCGTCCCACAGTTGAAACTTGTTCAGCTGGCCCACCAACATCGCGCGTTTATCCAACTTGGCATATTCACGCAACCGCGGTGGCACCAAAAAACGACCGCTGCCATCGAGCTCTAGGTCGACGGCGTTACCAATCAAAAGGCGCTGCAAACGACGGTTTTCTTCACGTAACGAAGGCAACGCACGAAGCTTGGTTTCAATCAATTCCCACTCATCGAGCGGGTAAACGCACAAGCAAGGATCGACCGCATCGATGGTCACGATCAGTTGCCCGGAACTTCTCGAAATCAGCTCGTCACGGTACCGGCTCGGCATTGCGAGACGACCCTTGGCATCGAGACTGATTGCGTTAGCTCCACGAAACACGAGCGTCACTCCAATTCTTATCGTTTTACGTCTGAAAAACCCACTTTATGCCACTTTTCGCCACTTGCGCACACTATAGGAATGCGCCCACCACACCGTCAAGGAGATGCCCATAGGAAAATCCTTACAGAACGGAGTTTTAACGGGGTAAATAGACGTACAGCATTTAGCGAAGGGATTTTTTGACAACCGATACACAGCAAACTCGGGGCTCTAACCTTCAAACTTAAAGCAGTTTGTTAAGAGTAAGAACTTTTTGGCATTACATAGCCGAGTTTGCTTGCGAATGTTTCGAAGGGATATGACTCGATATTACAATCAGCGATCTGCTTGCGATGCAAACAGAGAGAAAAAGGTGGAGAGTCGATCTGTAAGCCGGGTTCTGTCGTGAACAGTCATTCGTCTACGATGGCCATCACTGGACATCTTTAGCAACCTACCCGGTCCCAGCGCGGGCCACGCCTTGGGACCCTATTTGGTCTTGCTCCAAGTGGGGTTTACCTAGCCACGAACTGTTGCCAGTCGTGCGGTGCGCTCTTACCGCACCTTTTCACCCTTACCGGCACCGAAGTGCTTAGGCGGTTATTTTCTGTGGCACTTTCCGTAGGCTCACGCCTCCCAGGCATTACCTGGCACTTCGCCCTATGGAGCCCGGACTTTCCTCCCCCCCCTAATTTTCATAGAGGGCAGCGACTGTCCAATCGACTCTCCGGCGCAAAGGTTAACTGTACAGAGCGTATAGAACAAGCGCTAAAGCCACTTAGCCACTACATTCATATGTCGCAAAACCTTTTGCCGGCAGAATAAGAAGCCAAAAAATATCAAAGCGCCACTACTCAGCCGCACTTAATCGGCTTTTTGTTTTTCCAGCGCCACTTGATACAACACGTTTTTGCGTTCGCCCGTGATTTCCGCGGCTAGGGCTGCTGCACGCTTGAGTGGCATTTCCTTGAGAAGCAGATCAAGAATTCGCATCGCTTCACTGCTGACCACTTCACCTGTTTCAGGTGCAGTCCAGCCCGCCACCAGCACTACGCACTCCCCGCGCTGCTGATTGCTGTCGCCTTCTACGAAAGCACGCAGCTCAGCCAACGGCAAACCTTTAAGCGTCTCGAACGTTTTGGTCAGCTCGCGGGCCAGCAACGCTGGGCGCTCAGAGCCGAAGACCAGTTCAAGATCTTGCAGGCACTCCAGAATACGGTGAGGCGCTTCATAGAAAATCAGCGTGCGCGGCTCTTCTTTCAACAATTCCAGCCGCGAACGACGCCCTACGGCCTTGGCCGGCAAAAAGCCCTCGAAGATAAAACGGTCTGAAGGCAGACCTGCCGCAGACAACGCTGCAATCAGGGCACACGCGCCCGGCACCGGCACCACCTTGACGCCTGCCGCCCGTGCCTGACGCACCAAGTGGTAACCGGGATCAGAAATCAGTGGCGTTCCCGCATCGGAGATCAGGGCTACGTCTTCCCCGGCCAGCAACCGCTGAATGAACCGACTGCCTTCTTCACGCTCGTTATGTTCGTGGCAAGCGCCCAACGGCGTGGAAATACCGAAATGCTGCATTAAACGCAGGGAGTGACGCGTGTCTTCGGCCGCAATCAACGACACCTCGCGCAACACTTTGAGCGCACGCGCACTGATGTCGTCCAGGTTACCGATGGGCGTGGCCACCACATAAAGCGAGCCGACAACGGAATTCATTGCACCTGGAGCAGTCAAAACGCACACCTCATGAGAGTTAAAGGCGCCATTGTAACGCGTAGACCCCTCTTGAAAGCACCCTTCAGAATGGCCGTTAACCGCTGAACCCGAAAACTTCAGCGGCCACAGGTCGTATATGTGATCTAAATTTAAGCTTTAACGAACCTAACATCGCGCCCCGGCCAGCGCTTGGGTACACTTCCCCCCTCATTTGATCGAGTATCAGGAACACTACATGACCGTCTGCCTGCGGCTGTTCACTGCCCTCTGCCTTGCTGCCTTGTTGGCGGCTTGCGCCAGCTCGCCCTCGTCCAGCCTTGGCGAACTCCCACGGACCCCGGATGCCAGCCTTGAACAGCTGCTGCAACAGGCGTCTGCCAGCAAGGATCCGCAAAAGGCTGCGCTGCTGCGCCTGTCTGCGGCCGACCTCGCCATGCGCCAGCAAAACAATGAGCGCGCCGCCCAGATCCTGGCTCAAGTACCAGTGGATCAACTAAAACCCGCCCAGCAGGTTTTTGCCAGCACGCTGGCCGCTGAGCTGGCCATGAACCGCAACGACCCTAAAGCTGCGCTGACCGCTCTGAGCCACCCGAGCATCGCGCGAATTGACGAGATGCCAGCTGATCTGCAAGTGCGCACACACACGGTTCATGCCCGCGCACTCGAAGCCGATGACCAAACGCTCGCTGCTGCGCGTGAACGCGTGGCCATGAGCGCAAATCTGACGGGCGATGCTGCCAACAGCAACAATGACGCTATCTGGGCGCTGGTTGCCGCGTTGCCGGTTGAGCAATTACAGGCTCAAGGCAATGACGTGCTAGGCGGCTGGGCATCATTGGCGCTGGCCGTGAAGCGTGCCGGCACCGTGCAGGAGCAACAAACTGCCATTGACCAATGGCGTGCTCAGAACCCTGCTCACCCTGCTGCTATCCAACTGCCGACCCCCTTGGTCAAACTCAAGGAGCTGGCCAGCCAGCCACTGACCAAAATTGGGCTGCTGCTGCCACAAGAAGGCCAATTGGCTTCGGTCAGCAAAGCGCTACGTGACGGCTTCGTGGCCGCTCATTACCAGGCTCAACAGGCCGGTCAAAACCCGCCGAGCATCCAGTTTTATGACAGCTCACGCCTGACTTCGCTGGACGATTTTTATCGCCAGGCCCAAGCCGACGGCGTGCAACTGGTCGTCGGCCCACTGGAAAAAACACTGGTCAAGCAACTCAATGCTCGCTCGCAATTGCCCATTACCACACTGGCTCTGAACTACAGCGAAGGTACCCAAGGCCCGGCTCAGCTGTTTCAGTTCGGCCTGGCCGCTGAAGACGAAGCCCGCGAAGTGGCTCGTCGCGCACGTGCCGATGGCTTGACCCGCGCTGGCGCCATGGTGCCTAAAGGCGAATGGGGCGAGCGCGTGCTTAACGCCTTCCGTCAGGAATGGATTGCCCACGGCGGCAGCGTTGTAGGTATTGAATACATCGATCAACCCGTTGCATTGGCACAGCAAGTCGGCGATTTAGTTCAGCAACGCAAAAACTCGAACGAGCCCATGCAGTTCCTGTTTTTGGCGGCCACTCCTCAGCAAGCCCAGCAGATCAAGCCGACCCTGAACTATCAATATGCCAGCGACCTGCCTGTGTATGCCACGTCCCACGTTTTCAGCGCGAGTGGCAATCAGGACCAGTACAACGACATGAACGGCGTACGTTTTTGTGAAACGCCTTGGCTGCTTGAACCTGGCAATCCACTGCGCCAGCAAGTCGCCGCGCAGTGGCCTCAAGCATCTGGCAGCCTGGGACGCCTTTATGCAATGGGCGTTGACGCTTACATACTGACCTCGCGCCTGGGCCAACTCAAGGCACTGCCTGATAGCCGGATTGACGGCTTGTCCGGCAGCCTCGGCATGAGCCCGACCCAGCACGTTGAGCGCCAGTTGCCATGGGCCGAGTTCGTTAATGGCCAAGTCCAACGCCTGCCCGACACCCCGAACTGATGCCTGAGCGCTCCAGCCAAAACACAGGCAAAGATGCCGAGCGCCTGGCGCTGCGGCATCTTGAGCAACATGGCTTGCGGTTGCTGGCGCAAAACTGGCTGTGCAAACGCGGCGAGCTGGATCTGGTCATGCTTGACGGCGATACAGTAGTATTCGTCGAAGTTCGTTACCGGCAACACGCACAATGGGGTGGCGCACTGGCCAGTATTGACACACGCAAGCGCCAAAAACTGATTCTTGCCGCCCAGTACTTCTTGCAACGCGAGGCACGCTGGGCCAATCACCCATGTCGATTCGATGTAGTCGCCATGGACAGCGCCACACCTCACTTGAACTGGCTACGGAACGCCTTTGACAGCTAATGCGCTATCAGGCCTATCCAGCACCCTTTTTAAAACGATTATTGCTTTGCTTTGCGGGCTGCACATTCTTGTGCCGGGAAGTCACTCAGGAACACCTGAATCACGCCCGACCAGCCGCCCTACTTAAGGTCACATAGATGGACATGCAATCCCGGATCCGCCAGCTTTTTCAAGCCAGCATCGACACCAAGCAGCAAGCGATGGAAGTGCTTGCCCCCCACATTGAGCTCGCCAGCCAAGTGATGGTCAACGCACTGCTCAATGAAGGCAAAATGTTGTCGTGCGGCAATGGCGGGTCCGCCGGCGACGCCCAACACTTCTCATCCGAGCTGCTCAACCGTTTCGAACGCGAGCGCCCGAGCCTGCCGGCCATTGCCCTGACCACTGACAGCTCGACGATCACCTCGATCGCCAATGACTACAGCTTTAACGAGGTGTTCTCCAAACAGATTCGCGCCCTCGGCCAGCCTGGCGACGTCCTGCTGGCCATTTCCACCAGCGGTAACTCGGCCAATATCATTCAGGCAATCCAGGCGGCCCATGACCGAGAAATGATCGTGGTTGCCATGACCGGCCGAGACGGCGGCGGCATGGCCTCACTACTGCTACCCGAGGACGTGGAAATTCGCGTCCCGTCCCTGGTCACTGCACGCATCCAAGAAGTCCATCTGCTGGCGATCCACTGTTTGTGTGATCTGATCGACAGCCAATTGTTCGGGAGTGAAGAATGACTTTCAATCGCCTTGGCCTCGTCGCCCTGACCCTGTGTCTGGGCCTGACCGCAGGCTGCAGCTCGGTACTGACCGCCACCCGCGACACACCGATCGAAGATGATCGTGGTACGCGTACTTTCGGCAGCAAAATCGACGATTCCCTGATCGAAACCAAAGTGGCCGTGAATGTGGCCAAAGCCAACCCTGATCTGGACACCGCGTCCCATATCGTTGTTACCAGCTACAACGGCATCGTATTGCTGGCTGGACAAACACCGCGCGCAGAACTCAAAGCCCAGGCTGAACAGGCCGCTGCTGCCGTTCAACGCGTAAAGAAGGTCAACAACGAACTGCAAGTGATGGCACCGTCATCCCTTCTGGCACGTAACAATGACGCGTGGCTGACCACCAAAATCAAAACCCAGATGCTGACCGACAGTGAAATCCCGGGCTCGCGGATCAAAATTGTCACCGAGAACGGCATCGTCTACATGCTGGGCCTTGTCACCAAACAAGAAGCCACTCGCGCCACCAATCTGGTGCAAGGCGTGTCTGGCGTGCAAAAAATCGTAAAGCTGTTTGAGTACATCGACTGACCTGAACGTCAGGCATAAAAAAGGCGACCCTCAAGGTCGCCTTTTTTATTACTTGACCACTTTCAGGCTTGGCCGACCCGAAGGTCTCGGCGGCTCAGTACCTGGTGGCGGCCCATCATCATGCGGCTCAACCTCATCATCACCACTCAGGTGCTCTTCAAGGTCAAACACCATCCCCTCGCCGTTCTCACGAGCGTAAATGCCCATGATGGCCGGGATAGGAACGTACAGCGTATGCGGCACACCACCGAAACGCCCTTCAAAGCTTACTGCTTCGTTGTCCATGTGCAAATCGCGCACGGCGGTTGGCGAAACATTCAGGACAATCTGCCCGTCACTGGCGAAACCCGCAGGCACTTGCACCTCCGGGTAGTCAGAGTTAACCAGCATGTGCGGCGTGCAATCGTTATCAACGATCCACTCATAGAGCGCACGCACCAGGTAAGGTCTGCTTGAATTCATCGAGGGCTCCTAAGCCTTAGCGCATGTCGCGTTCGACACCAGACAAACTAGCCTGGAAAGCCTCACGCGCAAACTGGCGCTCCATATAGTCGAGCAGCGGCTTGGCTGGCCGCGGCAATTCAATACCCAAAACAGGCAGGCGCCAGAGTATCGGCAATAGACAGCAGTCGACCAGACTTTGCTCATCACTGAGGAAAAAAGGTTTGTCGGCAAATAATGCAGAAACGCCTGTCAGGCTTTCGCGCAACTCTTTACGGGCCTGCACCCGTGCCGGCTCTTTGGTCTTGGCGTCGAGAATCAGGTCCACCAGTACACACCAGTCACGCTGGATACGGTGGATCAGCAGACGACTGTTGGCACGCGCTACCGGATACACCGGCAACAACGGCGGATGCGGATAACGCTCATCCAGATATTCCATGACTACAGTCGACTCCCACAACGCCAGGTCACGATCGACCAACGTTGGCAGGCTGCCGTAAGGGTTCACTTCGATCAGCTTCGGCGGTTGACGACCCGCCTCCACACTGATGATCTCGGCGCTGACGCCTTTCTCTGCGAGCACAATGCGCACCCGGTGAGAATAGTGGTCTGCTGGGTCGGAGTAACAGGCCAACCGATTGGTCACGCCCATGGCGGTCCTCCTCGCTTGTAGAAATTATCAGGAGCGGAAAAACGAACACGCCCAAGGAACGTCTCCGATAACTGCAAAATCCGGAGGGGCAAGGTATTCACCTTGCCCCTCACACATCTTGCCGGGTTACCTTTAAGAGACACCTCGGGCGCACACGATTAACAGCATTGCGTGTAAATCTTTTAGTGCACATCTTTCCAGTATTCGCGCTTGAGCAGGTAAGCGAATACGAACAGGAAGGCCAGATAGAGCAGAACGTAGGTCCCGATGCGCTGATGCTCCAGCTTTACCGGGTTGGCCGAGTAGGCCAGGAAGGTCACAAGGTTCTTGATCTTCTCATCGAACTGCTCTTCAGTCAGCGCGCCGGTTTTAGGCAACACTGTCAGCTGGTCGCACGCTTCATGTGTCAAAGGCGTGCCAGTGAGCGGATCATACTGCTTCTTGCCATCTTCTACGATCTGTACTTGCTTGCAGCCGATAACCTGACGACCTTGCAACGGCGCCAGAACGTTAGGCATGCCCACATTTGGGAAGACTTTGTTGTTCACTCCCCATGGGCGTGACGGATCTTCATAGAACGCACGCAGGTAGCTGTACAACCAATCCGTGCCGCGCACACGCGCCACCAGCGTGAGGTCGGGAGGGGCGGCACCAAACCAGGCCTTGGCATCCTCAGGCTGCATACCAATGTTCATATGGTCACCAATCTTGGCTCCCGTAAACACCAGATTGTCGAGCATGACGTCATGGGGGATTCCCAAGTCATCGGCCACCCGCTCATAGCGCTGGAACTTGGCACTGTGACAACCCATGCAGTAGTTGGCGAACGTACGCGCGCCATCCTGCAAGGCTGCCTTGTCAGACACATCAATGTCGACCTTGTCGAGTTGCACACCTTGTTCAGAGGCAAAGGAGACTACCGGCAAGGCCACGAGCATCAATACAGCCAATAGCTTTTTCATCAGCCAGTCACCCTTTGCGGAACAGGTTTGGTCTTCTCAAGCCGGGTGTAGAACGGCATCAGAATGAAGTAGGCGAAGTACAGGAACGTACACACCTGCGACAGCAGCGTGCGGCCCGGAGTCGGAGCCATGACACCCAGCACACCGAGAATCACGAACGAGATGCAAAATACCCACAACCAGATTTTGCTCAGCCAGCCTTTGTAGCGCATCGATTTAACCGGGCTACGGTCAAGCCAGGGCAACACGAACAACAGCGCAATTGCAGCGCCCATGGCGATCACGCCAAACAGCTTGTCCGGGATTGCCCGCAAGATCGCGTAGAACGGTGTGAAGTACCAGACAGGGGCAATATGCTCAGGTGTCTTGAAGGCATTAGCCTGTTCAAAGTTTGGTTTTTCAAGGAAATAGCCACCCATTTCCGGGAAGAAGAACACGATCGAGCAAAAGATAAACAGGAATACCACCACGCCGACAATGTCTTTGACGGTGTAATAGGGATGGAAAGGAATGCCATCCAGCGGGATACCGTTTTCGTCTTTGAGCTTTTTGATGTCCACGCCATCCGGGTTGTTGGACCCGACTTCGTGCAAGGCCAGGATATGCAGCACCACCAATCCCAAAATCACGATCGGCAAGGCCACCACGTGCAAGGCAAAGAAACGGTTCAGAGTGATACCGGAGATCAGGTAATCGCCACGAATCCACTGCGTAAGATCGTTGCCGATGACCGGAATGGCGCCGAACAGCGAGATGATCACCTGCGCGCCCCAGTAGGACATTTGCCCCCAAGGCAGCAAATAGCCCATAAAAGCTTCCGCCATCAGGGCCAGGTAAATCATCATGCCGAATAACCACACCAGCTCTCGCGGCTTCTGATAGGAGCCATAGAGCAAGCCCCGAAACATATGCAGATACACCACGATAAAGAACGCTGACGCGCCTGTGGAGTGCAGGTAGCGCAGGATGGAGCCGTACTCAACATCACGCATGATGTATTCGACAGAAGCAAAAGCCTCTTCTGCTGACGGCGTATAACTCATCGTCAGCCACACACCCGTTACCAGCTGGTTTACCAGAACCAGTAAAGCGAGGGAGCCGAAGAAGTAGAGGAAATTGAAGTTTTTGGGGGCGTAATATTTACTGAGATGGTCTTCCCACATTTTCGTTGCGGGGAAGCGAGCGTCAATCCAATCCATGAATTTGCTCATTACGCGTTCTCCCCTTCAAGACCAACGACAATGACGTTATCGCTGCCATCTACATAGTAGTAAGGCGGAACTGGCAGGTTCAATGGAGCAGGCTGCGACTTGTAAACACGACCGGCCAGATCATAGTGGGAACCATGACAGGGGCAAAAATACCCTCCGACCCAATCTTTACCTAAGTCAGCAGGCGCAACTTCTGGACGAAACGTCGGCGAACAGCCCAGATGCGTACAAATTCCGATCACCACCAGCACTTGCGGCTTAATGGATCGCCATTCATTCGTTGAGTTTTCAGGCTGATCAGACTGCTTGGACTCAGGATCAGCAAGCTGGCCCTCAATCTTTTTCAGATTTGCCAGAATCTCCTCTGTGCGGCGAACAATAAATACCGGCTGACCCCGCCACTCAGCAATCATCTGCTGGCCCGGCTCAATCTTTGCGATATTCACTCTCACCGGTGCGCCTGCGGCTTTCGCCTTGGCACTGGGAAACCATGACCCTACGAACGGAACCGCCGCCCCCACCGCTCCAGCAGCACCCACCACGGATGTGGCTGCCACGAGGAAGCGACGCCGGCCGACATTGACGCCGTCATTGCTCATCAGTCCTCTCCCATCAGCTTTTTAGCCTGTAAAACCAGGCTTCTTTTAAGTAACAATCTGTGCTTATTAAAATTTTGCAGAATGGTAATGAAAAGACCCTACTCTTACAAGGTCTTTACCGCTCTGAGTCGGCTACAGCCCTTGCAGTATAGGGTCTCTGCTGATGTGGCACGTTGACACAGCACATAATTAACGCCCATAAAAAAAGCCCAGCTCCGAAGAGGCTGGGCTTTTTTTGAACGAAGCTGCGAATTAACGCTTCGAGTACTGCGGACGCTTACGCGCTTTACGCAGACCGACTTTCTTACGTTCAACTTCACGAGCATCGCGAGTTACGAAGCCTGCTTTGCGCAGAGCGCCACGCAGAGTTTCGTCGTACTGCATCAGTGCGCGAGTGATACCGTGGCGGATTGCGCCAGCTTGACCACTTACACCACCACCGATCACGGTGACGTAGATATCGAATTTCTCGACAGTCTCAGTCAGTTCCAACGGTTGACGAACTACCATGCGGGCAGTTTCGCGACCGAAGAAATTCTCCAGAGTGCGGTTGTTGATCGAGATGTTACCGGTACCTGGACGCAGGAAAACGCGTGCGGTTGCGGTTTTACGACGGCCAGTGCCGTAGTTTTGAGTCGCCGACATAATGAACTATTCCGTTAAAACTTCAGTTCTTGGGGCTGCTGAGCAGTATGAGGGTGAGCAGCGCCCGCATAGACTTTCAGCTTACGGTACATGTCGCGACCCAGTGGGTTTTTAGGCAGCATGCCTTTAACCGCGGTCTCGATCACGCGCTCAGGAGCTTTGGCGATCAGCTTTTCGAAGTTGATCGACTTAATCCCGCCCGGGAAACCGGAGTGAGAGTAGTACATTTTGTCAGTGGTTTTAGCACCAGTGACACGGATCTGCTCAGCGTTGATAACAACGATGTAATCACCGGTGTCAACGTGCGGAGTGTATTCCGGCTTGTGCTTGCCACGCAGACGGCTGGCGATCTCGGTGGCCAGACGACCCAGGGTCTGACCAGCAGCGTCGACGACAAACCAGTCGCGCTTTACTGTTTCTGGTTTAGCAGTAAAAGTTTTCATTCTTTATAGCCTCAGGGGCCGCCCTGTAAATTAGACGGCGGATCTTACTGAATAGTGCGTACTTTGACAAGTCAAAGGCAGCCGGATACAGACGCTATCGGGGGCTCGGGTCAGCGCGTCCGTTCAACGGCAAGATTCTTCGGCAGGCGGCGCATCACTTCCACTGCAGAAAGAGGTCGGCAATTATGCAGATTGCGAAAAAAAATACAACCTGCTTTTATGTTTGTTTACCCGAAGGAGCATCCGATGGACTATCGAAAGCTGGGCAGAACCGAAGTGAACGTCAGCGAAATTGCTCTCGGCACCATGACCTGGGGCGAGCAAAACACCCAGGCTGAAGCCTTCGAGCAGATTGCCTACGCCAAAAATGCCGGCATCAATTTCATCGACACCGCCGAGATGTATCCGGTCCCCCCAAAAGCCGAAACTTACGCCACAACCGAGCGCTATATCGGCAACTGGTTCAAGGAACACGGTGACCGCGCCGACTGGATTCTGGCCAGCAAGATCGCCGGCCCAGGCAATGGCATCGACTACATCCGTGACGGCCAGCTCAAACATAATCGGACCCACATTGTGCAAGCGCTGGATGCCAGCCTCAAGCGCCTGCAAACGGACTGGATCGACCTTTACCAACTGCATTGGCCTGAACGCAGCACCAACTTTTTCGGACAACTGGGCTACACGCACAACGCCGACGAGCAGTTCACACCACTGGAGGAAACCCTCGAGGCGCTGGACGAACAAGTCAAAGCCGGCAAAATCCGCCACATCGGCCTGTCCAACGAAACACCGTGGGCCACCATGAAGTTTCTGCAACTGGCCGAAAGCCGTGGCTGGCCACGTGCCGTTTCGATCCAGAACCCCTACAGCCTGCTCAACCGCAGCTTCGAAGTGGGCCTGGCTGAAATCGCCATTCGCGAACAATGCGGGCTTCTCGCCTACTCACCCCTGGCGTTCGGCATGCTCTCAGGCAAGTACAGTGGTGGCGCACAGCCGCCAAAAGGCCGCCTGAGCCTGTACAGCCGCTTCTCACGCTACTCCAACCCGCAAGCTGTTGCTGCCTGCGAGCGTTACGTGGCCCTGGCCCGTGAGCACGGTCTTGATCCGGCGCAAATGGCGTTGGCGTATGTCACCCAGCAACCCTTCGTGACCAGCAACATCATTGGCGCAACCACGATGGAGCAACTCAAAAGCAACATCGCCAGCGTTGATGTGAAGCTCTCGGATGAGGTTCTGGCGGGGATAGAAGCCATCCACAAGGATCAGCCAAACCCCGCGCCATAACCACGGTTATCAATCGTCCCGTAGCAGCTGGCACAGGCTGCGTTCGATTGCGTAGCGATCGTAAACCCAGGCACCGCGATTTTATTCAAAGATCGCTCCCCCCAGGTTTACGACGGCTTCGCCGCCGGACGCAGCCTGCGGCAGCTGCTACGGATTTAGCATGCAGCCCTAGACACACAGGATAAAAAATAAGACGATCCAGCCGTAAGTTGACCAATTTCACCTATAAGAATAATCAAATCATGTCTAATCAACTCTCTACGCCCCTGCGGCGCGTCAGCATATTGGCCATTGATCGGGTATTTGCTTCAACCCTGATGCAAGCCAAGGATTTTTTTCATCTGGCCAGCCTGCGGCATGGCAAACAATTGGGCCAAGGTCTGACCGCCAGTTTTGAAACCCGACTGGTCAGCCCTGACGGCTTGCCTGTGAGCAGCTTCAGCGATGTCGCCATTCCCGTCGATGGCGCACTGGAAGACACCGACATCATCATCCTCCCGGCCTTCTGGGACGACTTCGACACCCTCCTCCAACGCTACCCGCAAATCCTGCCGTGGCTGTGTGCCCAGCATGCGCGCGGTGCGGTGTTGTGTGCCGAAGCCACCGGCGCCTTCTGGCTGGCAGAAGCCGGCTTGCTGGACGGCAAGGAGGCGACCACTTACTGGCGCTTTTTCACGACCTTTGCCACTCGCTATCCGCAGGTGCAGCTTAATCAGGACAAGCACCTGACCGACGCCGACAACCTCTACTGCGCAGGTGGTCCGACCTCAGCCTGTGACCTCTATATCTACCTGATCGAGCGTTTTTGCGGCGCCAACATCGCCCAGGCCGTTGCCCGCGACATCCTCTACGAAGTGCAGCGCAACTACACCACGGGGCCTATCGGTTTTGGCGGGCAAAAACTGCATCAGGACGTGATCATCCTGCAGATCCAGCACTGGCTCGAAGAGCATTTTGCCGACAAATTCCGCTTTGAAGACGTGGCCCGCGAACACGGCATGAGCATTCGCAACTTTATGCGCCGCTTTCAGACCGCCACCGGCGACAAGCCCTTGCACTACCTGCAACGACTGCGCATCGAAACCGCTAAAGGGCTGCTCTCGGCCACCCGCAAAAGCATCAAGACCATCAGTTACGATGTGGGCTACGACGACGCGAGCTTCTTTGCGCGACTGTTTCGCCAACACACCGAACGCTCTCCCCATCAATACCGCCAGCAGTTTCAGCAAGCGGCTTGAGTCAGCGCCCTGAATGCAAAAGGCCTGCAATCGCAGGCCTTTTTTGTACAGCGTTTGACTAAGGCTTGTGCGCCCGCGTCAGGTACTCGTGGGACTGCATTTCAAGCAGACGACTCAGCGTGCGCTGGAATTCGAAATTCAATCGCCCGCCGGTGTAGAGGTCTTTGAGCTCAACCTCGGCCGAGATGATCAACTTGACGTTACGGTCGTAGAACTCGTCGACCATGTTGATAAACCGACGGGCAATATCGTCAGTTTTGACGTCCATTTGCTCGACCCCGCTGAGTATCACGGCATTGAAGATTTTGCCGAGCTCGATGTAGTCGTTCTGGCTACGCGGGCCATCGCACAGCTCACGGAAATCAAACCAGGCCACGTCATCGCACGTACGCAATGCACGGATGGTGCGGTTTTCGATGATCAGCTCATCGTTTTCGATTGCCCGGGTGGAGTTGTGCGTCAGCGCCTTGAAGCTTTCGCGCAGGGACTTTTCCGACTCCTCGTTCAACGGGAAGTGGAACAACTCTGCCTGCTCAAGGTGACGCAAACGGTAGTCGACGCCACTGTCGACGTTGACGATGTCAGTGTTCTGCTTGATCAAGGCAATCGCCGGCAAGAAGCGTGCACGCTGCAAACCGTCTTTGTACAAGCCGTCCGGCACGATGTTCGAGGTCGCGACCAGTGTCACGCCATTTTTGAACAACTCTTCCATCAGCGTGCCGAGAATCATGGCATCGGTAATGTCCGAGACAAAAAACTCGTCAAAACAGATCACCCGCGCCTCATCGGCAAAGCGCTTGGCAATGATGGTCAGCGGGTTCTTTTCGCCAGGAAGCGTGCGCATTTCTTCATGCACGCGCTTCATGAAGCGGTGAAAGTGCGTACGCACTTTCTCCTTGAATGGCAACGCGTCGAAAAAGGTATCAACCAGATAGGTTTTGCCCCGTCCAACACCGCCCCAGAAATACAGGCCCTTGACCGGCGTGCGTTCTTTTTTGCCGAACAGCTTGCCGAACATGCCCGGCTTGCTTTGCGAAGCGGCCACCAGGTCGTCGTACAGACGCTGCAAATGGCGCACAGCGTTTTCCTGCGCAGCATCGTGGAAGAAGTCCGGGCGTTTCAGATCTGCTTGGTATCGTTCTAGAGGCGTCATAATTCGTTAGCAAGGCAACAAAAACGGGCCGTCACTGTAGCGACGGCCCTGAGGAATGGCAATCAAACCTGTGTCGAAACGTCGCACTTTCTCAGTCTTGCGCAGGCACCAGCGCCACACGCAGAGCTTCGATAGCCGCATCACGGGCATCCGCGCCGGTAAACACCGGGCTGTCAGCCACACAGCTGTCGTTGAGCCACAGGCTAAAGCTCAGATCGTCGGTGCGAATATCAAGGGCTTCGCCACTCTGCAACTGCTTGGTCACCTGACCCGCGGCTTTGCCGTCGGCAAAACTGCGCGACAACAGCAACTGCTCACCATCGGCTGCCAGTAAACGGAAGCGGAAACTGCCATCTTCATCACGGAAGCTGACAAACCGCGGGCCTTTCGCCGCTTTCTTTTTGCTGGCAGCGCTGGTTTGCGCCGCGCCGACAAACGAACGCAGGCCAACTGCCTCACGCAGTTCAGCGAGAAAGGGCGTCGCTGTCTTGCGCGCCTTTTGCGCACCGGCCAACAGAATGTCTTCCATGTCGGCAGGACGCGACATCAGTTCGTGGTAACGCTCGCGTGACTCACCCAGCTCGCTGTCCAGCAGCTTGAACAGCCGCTCTTTGGCTTCTCCCCAGCCCATGCCCTGCAACAGCTCGCTACGGAACTCTGCCGCTTGCTCAGGCGTCGAGAACGCTTGATACAAGGTGAACAGGTGCGAATTGTCAGGGTCTTTCGGCTCACCCGGTGCACGGGAGTCGGTGACAATGCGCGAGATAGCGCTTTTCATGTCCTTGGCGCTGCTGAACAACGGAATGGTGTTGTCGTAGCTTTTGGACATCTTGCGGCCATCAAGACCCGGCAGCGTGGCTACGCTTTCTTCGATCAACGCCTGGGGCATGGCGAAAAACTCTTTGCCGTTGCCAAACAGGTGATTGAAACGCTGCCCAATATCACGGGCCATTTCCACGTGCTGGATCTGGTCGCGGCCGACCGGCACTTTGTGGGCGTTGAACATCAGGATGTCCGCCGCCATCAACACCGGGTAGCTGTACAGCCCCATGGTGATCCCCGCATCCGGGTCTTCGCCGTTTTCCAGGTTTTTGTCGACCGAGGCTTTGTAAGCGTGGGCGCGGTTGAGCAAGCCCTTGGCTGCCACACAGGTCAACAACCAGGTCAGCTCAGGGATTTCCGGAATGTCTGACTGGCGATAGAACGTAACGCGATCAACGTCCAGCCCGGCTGCCAGCCAGGTCGCGGCGATTTCCTGACGCGAACGCTGAATGCGCTGCGGGTCATCGCACTTGATGAGGGCGTGGTAGTCGGCCAGAAAGTAGAACGAGTCGGCATTGCTGTCACGGCTGGCCACGATCGCAGGGCGAATAGCCCCGGCGTAGTTGCCCAGGTGCGGCGTGCCGGTGGTGGTGATACCGGTAAGAATTCGGGTACGAGTGGTCATGGGTAATCGCTTATCAGGCTGCAATCATTTCGAAAGGCGTGGCGCTACCAACTCTTTGAGGTCAGTCAGCTTGCCGTGAAAAAAGTGCCCGCATTCTGCCACTTTCAGCAGCTCATGGGGACGTGACAGGTGTTCAGACCAGTCATACACCAGCTGGGGTTCAATCACTTCGTCGGTTTCAGGCTGGATCACAGTCAGCGCGCACTGCGCGGGCAGCGAGTCAGCATCACTTAAACGCATCACGGCAGGCGCGACCATAAACACGCGTTCAAGCGTGACGCCTGCTTTCTCAAGACGCCCGCCGAGGCTGGCCGCAACAAAACCGCCAAATGAAAAACCCAACAGGGTGATCGGTAAGCCCGGGTGCTTTTCGAGCAACCAGTTGGCCGCCGCGTACGCATCATCAACTTCACCGGCGCCCATGTCGTGGCTACCGGCGCTGGCTCCAGTGCCACGGTAATTGAATCGCAAGGTTACAAAATCGGCATCACGGGCCGTACGTTGCAGGGTTGAAACCACTTTATTCAACATCGTCCCACCCTGTACCGGGTTGGGATGACACAGCAACGCAAGGCCGCGAGGCTCAACGTGATCAAGGTATAAAGCTTCCAACTGGCCGACCGGGCCATCAATGAATAACGCTGTTTCACGCATAAGCAAAAAGGAACTCCGTGACCTAAAAGTGGGTCGACTCGTCTAGCTGATAGATTCTGTCTGAGATATTTGCGAGTGGATCGCGGTATACAGCGCAGGTCCGAGCCGTTAACGTAAAGCAAAGCCGTTTATAGAGGAAGGACTCGTGGAACACTCGCTCTTAATTTGGTTGTTGCCGACTCTAGCCTTGGTTGCCGGTGTCGCCATTGGTTTTCTGCTTGCTCGTCTGCTGCCCAATGCCGCGCCTAACCGCACGCAGCGTCAGCTAGACGACATCCAGGAACGTTTTGACAGTTATCAAAGTGAGGTGGTAACCCACTTCAACAGCACCGCCAATTTGATGAAGAAACTCAATCAGAGTCATCAGGACGTGCAAGAACATCTCGCCGAGGGTGCCAATCGTCTGGCCCTGGACGAGCTGACTCGCCAACGCCTGCTGGCCGCCCTGAATTCTGACGTGGCGCAACCCCATCGCGAGCGCATCACTCCGCCGCACAGCACCGAGCCGCCACTGGATTACGCGCCAAAAAGCGCAAACGGCCCTGGCATGCTGGATGAGCACTACGGCTTGAAGAAGTAATTTTTCCGGTTAAACGCTCACTAAAAAGCCCCGTGATCTGCAAGGATCACGGGGCTTTTTATTGGGTCTGTAGCCGCTGCCGAAGGCTGCGTCCGGCGGCAAAGCCGTCGCAACCTATGACAACCCGATTTATCTGTTTGACCGCAATCTCAACGTTTACGATTGCTTCGCAACCGGACGCCGCCTGCGGCAGCTGCTACGAAGCTTGCGTATACGTTAAGGGTATTGCTGAACAGTTCCTGCTTGCTGATAGTTCATACCCGGAATCGGCGCCAGGGTGATTTGCACGCGGCGGTTCATGGCACGACCATCAGGCGTTGCGTTGCTGGCAATCGGGTCCGCAGGCCCCATACCTTTGACCGTCAGGTACTGGCCGCTCACGCCCTGAGAGGTCAAATAGGTGGCCACGCTCTGCGCACGCTGCTGGGAAAGCTGCATGTTGTAGGCATAAGATCCGGTGTTGTCGGTGTAACCCACCACCTGAATTTGCTGTTGATTGTTCAATTGCTTCAAGGAGTTCGCCAAGGTGTTCAGCGGCTGATAGAAACTTGGGGCTATGTTCGCCGAGTTGGTGGCAAAGGTAATATTGCCCGGCATTACCAGCGTGATGTTGTCGCCCTGACGCTGAACTTCTACCCCGGTATTGGCCATGCTGGCACGCAATGCAGCTTCTTGTTTATCTGCGTAGTAACCATAGCCGGCAGCCCCAAGACCTGCCACCGCGGCACCAATCAGAGCGCCCTTGCCACGGTTATTGTGGTCGATGGCCGCACCTGCAACAGCACCGGCCAACGCTCCCAAACCACCGTAGGTAGCCGTTTTGCTCAGGCCAGTAGACCCTTGACCTTGATTGTCATAAGGGTTGGGGGAAGCGCAACCAGCCAGCAAGGCCATTGCACTGGCCGCAATAATCAAACGACGCGAGTTGAACATGGTGAAGCTCCTGTCAATCTTTCTGGGGGCAAAAACATGGGCGTTAGACTTCTGTGGAGCGTTGGAACACGACCAACGGTAAAAATTCCACCCACCCTTTGGGCGATTACGATAGCTGCCGGATCGCCAGCCCACAAATCAAGCCGCCTTAAAACACCCTCCCACAGATTGATTAACTCACCTCAGTAGCCCGAACCTGTCGCTTGAGCGCCCGTCACAATGGCGATACCCGAACTGGTGCCCAACCGCGTAGCACCCGCTTCAATCATCGCCACGGCTGTCGCGTAGTCGCGTACACCGCCCGATGCCTTGACGCCGATATCAGCACCCACCACCCGACGCATCAGCGCCACGTCTTCAACCGTAGCTCCGCTGCGGCTGAAGCCTGTGGAGGTTTTGACGAAAGCCACGTTCAACTCGCGGCAGATTTCACAGGCGCGGATTTTCTGCTCGTCATCCAGCAAGCACGTTTCAAGAATGACTTTCAGCGGCACGATGCCACACGCCTGCTTCACGGCGTCAATGTCATCACGTACAACCTCCAGCAACCCTTCTTTCAATGCGCCGATATTGAGCACCATATCGATTTCACCCGCACCAGCGGCAATCGCCTGCGCGGCTTCAAAGGCTTTACTGGCGGTTAAACCGGCACCCAGCGGGAAGCCCACCACAGCACAGACCTTCACCTTCTGACCCGCCAGCAATTGCGCTGCATGAGGCACTTGGCCAGAATTGACGCACACGGAATAAAACCCATGCTCCTGCGCTTCACGGCACAATGTGGCGATCTGCTCACGCGAGGCATCAGCGGCCAACAGCGTGTGATCGATATACTGGGCCAGTGCTGCGGGTTCAATCTTGATCATGCTTTAGATCCTTTTATGAGCCATGACCTGTGAGCGCATCAACGCCCCAAGCCAAACCTGTTGTGTTGCTAATTTAACAATTAGTGTTACTTTTTTACCACAATTAATCGACTGTCGGAATGCCTGTGGACCGTAAAAAATCAGATCGCATCAAACTGATCCAGCAAGCCCTGCAGGATCAGAAGGCCATTCATTTACGGGAAATGGCCGCCTTGCTGGACGTCTCGGAAATGACTCTGCGCCGCGATCTGGGCCGCTACCCGGACAAATTTCATCTGCTGGGAGGGCATATCACGCTGGCGTTCGACCCTTGCGACACGGCGGAATACAAGCTCGCCGAGCAAGGCACACGGCACGTCGAAGAGAAGCGCCGAATCGGTAAACTCGCTGCAGGGTTTATTCAGCCCGGCGACACCGTGTTCTTCGATTGCGGCACAACCGTTCCTTTTGTCGTGGACTTCATCCCCGACGATCTGGAGTTCACCGCGGTATGCAATTCACTCAACGTCCTGCTCAAACTTCAGCAGAAACCCAATTGCAGCATCGTGTTGTGTGGCGGCACCTTTCACCGAAAAAACCAGGTATTCGAACATCGCGATGAAAGCAGCATTCTGGACAGCGTTCGCCTGACCTGGGCCTTTGTATCGGCCGCAGGCGTCAGCCAGACCTTGGGCGTGACCTGTTTTAACTTCAACGAGGTCGAAGTCAAACAGAAGGTCTTGCGCCAAGCCCAGCACTGCATGTTGTTGGCCGACCACACCAAATTCGATGCCGTCAAAACAGCGCACTTCGCGACGCTTGAACAATTTCACGTGGTGGTCTCGGACAAAAAAATGCCCAAGACCTACCGCGATCTGATTCATGCAAACGGTGCCAAGGTGGTGATTTAACCCACCAACCCATCAGCTTCCAGTCGGCGCATTTCATCCGCCGACAAATAGCCTGTAGTCACGCTGAAAACCGCTCGCTCCCCGGCGTTCAGCGTGCGCACATGGCCCTTGGCCTTTTCTGCCAAATACCCTTCTGGCTCACACGTGGCGGGCAGCACGAAAGCCGCGACCTTTTGATCGGGGTTATGCAGAACCCAGCGCGCCGCATGCTCAAACTGCTCGGGCTTGTAGCGCGTGTAAAAAGCCGCCCCCTGTGGATGCTTAAGCAAAAAATGCGCGTCACCGTTGACGTCAGCCTTCACACCCTCGAAAAAGCATACGATTTCCGGGTCGTACAAGCCGGGGCTGTCCAGCGTCGACAAGCGTTCAGGCGCTTCGGTCAAGTCAGCCATATAGGCCGACCACGCAGGCGTGGGCTTAACATGCGCCGGAACACTGCTGCGCATGCGTGCACGCGCAACACCTAACGGCTGGACGAATTGCCCCTGCGCCACATAGGCGTAATTCATATGCGCCATGTACATCAGGTCCATCGGCTTGCCGGCAAGATTGCTCACGTCCATGCCGATATCGAACAACGCCGTTCCCGCCCGCAACGTGACGCTGGGGCACGCGCGATAATGATCGCCAAAACCCTGAACGTACTCGTACTCCCCGCCCACGCTGAGGAACACACCGTCTGCATCCTCCCCCACTTCGAGCCAGGCCCTATCCATCGGCGCGCAGGGCATTTCGCCGTGTATCGGATGGTCGTCCTGGGGTGAAGGGCAGCCGTTGCGCAGCAAGCCGCTGTGAAACATAAAGCAGCCGTACGTACCCAGCACGGTGGGGCTGGGGCGCGGCTGGCTGAACATGTTGCCCATGGTCAGGTTGCAACCGTCGAACACGGCAGACCACACCATCTGCCCCTGATACGGCAGCACCACCACGCGTCCCCGGTTGTTTTCCAGCGCCAGCGCTTTCACCCCCGAAGGATAGGTCCAGGCCAGCACGCGAAAATCAGAGGATTCGAGCAGTGTCTTTTCTGCACTGCCAAATAATTCCGGATACAACGCCAACGTGACCGTCTTCGCAGGCGTGCTCATGAAGCCACCACTGCACACACCGGCAACGGCTCTGTGCGGGTATCACGCAGGCATTTGAGCGCATAGGCAACGATCACCACAAAGCACACCAATGGCACGCTGTAGGCCAGCTGCATATTGCCGTGGGTCGCGTCAGACAACAGCCCTTGAAAGATCGGAATCACACCGCCGCCGACAATGCTCATCACCAACAGTGAACCACCCACACCCGTGTCTTCGCCCAGACCATCAATGGTCAGGCCGTAGATGGTCGGCCAGCATGGTCCCAGGAAAATACTCACGCCCACCGCGGCGTACACCGCTGTGATATTGGGCACCAGAATGGTGTAGGCCAGCAGCACAATGGCCAGCACACCATAAATGGCCAGCACTTTGGCCGGGTGCATTTTGCGCATCATAAAGTTGGCAATCAGCTTGCCCACAAAATACGCAGCAAACGTGGTGATCAAAAACCACGACGCACTGCGCTCGTTCATTCCGCCCATTTGCATGGCCAGCCGAATAGTGAAGCTCCACACACCCACCTGCGCCCCGACGTACAAAAACTGCGCCAGCACACCGAAGGTAAAGCGCGGGTTACGCCACAACCGCGACAGGCTTTGGCCCACGCTGCTGGTTTTCACACGGTCTTTGACAATGCCTTTGCACGCAGGAAACTTAGTGATGGCGATCAAGATAAACATCAGCACCAGCACAGCGATCATCCACTTGTAGGGCAGCAAGGTGGACTGAATCATCTGCAACTGCTCAACCGCCGCTTCTGACGCGCTCATTTGCGTCAACTGCTCGCGGGTGGCGTCCGTGTCCTTGAACATCACAAAGCTGCCGACATACACCCCGGCCATCGCGCCGAACGGGTGGAAGGTCTGCGAAATATTCAAACGGCGCGTGCCGGTTTCACGCGGCCCCATGAGTGTGGAGTAGGTGTTGCAGGCAGTTTCAAGAAACGACAGGCCTGCTGCAATTACAAACAGCGCCAGCAGGAACATGCCGTATTTAGCCGTGGCAGCCGCCGGGAAAAACAGCAGGCAGCCACCCATGTACAGCAGTAGTCCGATCAAAATGGTGGTCTTGTAGCTAAATCGCTTGACCACCATCGCTGCCGGAATCGCCAGAAAGAAGTACCCCAGATAAAACGCCGACTGCACGAAAGCGGTTTCAAAATCGCTGAGCAAGAAGGCTTTTTTGAAGTGCGCGATCAGCACATCGTTCATGCCCGCGGCCGCCGCCCACATGGCAAAAATGCTGCACAACAGCAGGAACGCGAACCACGGCGTACGGTTGAGGTAGAAACCATCAGGGGATTGTTGGAGCGCGGATTTTGTCATTATTGTTCTCCGTGATCTGCGGGATGCCGCGTGCGCCCTAGTCTGTGAAGGGCTTCACGCAGCGGCTTAAAGTGACGCTAAAAACTGCGCGAACGGGGCCGCGTCCGGGTAGGAGGTTTGCGTGCCGAGGCCGGTGACCGAAAACGCGGAATAGGCCACGGCCAAGGTCATGGCGTGGCGGATGTCACCGTCCTGGCTCCAGTGATGGGCAAAGCAACCGATAAACGCATCGCCCGCACCCGTGGTGTCACGCGCGGCGACGTTGAGGCCTTCGACCCGAAACTCACCCTCCTCGCCCACGTACAGCGCGCCGTTGGCACCCAGGGTGACAATCACATGACGTATGCCGTCTTCAACCAATTGGCGTGCAGCGATAAGGGCAGATTCAGGCCCGTCTACCGTAAGGCCGGTGATCAGTGCCAGCTCGGTTTCGTTGGGGATAAAAAAATCCAGCTGCGACAAGTGCGCGTGGCTCAAGCCTGCCACCGCAGGTGCAGGGTTGAGCAACACCTGAATGCCGTTACGCTTGGCAAAGTCGATGGCGTAGTAAACGGTGTCGAGCTCTATTTCGAGTTGCAGGACGATCAGCTTGCAGTCGCGCAAATCGCTTTGCGCGGCATCAATATCCGCAGGTTTGAGGTGAGCGTTGGCACCTTTGATGATCAGAATGCTGTTGTGCGAATCGCACTTCACAAATATCGGAGCCACACCGCTGGACACACCCGGTACACGCTCGACATAACGGGTATCAATGCCAAAGCGTTTGAAATTGGCCAGGGTGTTATCGGCAAACATGTCGTCGCCAACCTTGCTCAACATCAGCACGTCAGCCCCCAGTTTGGCAGCGGCAACGGCCTGATTGGCCCCCTTGCCGCCACAGCCCATGGCAAAATCGGGAGCTTCTAGGGTTTCGCCCTGCGCAGGCATCCGGTCGATATAGGTGATCAAATCCACCATGTTGCTGCCAATGACCGCGATCTTGTTCATCAATAATTACCTTGTGAACGCCACGACTCAGTGCTCGCTGGCGCTATTATTTTTGTTATTTAAATAACATTTACTGTGACTATTCAATCTTTTTGTTTGCCCTCTGATGAAGGGCACAATAAAAAATGGGCCAGACATTACTGTCTGGCCCATTAGAGGCGGCACCAATTGCGTAGCAGTTGCCGAAGGCTACGTCCGATTGCGAAGCGATCGTAAAACTGGAACTTGTGATCTGCCTGCTAAATCGCAAGGGCTGATTTGCGACGACTTCGTCGCCGAACGTCGCCTTCGGCAACTGCTACGGGATTCAGGCGGCGTTGCGCAAGGTTGGTAAACGCACCAGCGACCAGCCTGCCTCCGGCTCGGCCAAGGCCAGGCGCTGGCCTTGATCAGGCAGGGGCTGCAAGAGTTTTGAGGCCAGATCACCGACCATCCAGTTGGGACTATTGGACGCGATCACGCGGCCATCCACTGCGATCAATACCGCTTCGTGTTCAAGTCGCATCAAACTGCGAATCAACAGACGCTCAACGTTGTGCAGCGACAGATCCAGCCCCGCCACCCCGATAAAACGACCGTCGACCACAATCGGCATGGTGAAGGTCAGCACATACATATTGGTGCCGTAGAGGTCGACGTAAGGGCCTTCTACACAGCTCGATCCTGTACTGCGCGGGCGACTGAACCAAGGCATGGCGGTGTAGTCGTAAAAGTTCTCGCGACGCAGGTCGAAATTCGGTCGCAAGGGCATGGTTTTTCCGCCATCTGCCAAATACCACCATTCCAGATGCATCTCGCGATCCGCCAGACAACCCGGCTCCAGAATCACCCCACCCCCACAGCCAAATGCGCCGGTGGCCAGCAGCTGCCGGTCTATGCCAGGGCGCAGGGTGGTCAGGTCTTTTGCTGTGGGTTGACGGCCTTCCGCCAGTACTCGCACCCAGAGGCCGAGGGTCTCATCCACTAGCTGACGGACCTGACCGAAGATCGTCTCCAGTGTGCTGTTGAGCTGCTGAATACAGGCACCAAGGGGAGCATTCTCACTCGCGGCGAACATGGCATTACCTCACGCAGTTTGGGGCTTTCTTTTTATGGGTTACGGCTGTGCTTCTGACATTACCTTGAACATTCACGCAATAACCACGCCAGACTCACGCGGTTTCATCGCCTGCGGCCAGCAGCTCCAGACGCAGGCCGATCAGGCGTTTAATGCCGCGCACGACATGAGCCTCTGCCAGCGCACCGGCCAATACCACATCGTTATTGACCAACGCTTGCAGGATCGCCCGGTGCTCCTGCTCGACCAGCGTCACGTCATTGCCGCCAATCGCGTCCAGCCACAGCAGCTCGCCCACTTCTGATTGCAAACGCATTTCGGCGTTGGTCAGCCTCAGCGATTGCGCGGCGGCGGCCACTTCAATGTGAAAGCGTGCGTCTGCACGGTGCCGTGCCTGCCGCGTCTTGGCATGGTGCAAGGCATCAATGTGCTGAGCGATACGGGCATGGTGCTCGGGTGAACTGCGTTGCGCGGCCAAGCGTGCCGCAGTCCCGGAAATGGCCATGTGTTCATCGCCCAAATCGCGCAAGTCCGGGCCGCTGATGTCTTTAAGACGTTGCAACAACAGGGCTTCGGGCAACTCCACCGGCGCACAGACAAAACTGCCGCCATTGCGCCCGCGCCGGGTCTCGATCAATCCGCGCTGGCGCAGCACCACTAGAGCTTCACGCAAGGTGACCGTCGCGACACCCAGTTGCAGTGCAAGCTCACTCTCGCTGGGCAGTTGCTGCCCTTCGGCGAACAATCCCAGTTCAATCGCTTCCACCAGCCGCCTCGCGACCTCATCGGTACGGCCTTCCTGGCGCAACCGTATAAAGGCGGTACTGCGGGCTGTATTCAGGGCACTCATCGGTTCTCCACATTCCTCGACTTGCAGGTAACTGCCGCCCTTGTGGGGCAAAGAGGCATTTAAAGGTTCGGATTCGTATCTTATAGCGATTAAAGCCCCCCTGATAGGCGAAATATCAGCACGGCTTGCACACGCGACAAACTTTAAGATATGTTTCCATATGTTTAAGATGCCTACGATGTAACGTCACGGGCATCTTCTGCTCTTTGCGACTTTCCACCCGCACGCTGACCAAGGGATACGCCATGCAAACCAAACTTCTGATCAACGGCCAGCTGGTCGACGGCGAAGGCACTTGCCAACCTGTTTACAACCCGTCGCTGGGCACTGTGCTGGTGGACATTGCCGAAGCCAGCACGCGCCAGGTCGAAGCTGCCGTCCTCGCCGCCGACCAAGCATTTGAAGGCTGGGCACAAACGGCCCCCAAAGACCGCGCGCAGTTACTGCTCAAGCTGGCTGATCGAATCGAGGAGCAGGCAGAAACCCTGGCCCGCCTGGAGTCACTCAACTGCGGCAAGCCTTTTCAGGCCGCGCTGAATGACGAAATCCCCGCCATTGCTGATGTATTTCGCTTCTTCGCCGGCGCCAGCCGCTGCATGTCCGGCTCGGCTGGCGGTGAATACCTGCCAGGGCACACGTCAATGATTCGCCGCGATCCGCTGGGCGTTGTGGCCTCTATCGCACCCTGGAATTACCCGCTCATGATGGTCGCCTGGAAACTCGCGCCTGCACTGGCCGCCGGTAACTGCGTTGTGCTTAAACCCTCGGAACAGACTCCGCTCAGCGCTTTGAAACTGGCTGAAATCATCGCCGAGCTGTTCCCTGCAGGCGTGGTCAACATTTTGTTCGGTCGCGGGCCGAGCGTTGGCGAGCCGCTGGTCACTCACCCCAAGGTGCGATTGGTCTCCCTGACCGGCTCAGTGGCCACCGGCGCGCGCATCATCGGCGCCACCGCCAGCAGCGTAAAACGCACCCATATGGAATTGGGCGGCAAAGCGCCCGTACTGATTTTCAACGATGCCGACATCGACGCCGCCGTTGAAGGCATCCGCGCCTTCGGTTTTTACAACGCGGGCCAGGACTGCACCGCCGCATGCCGCCTCTATGTGCAAGAAGGCGTTTACGAGCAATTCGTTGCAAAACTGGGTGCTGCTGTAGGCACCATTCGCCATGGCTTACAGGACGATCCCGACACCGAACTCGGCCCTTTGATTACCCGCGACCACTTGGAGCGGGTCGCAGGCTTTGTGGAGCGGGCCAAGGCTCAGCCGCACATCCGCGTCATCACCGGCGGCAACCGCGTCGAAGGGCCGGGCTTTTTCTTTGAGCCCACGGTGCTGGCCGACGCCCGCCAGGACGATGAAATCGTCCAGCGCGAAGTCTTTGGCCCAGTGGTGACGATCACCCCGTTTACGGACGAAGCCCAAGCCCTGGCGTTCGCCAACGACTCGGATTACGGCCTGGCGTCTTCGGTCTGGACACAAGATGTGGGGCGCGCCAATCGCCTCGCCTCGCGCCTGCAATATGGCTGCACTTGGGTAAACACGCACTTCATGCTCGTCAGCGAAATGCCCCACGGCGGCATGAAACAATCTGGCTATGGCAAGGACATGTCCATGTACGGACTGGAAGACTACACCTGCGTCCGCCATGTGATGTTCAAGCACTGATTCGCACCCTGTTCGAGCACGCAGCCACTTAGCGCACCTTTACAGAGCAATAAGTGGCCGCAGCAAGCGAGCAAAAGGGCCAGATTTTGGCCTTGATACTAAAACATATAAAACAAGATGAAATATGGCATAGGTTCTGCTTTGTATTTGGCATGAACTTGAAGCCGCCATCCTTTGTTACCGAACGGCACCGTGGCGGTAACGTATTAAGAGGTGTGTAACCATGCTTATCACCGGCATTAAAAGCCGCCCCGTCTATGACGTGCTGCGCCCCATGGAGGGAGGCCTGCGCCACCTGATCGCAGGTCAGGGCAGCGGCGGTACGGCCATGCTGCGGCTGATTGAGGAAATGACCCCGAGCCAGCGCCAGAACAGCACGTTGCTCTACTCCACCGAATCGTTTTCCGGGCACAACCACCTCAGCGCGCTGAAACACAGCGCCGCCGACGATTTGCACGTTTTTGCCAGCAATCAACAGCTGCTTAAAGCCTTGCATACGTGGCTGGGCAACGCCCACATGGGCACCCGCCTGTACCTCAGCGGCTCAGAGAGCTTTATCGGCACAGCGATGCAAGCCGCCAACGCGGTGGACCTGAACCGTGACGAAGTGCTGCGCGAACACAGCGGCACTCTGGTACGCCGCGTCTGGTGCGTGCACTGCGACACCTACACCGAAAACGTAACCCAACGCCTGTTCACCTGCCCCGGTTGCCAGCTCAATCTGGTCGTACGCGATCATTACTCACGCCGCCTGGCGGCGTTTCAAGGCATCAAGGCCGATGGCGAAGTACCGGGCGAACTGCCCCCTGCCGAGGAGCTGGACACATGAGTACGCATAACGGAACACTCAGCGTGCGGGTTGCCCGCATTGAGGCCATGACCCCGGAAATTACCCGCTTCACCCTGGTCGACCCGGACGGCAAACACTTGCCGGCGTTTTCCGGCGGCAGCCATGTGGTGGTGCTGGTGCCTAATGGCGAGAAAACCCTGCGCAACGCCTACTCGCTGATGAACTCACCGTATGACTCCAGCGCCTACCAGATCGCCGTACGCCGAGTCAGTGAAGGTCGGGGTGGCTCGCGCTACCTGCATGACCAGTTGAACGAAGGCGACCTGATTCAAATACTGCAACCTGCCAACCTATTCCCGCTGGCCAAACATGCGCGCCAGCATGTGTTTATCGCGGGCGGTGTGGGCATCACACCGGTCTATTCGCAGCTCGAAGAACTGCTGCTCAAACAGGCCGATTTCGAACTGCACCTGGCGGTTCGCGGCCCGGAGCACACCGCACTGGGCCACGAATTAAAAGCGCGCTACGGCGAGAAGGTCACACTGTACGTGCCGGGTGAAGGCCCGCGCATGAACATTCGCCAGATCCTCACCGACCGCCCGCTGGGCAGCCACGTATATGCGTGCGGCCCCGACAGCATGATCGACGACACCCTGGCCAGCGCCCGCGCACTGGGCTGGACTGACAGCCATGTGCACTTCGAGCGCTTCGTCGAACAAGGCTCCAACGGCCAGCCGTTCACCGTCACCCTGGCGCGTCAAGGCGTGACGCTGGAAGTGCCGCCCGATCAATCGTTGCTGGAAGCAGCCGAACAGGCCGGTTATCAGGTGCCGTACCTGTGCCGTGGCGGTGCCTGCGGTTACTGCGAAACCGAAGTGCTGGAGCTTGAAGGCGAACTGGATCATCGCGACGACTGGCTCAGCGAAGAAGACAAACTCAGCCAGCGCAAATTTATGCCGTGCGTGTCCCGCGCCACGTGTAGCCGCCTGGTCGTAGACCTCTAATTCAGGAACTCAAAGATGACTGCTTTCAAGCCAATCGAAACCTATTCCGGCGACTACACCTACAGCAACAGCCGCGAAGCGGTCACGCGCCTGCCCTTCCCGTACCCGGAAGACCAGTACATGTACTCGATGAACGTCGAACCGCATGTGCCATTCGGCCAAGGAGCCCTGCGCGCCCAATTCGACATCGACGAACATTACATCTCCGAGTGCCATCATCGCGCCCAGACGCTGGAGAACGAGCCCGGTGTTCACTACGCCGCGCTGCCGCACATGATGGAAGCCCAATGGGACTTGCTGGAGTTGCTGATGGAGTCCTACTCCCGTGACTTCCCAGAGCACTTCACCCTGGAGAAAAACGGCAGCCAGTGGCACTGGATCAACCGCCCGCTGCAAATTAATCAGACCTTTACCTTCGGTGACACCAGCACCTTGCCGATGGAACCGATGGAATACATCACCCGTCAGGCCCAGGGCGAATTCATCCTGCTCGAAGAGCGCGACGAAACCCTGATCATGGGCGCAGGCATGGCCACTCAGCGAGCGGACTACTCGTTGCGTTTCAACCTGGGCATGAGCTTTATGGAGTTTCATGGCCCGGTGCCAAAGCTGCATGAGATGGGCATCCTGCAACGCGCCCTGAAGTTCCTGCTGCGCCTGCAACCCGGTCACCCGGTGCGCCGCACCAACTGGTCGATCACGGTTAACCCGCGCCTTGAAACATCGGCTGAAACCTTGCCGGACTGGGCGCCGGATCGCACCATCGTCACCGCCGAAAACGCCGGCGAGCTGGTCAACCTGCGCGTCGAACTGCAACCGCTGCACCGCCTGCCGCGCAGCAACGCCGTGTTGTTTCCGGTGCGTACCTATCTGGTGAGCCTCGCGCAACTGGCAGAATTCGCCCCGCAATGGGCCAAACGCATGCACCGGGTGATCCGCGATCTGGATCAGGAACTGGTGGACTACAAAGGCTTTACCCGTTACCGCGATGCCATGGTGACGTGGCTGTCGCAGTACGACGACGGCACGCCGGTTGACGAAAGCCAGCAATAACGTTTGTACCTGTAGCGCGCCTGTTCAGGCGCGCTTTTTTTAAACCTAGGGATCACCCCATGAAAACAATACGAAACGTCCTGCCCGAGAGCTGGAGTCTGGTGTTCTCCGCCGCAGGTTCTGCCTACGGCGTCGGTCTGCTTGGCCTTTGGGCGCTGCCCTTTTTGATCAGTGCGATCATTAATGACCTCCATTTGAATGAGGCTCACGCCGGCATCCTGATGTCGGCCGAATTTATCTTCACCATGCTGGCGTCTTTGCTGGTCGCCCCATTTATGGGCCGTGCGCCGCGCCGCACGCTGGCCATCGCGGGCACCCTATTGGCGATCGCCGCCAACCTGATCAGCGCCAGCATGACTGACATTTACGCCCTGGCGGCCGTGCGTTGCATTGCCGGTATCGGTGCCGGTTTGGCCTTGGCCTGCGGTAACGCCTGCGTGGCCAGCGCCAAACAACCTGACCGGATTGCCGGGCACATGAACGTGCTGTCAGTACTGCTGATGATTGTGGTGATGCTCGGCTACGCCAAAGTCATGGCCGCCTACGGCTTGCCGGGTCTGTACTACGCAATGGCGGGCACCATGGCGATCATGTTGGTGGCCATTCCGTTTATGCCCCAGTACGCGCCGAAGGATGTAATCGAGCCACGCCTGCACAGCATCAAACCTGCGGGCAATGTGCTGCTGAGCCTGCCGGCCATTTGCATGATGCTCGCCATGTTTGTGTTTCAGGCCCGCGACACCATGGGCTGGGCCTTTGTCGAGCGCATCGGCACGATGGTCGGCTACAGCGGCGATGAAGTCGGCATTTTGCTGTCCTTCCAGTCCTTCGTCGGCCTGATCGGCCCATTACTGGCCGCCCTGATCGGCAAGCGTTTCGGTCTCAGCACCCCAGTGATTCTGGCCATCCTGCTGACCGGCGGCACCAGCCTGAGCTATGTCTTGGGTGAGCACTCGAAAATGCTCTACACCGTCGGCGTGATGACCATCTGCATCACTTACTTCTACGCCTTGAGCTACCTCACCGCACTCGCCGCCGCGCTGGACCGCGAAGGCCGTGTAGTGGCTGCCGCCAGCAGCTTCCTGAGCCTGGGTCTGGCCGTCGGCCCGGCCATTTCCGGCGGGTTGATTTCCATCGGTGGCCTGACCCTGGCCGCGTGGGGCATTGCGGTCACCGTACTGCTGACCTTGCTGCTGGTGATTGTGCCGCTGAACAGTGTTCGTCGTGAGCAAGCGTCTCCTGACCTCGGTCTGGCGCCTCAACCGGCGGTTTAAAACTTGATGCCCACACTCAGCGCCATAAAGTCGCGGTCGCTGAGTGTGCTGTAACGCCCACCAAAGAAATTGGTGTACGACAGACTGCTGGTGTAAGTGTTCTGGTACTCGGCATCAACGCCCACGCTGACCGCCTTGCGGCCTTCCTCAAATGTGTTTTCCGGGCCGGGTGAATAACCGCTGACATCGTGGGACCACGCCAGATTGGGCTTGAGGCGCAGGCTGGGATACACATGGTTGTATTCCCACACGGCACGGGCGCGATACCCCCAGGAATTGGCCGTGGTAAAACCGTCATTGCCCGCCGAACCAAACACCGGGTCACGCCCGTAACGCCGCTCGGAATTACCTTCCAGCCCGGCCACATGGGTCATACCCACCTCGCCAATCAGGGTCATACGGTCAGCGCCCATGCCATTGTCGAAGGTATGCGCCAGCGAGGTCTGAAACTGACTGACCTCCTTGCGCCGATACCCTTGTATGTCCGCACCGGGCGTCACGCTCAAGGGTGAGGCATCCGCCAGCCCCGGCAGCAACGTGACATTGGCATAGAGCAGATCATTACTGTTGAGCTGCACGGGCGCATTGGGACGGTAACTCAGCTCGCCTTTCCAGCGCGTGCCTGTGGATAAGGTCGTGGCGAAACTCAGACCGTATAACCGAATGTCTTCGGGGTACTCGACGTAATAGCTGGAATTACCCGCCACAATCATCGGCGCCTGCGCACCTGCCCCAATAGCCGCGTTATACGCCGACTGTGACGCTGCCTGCCCGCTTAGAATAGGATCACGGCTGTGATAGTTCATGAAAAAAGCGCCAAACTCGGTGTCCAAAGGCTCGAACACGTAGTGCATGGCCACACCGAACTGACCGCCGTTGCGCGCATCACGATCAGCGCCACGGCGCACCAACACGCCCTCCTCGTTAACCTCGACACCTGCCGAGGTCAGGGTCGACAACTGCGCCACTTCCAGTGCCGAGCGTTTGCTCATCACCCGATAATTGCCGCTACAGCCGTCAGCCATCACGTCTGACTGCGAGAAAAACGTGCCGCAGTTATCAGCCTCGGACTGCTCCCAATCCAGTTGATAAAACGCTTCGGCAGACAGGTTGTCAGTGAGGTTTTGCGACAGATAGAACAGGTTGACCGGCACCAGCCCGTCTTTGTATTCCGTACCGGTGCGACGATAGGCTGACACATCGGTGGGGTTGATCGCATTGATCCCGCCGCCGATAAACGCGGCCTCGCCCCAATTGACCACTTGCTTGCCCAAACGCACGGCACCGGGCTGATCGGCGATGGCGTAATTGTGATACACAAAAGCGTCGAGCCACTGAGCGCCCGCCGATTGTGCGGAGGCTTTGCGGCCACGGTCACTGATCTGCTTGAAAGGTCGACTGTCGTCTTGCAGCTCAAAATCGTACCAATACTTGCCGCGTACATACACACCGCTGTCGCCGTACTTCAACTCCAGCGCGTGCATGCCGGCGAACAGCTTGGAGAAAGTTTCGCCGCGCTTGAAGTTCAACCGCCCGTCATCGGAGATTTGCGACTGACCCTTGCCGCCATTATTGGCACCAATCAGGTTGTGATCCGCCTTGGCAGTGGACCAACTGGCACCGATGGACAGCTCAGAATCGAGCTGAGCTTCGACCTCACCGATATTGAAACTCAACGCCCAGGCAGGCCCGGCAAAGGTCGAAACGAGGCTGACTGCCAGTGGCAGCTTGGCTCGGCGCCAAAACCGATTGACTGAGGACATCGACACTTCTCCGTGGGCACGCACAATTAGCCCGCAAGGATGAAGCAAACTCAGAAATAGACAAGATCACAGCCTGCCTGCTCGTCCGTGACTGACGGGTTTATTCAAGAAGCGGGACGGGCTGCCAATTCTGCTTCGCGCTGAATAATCGCGGCTTCCAAAGCGTTTGAACGCTTGGCCCATTGCTCAGGGGGCAGAGGTTTGGACCATTCGATGATCTCGGGGTAATCCAATGTGGGTGGCGGTGAGAGTTTCCAGGTTTGCAGCATGAAGATGAGGGGGCCGCCGAACAGGAATATGCACAGTATCAAATACGTTGCCTCCCATAATTCACCTTTGCGTAAGTGCAGCCAAAAATCCTCGACATAGGCACAGCACGTTCCCCATAACAGGCCTCGCCCTTTAAGGCTGGCGCGACTTTTTTCGAAGTCATTACTTTGCGGTAAAACATGCGGCCCAATTTCCATATAACTGCGAATGCATTCCCACGTCGCCATCGAGGCTTCATTTCCGCCGCAGTTAAACCCCAACATCCAGTGCTTGTTGTCTTCGGGCGCAAGCGGGTCGGGGTTGTCAAAGCTTATAAACAGCATCCCCGAAGTCGTTTTGCCTGCCTGACTGACTGAAGAGTGCTGGGAAGCTGCGGCGGTGACTGTTTCCCAAGGCACGATCCAATACTCACCATCTTCTCGGGGGACGCAGACTTCGCGGCGCTGGCGATTAAAGCGAATTGGTAATGGGGTTGGGCGGATCAGGTTGTAGATAAATATGAGTGTCGGCAGTCCAAGAAAGAGAACTAATCCTGAAAGAATGTAAATACCATCATGCGGAGAAATTCTTGCCATATAGGTGCCAAGGCTTATGAAAACCAAAGACAAAAACCAAATCGACGCAACGCCTCCAGCAATATTGAAATTCCCTATATCCAAATAAATATTGTTCTTGCGCCATATCATGTTGACCATATCAACCGGTTTCTCGCCGGTCGGAATGGGCAACGGAGCTAAATAGTCCTGCTGCGAAAATAAATTATTTTTTGTAGTGCCCGCGGCTTCTGTAGTCATGACTGTGCTCTCGCAAGCAATTCCGCGTCGCGCTGAATAATTGCGGCTTCCAAAGCGTCTGAACGCTTGGCCCATTGCTCAGGGGGCAGGGGTTTGGACCATTCGATGATCTCGGGGTAATCCAAGGTGGGTGGGGGTGAGAGTTTCCGGGTTTGCAGCATAAAAATTAGAGGGGCGCCGAACAGGAAAATGCATATTATTAAATAAATTGCTTCCCATAATTCACCTTTGCGTATGTGCAGCCAAATACCCTCGGCAGAAGCACAGCAAGTTCCCCATAACAGCCCACGCCCTTTAAGGGTGGCACGATATTTTTCGAAGTCATTACTTTTCGGTAAAGCATGCGGCCCAACTTCCATATAACTGCGAATGCATTCCCACGTCGCCATCGAGGCTTCATTTCCGCCGCAGTTAAAACCCCACATCCAGTGCTTGTTATCTTCGGATGCAAGAGGATCAGGGTTATCAAAGCTAATGAATAGCATCCCCGAAGTGGTTTTGCCTGCCTGACTAACTGAAGAATGCTGCGAAGCTGCGGCGGTGACTGTTTCCCAAGGCACAAGCCAATACTCACCCTCTTCTCGAGGCACACAAACTTCACGGCGTTGGCGGTTGAAGCGAATAGGTAATGGAGTTGGGCGGATCATACTGTATATAAATAGGAGTGCAGGGATACCGACAATAATTAGACCACTCCACAGGATGAAACTACTGACCTTCGGGTCAATTGTTTTAAAAACCATATAAAACCCAATATAAAACATTGACATAAACCACATAACCGCTACAGCGCCACCTATATTGACATTCCCCACATCCAAATAAATATCATTCTTACGCCATATCATGTTGACCATATCAACTGGTTTCTGCCCAGTCGGAATTGGCAAGGGAGCCAAGTAATCTTGTTGAGAAAGAGCAACTTTCTTAATCGTTCCGGCCGCAGGAGAACTCATTTTTTCAACCCCTGCTGCCAGAGGACCGAAAACTCTTGATTGCCTAGAACATAGTTTGGCGCTCTATCCAGTTCTGGAGTTGGATCGTTACGAAGTTCAACAACGCCTGATGAACTGCTCACTGTAAAGGCTACACCTCGTTCGCCACCGACATAGCTGAGTGCCCCCAGCAGGGAAGTCAACGGCGTGCGATAGCGCAACCGCAAGGACACTTTTGAAGGCTGAGAGACAAAGACACCCGGCACAACCTTTAAGAAATTACCTGTCAAACGTAAACCCTGGCCTTGGGTATACGGGATCCACTCACATCGGCTGTGCTTTATCCACAGATCACCCAGGGTTTGCATAGGTTCTTCCGCGCGCAGGCGACCTTCACCATTTTTGATACGCGACCACATCGCCGGCGAATCCACTGGATTACCAATCATGGCGATTTCGAGGTGCGCATTACCGAGTTCCGCTCCCGGTAAATCAATGGTCAGAGAGTCGATAAAGGTAGTGAACTTTACTCCCACATAGCTATTTGCACCAACGGGTTCATCACGCCCTTTAAAGCTGACTCTCGGGGTATAGAGAATACCGTAGAGCCTATTTAATTCATCTTGCTGCTTCTCAACAGATATAGGACTTAGATCACTCGCCCGAGCCTTTGACCAACAACAAGAGTTGAGAAATTTTTGCATGGGTGTTTGCTGGAAGTACCATGCAATCAAATACAACACACCCAATACAGCGATCAATAGATTTAGTGGCCCCATCCACAATGCATAAGCGGTAATGGCAGCTTGAGTTGCCATCGCTCCAGCAACTGCGCGTGCTGTATAGTAGATCCCTAATAATGCCTGTGCACCATAAGTCGCTATTTGACCTCCAACTATGTGATATCGCAGGTCTAGCCAAACATCTATACTGCCATGTGCATTTTCTAATTGCTGCTGGAGAGAATAAAATTCATTAAGTGCAGCAATTGATGATATTCCTCCAATCAATGCACCGAAAAGAGTGAGAGAAGGAAAACTAGATAATTTATTACTCGAAAATTTAACTGTAAACACCCTATCCGCAACCTTACTCCTTATCTGATTATCAATAACCGCCACCAACGCAGCCCCTGCATACAACGTCGCAGATGCCGTGTCATTAATCCGCTGCCGATCCATCCCCTCCAGTGCCTCTGCCTGCGACAGGTATTTCTGGGCATTCCAGCTATTGAGCAATAACGCCGCCAAGGCCACCAACCCTCCGCTGCCCTTCACCGCCTGGGAGTTAAGGATTTTGGACACTTGCCCTGACCCCATGGCATTGCCGGTTTTTTTGGCCCATTGGGTAATGTCTTCCCCGGCTTTGCCAAACAGCTCCCACGTGCGCAGGGCACCTTCCTCGACTGCACGCAACCCCACGCCACTCCCCAACCGAGCCGCCACCAGTATTGCCAGCCATGAGCCACCGGGCGCATTGCCGTGTTCACCTTTAAGCAGCAGCAACGCGGCCCCCAACCGCTTGACCAGAGTGGCCCAACTGCCTTGATTGTCCTGCGCACGAACGCCAAGGCGGGTGACGCTTGGCTCGCTCAACACCCCCAGGACCTTAATAATGGCTTGCTTGGCATTGGCCTGATTTTCCATTCCCAAGGCAGCGATCAGTTCGGTTGCGCGGGTATTGCTGTTAACAGCCGCTTCGAGAGTCGGGCTCCAGCTATAGAACAACTGGCGCAACGCCCCTTCATCGGCAGTGCGCAGATAGTCAGCGTATTGCTCGGCACCCTGGGTGCGGATGCATTGACCACTGAGGCAGGCCACGGCCAGTGTATCCAGCCATTGGGTGTGATCGGGGTCGCTGTAATCAACTTGCCATGTCGCACTGTGATGGCGTTGCAAGTAAAGGCCACGGTCAGAAAACAGGCTTTCGTGACGCTCCTGAACCTTCGCAAAGTGCGCTGGAGCTGTGGTGTCGAGCCAGGTGTTCATCGCCGGCAAGTTGATGTATTCCTCAACCTTGTCGCTGGCATGGCGATTTTCGAGGTTGGCGATTTTATCATCGCGATAATCACGCACCACCGCTTCGATTTCGGTGTGCAATTGAGGCGGGATAAAACTGCGCAACGGGGCCACTGTCGCCTTCACTTCGGCATGCACTTTGTGTAGCAAAGCATTGGCTTGTTTATGGCTGTAGTAGCCTCCCCGCGCTTGATTTATGTTGCTTTCTTCCTTGAACAGTTCGTCGAGTCGGTGATGGGCAGCCAGCATGGCCTTGCCCTGATCGTCGGTGAGGACGAGGTTATGCTCCCGGTAGCGGTAGTTGACCTGTCCTGATAGTTCTGCACCGTCCTCAGTGATCAAACTCCTCACAAACCCGCCAATGCTCAAGCGCAGGTTGTTATCGGTTTGCCACTGTTCATGGCGGGACTCGACCAGTTCCTGCTCATGATTGATGTCGCGCAGCACACCCAGGTCATCATCGAGGCAGGCCAGTACGCTGTGTAAACCGCTCGATTGTTCGTGAGCAATTTCCATAAGCGTTTTGCTGGCGGTGGGTGCCCATGTTTGGGCACTCCACTCTCCCGGTGGCGGGACGTCTTCGGAAAGCTGCGGATAGTTCGCTGCTATTTGCTCTCGTTCATTCAGCCAACGCACGGCATCGGTGTAGGACTTGATCGTGGCAGAGGTGTGCTTTTTGGATAGCTGATCACCCAACTCATCCACGCTTCTACGGTAAGCCTGTTGGTCGCGCTGAAAATCCATCGCCAAGGTCAGGTCGTAGGTCTTGGGTATCAACTCGCCGATGACCTGTGCCGCGTCTTGCAAGGGCACACAATGAGGCGCTTGCAGGGTGTTGGCGACGGTTCTCAAGTCGAGGCAGCGCATGCGCCGGGCGCGAACCTCTGGATCGTTCAGGTGTTCGCAATGCTGGGGCTTAAGCGGGATTTCGCTGTACAGCATCCACGCCGACTGGTGCTTGGCCAGTGCAATACCGCTCAAATCACCCACGACCACGACGGTGTCATCGTCGTCCAGCGCCTGTTTGCGCAACCGATTGTTCTCCGCCACGGCATACCGCTGTAGCGGCCCCTTGCCCTGCCACACGTAGATAAAACCGACGCGCAGCAACCGCGCCGCCATGGGATGACTTTGAGTGTCAACGCCCGGCTGGAAGGCAGCATGGGTCACAGGTTCTTCGCTGAGGGCATAGCGTACTGGCACGACAAACAGTTGCACTTGGCTGGCCGGGCATTGCTGGACGGTGCTGTTGATGTCGACATGACCGCACGCAGCGGCAGCGCGTCTGGCCTCTGCCAGTTGGGTAACGGTTTGCAGAGGTTTAATTTCGCTCATTGGGCGGGCTCTCTTGGGATGGCGCGCAGGGTCAATTCGTCCAGCACACGATCAAGACGTTGTCGTGGGGTGACGCCTCGCTCTGCCAGCAGGGTGCGATAAATCTCCTGCCCCTCACCCTGCGGGAAGTCTTGGCCATAAGTGGCGAACAGACTCGCCCAGAGCATCACTTCGTCTTCTGCGCTGTAGCCATGTCGCGCGGCGCTGGCCTGACACGCCAAGGCCCACGCCTGCTGCTGTCGGGGGTGGAGGTCGTGCAGGCAGTGAGGGAAATAGCGCTGTACATGGTCCACAAGGCGTTGCAAAAACTGACTGCGCTGTGCCTGACAGAGGCGCTCCAGGGTGTGTGTGCTCAGCCTCAACCAAGGCGTTGGTGCATAGCGACTCGTCGGCTGATCCGGGTTTTGCTGACTGATCAGGAGCGTGCTGCCATCAGCCTCCGGCAACCGAATCACTCGCACCGGCCCCATCAACCGGTCACGTTCAACCACAGGTAAATCGTGCAGCCAGAGGCGTGTGATCACGGGATCGTAAAAGCGGAAAAACGCGCTGACGTCACCGTCCAGCTGCACATGAATCAGGCTGCGTAAATGCGCAATGAGGTCCGCTTCAGCCGCATCGGACTCCAGCCAGATGCCTGCCTTTTCCTGCCAGTTCGCGTAGAAGGTGTTAGCCAGTTGACTATCGCGTTCAACGCCTACCACTACCGGGCCAATGGCAGCCATGGCCGCGTATTGCGTCATCAGATACAGCGAGTGAGGGGTGGCGGTGGGCGCCAGCGCATACAACTGCGCATGCAGACCCTCAATTTGATGGCTGTCGAGCAACAGGTAGGCGTGCATCATGGCTGGCGCTCCTCAAGGGTCTGGCAGACCATGCACACCGGCGAACGGTTGGCGATGGCTTGGGTGAAGGCCTGTTGTTGGTTTTTTAATGCCAGCGCCGTCATCACCCCAACCGACCCGGCCAGCGCCGACACCACTGGCACGCCAGGGATGGGCACCCCGCCCGGCAAAATCGGCGTGCTGCTGTGTATCCCGGCAGGCGTCAGCAACAAGTGTTGGCCACCCGCCTTGAGGCTCAAGCTGGAGCCGCCGTCGAGTGTCATCATGGCCCCCGCATTGAGATGGATATGCTCACCCGCCTCGACCGTCCATACCGCACCCACGCGGGTATGACTGTTGAGGGCGGTGTCCAGATAATCACTGGCGTTGATCATTGTTTTGCGGTCGCCGGTGACCGTTTGCTGATCCTCGGCATCGAGCACCACCCGGCTGTTGCCTTCGATGGTTTCGTCGCGCTTGCCTTCGACGTGCAGGTGGCTGTCGTGTTCGATGTGTTGCCGCAGGTCTCGCTGGGCGTGCAGATAGATCAACTCCTGACCTTTGCGGTCTTGCAGGCGCAGCTCGTTGTGGCCGCTGCCGCCCGGCGTACTGCGGCTGCGCAACACGCTTTGGGTGTTTTCTGCTGGCAGTGTGAGCGGCGTCGGGGTGATGCTCGACGCCAGGCAGCCGGTGACGACGGGCCGGTCAACATCCCCTTCCAGATAGCTGATCATCACTTCCATGCCCACCCGCGGGGTGATCACGACGCCATAGGAATCGCCCGCCCAACTGGAGGCGACGCGCACCCAGCAGCTGCTGTGCTCATTGTTTACCTCGCTGCGGTCCCAGTGAAACTTGACCCGCACCCGGCCGAACGCATCGGTGTGAATATCTTCGCCGGTCGGCCCGGTGACGCGGGCCGTCTGATAACCCGCAACCACGGGTTTGGCGAAAACGGTGGACGACCGGTAGGTAACGGTCTCGGGAATGCCCCGAAAACGGTTGCGGTAGCCTTGGGTAAAATCGATTAAATGCTCAATGTCTGAACCGCCGCCCTGCTCTTTCAACACCTGCGGTTGTTTGCCTTCATGGCGAACATGGGTCAGCAGCCAAGGCGCGTTGAAGGTCGGATTGGGGTGCTCGGTCAGGGTCAGAAACTGGCCGCTGCACAGGGTCGGTTGATCGCTGTCACCACGCCCTTCGCAACGATCGGCTTGATGACGCTCCAGAGCGAGCTGACTCTGCCGCTCACCGTCAGCATGATCCGTAAAACCACCGGGATAGGTGTAATCCTCAAGGGGCCGTTCGTGGAGGTTGGCGCGACTGTCGGCCTCTAACGTACGACTGGCGACCTTGAAGTTGTAGTCGCGAGATACGGCGCTGTTGAACCGCCGGCTCAGTTTTACGCGAAAACTATGAACAGAAGGTTCGCCGGCTACCATTGCGTTATCAGGCTTGAAGGGGGTTGCTCCCCGCGAAGGGGTGAACGCAGCCTCACCATCGCCGAATTGTAAAAAATGACCGTCGGGGGAATACCTGAAGAGATAGTGGATACCCTCTTCAAAACACAGGCGCTGGATAAAGTGCAGGTCCGATTCACCGTACTGCACGCAGTATTCACGCGGCGCGTAAGCGGCTTGCAGGGTGAAACCATAATCAATGCTGAAGATGCCGTGCTCTTCGAGGAGTGTCTCGATGATGCGCTGCACGGTCTGGTTCTGAAAAATACGATGATTGGTACGGTGGAGCAGATAGGCCAACTGCGGTCGAAGCGACAGACGATAGTGGGTCAGCCGTGGGCCGGAACTGCTTTTGACAATGCTATAAATCTGCCCATGGACGCCATGCCCTTGCGTGTCAAAGGCCAGAAATGCAGGGGTGTACAGCAGCGCTTCAAGGTCCAGATCAGGGCGTTCACACACCACTTCAACGGCAAACGAAAAGGGTGTGCTGATGGCTTCGTCACCGCTGAAGGCCAGCACCTCCAACGGGTGCGGGCTGGCCTGTGCGGTCAGGCTGAAACGGTGATGGGCGTTCATCCGTCGATCCTCTGAAATGAGGGATAAACGCTAACGGATGAACGCTTTCTGGGATGTAGGAGGCTTCTTTAACTCGCGACTGAAATACCTTTTTGCAAACAGCGATCGACGTGTTCGATCAATGCATTTCGGTAAAGGCGAGCTTGATGCCCAGTGCCACCAGTACCGCGCCCATGCTGCGATCGAACCAGTGGCCCATGCGGGCAAAACCGTTGCGCACGCGTTGATGGCTGAACAACGTAGCCACCATGCAAAACCACAGCCCCGTCGCCACCGCCAGGTACACGCCATAACCGGCCTGAATCGACAGCGGCGTATGCGGGTTGATCACCACGGTAAACAGCGAGAGGAAAAATAACGTCGCCTTGGGGTTCAGGCCATTGGTCACAAACCCTGCCGTGAAAGCACCGCGCGCCGTGCGTTCGCCCACCGGCAAGCTCTGCGCCATGGCCGCCGGGTCGGCCGGTTTGGCCCGCAGTGCTTTGATGCCGATGTACAGCAGGTAAGCCGCCGCCAGCCATTTGAGCGCGTTAAACAGCACAATCGACTGCGACACGATGATGCCGATACCCAGCAACGAATAGCCCACGTGGACAAAAATGGCCGTGCCCACACCGAACGCGGTAAACAGACCAGCACGTCGCCCGTGGGTCACGCTTTCACGCACCACAACGGCGAAATCCGGCCCGGGGCTGGCCACCGCCAACAAGTGAATCAGGGCAACGGTCAAAAATTCTGTCCAGTACATGCAGGGCTCCATTACAAAATGTTTCTTCTGTTAGGCTCGCCACATTACGCCTTCACTCGACAGCACAAAAGGTACAGTTGATGACAAACACTCAGCGCGCCGTCTTTCTTGACCACCCTTCTCTGGATCTCGGCGACCTCAACCTCAGCCCTCTGCGTCAGTGCTTCAGCGAGTTGCAGTTGTGGACCGACACCACCCCCGACAACGTGATCGAGCGTCTGCAAGGGGCCAGCGTGGCCATCAGCAATAAAATCCAGCTGGACGCCCGCACCCTCGCCGCCTGCCCGGAGCTTAAGCTGATTCTGGTCGCCGCCACCGGCACCAATAACGTCGACCTTGCAGCAGCCCGCGCCCAAGGGATAACCGTCGCCAATTGCCAAGGCTACGGCACACCTTCCGTGGCGCAACACACTCTGGGCTTGCTGCTGGCGCTGGCCACACGCCTGGTCGACTACAACCACGCCGTACGCGACGGTCAATGGCAGCAGGCCAAGCAGTTCTGCCTGCTGGATTTTCCGATTGTCGAGCTGGAAGGCAAAACGTTGGGCCTGTTCGGTCATGGCGAGCTCGGCAGCGCCGTGGCCAAATTGGCCGAAGCCTTTGGCATGCGCGTGTTGATCGGGCAAATCCCCGGTCGCCCGGCACGTGCCGATCGCCTGACACTGGACGAACTGCTGCCTCAGGTCGATGCGCTAACCTTTCACTGCCCACTCACCGAGCACACCCGAAACTTTATCGGTGCCCGCGAGCTGGCCTTGCTCAAACCCGGAGCGTTTGTGGTCAACACCGCCCGTGGCGGCATGATCAATGAACAGGCACTGGCCGACGCATTGCGCAGTGGTCATCTGGGCGGCGCGGCCACCGATGTGCTGAGCGTAGAGCCACCGCGTGACGGCAACCCGCTACTGGCGCCAGACATCCCACGCTTGATCATCACCCCGCACAGCGCCTGGGGCAGCCGTGAGGCGCGGCAACGAATCGTTGCTCAATTGACTGAAAACGCCGAAGCCTTCTTCAACGGTACAGCGCTGCGGGTCGTCAGTTGATAAACTGCGCCCCTTTTTTGAGGAGCAGATTATGGATCCGCGCAGTGAAGTACTGCTTCGTCAGCCTGAATACTTTCAAGGCTCGCTGCTGTTAGTCGGCTTACCGGCCGATGATTTACTCGGCCAACTGCCCAATGCCCATGGCTGGTGCTGGCATGCGGGTGATCAGGCCGCGCTCGACGCCCGCTTTGCCGGGCGCGTGCACTTTGGCGTTGAGGTACCAGAGCGCGGTTTCGACACGGCGGTGGTGTTTTTGCCCAAATCCAAGGAATTGGCCGATTACGTGCTCAAGGCGGTCGCCGCTCGCCTGCCGGGCGCCGATGTGTTCTTGGTCGGTGAGAAAAAGGGCGGTATCGAAGGCGCTTCCAAGCAACTGCTGGCGCTGGGCAAACCGCGCAAACTCGACAGCGCGCGGCATTGCCAACTGTGGCAAGTGACAGTCGAGACTGCACCGCAAGCCCCGGTATTGGCCGACCTCGCTCAGCACTACGAACTGCCACTGGCAGAAGGTCCGCTTAAAGTCGTCAGCCTGCCGGGTGTATTCAGCCACGGTCGACTGGACCGCGGCAGCGCGCTGCTGCTGGAACACCTGGATAAACTGCCGAGCGGCCACGTGCTGGATTTCGGCTGCGGCGCGGGAGTTTTGGGCGCCGCAGTCAAGCGTCGCTACCCGCATAACACCGTCACCTTGCTCGATGTCGATGCATTTGCCACCGCCAGCAGTCGTCTGACCCTGGCCGCGAATGGTCTGGAAGCAGAGGTGATCACCGGTGATGGCATCGACGCTGCACCGATGGGTTTGAACACTATTCTGAGCAATCCGCCGTTCCATGTCGGCGTGCATACCGATTATCACGCCACCGAGAACTTGCTGACAAAAGCGGTAAAACATCTGAAAACAGGTGGCGAACTTCGCTTGGTTGCCAATAGCTTTCTGCGCTACCAACCGCTCATCGAAGCACAATTTGGCCACTGTACAGTCAAGGCTGAAGGATCGGGTTTTCGCATCTACAGCGCCAAACGTCGTTGACGCTATTTGAAAATAAGGGCTTGCCGGATCGGATTTGCCTAGGCAGAATCCGCTCCGTCCTAGGGGAGTAGTCTCCCACGAGCCTCACGCTCGTCCGGCATGCGTCAACATACTTGGTCAACAGACCATGGTGCATGCGACCCAGGTGTCCACAGAGATGGACCAGGGTTTGACAAGACCTATGACACGAACACCTTACCCGGGGCGGGAAGGCTGTACGTGTCATAGCCGTGTCGACCCGCCCCTGGAAAACTACCTGATGATGCTCGACTCCTTACTTGTTCCTACTGCAATCGTTGCCTTGGCCGAAATCGGCGACAAGACGCAACTCCTCGCGCTTATTCTTGCCGCACGCTTTCGCAAACCCTGGCCGATTATTGCCGGTATCGTGGTCGCAACCCTCGCCAACCACGCCGCAGCCGGTGCCGTGGGAGCATGGGTGGGCGGGTTCTTCACCGATGCAATGCTGCACTGGATTCTGGCTGCCAGCTTTACCGCCACGGCCTTGTGGACGCTGGTGCCAGACAAAATGGACGATGACGAAGCCAGTACTGCGCGCAAGTACGGCCCTTTCGTGACCACTCTGATTACGTTTTTCATTGCCGAGATCGGCGACAAGACCCAAGTGGCGACGGTGATGCTGGCCGCGCAGTATCCAGACTTGTGGCTGGTGATTATCGGCACCACCGTGGGTATGTTGATTGCTAACGTACCGGTGGTGATTGCCGGTAATTTTGCGGCGGATAAACTGCCGCTGACCTTGATCCGCCGCTTGGCTGCGACAGCGTTCTTTGTATTGGCAGTAGTGGCGGTGTACAAGGCGATGGTGATCAGCGGCTGGGTTTAAAAGCGACCCTCACCCTAGCCCTCTCCCAGAGGGAGAGGGGACTAAAAGCAAAAGCAGACTTGCGCAACGCCCCGTCTGGCCCCCTCTCCCTTTGGGAGAGGGGACTAAAAGCAAAAGAAGGTTTGCGCAACGACACCGTCTAGCCCCCTCTCCCTTTGGGAGAGGGGACTAAAAGCAAAAGCAGATTTGCACAACGCCACCGTCTGGCCCCCTCTCCCGTTGGGAGAGGGGGCTAAAAGCTAAAGCAGATTTGCGCAACGCCACCGTCTGGCCCCCTCTCCCGTTGGGAGAGGGGGCTAAAAGCTAAAGCAGATTTGCGCAACGCCACCGTCTGGCCCCCTCTCCCTCTGGGAGAGGGTTGGGGTGAGGGCCCAGCCGTTACTGGGTCTTGGCCGCTTGCTGATAAAGCGGCATCACCTTGGGAATCGCCGCTTCCAGCGCCGCAATCCGGCTGGTAGAGGCCGGGTGAGTGCTCATGAATTCAGGCGGTGCACTTTGCGAAGCCTGACCCATCTTCTGCCACAGCGTAATCGCAGCATTCGGGTTGTAACCCGCCCGCGCCGCCAACTCCAGACCAATCAAATCCGCTTCGTTCTCATTGCTGCGACTATTGGGCAACGTCAGGCTGTAGTTCACCACGGTATCGGCCAGCTGCAGGCTGTCTTGCCCCAAGCCCAACAACGCGCCCGCGCCTTGTTTGGCAATCTCGATGCCGTACGCCTTGGACATCGACTCACGCCCGTGCTCTCGCAAGGCGTGGGCGATTTCATGGCCCATCACCGCGGCAATCTCATCGTCACTTAACTTGAGCTGATCGATGATGCCGCTGTAGAAGATGATCTTGCCGCCCGGCCCGCAGTTGGCGTTGAGTTCGTCGCTCTTGATCAAATTGACTTCCCAATTCCACTGCGCCGCATCGGGACGGAAAGCCGGTGCCTGGGCAATCAGTCGATTGGCAATGGCCTGCAAGCGCTGGGCGTTGGCGCTGGTTTTATCCAGCTCGCCCTTGGTGCTGGCTTCACTGACCGTCTGCTGATACGACTGCGCATACATTTGGTCAACCTGCTCACTCGACAGCATGCTGAACATGTACTGCTTGCGCTCGACGCCGACCGCTCCGCCACTGGTGGTGTTCACCGCCTGGCAACCGCCCAGCAACAGGCCAGCACCCACTGCACACACTACCGCTAATTTACCCATCATCAGCCTCCATAAACGTGGCGGCCATGGTAGGCGCGCGCTGGCAACTGCGCTAGGGCCATGACTCGGCAACCTGCGGGTTATGCGCGTCCAGACATTAGCAAATGTGTCTAGCCCGTGGGCCTTGAATGGCGGTTTAGCCCGGCGTGAGGCACTCGGGGGCATTGAGTTTGGGGTCATTGACCAGGTTAGCCAGCGGCCGCTCGCGCAAAGGCGATTGCGGCGCCGCTAACAGCGCTTGCAGGGTGTGCAGCGGGGTTTCAGGGTCGAGCCAGGCCTGTTGGCCCGCCTCATCAAGAATCAACGGGCGACGCTGACTCGCCGCCGCCTGCGTGATCACCGCGGTGCTCAGCCACACGTGCCCGTCCACCGGATAGGCCTCCCAAATACCCGCAAAAAACAGCGAAGCGCCCTCGCCCGGCGTCAGCCAATAAGGGCGTTTTCGCGTCGTACCGCGCCACTCGTAAAAACCATTGGCCGGGATCAGGCAACGGCGCTGGCTAAAGGCATCGCGAAACATGGGCTGCTCGACGACCGTTTCGGCGCGGGCATGCGCCGGGGTGCGCGACAGGTCGGTCAGCCACGGCGGGGTAAGCCCCCAACGGGCCCGTGCCAGATTACGCTGGCCGGTTTCAGCCTCGGCACGCAGGATCAATACCGAGTCATTGGGCGAAATATTCCACTGAGCCTGCTGATCTGCCGGAAAACCGGGCAAGGCTGCAAACGCAGGGTTCCAACGAAACAGGGCAAAACGTCCACACATGGGGCTGTACAACTCTTCTATATAAAGGTGGCAAGAAACACGGGGCTCAGCAATCGAGCACATCCGGGAAGCTTTGAGGCTCATCGTCCGCCACGGGAGACGCCGCATTGTACGCATCGATCAGCTCGCGCGCGTGCCGCGCCTGATCATCGGCCACCGTCAGTCCCAGTAAACCCAGCGCGGGCAACTCGCCCGTACCGCCCACCAGATCGCGGCCGTCGAGGCGGGCAAAAATACCCTCGCTGTCCAGCATCCCCAGCAAAAGCTCGGCTTCCATCAGGTTTTGTGGCTCGTAGATACGTCGCATGGCCGTCACTCGCTACTCATTCTCGCTGTGTACATCCAGCATCCACTCATGACCATCGGTCTGCAGCTTAAACACGATAGGACGGCAACACACCGGGCAGTCTTCTATGTACTGCTGATCGCCGCCCGACAGGTCCAGTACCGCCTCAACCTCTTCACCGCAATACGGGCACGCATAGTATTCAGTCTCAAGCATCGCGGTCTCCAGAGTGACTTGTGCGTATAATCGCCGTCTATTTGCAGGGCTATTATTGTGTCCTGCCCTGTGTACTAACCTTAGCTGTTTCCAACAAGAGAGCATGATGGGCGAATTCGATAGCATCCGACCTTACAACGACGCCGAAGTCCCAGCCGTGCTGGCCCGGCTGCTCAGCGACAAGGCGTTTCTGGAAATCCTGACCCACTTCCGCTTCCCACGTCTGGCGGGCGCTTTCGGCTGGTTGTTACGACCCCTTATAGCGCATCGCCTGCGCAAAGAGTTCGCAGGTGTCACCTCGGTCGCCACTTTACAGGACAAAGTTGAAGTCTATGTCGACCGCACCATTGGGCAAGCCACTGACGGCGTGACCTACACCGGCGTAGAGCGGCTCAAGCCCGGCAGTGCGTATCTGTTCCTGGCCAACCACCGCGACATCGTCATGGACCCGGCTTTCGTCAACTACGCGGTGTACCACGCGGGCCTGCCGACGCCGCGTATCGCCATTGGCGACAACCTGCTGCAAAAACCCTTTGTCAGCGACCTGATGCGCCTGAACAAAAGCTTTATCGTGCACCGCTCAATTACCGGGCGTCGCGAAAAGCTGGCGGCGTATCAACTGCTGTCGGCGTATATCAATCACTCAATCATCAATGATTGCCAATCGATCTGGATTGCCCAGGCCGAAGGCCGCGCCAAGGACGGTGATGACCGCACTGATTCGGCGATCCTGAAAATGTTCCACATGAGCCGTAAAAACGAGCCCTTCGCCGAGGTGATTCAGTCGCTGAATCTGACGCCTGTGTCGATCAGCTACGAATACGACCCCTGTGATCAGGCCAAAGCCCGCGAACTGTATATCCGCGCCACCACCGGCACTTACACCAAAGCCCCGGGCGAAGACGACACCAGCATTGCCAACGGCATTACCGGCTACAAAGGCCGCGTGCACATCAACTTTGCCGAACCCGTTACCGAGGCCTTCGAAGACAGCAAATTGCTGGCCGCCGAAATGGACCGTCATATTCTCAGTGGTTATCGCCTGTTCCCTGCCCACTACCTGGCGTATGCCCAGTGGACCGACGCAGACCCGCAATTGCAGGTGCCCAAGGCCGCCGAAGTGTTCCCCGCCGAAGAACTGGCCAAGGCCCAACAAGAGTGGCAACGCCGCCTTGACGCCTGCCCGGCGGAGCATCGCCCGTATCTGGTGCTGCAATACGCGATGCCGGTGCGCAACCAGTACCGGATCAAGGCCGGATTACCCCTCTGACGCCTCTCATTTTCGTAGCAGCTGCCGAAGGCTGCGTCCGGCGACGCAGTCGTCGTAATCATTTTACGATCGCTGCGCAATCGGACGTCGCCTTCGGCAACTGCTACGAGAACATCGGGTGCTAATTTCTGCTGTCACCGTATCGTCATCAAGAGAGGTCACTCTGTGGCCCCTCGACACCGACACGGAGATTGTCATGCTGCACGCAGAAAATCAGGACCGTCTTTACCTCATCGCACCCAGCGACGAACAGCAAGCACTGATCGAGGGCTTGGCCTTTAACGTGCAGGACCATCACTGGCTGGTTTTTTGCGCCTTGAGCGGCCACACCCATGCCGACCTGCCCGAGCTGGATCTGCTGACCGGGGTCAGTCGCCTTGAAGTGTATGCCGAAGCAGCCTGAAGGCAGTACCCACAAAAAAGCCCGAACGCAGCACGTTCGGGCTTTTTGTTTAAACGCGATTACTCGCTCAGCAAACGACCAATGCTCGGGTCTTTGAACACGCGTGTCAGTGCGTCGCTCAACACATCGCTGACCAGCTTGGTGTTGGTTTCCTGATTGGGTGCCATGCCGAAGCGCTGATCCAGCGAGGCACCATAACGGCCACTGTAGGTACGCCCGCCGTTCTTCACATCAGAGCGAAACGTCGCCCCAATGGTGGCTTCGGTCACGTACATGGTGTCTTTGGGCGATTGATACTTAAGCTCGGCCAGAGTGACGGTCAACGTCGGCGCATTCATTGCATTGCTGGTGGGGGTGAAACCCAGCAAACGCACGGCGGCTTCAGCTTGAGCCTGGAGCTTGGGGATCACGTCGTTGCTGCTGACGCTGATCGCGCTGGTCTCGGGGTACATGCCGCCACGGGTTCCCAGGGTTGGCGACGGACGGCCGTCTACCACACGCACCACTACCGGCTGGCCCCGGCCCACGGGTGCCAGCTGAGTTGTCAGCTTGGGTTGCGGGCTAAGCTGCTGCGGGCTGTGGGCGCAACCGACCAGCGTCAAACTGGTCACAGTAATCAAACCGAACAACAGGCGTTGCAACATGCTCATCTCTCCAGGACTGGGTAAAACAGGTCGCCAGTATAGCGGTGCACTGTCCCTGCTAACTAGCGGCTTGCTGTGCGCTGTTTTACGCAGTCGTCAGCCAGTAACCGCCAGGGTCGAATGCAAAGAAATTGACCGGCGAACCAATTAAAGTCATTAAACAGGGTCAATTGCCCACGTTTCTTCGATACACTCTCCCCCCGATTATAAGGACGTCTCCTGATCGGGCCTCGCAGCACCGCTAATGCGCTTGTATTAGCTCCCCCGCACCGCCCACAGAGAGCCGCCCACACAGACCCTGTGAAACGGGGGCGCTTGATTTTTTATGCGTCGATCCCCATTTTTCACACGGTCTGCCAGAGCTGTCATAACGCTCGGCCACTGGTGTTCGGTGCCACGCGTGCGACAGCCCTTTTTTGAGGTTCACGTCTTCAAGAGAGCGTGAAAAAAAACGGGTTTTCACAACTTCACAAGAGTGTGGCGAGCAAATGAAAAGTTTTGCGTCTGAACATGCACCATTAGCGTCTGAAACAGCCCCACCAAGCAGGATCGAAGTCGGCTCCACAGCACGAGACTGAAGCCTGTCCGCATCGGATCTGGTTGCACAATCGGACGCTCTAGACCTTAAGTCGAATTGCCTGTCGGGAACCAAAATGCGTTCATATGAACCTTCAAGGCCCGACTGGAAGCGTCCGCTGAAGTAGCAAGAAATTGCGAGAATCGGACATGGCGATCCTGGCCACGCGTGGTTTGAGGCACACCTGATTGACGCCTCGGAACACCTGGCAGCTATGCCGTCAATTTGGTGCCGTAGATTTTGGAGACGCGTTAATGGCGCATAACGAAGCAGTCGACGTAGTACTGGTTGGAGCAGGCATCATGAGTGCCACTCTTGCCGTGCTGCTCAAAGAGCTCGACCCCGGTATTACGCTGGAAGTTGTTGAGCAGATGGACTCAGGTGCTGCAGAAAGTTCCAACCCGTGGAACAACGCCGGCACCGGTCACGCTGGTCTTTGTGAACTGAACTACACGCCGCAAGCGGCCGATGGCTCGATTGACATCAAAAAGGCTGTGCATATCAATGCCCAGTTCGAAGTGTCAAAACAGTTTTGGGCCTATCTGGCGCAAAAAGGAACCTTCGGTTCGTGCAAGTCCTTCATCAGCCCGATTCCTCATCTGAGCTACGTTGAAGGCGAGAAAGGGGTTTGCTTCCTGAAAAAACGCTTTGACGTGCTGAGCCAGCACCATGCGTTTGCCGACATGGAATACACCGAAGACAAAGCCGTCATGAACGAATGGATGCCCTTGATGATGCCGGGCCGCCCTGCGGACCAGCGCATCTCGGCCACTCGCGTGATGCAGGGTACTGACGTCAACTTCGGCGCCCTGACCCAGCAACTGCTCAAGCATCTGGGCAGCGCTCCGGACACCCAGATCAAGTACAGCAAAAAAGTCACTGGCCTTAAACGCAATGGCAGCGGCTGGACAGTGAGCATCAAGGACATCAATAGCGGTAACACCCGTCACATTGATGCCAAGTTCGTGTTCCTGGGCGCTGGCGGCGCTGCCTTGCCACTGCTTCAAGCTTCCGGCATTGAAGAAAGCAAAGGTTACGGTGGCTTCCCGGTCAGCGGTCAGTGGCTGCGTTGCGACAATCCAGAGGTGGTCAAACAGCATCAGGCCAAGGTGTACAGCCAGGCTGCGGTTGGCTCCCCACCGATGTCGGTTCCGCATTTGGACACCCGTGTGGTCGATGGCAAAAAGTCCCTTCTGTTCGGACCTTATGCCGGCTTCACCACCAAGTTCCTCAAGCATGGTTCGTTCCTTGACCTGCCGATGTCGATTCGTCTGGGTAACATCGGGCCAATGCTCGCCGTAGCTCGCGACAACATGGACCTCACCAAATACCTGGTCAGCGAAGTGCGTCAGTCGATGGAGCAACGCCTTGAGTCCCTGCGTCGCTTCTACCCGCAGGCCAAAGCCGAAGACTGGCGCCTTGAAGTGGCCGGCCAACGGGTTCAGATCATCAAGAAAGATCCGAAAAAAGGCGGTGTGTTGCAGTTCGGCACTGAGCTGGTAGCAGCGAAGGACGGTTCGTTGGCTGCGCTGTTGGGCGCATCTCCGGGCGCTTCGGTGACCGTTTCGATCATGCTTGACCTGATTGAGCGCTGCTTCGCTGACAAGGCCAAAGGTGAATGGGCCACCAAGCTCAAGGAAATTTTCCCGGCTCGTGAAAAAGCCCTCGAAACCGACGCTCAGTTGTACCGTGAAATCAGCACCCGCAACTCCGAGTTGCTGGAACTGGTCGCACCGAGCACCGCAACCAGCATCGCGTAACACCATCGCCCCATAAAGGGGCGCACAAAAAGCCCGCGCCCCACTATGGAGCGCGGGCTTTTTATTGCCTCATCGCATCGTAAACATCACCCGTGAACCGCCGTGGCTTACAAACTCATCGTCGTCGGGTACGGCAATCTGCTCGGCACTGCATTGAGCAGGCACTGAACCCACAGATTTGGCCCCCACCCAACGATTGAGGTTGGCAGAATCTGGCGTGAGGTGGCCAAAGCCGAAGTGACACGCTTGCTCGCCGTACTGATAGGTAAATGCTTGGGTGCCCCGAGATTCGGGCAAGTAATACATCAATTCCTGACTGCCGCCCGGTGTAATAACAAAGTCATGGCCCGAGTTCTCTGGCTGGCTCAACCATGAAAAATCCTTGCCCGGCGAAATGTCATGCTCCGTTGCGTTGAATATTTCGACCTCCAGCACCGGATCCAACGCCAGCGCGGCCGGGCCAAAAAGCCCCAACATCAGGCCGGTTATCCTTACCAATGTACCCGTCATTGCTCAATTCCTATGAGTCATCGACCCATAGTCCTTATGGGCCGCTTCATCATCGAGTATTGCTCGCCCACGCAAAAGCCCCATGCGCCAAAGCACACGGTATCTGTCGGAAGGGTCTGTAATGGTGCTTGCTTTGTAGCCGCTGAGGAGCGCAGCGAGGCTGCGTCCGAAGATGCAGTCTTCGCATACCCGATGGTCGCGGTATTCCTGACTCATCGGGTCATGAGGCTTTACGACTGCTGCGCAGCCGGACGCAGCCTCGCATAGCTCGTCAGCGGCTACTCACGAGCGAGATTAACCTCGGGCTTGCTCGATCAGCTCGATGTATTCGGCAGCATTGCGCTGGTCTTTGATGAGGTCGACAAAGGTCTGGCCATGCTCATCTTTGCCATCAAGGTCGTAGCCGGCTTCTTTGAAAAAGCCCAGAAAACGCTCGAAATCGTCAATACGCAGGCCACGATAGGCCTTGATCAGTTTGTGCAGCGAGGGTGAAGTGGCGTCTACCGGCTCAAAATCCAGGAATAACTTGACCTGCTCGTCGCCAATCTCATCACCAATCAACTGTTTCTTGTCTTTACGCATGTCCGACTCCAACCTGCTCAAACTTCACGGGGCCCGCAGTTTACCCAAGGCTCAACGTGCGCGCACGCTGCCGGTGTGCAAATCAGCCCAGACATGGCCATTGGCATAGGTCAAAAACTGAACATAGACCGTGTCATTGCGCAGCAAATCCATAATCACGCGGTATTGGCTCTGTGGATAAGACAGGTTCAAAGTGCGGGTTTTACTGTCAAATGTCGGCTTTTTAAGGCTTTTACTTTCGCCATCGAATGTCATCAGCACTTCACGCACCGTTGCCCCCTGGCTCATAGGCTTACCCTTGAGGCGCACCAGTAGAGGCGATGTGACCGGAATCGGCTGCTGATTGGACTGCCGCTGGCTGCCCACCACCACAGAGTAAGAGGTCACCAACATCAACTGTTGGTGCTCGGGCGCTTCGGCCCGCAGTTGAAGGTCATCAGCCGGTAGAAACTGCGCATGCAACGGCGCAGTCGCAGCGGGCGCGGCCGCCAATGGCAGGCTGGCCATCAACAGGCTCAATGCAACACTGCGAAATAGAAAACTCATGGCATATTCCAAAAAGCGGGAAACAGCACTCTAGCATGCTGTTTACTGCGACCGGCAGAGGTCAGCGAGCTACTGCACAACCAACTGACCGGCCTCAATGCGCACGTGCCGGGCATGAAAGCGCGCCAGACTGCTGCGATGCCCCACACTGACAATGCTCAAGCCCTGGAGTTGGTCGATCAGCGCCTGATACATCATCGCTTCGTCTTCTTCATCCATCGCTGACGTGGACTCGTCCATGTACAGCCACTGCGGGCGATACAGCAACACACGGGCAAAAGCCAGGCGTTGTTGTTCACCACCAGAGAGCAAACGCTGCCAGTGATTAGGTTCATCAAGCTTGGACACCAGATGCCCCAGACGGCAGTCATGCAGCACGCGCTCATACTCTTCAAGCGCGTAAAGGGTGCTCTCCTGTGGATAACTCAACGCGTCACGCAGGGTGCCGATGGGCAGGTAAGGTTTTTGCGGCAAAAACAGAGCGCGCTGTTCAGGCAACCGAATCGCCCCACCCCCTTGCGGCCACAAACCGCCCATCGCCCGCAGCAAGGTGCTTTTGCCGCTGCCTGAACGACCACTGAGCATGACTCGCTCGCCCGCCGCCACCCGCAGGTTGGCGTCACACAGCAAGGGGCGCCCATCGGCCAAAGTCAGGTCCAGTTCATCAACCAGTAACGCGTCGCCTTGGGCCCGCACATCAATGGCAGGGGGGCGTAGTTCGTTATCGGTCATTGCCTGACGAAAGCTCAGTAACCGGTCGCAGGTCGCGCGCCATGCGGCCAGGGTCACATAGGCATCAATAAACCAGCTGAAATTTTCTTGCACATTGCTGAAGGCCGAGTTGATTTGCATCAGCTCGCCCAGCTCGATTTTGCCTGCGAAGTATCGCGGTGCCGCGACAATAAACGGAAAGATAATGGCGATTTGCGAATAACCCGCCGTGAAGAACGTAAGGCGTTTTTGCACCTTCATTTGTGTCCAGAAATTCTTCCAAACCTTGGTGAACCGTTCACTCAAGCGCTCATATTCGTTGGGTTCACCGTTATACAAGGCAATGCTTTCGGCGTTTTCACGCACCCGCACCATCGAAAAACGCAAGTCAGCTTCGTAGCGTTGTTGTTGATTACTCAGGCCAATCAGACGACGACCGATCAAGTGCGCCAGCCAACTGCCCACTGCGGCATACACCAGCGCGCACCAGAACATATAGCCGGGTATGGTGATGCCAAAGACTTCAATACTGCCTGAAACGCCCCACAAGATAATCGAAAAGGACACCAGGCTGACCACGTTGCGGATCAAACCCAAGCCAAGCGTGAGCGTGTTGTCGGTGAACGAGTTGATGTCTTCGCTGATGCGTTGGTCAGGGTTATCGGTATAACTGCCCTGCTCCAGCTGGTAATAGTTCTTGTGCGCCAGCCAGCGCGCGAAGTGCTCCTCGGTCAGCCAGCGACGCCAGCGTATGGTCAACATCTGTGTGAGATAAAGCCTGTAGACCGCACCGACAATACCCACTGCCGCGATGATCCCGAAGTAACCGATCAGGCTCCAGAAGGCCGCGCCATCCTTTTTTTCCAGCGCGTTGTAAAAGTCCTTGTACCAATGGTTGATCCACACCGAGAGGCCTACGCTGACCAGCGACAAGGCAATAACAGCGACCAGCAACATCCAGGCCCCAGCACGTTCTTCACTGCGCCAATAGGGTGTAATCAGGCCCCATACCCGAGGGATAAAATCGCCGTGCACAGCATCATTGACCGCAGAAGGCTCAGCGTTCTTTTTCATCGTTCAAGCTCGGTGGGTATAGAGAGCAACCGGTAAGCCGGTCAAGGCGACCGGCCTTTGACGCGCAGAAACGTCTAGTTACAGACTAGAGGCGGTTGCCACTGCGTTGCAACTCGCAAGGCAGTGGCTACAGCTCTCGTTCAGCGTCGGACCGGGCGCTTTTGCAACTTGCGCTGCAAGGTGCGGCGGTGCATGCCCAGTGCGCGGGCGGTGGCGGAGATATTGCCTTCATGCTCACCCAGCACGCGCTGGATATGTTCCCACTGCAAACGGTCCACCGACATCGGGTTTTCCGGCACCAGAGAATCCAGATCGGCGTGCTCGGTCAGCAGGGCCGCCAACACGTCGTCGGCATCGGCTGGCTTGCACAGGTAGTTGCAGGCGCCGCGTTTGATCGCTTCAACGGCGGTGGCAATACTCGAATAACCGGTGAGGATGACCACGCGCATTTCCGGGTCGAGTTCCAGCAGTTTAGGCAGCAAAACCAGACCTGAATCGCCGTCCATTTTCAGGTCCAGCGCGGCAAAGTCCGGCAAGTCCTGCTGAGCCAGCTCCAGCCCTTCATCTGCCGAACTGGCAGTGCTGACGCGAAAACCGCGGCGTGACATGGCGCGGGCCATCACTCGGGTGAACGTGGCGTCATCGTCTACCAGCAACAAATGCGGCAGCTCTTCTTCTTCGACCTGAATTTCTTCACTCATTTTCATTTCCTCGGGCGACACGTGGCAGGCGCAGCTCGGTGAGCGTGCCGCCATCCTCATGACTGTAGAGTTTTACCGAGCCGCCTGCGCGTGTCACGCTGGCTTTGCTCAAGAATAGGCCCAGACCGAAGCCTTTACCCTTGGTTGTAAAAAAAGGTTTACCGATTTGCTCTGCGATGGCCAACGGAACCCCGGGGCCATGATCACGAATATTGATGGTGACATCCACCGCATCCCAGTCCAGGGACACCTCAAGCCCTTCGGGGCAGGCGTCGGCTGCATTGTTCAACAAATTGAGCAGTGCCTGGGTCAAATCGGGGGGCGGCGCCATGCGCGGTATCGGCGCATGACCAAGACAATTAAAGCGATAGGTGGCTTCGGGGCGCATCAAGTGCCAGCGATGCAGCGCTTCATCCAGCCACTCGGTGACGTCCTGCACTTCAATGGCCAGACGGCGATTGGCTTCAGCGGCACGCACCAATTGCTGCAAGGTCTCCTTGCACAACTTGACCTGATCCTGAAGCACGCTCAAGTCTTCTTGCAACTCCGGGTCGGGGTGATCGCTGCGCATCTCTTTGAGCAACACGCTCATGGTCGACAAGGGTGTACCCAGCTCATGCGCTGCACCCGCAGCTTGAGTCGCGACCGCCAGCAATTGCTGATCACGCAACCCCTCTTCACGACGCAATGCGCGCAGTTCTTCCTGGCGACGCAACTCTTCGGCCATTTTTGCGGCAAAAAAGGTAATAACCCCCGCAGAAAGCGCAAAGCTCAGCCACATCCCGTAGATCTGCAGCTTTTCGCGGAAGAACGCCATCGTGTCCAGCGGGTAAGACTGCACCAGCAGCAAGGTGTAGAGCGTGAGTGCGATACACGACAACACCACCGAGAACCGCCAGGGCAGGGTAACGGCGGCAATGGTCAGCGGCACCAGATAATACGAGACAAACGGGTTGGTCGAACCCCCCGAGAAGTACAGCAAGGCACTGTGGATAAACAGGTCGCATGCCAACTGGAGAGCGTACTCCAGCTCGGTAACCGGCCATGTGGTACGTAACCGGATGGCCGTGAATGCACACAACAGCATGGAGAAAGCCAGCGTCAGGCATAGCTGAAACCACGGCAGCGGCAACAGATCGAACAGATAGGCAATGCCTACTGAACTCGCCTGCGCGGCCAGCACGAGTGTTCGGATAATGGTAAGGCGCCAGAGATTTTGGCGAGTAACGGAGACTAACTGTTCGGGGGCGAGCATGAGCTCTCCTGATGAGCACTGCAGGCGATTCGTGCGCAGTATAACCAAGCTGAAGGCCTGACAGTCACAAGTGCGGCAAAGGGCCACAGTGTAATTTCTGAATTTTTGTCTATTAGCCGCCCCCGCGCCATCTCGTAGCAGCTGACGAAGGCGGCGTCCGATTGCGAAGCGATCGTAAATCCGCGAATCTCGATACAACAGTTAAAACGCGCTGCCTAATATTGCGACGGCTTCGCCGCCGGACGCCGCCTTCGGCAGCTGCTACGGAGCACAGTGCAGTTGTAGTGAAAATGTAAACTGGGCGAACGGAAGCCCAATCACTACAGTCTTATAGGTTTACCCATTCAAGGAGCTTCCATGTCTACGTTCCAGCGCACTGCAGCCGTTCTGACTCTGACCCTCGGCACATTCGCCAGCCTGCCGGCGTTGGCCGAAGGCATTAACTACAATCAGGTTTCTCTGCGTGCCGAGGCCAGTCAGGAAGTGCCTCGCGACCTGATGATAGTGACCCTGTACACCGAAGCGCAAAATAGCGACTCGGCCAAGCTGGCAGCTGAAATCACCACCACCATGAACAACGCCCTGAATCAGGCCAAACAGGTCAAGGAAGTGACCCTGCGACAGGGGTCGCGTAACAGCTTCCCTATTTACGACAACAAAACCCAGAAAATCACTGGCTGGCGTGAACGCGCAGAGTTACGCCTGGAAAGTACCGATTTCGCAGCCCTGTCCAAGCTGACCGGCGAACTGATGCAAACCCTTAAAATGGGCAATATGCAATTCACCGTGGCCAATGCCACGCGCAAAACCAGCGAAGATGCACTGCTCAAAGATGCGGTCAACGCCTTCAAGGCCCGCGCCCAACTGGCCACCGATGCCTTGGGCGGCAAAGGTTACAAAATCGTCAGCCTGAACCTCAACACCAATGGCTACCCGCAACCCTATATGCGCGGCGCCATGATGATGAAAGCCGCCGCCCCTGCAATGGACTCGACGCCTACTCCCGAAATTGAAGCCGGCACCAGCGAAGTCAGCATGAGTGCTGACGGCGTGATTGAAGTGCAGATGCAATAAAACTGCGTACGTTTGCCCAAGCCCTTGAAGTGGTTTCGCTTCAAGGGCTTTTTTACGCCCGGTGTAATAGTGGGACGCGCCCAAGAACAATATTAGAAAATTCTTACACCATTTAGAGCGTGGACTTACATGCAAGCCCGCCAAAAGTCTGGATAAGTAACAACCCCGCACCAAAGCTGGGCATTGAGCGTGCTTGCGTGTAGCACGCATGTAACTAAATGAGTCGAAAACCGCGACGCAAACGATCAAATGCGTCATAAGTTATAGATAAGCGACATTCTTGTACGCACGTTCCACTTTTTTCGGGTGCACACTCATACACATATTGCATTGGGTACGGGCCGTGCATAAGTATCGCCAGGTCGACTCATAAGGTCGCCCTCAAATCAAAAACGATAAAAATCATGAGGTCTCCATGTTTAAACTCGCGGTCATTCCGTTGTTGGTGGGCGCCAGCCTGCTGGCCAGTGCACCTTTTGCCTCGGCGGCAACAAACCTGGTGTATTGCTCCGAAGGCAGCCCTGCCGGTTTTGACCCGGGCCAATACACCACCGGTACAGATTTCGATGCCTCGGCCGAAACGATGTTCAACCGTTTGAGCCAATTCCAGCGCGGCGGCACCGCCGTCGAACCCGGTCTGGCCACGAGCTGGGACGTTTCGCCGGATAACTTGATCTGGACGTTCCACCTGCGTGACGGGGTCAAGTTCCACACTACGCCTTACTTCAAACCGACTCGCGACTTCAACGCAGACGACGTGCTGTTCACCTTCAACCGCATGCTCGACAAAGACATGCCGTTCCGTAAGGCCTACCCCACCGAATTCCCTTATTTCACCGACATGGGCATGGATAAAAACATCGCCAAGGTGGAAAAGATTGACGATAAAACCGTCAAATTCACCCTGAACACGGTCGACGCTGCGTTTATCCAGAACCTGGCCATGAGCTTTGCCTCTATCCAGTCAGCCGAATACGCCGACCAACTGCTCAAGCAAGGCAATCCGGCTGATATCAACCAGAAGCCAGTGGGCACCGGCCCATTTGTATTCAAGAGCTACCAGAAAGATTCGAACATCCGTTTTACCGGTAACAAGAACTACTGGAAGCCTGAAGACGTCAAGATCGACAACCTGATTTTCGCCATCACCACTGACCCGTCGGTGCGGATGCAAAAGCTGAAAAAGGATGAGTGTCAGGTGACTCTCTACCCGCGCCCTGCCGACCTCGAGGCGTTAAAAGCTGATTCGAAGCTGCAAATGCCACAGCAAGCAGGCTTTAACCTTGGCTACATCGCTTACAACGTGATGGACAAAATCAAGGGCAGCAACGAGCCCAACCCGATGGCTCAGCTCAAGGTTCGCCAAGCGCTGGACATGTCCGTGAACAAACAGCAAATCATCGACTCGGTCTATCAAGGTGCCGGTCAACTGGCTGTAGGTTCCATGCCACCGACCCAATGGTCCTATGACACCACCATCAAGGATGCCCCTTACGACCCTGAGAAAGCCAAAGAGCTGCTCAAGGAAGCCGGCATCAAGCCAGGTACCGAAATCACACTGTGGGCCATGCCTGTTCAACGCCCCTACAACCCGAATGCCAAGCTGATGGCTGAAATGCTGCAATCGGACTGGTCCAAGATCGGCATCAACGCCAAGATCATGACGTATGAGTGGGGCGAGTACATCAAGCGCTCCAAGGGCGGTGAAAACGGCGCAATGCTGATTGGCTGGAGTGGCGACAACGGTGACCCGGACAACTGGCTGGGCACCCTGTTTGGCTGCGACGCGATCGAAGGCAACAACTTTTCCAAGTGGTGTAACCCGCAGTTCGACAAACTGGTCAAGGCCGCAAAAGCCACCACCGATGTCGCTGAGCGCACAAAGCTTTATCAAGAGGCGCAGCAACTGATCAAACAACAGGTGCCCATGACACCGATCGCCCACTCGACGGTGTATCAGCCAATGAGCAAAAAAGTGGAGGGTTTCAAGATCAGTCCGTTTGCCTTGAACTCCTTCTACGGCGTGAGCGTCAGCAAATAAGGTTAAGGGTAAATGCGGCGACAACGCCGCATCCCCCCTACCCCCTCGCAATCGGAAATTTCCGTCAGTCTAAAGCCACTGCGTACTACAGCAGAGGCTATAGGACTTAGAGACATTTCCTACACGATTGTCAGTCCTGCCGCATTTACTCATATGCGTCGACTCCCTAACGTCGACGCATAGCCAGTCTATTGCGCCAGGTAAAACACCGTAGCTGATGAGAACGACGCCCCGAGCCCTTCGTGCGCAATCAAAAACGTGCGCGCAGGACTCAAAAACAAGAAAAAGGATTGGCAACTTCATGCGCAACCCAGTGGTTTTATCTGTATTACTCAGTGCCGGAATTCTGGCCGCAAGCCCGCTCGCAAACGCCGCCAACAGCTTGGTCTTCTGCTCGGAAGGCAGCCCTGCCGGCTTTGATACCGCGCAATACACCACCGCCACCGATAACGACGCGGCAGAACCCATTTACAACCGTCTTGCCGAATTCGAAAAAGGCGGCACGGCCGCCATTCCCGCATTGGCAAAAAGCTGGGACGTGTCCGAAGACGGACTGACATGGACCTTTCATTTGCGTGACGATGTGAAATTTCACACCACCAAATGGTTTACGCCGACCCGTAATTTCAATGCCGATGACGTGCTCTTCACGTTCAACCGCATGCTCAACCCTGAGCACCCGTTCCGTAAGGCTTACCCGACCGAGTTCCCGTATTTCACCGGAATGAGCCTGGACAAAAACATCGCCAGCGTTGAAAAAACCGACCCGCTGACCGTAGTGATGAAGCTCAACTCGGTCGACGCCGCGTTCATTCAAAACCTCGCCATGAGCTTTGCCGCGATTCTGTCCGCCGAATATGCCGATCAATTGCTCAAGACCGGCAAACCCAGCGATATCAATCAGCGACCGATCGGCACTGGCCCATACGTGTTTCAGCGTTATCAAAAAGATTCGAACATTCGCTATGCGGCCAACAAGGACTACTGGAACCCCAGCATGGTCAAGCTCGACAACTTGATTTTCTCGATCAGCGTCGATGCCTCGGCACGCATGCAAAAGCTGCGTAAAAACGAATGTCAGGTATCGCTCAATCCGCGTCCGGCCGACATTGCCGGTCTTAAGGCAGACCCGAAAATCAAGGTCATCGAAAAGCCCGGTTTCAACCTTGGTTACATTGCCTACAACGTTCAACACAAACCGCTCGACCAGCTTCCAGTACGTCAGGCGCTGGATATGGCCGTCAACAAGGATGCCATTCTCAAAGCGGTGTATCAGGGCGCGGGGCAAAAAGCCGTGAATGCCATGCCGCCCACCCAGTGGTCTTACGACGACACCATCACAGACGCCCCCTACAACCCTGAAAAAGCCAAGGAGTTGCTCAAGGCTGCCGGTGTCAAAGAAGGCACGGTGATCAACCTGTGGGCCATGCCGGTACAACGCCCGTACAACCCGAACGCCAAGCTGATGGCCGAAATGCTGCAAGCGGACTGGGGCAAGATTGGTCTTAAGGTCAACATCATCAGCTATGAATGGGGCGAGTACATCAAACGCACCAAAAATGGCGAACATGACATCAGCCTGATTGGCTGGACCGGTGACAACGGTGATCCGGACAACTGGCTCGGCACCCTCTACAGCTGCGACGCCATCGGCGGTAACAACTACTCCATGTGGTGCGACAAGGCCTACGACACGCTGGTCAAAAATGCAAAAACCATCACTGACCGCGACCAGCGCACTGTGCTGTACAAACAGGCCCAGCAGCTGATCAAGCAAAACGTGCCCATGACTCCGATTGCGCACTCCACGGTCAACCAGCCGCTTACGGCCAACGTCGAAGGTTTCACGGTCAGCCCTTTTGGACGTAACGCGTTCTCGGGCGTCAGCCTCAAGGAATAACCCCTCCCCTGCGCTCACCTTCAACCAGCCCCTTGGGAGGGTGGGTTGAAGGTGTGCAGCCGCAGGGCGGGGACAGGTTTGCAACGCTTCAAAGTTCCATAACAGCCAGGTCAAACCAATAAAGACCGGCAATAAAAAAAGCAGTAAGGAGCCTCAACCATGAAAGTCACAAGCAGCGCGTTGTTAGCCTTGTCCATCAGCGGCCTGGCCGGTATGGCCTACGCCGATGAGTTCATTGCCACCGAACTGAAAACCGGTGCCAGCGCTCAAAGCGAAACCAAAGGCTTTGTTGAAGAACAAACCTTGAGCGGCACCACGCGCAACTGGTATGCCAATGAGCTCAAGCGCCGCGACGGTCGCTTTACCTATAACGATCACGGTGAAACAAAAACCACCCCGCGCCGGATCAACTGGGTACAGGGCACCATCCTGGACTACACCTCGGGGTTCACCCAGGGTACCGTCGGGTTCAGCACCCAATTCGCGGCTTACAACGCCATTGCACTGGATCGCGACATCAATGACATTGCCGGCGACAACAACCGCACCCTGACCCGCCATAACGGCGACGCTGTGGGCCAGTGGAGCAAACTGGGGCTGGCCAATATCAGTGCGCGTATCTCCAACACCACACTGACCGCAGGCCGACAGAACTTCAGCAGCCCGACCATCGACGTGATTGGCAACCGTGCACTGCCTTCCAGCTTCCAGGGTGTGGCGCTGCACAGCGAAGAATTCAACAACCTGTCCTTTGACGCAGGTTCGTTTGATCGCGTGTCGCCACGTACCGAAGCCAGCCTGAGCAAGTTTCGTAGTGAATACAGCGCCACCGGGGTTGAGACAGACCGCGCCAGCGTCGCCGGCCTTAACTACCAGCCGTTCAAAAACCTGAAAACCACGCTCTACGCCACCCACGTAGAAGACTTCTGGAATCAGTACTACTTCGGCGCCGTGCACGACATGGGTGACAACGCCACGCTGGGCCTGAACACCAACTTCAACTACTACAAGACCCTCGACACCGGCAGCAAGGCCATGGGGAACATCAACAACGATGCGTACAGCCTGGCCTTTGCCCTGACCCATCAGGCACACACCGTCAGCCTGTCGTTCCAGCAAATTGCGGGTGATGAGTACTTCGACTACCTGCATGAAACCAACGGCATCTACCTGGCCAACTCCTTGCTCTCGGACTTCAACGGCCCGAACGAGAAGTCGCTGCAACTGGCCTACAGCATCAACATGGCGCAGTACGGCATACCGGGTCTGAAGTTCAACGCTTACCACGCCCGTGGTTGGGACATCGACGGCACTCATTACAAAGGCACTGCCTATGACGTGCGCAATATGGACGGTGAAAAACACTACGAGTACAGCGTTGGCACGTCCTATGCAATCCAAAGCGGCCCACTGAAAGCCACTGCCATTCGCGCCACCTACACCACACACCGCGCCAGCAAGAATCAGGCTGACGGCAGCATCAACGAGTTCCGCGTGGTCACCACCATTCCATTCAACATTTTGTAAAACACCGCTTACACCCCTGAAGACTACGGCTGATTCGACGAATCAGCCGTAGTCGTTACGCTGGCTCAACCAATTGGAGAGGGTTGCAATGAAAAAACGTCCACTACGCACTGCCCTGGCCGTGGCACTGCTCAGCACCGCTGTCAGTGTTAGCGCCAAAAACCTGGTGGTCTGTACCGAAGCCAGCCCTGAAGGGTTCGACATCGCTCAATACACCACCGCCGTCACGGCCGATGCTTCGGCTGAAACCATCCTCAACCGCCTGGTCGACTTTGCACCGGGCTCCACCGATGTTGTGCCCGCACTGGCAGAGCGCTGGGACATCAGCCCAGATGGCCTGGAGTACACTTTTCACCTGCGCCCCGACGTGAAATTTCACACCACCGACTATTTCAAACCGACCCGAACCCTGAATGCCGATGATGTGGTCTGGAGTTTTCAGCGCCAGCTGGACCCGAACCACCCGTGGCACAAGCTTTCGCTGGTCGGTTTTCCCTATTTCGAAAGCATGGGTTTTAAAGACTTGCTCAAGAGCGTCGAAAAAGTCGACGACCTGACCGTCAAAATAACGCTCAACCATGCCGAGTCGCCTTTTTTGCGTGACGTGGCCATGCCCTTCACGTCGATCTACTCCGCCGAATACGCCGACCAATTGCTCAAAAGCGGCAAAACAGCAGAGCTGAACAGCAAGCCGATCGGCACGGGCCCGTTTATTTTCGTGCGCTACAACAAAGACGCGCAGGTACGCTTCAAAGCCAACCCCGACTACTTTCGCGGCAAGCCGCCCAGCGACGTGCTGATCTTTGCCATTTCCACCGACAGCAATGTGCGCCTGCAAAAGCTCAAGGCCAACGAATGCCAGATCGCGCTTTACCCCAAGCCCGATGACGTCAAAAACATCCGCACCGACGCGAATCTAAAGGTCGATGAACTGGCCGCGCTGATGACCAGCTACATCGCCATCAACTCAAGCCATCCCTATCTGAACGACGTCCGGGTGCGCAAAGCCATCGACATGGCTTTCGACAAACAGACCTACCTCAATACCGTTCACGGCGCCGGTAATGCCCTGTTAGCAATAAACCCGTATCCGCCTACGATGCTCGGTTTTAACAAGAACATCCCGATTCCACCCCGCGACCTCGACAAAGCCCGCGCTCTGCTCAAGGAAGCCGGTGTACCTGAAGGGCAAGTCTTCACCCTGTTCACCCGCAACGGCGGCGGCCCGACCAACCCCAACCCGATGCTGGGTGCACAACTTTTGCAATCGGATCTGGCGCAAATCGGCATCAAGCTGGATATTCGGGTCATGGAATGGGGTGAAATGCTCAAGCGTGCCAAAAGCGGCGAGCACGATATGGTCTCCACCGGTTGGGGCGGCGATAACGGCGACCCGGATAACTTCCTGACCCCGCTACTAAGCTGTGAAGCCGCTAAAAATGGTGAAAACTACGCCCGCTGGTGCAACAAGGACTTCGAGGCCCTGATCACCAAGGCTCGCACTATCAGTGAACCCGCTGAACGGGCCGCACTCTATGAACAGGCACAGGTGATTTTCAATCAGGACCAACCCTGGATCAATGTGGTGCACCCTATGCTCTTCACTGCCCTGCGCAAAAACGTCGAGGGCTACACCCTTAGCCCGCTGACCAATAACAACTTCGCCACCACCCAGGTGAAGTAGAACAATAAAACACCCGCCAGCGTTCACCCGAACACTGGCGGACCTGCCTAACCGGCTGATGAGGTACACCACACGATGTTTAGTTTTATTGCCCGCCGAGTGGGATTGTTGATTCCCACGTTCTTCGGCATCACCCTGCTGACCTTCGCCCTGATTCGCATGATTCCCGGCGACCCGGTCGAAGTCATGATGGGCGAGCGTCGAGTCGACCCCGAAATGCACGCACAGGCCATGGAACGTCTGGGCCTGAACAAACCGCTGTATGAGCAATACTTTGACTACATCGACAAGCTCGCCCACGGCGACCTTGGCGAATCCCTCAGAACACGTGAAAGCGTGTGGACCGAATTTACCGCCCTGTTCCCGGCCACCCTTGAGTTGTCGATGGCCGCGCTGTTGTTCGCCGGCATCCTCGGGTTGCTGGCCGGTGTGATCGCGGCACTCAAGCGCGGCTCGTTGTTTGACCACGGGGTGATGGGGATCTCCCTGGCGGGTTATTCAATGCCCATCTTCTGGTGGGGGTTGATTCTGATCATGTTCTTCTCCGTCGGTCTTGGCTGGACGCCGGTGTCCGGACGCATCGACCTGCTGTACGACATCGAGCCAAAAACGGGCTTCATGCTCATCGACACCTTGCTCAGTGAGGAACCTGAGGCCTTTTGGGATGCGCTGCATCACTTGATCCTGCCCGCCATTGTGCTGGGCACTATCCCGTTGGCCGTGATCGCACGGATGACCCGCTCATCCATGCTTGAAGTGCTGCGCGAAGACTACATCCGTACCGCCCGCGCCAAAGGTCTGTCGCCCGCCCGTGTGGTGTTCGTACACGGCCTGCGCAATGCGCTGATCCCGGTACTCACCGTTGTCGGCCTGCAAGTCGGCACCCTGCTGGCCGGTGCCGTACTGACCGAAACGATCTTTTCATGGCCCGGTATCGGCAAATGGCTGATTGAAGCCATTGGCGCCCGGGACTATCCCGTGGTGCAAAACGGCATCCTGCTAATCGCCTGCCTGGTGATTCTGGTCAACTTCGTGGTGGACATCCTCTACGGCTTTGCCAACCCACGCATCCGTCACCAGCGCTGAGATCTTGACCATGACCACCCCAACCAACGTTACAGAAGTGGATCAAAGCCTGCTTTATCCATCGCCTTACAAAGAGTTCTGGCACGCCTTCGCGAAAAACAAAGGCGCCGTGGCCGGCCTCATCTTTATGAGCATCATCGTGTTTTGCGCGATTTTTGCCCCGTGGGTCGCCCCGCATAACCCCAGCGAGCAATACCGCGACTTCCTGTTGACCCCGCCGGTCTGGCTCGAAGGTGGCAACTGGCAGTTCCTGCTCGGCACGGACGAACTGGGCCGTGACCTGCTCTCGCGCCTGATCGAAGGCTCACGCCTGTCGCTGCTGATCGGCTTGTCATCGGTGGTCATTTCGCTGATTCCGGGCGTGATTCTGGGACTGTTTGCCGGGTTCTTCCCGCGCATCCTTGGCCCCAGCATCATGCGCTTGATGGACATCATGCTGGCCCTGCCGTCCTTGCTGCTGGCCGTGGCGATTGTCGCCATCCTCGGCCCTGGCCTGATCAACACCGTGATCGCCATTGCCGTGGTGTCATTGCCCTCCTACGTGCGTCTGACCCGCGCTGCCGTGATGGGCGAACTGAACCGCGACTACGTGACCGCCGCCCGCCTGGCCGGCGCCAGCTTGCCGCGCCTGATGTTCATCACCGTGCTGCCCAACTGCATGGCACCGCTGATCGTTCAGGCCACCTTGAGCTTTTCATCGGCCATTCTCGACGCCGCCGCACTGGGCTTTCTGGGCCTTGGCGTACAACCACCGACCCCGGAGTGGGGCACCATGCTGGCCTCTGCCCGCGACTACATCGAACGCGCGTGGTGGGTCGTGAGCCTGCCCGGTTTGACCATTTTGCTCAGCGTGCTGGCAATCAACTTGATGGGCGACGGCCTGCGCGATGCGCTGGACCCGAAACTCAAGAACGCCGCCTGAGGAGATTTCCATGTCACTGTTAGAAATCAAGAATCTCAACGTCCGCTTTGGCGACGCTACGGCCGTGCCGGTGGTTGACGGGCTGAGCCTGTCGGTCGACAAAGGCGAAGTATTAGCCATCGTAGGCGAGTCGGGGTCCGGTAAATCCGTGACCATGATGGCGCTGATGGGCCTGATCGAGCACCCCGGCATCGTCACCGCCGACGCGCTCAACTTCGACGGCAAAAACATGCTGACCCTCAGCGCCCGCCAACGTCGGCAAATCGTCGGCAAAGACATGGCGATGGTCTTCCAGGACCCGATGACCGCGCTGAACCCCAGCTACACCGTGGGCTTCCAGATTGAAGAAGTTCTGCGCCTGCACCTCAACATGTCGAAAAAACAGGCCCGCAAGCGCGCCATCGAACTGTTGGAAAAGGTTGAAATCCCCGGCGCGTCCAGCCGCATGGATGCCTACCCGCACCAACTGTCGGGCGGCATGAGCCAGCGGGTTGCGATTGCCATGGCCATTGCCGGCGAACCCAAGCTGCTGATCGCCGACGAACCGACCACCGCGCTGGACGTGACCATTCAAGCCCAGATCATGGACTTGTTGCTCAACCTGCAACGCGAGCAAAACATGGGTTTGGTGCTGATCACCCACGACCTCGCCGTGGTGGCCGAAACCGCCCAGCGGGTCTGCGTGATGTACGCAGGCCAAGCCGTGGAAGTCGGTCAGGTGCCGGGCTTGTTCGACGTACCGGGCCACCCTTACAGCGAAGCCTTGCTGGCGGCAATTCCGGAACACAGCATGGGCGCTGAGCGTCTGGCCACCTTGCCCGGTATCGTTCCCGGTCGCTATGACCGCCCCAATGGTTGCCTGCTGTCGCCGCGCTGCCCCTATGTGCAAGACACCTGCCGCCAACAACGTCCTGCGCTGGAGCCAAAGGCCCACAGCCAGGTGCGCTGCTTCTTCCCCTTGAATCAGGAGGTGGCGTAATGACTGTCGTTCTTACCGCCCGCGACCTAACCCGTCACTACGAAGTGTCCCGTGGCCTGTTCAAAGGCCACGCTCTGGTACGCGCCCTGAACGGCGTCTCCTTTGAACTGGAGGCCGGTAAAACATTGGCCGTGGTGGGTGAGTCGGGCTGTGGCAAGTCCACCCTCGCCCGCGCCCTCACACTGATCGAAGAACCGTCTTCCGGCTCATTGAAAATCGCCGGCCAAGAAGTGACCGGGGCCAACAAAGCCGAGCGCAAGCAACTGCGCAAAGACGTGCAGATGGTCTTCCAAAGCCCTTACGCGTCGCTTAACCCGCGGCAAAAAGTCGGGGACCAACTGGCCGAACCGCTGCTGATCAACACCACCCTGAGCGCCAGCGAACGTCGCGAAAAAGTCCAGGCCATGATGAAACAAGTCGGATTGCGCCCAGAGCATTACCAGCGCTACCCGCACATGTTCTCTGGCGGCCAACGTCAGCGTATTGCCCTGGCACGCGCCATGATGCTGCAACCTAAAGTGCTGGTGGCCGACGAACCGACCTCGGCGCTCGACGTCTCGATTCAGGCACAGGTGCTCAACCTGTTCATGGACTTGCAGCAAGAGTTCAACACCGCCTACGTGTTTATCTCGCACAACCTTGCGGTGGTGCGCCATGTAGCAGACACCGTGTTGGTGATGTACTTGGGTCGCCCGGTTGAAATGGGCCCCAAGGAAGAGATTTACACCCGCCCGTTGCACCCTTACACCCAAGCGCTGCTGTCAGCGACCCCGACCATCCACCCGGACCCGCTCAAACCGAAAATAAAGATTGTCGGCGAGCTGCCCAACCCGCTAAACCCGCCCTCGGGCTGCGCTTTCCACAAGCGCTGCCCGTACGCGACCGAGTTGTGCAGCACAGACGAACCGGCGTTGCGCCTGCTCGACAACCGCCAGGTAGCGTGCCATTACGCGGAACAGTTTATGTAAGGGGAATGCTGCGGCTTAGTCGATAAGCCGCAGCGCCTGCCCTGAGAAACCGTGTAGCAGCTGTCGAGCTCCGCGAGGCTGCGTTCGACGATGCAATCGTCGCAAGTGCTATGAGCAAGGTGTATCCGAGACCGCAAATCCAAACTTTGCTATGTACCTGATGTAACGCAAGTACTGTTTTGCGACGGCCTTGCCGCCGATCGCAGCCTCGCGGAGCTCGACAGCTCCTACGCAGGAATTCTCAGCTTATGATGCTGACGATCAATACTGCCCGCCGCTCGATTTACCGTCATCGACGCTGTCATCTTCGTCAGGATCAGTCTTGCCATCGCCATCGGTCGAGTCTTCACCATCCGTCCCGCTGTCGCCATCGACCTGATCATCATCCCCCGAGCTGCCGCCCTGGCCTTGATCACCCGGCTCAGAATCAGACTTGTAAATGGCATGCACCGTCGGCCCGGCCACACCCGTGGTTGAAGCCCCGACACCGGGAAGCGTTAGAGGACTACTCGCCCACGCACTCGACGCGCTTATCGTGAGCAGTAGCAGTACTTTGATCGACAACACGATGCGTTGAAAAAGGTTCATAGGTCATTCCTTCCGTAAATAGAATACGTTCGGTTTAAACCTAGACCGTCTATAGGGCGATTGCCGTAAATCTTCCTAGAACCATTTGAACTAACTAAAGAGCTGCCCCCCTATCCCGCACACGTAAATAACCATCCGTGACATGAAAAAAACCCCGTGGCTTTCGCAACGGGGTTTTACTTGGCACTTCAGTGCTTAGTGATGCTCACGCGTGGCGCGGAACTTCACATCAGGCCAGCGCTCTTCCATCAGTGCGAGGTTAACGCGGGTTGGCGCCAGGTAGGTCAGGTGACCGCCGCCGTCAATCGCGAGGTTTTCCACCGCCTTGATTTTGAACTCTTCCAGCTTCTTCTTATCGTCGCAGTCAATCCAGCGGGCCGAGTACACAGTGATTGGCTCGTAGGAGCACTCAACTTTGTATTCGCCCTTCAGGCGGCTGGCGACCACGTCGAATTGCAGCACACCGACGGCACCCAAAATGATGTCGTTGCTGCGCTCCGGGAAGAACACCTGAGTGGCGCCCTCTTCGGCCAATTGCTGCAAGCCCTGACGCAACTGCTTGGATTTGAGCGGGTCACGCAGACGCACGCGACGGAACAGTTCCGGAGCAAAGTGCGGAATGCCGGTGAAACCCAACACTTCGCCTTCGGTGAAGGTGTCGCCGATCTGGATGGTGCCGTGGTTGTGCAGACCGATGATGTCGCCCGCGTAGGCTTCTTCGAGCTGTTCACGCTCAGAAGAGAAGAACGTCAGTGCATCGCCGATGCGGATGTCTTTGCCGGTACGCACGTGACGCATTTTCATGCCCTTTTCGTACTTGCCCGAGCAAATACGCATAAAGGCGATGCGGTCGCGGTGTTTAGGGTCCATGTTCGCCTGAATCTTGAACACGAAACCGCTGAATTTTTCTTCGGTCGGTTCAACCACGCGCTCGTTAGCCACACGTGGCAGCGGCTCCGGCGCCCAGTTGACCACGGCATCAAGCACGTGATCGACACCGAAGTTGCCCAATGCTGTACCGAAGAACACCGGCGTCAGTTGGCCGTCGAGGAATTCCTGCTGGTTGAACTCGTGGCAGGCGCCTTGAACCAATTCAAGTTGATCAACGAAGCGCTGGTACTCGTCACCCAAGTGGGCACGGGCTTCGTCAGAATCGAGCTTCTCGATGATCTTGGTTGCGGTGCGTTCATGACCATGACCGGCGGTGTAGACGATGATGTAGTCGTCAGCCAGGTGGTACACACCCTTGAAGTCTCGGTAGCAACCAATTGGCCAGGTGATTGGCGCGGCCTTGATTTTGAGGACGGCTTCAATCTCATCAAGCAACTCGATAGGGTCACGAATATCACGGTCGAGTTTGTTGATGAAGCTGACGATAGGCGTGTCACGCAGGCGACACACGTCCATCAGGGCAATGGTGCGTGGCTCAACGCCTTTACCGCCATCGAGCACCATCAGTGCCGAATCCACTGCGGTCAAGGTGCGGTAGGTGTCTTCAGAGAAGTCTTCGTGGCCCGGGGTGTCGAGCAGGTTGATCATGTGGTCGCGATACGGGAACTGCATGACCGACGTGGTAATCGAAATACCCCGTTGTTTCTCCATTTCCATCCAGTCGGAGGTGGCATGGCGGTCGGACTTTCGCGATTTCACCGTGCCGGCGATAGCAATCGCCTTACCCATCAGCAAGAGCTTTTCGGTGATGGTGGTCTTACCCGCATCGGGGTGGGAAATGATGGCGAAAGTGCGGCGTTTCGCGACTTCGGCGGCCTGGTGGGTCATGGGAAATCGCCTGACGATTGATTCAAAAAAGGGCGCGGATTATAGCCCAAATACAGCGTGTGCAGCCACCGTTGGTGCCGTGGCTCGTCGGTTAAGAGTGGCAATGTGCCGTAAAAAATGTGAACCTTTTAGGCAGTGGAGGCGTCCACTCCCCTGATACGACAAACCGTCAGGGGCTGAAATATCAGCAAGTTAGCCTGACGAGGCTGCGCTAATGACAGGTGATGACGGCGTTTTTTTCGCCACGGCCTGTTGCTTTTCGCGAACACATCGTCGGCAGCCAGGAATGGCGTTGCCACGCGACAATGTGTCCGCCGACTAAAAAAAAGGAGTCCGCCTGTGGCTAATCGCTATGGTAAAGGGCTTATAGGAAGTGTGATCGTTATCGCGCTTCTGGCCCTGTTGGTCCACTGGATCGGCATCAGCACTATCGAACACTATCAAGATGATCTGTTGTTCTATCTGCAAGCCCATCTGTACCTCGTACTCGCTTCAATGTTTGCCGCCCTCCTTGTAGGGATACCCGCCGGGATTTTTCTCAGCAGACCCAGTATGGCCGCTCGTGCCGAGCGCTTCATGCAGGTTTTCAATATCGGTAACACCGTCCCGCCGCTGGCCGTATTGGCCATTGCACTGGGTTTCCTGGGGATCGGCAGCGGTCCGGCCATCTTCGCCCTGTTTCTCGCTTCGTTGCTGCCCATTGTGCGCAACACCTATGAAGGCCTGAAAAACGTCCAGGGTTCGCTCAAAGAAGCCGCCGTCGGCATCGGCATGACCCCGCGCCAAGTGCTCTGGCGGGTCGAAATGCCCAACGCCGTGCCCATCATCATGGGCGGTGTACGCGTGGCACTGGCGATCAACGTCGGTACTGCACCGCTGGCGTTCCTGATCGGCGCCAACAGCTTGGGCAGCCTGATTTTCCCCGGCATCGCCCTTAACAATCAGCCGCAATTGATCCTTGGCGCCGCGTGCACCGCGCTGCTGGCATTGCTGCTCGATGGCCTGGTGATTCTCATCAGCCGTCGCTGGTTGGAACGCGGTCTTCGACCTGCTTAAGGTCTGGCTGAGCAAAGGAATAAGCATGAAAAAAATTAGCTTTTTACTGGGCTGCGTTCTGCTGTGCGCAGGCATTGTCCAGGCCGCCGAGAAACCCTTGATTCGCATCGGCGCACGGGTCTTTACCGAGCAAACCCTGCTCGCTGAAATCACCTCGCAATACCTCAACAGCAAGGGCTACAACGCACAAGTCACCGGCGGTCTGGGCAGTAGCCTGGCACGTTCGGCCCATGAGTCCGGGCAACTGGACATGGTGTGGGAATACACCGGTGTGTCACTGGTGGCTTACAACCACGTCACTGAAAAACTCGACAGCCAGCAATCCTACGATCGGGTTAAAGAGCTGGATGCCAAAAAAGGTCTGGTCTGGTTGCATCCGTCCAAGTTCAGCAATACCTACGCACTGGCCTTGCCACAAAAAGTGGCCGAGGAATTTCCGCAGATCAACAGCGTCAGCGACCTGAACAAGGCGCTGCGCGATCCGGAAAACAAAGATGCGCTGGTGGCACTGGATACCGAGTTTGCCAACCGCTCTGACGGTTTGCAGGGCATGGTCAAGCTTTATGACATGGACCTGACGCGCCGAAATATCCGCCAGATGGACGCCGGGCTGGTCTACACCGCGCTGAAAAACGGTCAAGTATTTGCCGGTTTGGTCTACACCACGGACGGTCGCTTGAGCGCCTTCAATCTCAAATTGCTTGAAGACGACATGCACTACTTCCCGGACTACACCGCAGCGCCGGTGGTGAGCAAAGCCTATCTGGACAAGCACCCGGATCTCGAAGGTTTGCTCAAGCCACTGGCCGATCTGTTCGACGATGAAACCATGCGTCAACTGAACGCCCGGGTCGACGTTGATCACGAAAGCCCATCCAAAGTCGCCGCAGACTTTCTGCGCCAGCACCCACTGAACTGAACCGAGGAGAAGACATGGAATTTTTAAACGCCTTTTCCCACATGGACTGGTCACAGGTTCTGCATCTGACGCTGCAACACATCACCTTGGTGGGCATCGCCGTCATTTTGGCGATCCTGATCGGTGTGCCCCTGGGTGTCTTGATGACACGCTTCCCGTCACTCGCCGGCCCGCTGCAAGCCAGTGCCACGGTGCTGCTGACCATCCCGTCGATTGCCCTGTTTGGCCTGCTACTGCCGTTCTACTCCAAGTTCGGCCAAGGCCTTGGCCCGATGCCAGCCATTACGGCGGTGTTCCTGTACTCACTGCTGCCAATCATGCGTAACACCTTTCTGGCCCTTACCGGCGTGGAACCGGGTATTCGCGAAGCCGCACGCGGCATCGGCATGACCTTCAGCCAGCGCCTGCGCATGGTTGAACTGCCCATTGCCGTACCGGTGATTCTGGCCGGCGTGCGTACCGCCGTGGTCATGAACATCGGCGTCATGACCATTGCCGCCACCATCGGTGCCGGCGGTCTGGGTGTACTTATTCTTGCTGCAATCAGCCGTAGCGACATGTCGATGCTGATCGTCGGCGCCGTATTGGTCAGTGTTCTGGCCATCATCGCTGACTTGCTTCTGCAATGGCTGCAACGCTCGCTGACTCCAAAAGGACTGCTCAAATGATCGAACTTCAAAACCTCAGCAAAACATTCCAAAGCAACGGCAAAGATGTAAAGGCCGTGGATTCGGTAAGCCTGACCGTGAACGAAGGCGAAATCTGCGTGTTCCTGGGGCCTTCGGGTTGCGGTAAAAGCACCACGTTGAAAATGATCAACCGCCTGATCAAGCCGACCTCCGGCAAGATTTTGATCAACGGTGAAGACACCACCGACCTCGACCCGGTGACCCTGCGTCGCAACATCGGTTATGTGATCCAGCAGATCGGTCTGTTCCCGAACATGACCATCGAAGAAAACATCACCGTAGTCCCGCGCCTGCTGGGTTGGGACAAGCAAAAGTGCCATGAGCGCGCTCGCGAACTGATGAGCATGATCAAGCTGGAGCCCAAGCAGTACTTGCATCGCTACCCGCGTGAGTTGTCCGGTGGCCAGCAGCAGCGTATCGGCGTGATTCGCGCATTGGCCGCTGACGCCCCGCTACTGTTGATGGACGAGCCGTTTGGTGCGGTCGACCCGATCAACCGCGAGATGATCCAGAACGAGTTTTTCGAGATGCAGCGGGCGCTGAACAAGACCGTGATCATGGTCAGCCATGACATCGACGAAGCGATCAAGCTGGGTGACAAAATCGCCATTTTCCGTGGCGGCAAGCTGTTGCAGATGGATCACCCGGACACCTTGCTGGCGCATCCGGCAGATGAATTTGTCAGTAACTTTGTAGGCCAGGACAGCACCCTCAAGCGTCTGTTGCTGGTCAAGGCGGAAGATGCGGCCGATAACGCACCGTCGGTGAGCCCGGAAACACCGGTCGCCGAAGCGCTGGAACTGATGGACGAACTGGACCGCCGTTATGTTGTGGTCACCGATGGCGACAACAAGGCACTCGGCTATGTACGTCGACGCGACTTGCACCGTCAGACCGGCACCTGTGGCCAGTTCCTGCGGGAGTTCACCGCGACCGCTGCGTCGGAAGAGCACTTGCGCATTCTCCTGTCGCGCATGTACGAGTTCAACCGTTCGTGGTTGCCGGTGATGGACCCCGAGCGCGTGTTCCAGGGTGAAGTGACACAAGAGTCGATTGCAGCGTACTTGAGCTCAGGACGTTCGCGTGGGGCCAAGAGCAGTATCGTGTCGCCAGCGGACATTGCGCTGGCCTGATCGAATGTCACCCTCACCCTAACCCTCTCCCAGAGGGAAAGGGGACTAAAGGCAAAAGCGTATTTGCGCCCCATCACAAATCAGCTCCTCTCCCAACGGGAGAGAAGACTGAAGGCAAAAGCTGATCTTGGCCCCACCACTCCTCAGCCCCCTCTCCTCTGGGAGAGGGACTGAAGGCAAAGCTGATCTTGGCCTCACCACTCCTCAGCCTCCTCTCCCTCTGGGAGAGGGACTAAAGGCAAAAGCTGATCTTGGCCCCACCACTGGTCAGCCCCCTCTCCCTCTGGGAGAGGGACTGAAGGCAAAAGCTGATCTTGGCCTCACCACTCGCCAGCCCCCTCTCCCTCTGGGAGAGGGTTGGGGTGAGGGGCTTTTGATTTTCTGCTGCCTGAACTCTGCGCTGTCATCACAGTCGGTTACATAAAGGGCCGTTTTTTCCCCCACGACAAAGCCGTGTAAAAACGCGACATTTTTTGTTGATCTCAACGCGGTCACGCCCTAAAGTTCGCGCCGAACATCCATGCTGGAAACGATCCATCCGGCTCAAGTACTGACGACGAGACAGCAAGGTTCATTTACCTTATTTGCTTTCGGCGGACATGCCTTGGGAAGTAGGCGAACCAAAGTGGGGATACGGAGGATGTTCAGCTGCACCCATTTATTGATGACGTTTGCCACAGGAGTTCCCCAGCATGTCGATCCAGATCGAAGACTATTACGCGCGCGATACCTTCAACAAAATGAAGGCCTTCGCTGACACCCAGGAAACGCCGTTCGTGGTGATCGACACTGCCATGATCAGCAAGGCTTACGATGACCTGCGCGCAGGCTTCGAATTCGCCAAGGTGTATTACGCGGTGAAGGCCAACCCGGCCGTCGAAATCATTGACCTGCTGCGCGACAAAGGCTCGAGCTTCGACATCGCGTCGATTTATGAGCTGGATAAAGTCATGGACCGCGGCGTTAGCCCGGACCGCATCAGCTACGGCAACACCATCAAGAAATCCAAAGACATTCGTTATTTCTACGAGAAAGGCGTGCGTCTGTTCTCTACCGACTCCGAAGCTGACTTGCGCAATATCGCCAAGGCTGCCCCGGGCTCGAAGATTTATGTGCGCATTCTCACCGAAGGTTCCACCACGGCTGACTGGCCACTGTCGCGCAAGTTCGGCTGCCAGACCGACATGGCCATGGACCTGCTGATTCTGGCCCGTGAATTGGGCCTGGTGCCTTACGGCATTTCCTTCCACGTCGGTTCGCAGCAACGCGACATCGGTGTGTGGGACGCGGCGATTGCCAAGGTCAAAGTGATCTTCGAGCGCCTGAAAGAAGAAGACGGCATCATCCTCAAGCTGATCAACATGGGTGGCGGCTTCCCGGCCAACTACATCACCCGCACCAACAGCCTGGAAACCTACGCAGAAGAAATCATTCGTTTCCTTAAAGATGACTTCGGCGATGACCTGCCAGAAATCATTCTGGAACCAGGCCGCTCGCTGATTGCCAACGCCGGCATTCTGGTCAGTGAAGTGGTATTGGTCGCGCGTAAATCGCGTACCGCCGTCGAGCGTTGGGTGTACACGGACGTGGGCAAATTCTCGGGCCTGATCGAAACGATGGACGAAGCCATCAAGTTCCCGATCTGGACTGAAAAGAAAGGCGAGATGGAAGAAGTTGTCATCGCTGGCCCGACCTGCGACAGCGCCGACATTATGTATGAGAACTACAAATACGGTCTGCCGCTGAACCTGGCCATTGGCGACCGCTTGTACTGGCTGTCGACCGGTGCTTACACCACCAGCTACAGCGCGGTCGAATTCAATGGCTTCCCACCGTTGAAATCGTTCTATCTATAAGTAGCGATTGATCATTGCGCCCGTGAGGTTCATCACATGGGCGCAATGTTCATCACCGATCATTGGGCCTTTGCCCTGCACCTTTACACGCGCACCTGACGGAGCAACTGCTCAAAGGTTAGAAAATGATCAAGTAAGCGGCGCATTTCAACCGCTTCTGCCGTCTGAAATAGCCGGCACTCTCTTGAAAATACGTCTACACACTCAATGACGTTGCCGACCTGCTCCACCCACCGGGTCTTAGCTTCGAGCAGACGGTCATAAGCCTCAACCCTTTCTTTACGCGCCTGCAACACCTGAATTTTTTCCTGGTTATCTGACCGTTCACGGGTATTAACGGTCAGCTTTGCTGACACATTCATAATCGCCTGCGCGAGAGAGGAGCGCTTTGCCACTCCTGCGAACAGGTCTATGTATTGGCTTAAGCGCTTTAATGCCAGTTCGATAATCTGAGCGTCGACTTTGGGTACGATTGCAATCGAAACCAATAACTCTACTTCTTCAGCCGTGGGCAATAATGTTTTGGCTTGCTCTAACCAAAAATCAGTCCCCAACACGGCATCAGCCGCTTTAAGTGCTTGCAGGTCGGCCAATAGCTTTTCTCGCTGCGCCTGCAACGCCCCCTCCCGTGCGCACAGTATCTTTAAACGGCTTTCATCATAGTCAACCAACTCGCCCGCATAATGTTCAAGGTTTAACGCGTTGAACTCCTGCTTTAACGCATCCAGGGCCAACCGAACCTCTTCGGTTTTGATGATCACACTCAACAACCGCTTCTTGCTGAGCGCAACCAAACTCTCCAGGCCTTTGCTCTTCACTGCGTCAGACAAAGTGACTGACTCACTGAGTTCGCGGGTTTGCGTTGCAATGTCGTCCATACCTGAGTTCGAAAGTTTGACTTCCAGCTTCATGACTTCGACCACCAGGGCACGACCATGAGTATTCATCATTGCACTGGCCGCCACTACACGCTCCTGCAAACCGGGAATAAACGCATAGTAATTATTGGCCACCACCTGATTAAACAGGCGCATAGCAGACTTGACAGCGGTCATATTCAACGCTGGGTAGAGATTCAAAGAGGTGATTCCATTCACGTGAAGACTCCTTATCAAGTTAAGGCTTGACCAGTTCATTAAAGGCACTGGAAATCTGAATTGAATAATTTTTAATACTGCGCCACGGATTAATCACCAAAGACAAGTTAAGCGCAAACAAGTGCAGTTCAGCCATGTTATCCACCTGGTCGAGTTCATCGCTCGCTTCATCCAGATAACGGGCAATATAAGCCCAGACCTGGGACAGTTGTTTAGCGCCCACTTCCGCAGAAAACATTCGCCCTTGCAGGTCTACAAACTGCTCCTGCAACCCGTCCAGCAAGTCGGCAACACGGTCCACCTCCCTCACTTTTTCTCGAGCGACTCTTCGTTTATCTATCAGCTGGTTTTTCTGTTTTCGGCATTTTTCTGCCTTATCACCAAACACGCCCCCCGTGATGACGAGACCCAGAGGGCCAGCAGCCATTCCCGAAAAGGCGAGCCCCACCAGTTTTTTGTAGGTGGCACTCAGGAGTTCGATTTGCTCATCGAGCTCTTCTATTTGATCCACCCAATCATCACGTTCACCCAGCTTTCCAGAGTACTTGTAGGCCGAAAGTTTTATCTGAAGAGTCGGAATCAAATCGTCGGTCAAGGTGGTTTCAAACACGCAGGCCAGCTTTTCAACGTGACTGACCTCCTTGATGAATTTTTGAGTTCGCTCCTGCAACATGGTCAGGTACTGCTTCAAACTGGAAATGCCCTTTTTTTCTGTGGCATTAAGCAGCATTTGGCTCAGCTTCTGGTGTTCTTGATCAGTGAGCTCTTCAAGGGTGCCGGTTAAACGCCGCCCCAATTCAACTTCTTTAATAAGATCAAGCAAGGCATTGCCGAACAATAAAAATTCAGCCGAGAACTTTTCTAACTGCCTCGCCAATTCTTTAGTGCCCACCTCCAGCGCAGACCACGTATTCGCATGCGCAACGATGCTGACATGCATTTTCATGATGCTCTCAGGCTCCAACTCGGGAACGCCGATAGACTCATAATTCAACCGCTGCCGCACATCCTGCAAACGGGTCGGCAAAACTTGCACATGACGCACATACTGGCGCGTGTTCGCAATATCACCTCGCCGAATCAAGAAACCTAGTTCTTTCTTATCAATACCCGACAGCGTGGCACCCGACATGACTTTCAAATACTGTTCGGGCATGTAACTTGCCGCCTCATGCACACTTAGACTTTCAATACTCCCTGCTTCACTTTGAATCGTTAACGTATTCACGTTGAGCTCCTTGATACCTATTAACTTCCCTTTCAAAAGGGTAGTGTCGATATCAATTTACTCAATGTGAAAAAACATACTGTGCACGTAGGATGCGCACGTTCACAGGCAAGAAATAAGACCTTTACCTGCGCTTTAAAAAATAAGCGTAAGTAACTGTTACAACAATGACCTTAATTAATCACTTACTCGCCAAAAGTTCTAACTCATCCAGGCGCTTTTTATAGTCAATGCACACGGCCTGGATGGCGGCAGACCGGCTGGTAAGCAAGGCTGGATAAGCCACGCGCAAGAAATTCAAATTGCCGTTATCAAGCGCCTTGCGATACCACACAAGCGCGCTTTCCAGCTGACCATTTTCCAACAGCACAGAGGCATAACTGAACTGCCCACGGAAATCCCCACCGTATGCCGAGCGCTTGTACCACTCGCAGGCCGCCGCCTTGTCCATGGGGCAATGCACCCCCTCTTCCAGGTAGCGTCCTACAAGATTCATCGACTTGGCATGTCCCGCCTCTGCCGCCACTCGATACAGCTTGAGTGCGCCTGCAACGTCTTGCGCCACACCACGCCCGGTGGCCAGCAAATTGGCAAAGTTGTAGAGCGCCCAGTCCAGCCCTGCTTCGGCCGCCAGCCGGTACTCATGGCTGGCTTTGGCACAGTCCACAGCCCCGCCCCAGCCATGCTCCCAGCAACGGCCCAACATGTTGCGAGCCATTAAATGACCGCCGTTGGCTGCAATCTGGAACCAGCGCTTGGCCAGGACTGGATCGCAAGCGATGCCTTGCCCATCGAGTAAAATCTGACCCAGCAACGCCTGCCCGTCGACGATGCCTTGTTTGGCTGCCAGTAAAATTGCCTGGGCAGCCCGGGCCGGATTTTCAGCCAGCATGGCCGTCAGTTGCTGACCATCCAGCTGTTCTTCGCGACGCAGTTGAAAGCTCATGGCTTAGACCTCGACCCAGCGACGCAACAGGTTGTGATAGGTGCCGGTGAGCTGGATCAGCGAGGGGTGATCCGGGACGTCGCGTGTCAGTTGCTGAATTGCCCCGTCCATCTCGTACAACAATGTGCGCTGGCTGTCTTCGCGTACCAGGCTTTGGGTCCAGAAAAACGACGCAAAACGGGCACCACGGGTGACGGCATTGACCTTATGCAAACTGGTACCGGGGTACAGCACCATATCGCCCGCGGGCAACTTTACCTGCTGCACACCGTAGGTGTCCTGAATCACCAGCTCACCGCCGTCATAGTCCTCGGGGTTGCTGAAAAACAGGGTGGCCGACAAATCAGTGCGCACACGCTCCGGGCTGCCTTTGGGCTGACGCACAGCATTGTCGATATGGAAGTCGAAGCTGCCACCGCCGGTGTAGCAATTGACCAAAGGCGGGAAGACCTTATGCGGCAAGGCTGCTGACATGAATTGCGGGTTTTGCCATAGCCGATCAATCATCGCCGCGCCGATTTCCTTGGCGAGTGGATGGCCTTCAGGCAGTTGCAGATTGTGCTTGGCTTTGGCCGACTGGAAGCCGGCGGTGATTTTACCGTCAGCCCACTCCGTCTGCTCCAGCGCCTCGCGAATGCGCTGTACTTCTTCACGGGAGAACAAGCCGGGAATGTGCAGCAACATGGCGCAATACCTGATAGCAAAGGGATGGCAATGGTATTGATTCTTATTGATTGTGTAAAATCCTGTTAAGGGCTACATAGACGAACGAGTGTGAAAAAACCGTAAAGCCAAATTGTAAAGATTGTAAATTTATCGCTAATAGTAATTGCTCTCAATTGATAGGAGTAATTGTTTGCACTATATTTCGCGGCTCAAATTCTGGGGGAAGGGATCTTCACATGTCGCGCCAACTTATAAAAATACCTGTCAGCTCACCGCGTTTACTGGCTTCGGCCATCGGTGTTGCGATTACTGCGACCTCGGCTGCGCACATGGCTCAAGCCGCTGAAAGCACTGACAGCAAGGCGCAGGGCAATACCCTTTCCCTTGGCGCGACCACGGTTTCGGGCGAGCAGACTGAACAGTCTTACCAGATTGAAAAGGCCGACTCGCCTAAGTACACCGCTCCCCTGATCGATACCCCCCGCTCAATCACCATCATCCCGCAGCAACTGATCAAAGACACCGCGGCCACCTCCCTGCAAGATGCGCTGCGCACCGTGCCGGGCGTGACCTTCGGTGCTGGCGAAGGCGGCAACCCGCAGGGCGACCGACCTTTCATCCGTGGTTTTGACGCGCAGGGTGATACCTACCTGGACGGTGTGCGCGACACTGGCGCACAGAGCCGCGAAATTTTCGCAGTTGAATCCATTGAAGTTGCCAAGGGCCCCAACTCGGCCTTCGGCGGTCGTGGCGCAGCGGGCGGCACAATCAACATGGTCAGCAAAAAGGCCCACTTGGGTAACTCCTTTGATGGCGGTTACACCTGGGGTTCTGACCAGACCCAACGCTACACGCTGGACGGTAACTATCAGTTCAGTGACACCGTTGCAGGTCGATTGAACCTGATGAGCCACGAAAGTAATGTGGCCGGTCGTGACAGCGTCAACTACGACCGTTGGGGTATTGCACCCTCGCTGGCGTTCGGCCTGGGTACAGATACCCGCGTCAACATTGATTACTACCACATGGAAAGCAACGACCTGCCGGACTCGGGCATTCCTTATGGTTATTCGGTGGGTAAAACCCACACCGCCGCCAGCCCCGACCGCCCGAATAACGGCGGCGACAGCAGCAATTTCTACGGCCTGAAAGACCGCGACTTCCGTAAAACCCGCACCGACATCACCACGCTGGCGTTTGAGCACGACTTCACCGAAGACCTGCACATCAAGAACACCTTGCGCCACGGCAACAGCATGCAGGATTACATCCTGACCCAACCCGATGACAGTAAAGGCAACGTGAACAACGGCAGCGTATGGCGCCGGGCCAACACTCGCGTCAGCAACACGGCCACCACCACCAACCAGACTGACCTGTTTGGTGACGTGTACATCGGCGGCTTTAAAAACAGCTACTCGACCGGTATCGAACTGAGCCGAGAGACCAGCAGCAAGTCGTCTTATAACGTCAATACCGATACGATGCCCGGCACCCCCGGCTCCGATTCCAACTGCACACCGGGCATGATCGGCGCCTCCAGCGGGTTTAACTGCACCTCGCTGGGCAACCCGAACCCGAATGATCCTTGGAACGGCGCAATTTCGCGCAAATACGACGGCACCGACACGTCCAGCACCACCCGCGCGATTTACGCGATGGACACGTTGGAACTGTCGCCGGAATGGCTGCTGAACATGGGCCTGCGTTACGACCACTTTGAAACCAAGTACAAGTCGTACACCGCTGATGGCGCCACGACGTATAAAGGCGATGACACCAGCGATTTCTTCTCCGGCCAACTGGGTCTGGTGTGGAAAGTGCGGCCTAACGGCAGCATCTATGTGTCTTACGCCACCTCGGCGACACCGCCCGGCTCGATGCTCGGCGAAGGTATGGAAGGCAACGCCTTGGGCGGCACACCGGATCGCACTGGCAAGCTGCTGGCCAGCGACATGGAGCCGGAAGAAACCACCAACTACGAGATCGGTACCAAGTGGGATGTGTTCAATGACCGCCTGTCTCTGACGGCTGCCATTTTCCGCACCGAGAAAGAAAACACACGCGTTCAGACCGACGCTGACACCTACGAAAACGCCGGTAAAACCCGCGTCGACGGTGTTGAACTGTCGGCTTCCGGGAAGATCACCGACAAATGGCAAGTGTTCGCCGGTTACACCTACCTGGACGGCAAACAGAAAGATGGCGGCCCGTTGAACAAGGCCACGGATGGCAACCAACTGCCTAACACCCCGAAAAACAGCGCCAGCCTGTGGACAACGTATGCCATTACGCCAAAGCTGACCGTAGGTGGCGGTGCGTTCTACGTGGATGAAGTGTTTGGTAACGTGGCTAACTCTACCTATGTACCGGCTTACACCCGCTTCGATGCCATGGCCAGCTACAAGCTGACCAAAAATATCGACCTGCAACTGAACGTGCAAAACCTGACAGACAAGACCTACTACGACAAAGCGTTCTCGACCCACTTCGCCAACCAGGCGGCGGGCCGTACAGCGTTGTTGACCACCAGCGTCCACTTCTAAACCGGTTTAGCGCTGAACAAGCCCCGCCCATTCAATGGCCGGGGCTTTTGTGTGAAAGCCCCACCCATTGAGCGAGCAAGGCGGTTGTCGTGTTTAAGAAAATCCTGTTTCAGTTGCACTGGTTTTTCGGGATAACCGCAGGGTTGATCCTGGCCCTGATGGGCATTACCGGCGCCACCGTATCGTTTCAGGACGAGTTGCTGAACCTGCTCAATCCTTCGGTGCTTAAGGTCGAAAAACGCGAAAGCGGCGTATTGCCCCCTGCCGAGTTGGTGCGCAAAGTCGAAGCCATTGAAGGCAAACCCGTCTCCATGCTGTGGGTCGGTGTGGACAGCGACAGCGTTGCGCGGATCTTTCTCACCCCGCCACCGGGGCAACGTCGCGGCGAACTGCGTTATGTCGATCCGTACACCGGCAACTATCAGGGCAGCGCCACCGGCCAAGGCTTTTTCGACTTGATGCTGCAACTGCACCGCTTTTTGGCCATTGGCCAGACGGGTCGCCAGATCACAGGCGCCTGCACCTTGATGCTGGTGTTCTTCTGTCTGTCGGGGCTGTACCTGCGCTGGCCGCGCAAAGCTTTGAACTGGCGCACCTGGTTAACGCTGGACTGGGCCAAGAAAGGTCGCAGTTTCAACTGGGACTTGCACGCAGTGGCGGGCACTTGGTGCATGGTCTTTTACTTGTTGGCCGCTTTGACCGGCCTGTCGTGGTCGTACGAATGGTACAACAAGGGCCTGCAAAAACTGCTGTCAGACGCCCCCGCTGGTGAACAACGTCAAGGTGGCGGTCGTGGCCCTCGCGGTCAGGGCGGGCCTTCCGGCCCTGCACCCGTCGCCGATTACGACGCAATGTGGGCCAGCATTCAGAATGCCGCCGGCCCCGATTTGAGCATGTACAACGTACGTATGCCGCCCGTGGCCGGTCAGCCTGCGACGGTCTTCTATCTTTTGAAAACGTCGCCCCATGAGCGCGCCTTCAACCAGATCGTGCTCGATCCAGCCACGGGAGTGGTCAAGAAGGTCGAGCGCTATGACGACAAGACGTACAAAGCGCAATTGCTCTCCAGTATTTACGCCCTGCACACCGGCAGCTACTGGGGGTTGCTCGGACGTATTCTGGTCACTGTTGCCAGCCTGACCATGCCGTTGTTCTTTATTACGGGTTGGCTGCTGTACCTGGACCGTCGACGCAAAAAGCGCCAGATCAAGCAGGCGCGTCAGGGCGTTGGGGCGGCTAACGCCGATACGCCTTCATGGTTGATCGGTTTCGCCAGCCAAAGCGGCTTTGCTGAGCAACTGGCGTGGCAGACTGCCGGGCAATTACAGGCGGCCGGTTTGCCGGTGCGGGTCGAGCCGTTGAGTTCGGTCAGCAAGCAAGACCTGCAACAAGCGAGCAATGCGTTGTTCGTGGTCAGCACCTTTGGTGACGGCGAAGCGCCCGACAGCGCACGGGGCTTTGAACGCAAAATCCTCGGCCAGCCCTTGGGGCTGGAAACGCTCAAGTATTCAGTGCTGGCGCTGGGCGATCGTCAATACCCGCATTTCTGTGGCTTTGCGACTCGCATTGCCCACTGGTTGAGCGAACGTGGCGCGCAATCGTTGTTCACTCCCGTTCAGGTCGACAGCGGCGATCCGCAAGCGCTCCAGCACTGGCAACAGCAATTGGGGCAACTGACGGGTGTTGCCCCCACAGGTAAATGGCCGGTAGCGGCGTATGACAACTGGGCGCTTGAGCAACGCCTGTTACTCAATCCTGACAGCAGCGGATCGGGCGTCTACCAATTGCAGTTGCGAGCACCCGATGCCCGCTACACGTGGCAAGCCGGTGATCTGGTGGAAGTCATGCCAAGACAGTCGAGCTGGGCCGTTGAGCATTTTCTGGAGGGCTTGGGCTTGGCGTGCGACGCGCAAGTGCGCCTTGATGGTCTGAATGAAACACTCGCTCAGGCGCTTGCCAGTCGCCAACTGCCTGAAAATCGTGGCCATCTGGTGGGCATGCATGCCCAAGCGCTGGTCGATGCGCTGATCCCGCTGACGATGCGTGAGTATTCCATCGCATCCATCCCCCAGGACGGTCTGTTGCAACTGCTCGTGCGTCAGGAGCGACATGCCGATGGTAGTTTGGGGGTGGGTTCTGGCTGGCTGACCGAGCATGCCGAGATAGGATCGAGTATCAGCCTGCGCCTGCGCCGCAACAGTGGCTTTCATCTTCCAGGCGAACCGTGCCCGGTGATTTTGCTGGGTAATGGCACTGGGTTGGCTGGTTTGCTCAGTTTGCTCAAGGCACGCATCGCTGCAGGTGAGCAGCGCAACTGGCTAGTGTTTGGTGAGCGCAATGCGGCGCATGACTTCTATTGCCGCGAGGAATTAGAGGGATGGTTGGCCAGCGGTGATCTTGAACGGCTGGATCTGGCGTTTTCGCGGGATCAGGCTGACAAGATTTATGTTCAGGACCGACTGCGTGACGCGGGTGAAGAGGTCAAACGCTGGGTCGCTGAAGGCGCCGCCATTTATATCTGTGGCAGCCTGCAAGGCATGGCTACGGGTGTGGATGAGGTATTGATCGAGATACTCGGTGCTGAAGGGGTGCAGGTGTTGATTGAGCAAGGCCGTTATCGTCGGGATGTGTATTGAGTCACCCTCACCCTCTCCCAAAGGGAGAGGGGACTAAAGGCAAAAGCAGTATTGTGTGGCAGGCAACTACACTCAATCAGGCACCCACCTTCACAAGGACGTGAAGCATGCCAACACTCCATCAATTCGCCCGCCAATTACGCACTCATCAAACCGAGTGTGAACGACTGATATGGCAAAAACTGCGTGCCCGGCAAGTACTGGATTTGAAGTTCAGACGCCAACATCCCTGCCCGCCTTATGTACTGGACTTTTACTGCCTTGAACTGCAATGGGCTGTTGAGCTGGATGGCAGTCAGCACTTCACGCCTGAGCAGCGCGATGATGACCGGCGTCGAAGCGAATATTTGAATAGCTTGGGAATTGAAGTGCTGCGGTTTGATAACCGGCAGGTATTGGTGGAAACCGAGGGTGTATTGCAGGAGATATGGCGTACAGCGCACCGAAAAATCAAAAGCCCCTCACCCTAACCCTCTCCCAGAGGGAGAGGGGATTAAAGGCAAAAGCAGACAGACCAAACACCACAAATCAGCCCCCTCTCCCTTTGGGAGAGGGTTGGGGTGAGGGTCAGCGGTATCACGCCTTCGCCGTTTCCAGCGCAATCTCCACCGGCTCCGGCCGTTTGATCACCGCATACACCACAGCTGTCACCACGCTGCCTGCTATGATCGCCAGCAAATACAACAATGCATGGTTAATCGCGTTCGGAATCAGCAGCACAAACAAACCACCATGCGGCGCCATCAGTTTGCAGCCGAAGTACATCGACAACGCACCCGTCAACGCCCCGCCCAAGATACTCGCTGGTATCACCCGCAGCGGGTCTTTGGCAGCAAAGGGAATGGCCCCCTCAGAAATAAAACACAACCCCAGCACCAGAGCAGCCTTGCCCGCCTCGCGCTCGGTCTGGGCAAACTTGCGGCGCGCTATGAATGTCGCAATCCCCAAGCCGATCGGCGGCACCATGCCCGCCGCCATCGTGGCCGCCATCGGCGCGTAGCTTTGCGACGCCAGCAGCCCTACCGAAAACGCATACGCCGCCTTGTTGATCGGCCCGCCAAGGTCAACACACATCATGCCGCCCAGCAGCACGCCCAGCAGAATCGCGTTCGTGGTGCCCATGCTGTCCAGGAAGTGAGTCAAGCCTTCCAGCATCCCGGCCACAGGCTTGCCCACCACGTAGATCATCACTAACCCGGTGAACAGGCTGGCAAACAACGGGATGATCAAAATCGGCTTGAGCGCCTCAAGACTCTGCGGCAACGTCGCATAGCGATTGATCGCTTTGGCACAGTACCCCGCGATAAAACCGGCAATGATCCCGCCGATAAAGCCGGCGCCCAAGGTGCTCGCCAACAAGCCACCTATCATCCCCGGCGCCAGGCCCGGACGGTCGGCAATCGAATAGGCGATATAACCCGCCAGCAACGGCACCATCAGCTTGAACGCGGCATCTCCGCCGATTTGCATCAGCGCCGCCGCTAACGTACCCGGCTCTTTATAGGCCTCGATGCCGAACACAAAAGACAGTGCAATCAACAAACCGCCCGCTACCACCATCGGCAACATAAACGACACACCCGTCAGCAGGTGTTTGTAGACGCCGGTTTTCTCTTGCTTGGCCGGGGCTCCGCCACCCGCAGCAGCGCTCTCCTGCTGACCTTCGCTCAGCGCTTTGTTAAGCGTGGCTTCAGCCTGCTTCAGCGCGATGCCCGTGCCACAACGGTAAATCTTCTTACCGGCGAAACGCTCTGTAGGTACTTCAATGTCGGCGGCCAACAGCACCACATCGGCGTCGCGGATGGCCTGCTCGCTCAAGGGATTACGAGCCCCTACAGAACCCTGGGTTTCGACCTGCAAGTCGTACCCCAAGCGCTTGGCAGCCTGCTGCAAGGCTTCGGCGGCCATGAAGGTGTGCGCTACCCCCGTCGGGCATGCCGTGACTGCCACAATTTTAGGCGTGCTCTGCGGTTTTTCAGTCTCAACAGCCTGCGCAGGCGCGACGTACACTTGGGCCTCTTTCACCCCACGCTGCAACACCGCCTCTACATCTTGCAGAGCCTGGGCCGGAGTGCTCTGAAACACTCGCTTGCCGATAAACCGCTGCATGTCCAATGGCGTGCTGCTCACCACCAGCACCCATTCGGCCTCGTCGAGTGTCGCTTTCGACAGTTGGCGCTCAGGGTGTTTGGGATCATGCACTTCAACGCTGGTGCTCCAGCCCTGACGCTGCGCCGCTGCATCCAGCAGGCGAGCACACAGCACACTGGTCACCATGCCGTTGGGGCAGCCCGTCACTATGGCTAATTTCATGGGTATTCCTCTTATTCTTTTGTCAGGTGGCGCACGTTTACGCGGCTTTCGAGCAGCGCTAACTGCACCGCATCGCTGATACCAAATCCAATCTGGGTAACCGCCATCGCCGCAATCGCGGTGGCCGTGCGCAAGGTCTGTTCGGGGCTGTGACCACTGATCAAGCCATGCAGCATGCCCGCCAGCAGCGAATCACCTGCGCCCACAGTGCTGGCCACACGAACCTTGGGCGGCACGGCCTGCAGGGCCACATGGCGACTGAACCAGTTAACCCCCTGCGCACCGTCAGAAATCACTACATGCTCGATGCCCTGAGCGAGTAATTGAGTCGCAGCGCCTACTTGGGCGGCCAGACTGTCCACTGCACAGGCCAGCGCGCCGCCCAACTCTTCGGTATTGGGCTTGACCAGCCAAGGACCGGCACTCAGGCCTTCTTTCAACGCCTCGCCACTGCTGTCCAATACCACTTTCAACCCCATCGCTTTAAGGCGCAGCAGTAACGCTCGTAACCACTGCGCACTGACGCCGCAGGGCAAGCTGCCTGCGACAACGACCGCGTCGTGAGCACTGGCAATCTGATCCAGTTTGTCGAGCAACGCTTGCTGGGCCAGTTCACTGACCTGCGGCCCCGGCCCGTTAAGGTCGGTCACGCGGCCATCGTCTTCCGCCAGTTTGATGTTGCTGCGGGTTTCGCCCGGTACGCGGATAAACGCATCGGCGAACCCTCTGCGGGCAAACAGTGCTTCAAACGCATGCGGATTCTGTTCACCCAGAAAACCACTGACGGTCACGGTGTGGCCTAAATCAGCCAGCACTTGGGCCACATTCACGCCTTTACCGGCGGCATGGGTGATTAAAGGCTGGCAGCGGTTGACCTCGCCGGGCACCAAGTGCGGCATGCGCACGGTCACGTCCAATGCGGGATTCAGGGTGATGCACAGTATTCTGGCCATTAGAGCGCTTCCACCAAGGCACGAACTTCATCCGGGCTGCCCACGCTCAACGCGTCAGCGGCCAAGGTTTTAAGGCGTTCCATCGACAATTCACGTACTCGAGCCTTGACCTCAGGAATGCTGCGCGCCGACACGCTCAACTCATCAACGCCAAGCCCCACCAACACCGGCACCGCCAGAGGGTCGGCCGCCAGTTCGCCGCATACCCCTACCCATTTGCCATGGGCATGGGCCGCACGGACGGTGATGTCGATCAGTTGCAACACGGCAGGATGCAAACCATCCGCCTGCGCCGACAAGGTCGGATGCCCCCGGTCGATGGCCAAGGTGTACTGGGTCAAATCGTTAGTACCGACGCTGAAGAAGTCGACTTCCTTGGCCAACACCGGCGCCAGCAAGGCCGCCGAGGGTACTTCGACCATGATGCCCAGCTGCAAATCAGCAACCGGTATTTCCACACGCAGACGCTCGGTCATGTCCCTCGCGGCGCGCCATTCGGCCACGCTACCCACCATCGGGAACATGATGCGCAGCGGACGGTTATCCGCGGAGCGCAACAGGGCACGCAACTGGCTTTCCATTATTTGTGGACGTTGCAGCGTAAGACGAATGCCGCGCACGCCCAAAAACGGGTTTTCTTCTTTCTCGATGGGCCAGTAGGACAAGGGTTTGTCACCGCCCACATCCAACGTGCGCACAACCAAAGGGCGACCATCAAGCCCATCCAGTACGCGTCGGTATTCGGCTTCCTGCGTGGCTTCGTCGGGCACTTGGGAGTGAGCCATGAAAATCAGTTCGGTACGCAACAGGCCAATGCCTTCTGCCCCCTGCTCCACCGCGCTGGCAACACCTTTGCTCTCACCGATATTGGCAAACACCTCAATTGCATGCCCATCCTGGGTGACAGCAGGTTCATGACGGCGCTCGGCGGCGGCCAGTAAACGTTGGTCGCGACTGTCGCGTTCCTGCGTGGCGCGCTGCAGGGCATCGGCACCAGGGGCCACATGCAAGCGGCCGCGCTGTCCGTCGATCAACAACGGCGTGCCCGGGGCCAGCAGCAATACGCTGTCGCCCGCCCCGACCAACGCCGGAATGCCCAGTGCACGGGCCACAATGGCACTGTGTGCGGTCGCACCGCCACGGGCGGTCAAAATCCCTGCAACACGCGCCGGATCAAGGCGCGCCACGTCCGAGGGGCCGACTTCGTCCATCACCAGCACATACGGCTGATCGGGTTCAGCAGGGGTTTCGATACCACACAACTGCGCCAGCACACGACGACCGATGTCGCGCAGATCGGCGGCCCGCTCGGCCAACAGCGCATCCTTCAATGACTCTTGCTTGAGCGCGGCCGCTTCAATAACCGACATCCATGCCGCTTCCGCGCTTTCGCCTTGCTTGAGGCGTGTGTCGACTTCGTCGGTGAGCTCGGGGTCGTCGAGCATTTCCTGATGAGTAATGAAAATCTCGCGAATGGCTTTGGACTGGCTGCGTTGAATCAGCCCGTCAATGTCTTGCCGCACATCCGCCAGGGCTTTTTGCAGGCGCTCGCGCTCAACCACGGATGACTCGCCCCGCAGCGGGTAATCCAGAATTGGCAGGACGTGAATATGCGCCGGGCCGACGGCGATACCAGGTGCCGCCGCAATGGCCTGAATCACGGTGCCAGCGGCCGGTGCCGTGAGCACTGCGGCAATGTCCGCCACCACGGACGGTGCTTCGGTTTCGATTGGCAATGGCTCTACTTCTTCGCCAAGGCCTTCTTCAATGGCGGCCAGGATCGCTGGCAGTGCATCGTCGGCAATACTCGGTTCAGCCACAAACTCCAGTACCTGACCGCGACGGGCGCCTAGGCTCAGAAGTTTGCTCAGGCTTTTGGCGGATACCGCAGAGTCTTGCCCCTCGACAACTCGCACGCGGATGTCGCCATCAAAACTTTTCGCCAGTTGCGCGAGAATCTTGGCCGGGCGCGCGTGCAAGCCGTGGGCATTGGGCAACGTGATGCGGGCGCTCGGCCAATCTGCCGGCAACTCGCCGCCCAGCACTTCGAGCACTGCACGACGGCTGGTGGCACGGCCCAGTTCATGGCCCCGGCCTTCAATCAGCAGCGCACACAAACGTTCGAGCAGGGCTTGATGCGCTTCGCCCAGGCTGGCCAGGCAAAACAACCCACTCAAGGGCTGGCCCAAATACCGGATCGGCTTGTCGGGAGTGACAAACGCCAGCCCCGGGCGCTTGACGGTTTGCTCGCTGTGCAGCCACCACAGACCGTCGCCCAGCGGCAGGGCTTCAACTTGTTGCAGCACGGCGGCAAAGCCATTGCTGACGCAGTCGGCTTGTCGCAACAAGCGTGCGCCGCGCCACACCAGCTCTTCAAAGTCATCCGCCGAGACCCCCAGGCCAATCATCTGCGCGTCCAGCGCCAATTCCTGCGGGGCGCCCTGAAGCAGCTTGAGTAAGGCTTCTGGTGTGCTGGCACGGCGCAATGCCTGGCCCAGATCGGTCTCACCAAGGGCACGAGTGAGCAATTGCAACAAACGCAAATGCTCGTCGGATTTGGCGGCAATGCCAATCGCCAGATAGACGATTTGGCCATCGCCCCAATCCACCCCCTCAGGGAACTGCAATAAACGCACGCCGGTGGCATACACCAGCTCACGGGTGTCCGGAGTGCCGTGGGGAATGGCAATACCTTGGCCCAAAAAGGTCGAACCTTGAGCCTCACGCGCTTGCAAGCCCTGAAGATAACCTTCAGCCACCAACCCATCGGCGACCAGCTTATCCGCGAGTAATTGCAGCGCCGCAGACTTATCCACAGCCGTTTGGCCCATGGAAATCTGCTCTATGGTGAGTTCGAGCATGCGTTCTCCTTTTCCGGCACTCTGTGGCGCCAGGTATTGTTTTGAATGAGGTCAGCTTAGGTTGTTAGCACCAGACCGCTTTGGGCCGATGTGTGGCAAGCACATCACGTGCGGAAAAACCTATTAAACACGCCTGCTGAAACGTTTAACCCTGACTGCACGGCACGTTACTGCATAATTGCCCGCGCTTGAAGCCCAACCTGTCGCATTGTTCGAGCCTGTGTTGGTACTGACACAAAAAAATACCGTGAGCACAAGGCAGACGATGATCGACTGCCACAATCGGGTAGGATTGGCGAAAATGTTGATATGTACTACAAAAAATAAGGAATTTTCGGCGTGAAGCTCAGTGATATAGCTCAACTGGCAGGTGTATCCGTCACCACGGCCAGCTACGTCATCAACGGCAAGGCCGAGCAGCAGCGCATCAGCAGCGCCACGGTCGAACGCGTGCGAGCGGTGGTTGAAGAGCACGGTTTCACCCCCAACCCGCAAGCGGCCGGGCTGCGCAGCCGGCACACACGCACACTGGGGTTTATCCTTCCCGACCTTGAAAACCCGAGTTATGCGCGCATCGCCAAGCAACTGGAAAAAGGTGCCCGTGCCCGTGGCTATCAGTTATTGATCGCCAGCTCCGATGATGCACCCGACAGCGAGCGTCAGTTGCTCAAATTGTTTCGTGCCCGCCGTTGCGATGCCCTGTTCGTCGCCAGTTGCTTGCCCGCCGAGGATGACAGCTACCGCACACTGCAAGAGCTGGGCATACCGATTATTGCAATTGACCGGACACTGGACCCGACGCGTTTTAGCTCGGTGATCAGCGATGACTGCGAAGCCAGTCTGCAATTGACCCGCAGCCTGTTACAACCCATGCCGCGACAGATCGTTTTGATCGGCGCTCGCCCCGAGCTGAGCGTCAGTCAGGCGCGCGCGGCGGGCTTCAAAAAAGCCCTGGAGCACTTTGAAGGCGACATCCTGATTGAGCACGGCAGCGCCTTTAGCCGAGAGTGTGGCCGACGCATTATCGACGAGTTACTGGAGCGCCTCGGGCATTTCCCCGATGCACTGGTGACAACCTCGTACGTGTTGCTGCAAGGGATGTTCGATGCGCTGCTGGAGCATCCAGAACAGAAGCCGCCGTTACGTCTGGCCACCTTTGGTGACACTCAGTTACTGGACTTCCTGCCATTGCCTGTAAATGCCATGGGCCAGCAGCATCAAAAGATTGCTGAAAAGGCGCTGGACCTTGCCTTGGCGGCCATTGAAGATCAACGCTATGAACCCGGCATCCACGCCATTGCCCGAGTGTTCAAACAGCGCATTCATCAGGCCTGACCATGCATTTGATCGACAGCCATACTCATCTCGACTTCCCGGACTTCGATGCGGATCGCGCTCAAGTGCTGAGCCAGAGTCGGGCATTGGGTGTCGAGCAAATGGTGGTGCTGGGGGTCTATCAAGAAAATTGGCAGCGGCTATGGAATCTGGTGCAAACAGACAGTCATCTGTTTGCCGCGTTTGGCTTGCACCCGGTGTACCTCAATCAGCACCGGGCCGAACATATGACTGAACTGGGCGAATGGCTGAGTAGGCTGGCCGGGCATCCGCAGGTGTGTGCCGTGGGTGAAATCGGCCTGGATTACTTTCTCCCCGAACTCGACCGTGGGGCTCAGCAACGGCTATTTGAAGCGCAGTTGCAATTGGCGGTCGATTTCCAGCTTCCTGCCTTGCTGCATGTTCGACGTAGCCATGCGCAAGTGATTGCGACACTCAAACGTTTTCGGCTCAAACGCGGGGGGATTATTCATGCCTTTGCGGGCAGTCGGGAAGAAGCGCGCGAGTACATAAAGCTGGGCTTTAAATTGGGCTTGGGAGGCGCCGCGACATGGCCCCAGGCTTTACGGATGCGCAGAGTGATTGCTGATTTGCCGTTGAGTGCCATTGTGCTGGAAACCGACTCACCGGACATGGCGCCGGCCATGTTTGCCAACCAGCGCAACAGCCCACAGCATCTACCGGCCATATGCCAGGCGCTGGCGCAGGTGATGGGTATCAGTGAAGAGCAGTTGGCTGAGGTGACGACGTTGAATGCGTGTGAGGTGTTTGGTTGGGTGAGCACACAAGATCGACCCTCACCCTAACCCTCTCCCTCCGGGAGAGGGTTAGGGTGAGGGGCTTTTGACGTTTAGAGCAGCAACGTCCACACCGCAAAACCGGCATACCACAACAACGCCGCGCGCAGCAGCAAAGCCCATAGCGTGTCCAGGCTCACAATACCCTCAGGTCCCGCCTGCGGTGCCGCGATTTCTGCCGCGGCACAACCGGCCTTGTTGATCAACTGCTCGGCGCTAATGTGCCAATTCAACAATTCATGCAACATCACCCGGCCCACCGCCGCGAAATTGCCCACCAACGCAAAACTTGCCGCCAGCAACCGTACCGGCACCCAGTCAAAGGCATGGCGAAGTTGCTGCGCCCGTTCGACCAACTCCGGGTTTTTACCTTGCTCGGCAGCCAGCGCCAACAAGCGATAGCTCAAGGCCGCCACGGGGCCCAGCAGGAAGTACCAAAAAATCACCGCAAAAAAACCCTGATACGACTGCCACAGCAAATGGCTTTGCACCTTTTCCAGTAATTGCTCGCCATTTTCAGCGGTGATACCAAGGTCACGCTCAGCAACATGAGCACCGGCCTGCAAGTCGCCGCGGCGCCAGGCATCTCGGAATGGCCCTAGCCCGGCCTCTACATCGCCTCTGCCCAGACTGTAAATCACCACCAGCACATGCACTGGCAACGCCAACAGACCATAGGCCACAGGGTCGAGCACCCATAGCAACAAGGCCAGCAAGGCCACCGGGCAGAGAATCAGAATGGCTAAGACCAGCCAGGGGCGGGTCACGAACTTCGGGCTGGCTTCCAGTGCGTGCAACTCTCGCAGCCAGCCCCCGTCACGCTGAAAACGCTGACGCAAACTCGAAAACTTTTCGATCAAGATCGCCAGCAGTAACACCACAAAACTCATTGCATCTCTCCTGTGTGCTGCAACGCGCCGCGATAGCGCTGCCAATCAAACGCAGGGCCCGGGTCAGTTTTACGCCCGGGGGCCACGTCACTGTGACCACATATCCGTTGCACGGTAATGGCGGGATAAGCCCCTTGCAGTTGCAAGGTCAAATCGACCAACGCGTCGTATTGAGCATCGGTGAACGGTAACTCATCGGTGCCTTCAAGCTCGATGCCCAGCGAGAAGTCGTTGCAAACCTCACGACCTTCAAAACTTGAAACACCGGCATGCCATGCGCGATCAAGGCATGAAACAAACTGCGTGATCTTGCCATCCCGTTCAATCAGAAAATGCGCACTGACTTTCAATTCACTGATGCTTTCGAAGAATGGATGCTCTGTGGCATTCAAATGATTCTGAAAGAACGCCTGAACCTTTCCGGTGGCAAACTGGCCGGGCGGCAAGCTGATGTTGTGGATAACCAGCAAGGAGATTTCGCCATCAGGGCGCTCATTGAAGTTGGGCGACGGGCAATGGCACACGCCTTCAAACCAACCGCTAGCGGGGTCCAGCAGCATACAGCCTCCTTCGACAACTCAAACCAAAGGTGCAGTATGCCGCGATGTGCCTGCAGATGGGCAGCAATCTGCCGTGGTCGCTTTAATGTGCCAGGCTGTCGATCATGGACGCCAGAGCCCGGTCGAATAACAGGCGCTCATCAATCAACTCAATCGCACCGCAGCGCAACTGTGCAATCAATTCCCCACGGGATTGCTCCACCACCTGAATACCGCTTCGGTTGACAAAAACATGCCGGTGTTCAGGGGCAACAATCGCAATGAGCTTGCAACGCTGGCGAATACCCTGCCCGTCCTTGATCTCGACCCAACTGCCAATGCGCAGTTGACTGACCAACAACAACCCCAAGTGATCCTGCTCTTCCAACTCGGCAAGGGGCTCTGCCGGCACCTGCTGAGAAGGCGCTGACAGGCCATCGATGAGGGCGAATTCAAGGGCTTCGACGCGCTCTCTTTCGGCGTTGGTAAATAACAGAAAATCGTGCAGCACGGTTTCCAGCGCGTCAGGGGTGCTCCCTGAATAAGCAGCCAACTGCCGCACGACTTGCTCAATGCAGGCGTGGAGCGGGTCATTGTCGCAATCAAGATTCGCGTCCCACCCGATCGCGGCCTGGGCCATGAGATTGAGCAAGCGCCGCGCCGGGTGCCTGTCAGAACTGAAAAAGTTCTGGTCCATTTGCGCAATCTTGAGGATGGGCAGTTGCACTTGAGCGACAAGATTCTTGAGCGCCGGCGAGAGGTTACGATCACCGCTGATGTATTCGAACAGTTGGCCCACCAACTGGCTCGCGTATTCCCCTGCACCCGGAACTTCCTGAGCGTGATCAGACGTGATCGCGCAGAGATTGGGCAATACCCCTGTGGCGATCAACAACTGATTGGCATCGGCATAAAGCTGCCCGGTATGCCTGAGCAGGTAATGTTCGAATAACTGCAGCGTGATCAGTTTGACTTTGATGTCGACACCTTGGTCGCGCTCAGCTTGAAGAAAATACTCACACAACATCGCCGGCCCCAGAGGGTTGCTCTGTTCATCCAGCTTCACCCAACTCAAGGTGTTGAAACGCGTACTCAAATGGCACAAAGCCAGATGATCACGATTCAACACTTTCGACACCATCGAGTTGACGGCCTCGGCACGGGCAAAATCATTGCCCAGCAGCGAAAAACCATTCGGGGAGAGCCCCTTGCCCAATAAAGTCGGTTCATTGGCCGAGGGCTGGGTCAGGGCGATAAAGGCATCAAACAGGCGATTGAGAAAACCACGTTCAATATTCTTTCGTTTGAGCCGCAGGTCGCGCATGGCCTCGAAAAACAGACTTTGCTCGACATTGCTCCGGGCTTTGTCGGCCATCTCGAACAGGGCTTTATCCGCGTTATCAAACAGCACCTGCAACTGCTGCTTGAGTTGCTGTGCCGCCTTGTCATGCACTTGTGACAGGATCACGGGCAAGCGGGTGAGCGGCGAGTGGGTCGCCAACTCCGTTGAGGCCCATTGTGGCCCTCCCCCTTTCCCTTCATTGTGCATCCCGCCCCCCAATCATGCGCGTCAAAGCTATGACGCCAAATAGAAGGCGGATTATCTTGTAAATCATGCCGCTTGTGCCAGCAGACTCTTCACTTCATGGCATGAGTGGTTGAATAAAACCTCAAACTGCCGAAAACCGCACAATTGTGGCCATTTACCCTGGGTGTCGCGCGCACCTTGGGTTCACTCCCGGCATGCCTCTATAATCGAAGCACTTTGTTTGTGGAGCTCGTTATGCCGAATTTACGTCTGGCCGACCTCACTGCCGAAATCGAAGCCAACGTGCGCCGTGCGTTAGCCGAAGACCTCGGCAGCGGCGACATCACTGCACAGCTGATCCCGGCCGAACGCCTGGCCAAAGCTTCAATCATTACGCGCCAAGCGGCTGTCATCAGCGGAACAGCGTGGGTCGATACCGTATTTCGTCAGCTGGACCCGCGTGTCGCAGTGCATTGGCAAGTGTCTGATGGCGAGCGCGTAACCCCGAACCAAATACTCTTTCACCTTGAAGGCCCGGCCCGCTCTCTGCTCAGCGGGGAACGCAGTGCCCTGAATTTTCTGCAACTGTTATCCGGTGTCGCGACTCACGCGCAGTCGCTGGCCGATCAGGTTGCTGATACCCAGGTCAAACTGCTCGACACCCGTAAAACCTTGCCCGGCCTGCGTCTCGCACAGAAATACGCCGTGACCTGTGGCGGTTGCCACAACCACCGCATCGGCCTGTACGACGCCTTTTTAATCAAGGAAAACCACATTGCAGCCTGCGGCGGCATTGCTCAGGCCATCATTGCCGCGCACAAAATTGCCCCGGGAAAACCCGTGGAAATCGAAGTGGAAAGCCTCTCGGAACTCAAAGAGGCGCTGGCGGCTGGCGCAGACATCATCATGCTCGACGAGTTGAGCATGGACGATATGCGCGAGGCCGTGCGCCTTAACGCGGGCAAGGCCAAACTGGAAGCCAGCGGCGGGATCAACGAAGCCACACTGCTTCCTATCGCCCAAACCGGGGTGGACTACATTTCAATTGGCGCCATGACCAAGGATGTCAAAGCGGTCGATTTGTCGATGCGGTTGAGTGTCTAGCGGGGGTTAGAGCTTCAAACGCTGCAAGCTACAGGCGGGTTTCAGCTTTTACCTGGAGCTTGCAGCTTAAAGCTTGCCGCTGCTTCAAACCCCAACAACCACTGTTTGGCAGCCAGCCCACCAGCAAACCCGGTCAGGCTGCCGTTGCTACCAATCACACGATGACACGGGATGATGATCGGGATTGGGTTGCGTCCGTTGGCAGCGCCCACCGCCCGTGAGGCTTTGGGGCGATCAAGCTGTTGCGAAATCTGCCCATAGCTGGCCGTTGTCCCGTATGCAATGGTCGTCAGCGCCTGCCATACCGACTGCTGGAAATCAGTGCCCTGCGGCTTGAGCGGCAGATCAAAAGTCTGTCGCTCTCCCGAAAAATACGCTTCAAGCTGGTGACGAACTTGCGCCAGCTGTTGCGCTGAATGCACCCAACCGTCCAGCGGCTCGTGCGGACGCTTTTCAAACTCGAAACGCACCTCTCGCAGTCCTTCATCATCGGCAACCAAAAAAAGAGGGCCGATAGGTGAAGGCATTTGATCGTAATAAATAAGGCTCATGCTCCCTCCTTGCGGGCTGCCGCCGAGTCTGTGGCAGCGCGCCATAAATACATGACGGAATAGGCCCGCCACGGGCGCCAGCTTTCGGCCAGCGATTGCAACGCTTGGGTCGTCAAGGGTGCGCCGTGAGGGTTGGCCTCGCGCCGCAAAATCAAATCTGCTGCGGGAAAAGCATCCGGGTGTTTAAGCACGCGCATGGCGATGTAATGAGCCGTCCATGGGCCAATGCCCGGTAATTGCACCCAGCGCTCAATAAAAGTGGGTAAAGGTTGCTCAAGGGCAAAGTCAACACGACCTTCCACCAGAGCACGCGCAATACCTTTGATCGTATCGATACGTGCCTGAGTAATCCCCATCTGCCCCAGATCCGCGTCGGCCAGTTGTGCAGGGCCAGGAAACAACCTCTCAAGGCGGGTTCCGGAGGGGGATTCAATCACCACTCCATAGCGCTGCACAATGCGACTGGCCAAGGTACGCGCGGCGGCCACGCTGACTTGCTGGCCCAATACCGCCCGCACGGCCACTTCAAAACCGTCCCAACCGCCCGGCAGCCGCAGGCCCGGATAGCGGGCCATTATCGGCGCCAGCAGTGGGCTGGCACTTAACGTTTGAGCAATGGCGAGCGGATCAGCGTCCAGATCAAACATCCGCCGAACCCGTGAAACCACGCCCAGCATTTGGCTCGGTGCCACATTCAACAGTTCCAATTGCAACGCATGCTGCTCACCGGGCCACGCGCTGATCCGCAACCAGCCAGGGGCATCGCCCGTGCCAATGACCCGTTGATAGCTGTGCTCATCCACCTGTTCAATGCCAGGTAAGGCACGGTTGCGTAGAAACCCCAGCAGCGCCGCGAAATCATAAGGCGGGCGATAACTCAGGCGCAGCACCAATGCATTGTCCGCCCGCGCTTTTGGGCTGCGCCTGAAAGCTCTGGGCTGCACGTGATTGGCCTCGGCAAAGGCTGCATTGAAACGCCGCAGGCTGCCAAAACCTGAAGCCATCGCCACTTCAGTGATCGACATAGGGGTTTCGGTCAACAGTTGCTTGGCAAAAAGCAATCGCTGAGTGGCGTGCACCGCCATCGGTGGTGCGCCCAAATACTGCACGAACAACCTGCGTACTTGTCGGGCGCTGACATGCAAGCGCTCAGCCAGCCTCTCCAGCGAGTGGTCAGCCAAAAAACCTTCATTGATCAGTTTCAATGCTCGGGCCACTAAATGCTCACCCTGCTGCCAGAAGGGATTACCCGGTGCCAGCTCCGGGCGGCAACGCAAACAAGGGCGAAAACCCTCGGCTTGAGCCGCCGCAGCACTGGGGTAATACACCACGTTTTCAGCTTTGGGCGCGCGCGCCGGACAGACCGGGCGGCAGTAGATGCGCGTACTCAGCACCGCTGTAAAAAACACCCCGTCGAACCGCGAATCGCGGCTCAGACGCGCGATTTCACAGGCGGCGGTGCTGGGTACACTAAGACTGTCGGATGTGTTCATAGCCTGCACGATAGCACTGGCAATGGGCCGAATCTCGCCATTTTCGGACGTGGATGTTGCCGTTTTGCGGGCGCTTAAGGCTCCCTCTAAATTAAATACGCACCGGTGCGAGGCTTACTTGCACGCTCCTTTTTCCAGACACGTACCGCTTTGTGTCCACACCAGGGTGCTGCCCGATTCACTTAACGCAGGCGCCAGCACGCTGGTCCAGCCACCCGCAGCCTGAGTGCCGGTCAGGGTAATCACGCCATCAATCACCGTCATGCCAGCAGCCAGGTTATCCGTCGCATCGGCCGGCCCAGGAATGCCATGGCTGCCTGCATCGCATACCGTCAAATCATTGCTCTCGCTGTAGCACAGTGCTACCGCGGTTTTGTAGGTGTTGCTAATGGCGTTCACTTCTGCGAACCGGGCCTTCATGGTGTGCTCGGTGTACGCGGGCAATGCAAACGAGGCGATCAGACCAATAATCGCTACCACGATCATCAATTCGATCAGGGTGAAGCCTTTTTGTTGTTTCACAAGTCATCTCCAAAATAAAGACGCGGCACCTTGGCCAAATGCCATAGCCGTTCTGAGCCGCCAAAAATGGCGCACAGGCTATCAAGGTTAGCCCGCCGATGCTCCACAACCGCTCCGCTGACACCTTTGGACACGCTCCCATGGACGGCCTGGCATGAACGGCACCTAGTCTTTTGGTTCAGCGCTCGCACGAGCCATCAGCGCCACAAGGACCAGCCGCATGCCTACACAACCCGTTAAGACCCGTCTGTATCAGTGGGAAGGAACAGACCTCGCGGGGGCCAAAACCAAGGGGGAAACAAGCGCCGAAAGTCAGGCGATGATACGCGTTCTGCTGCGCCGCCAAGGTATTACCGCATGTCACATTCGACGTAAAACCCATCGCGGACGACTCGGCGTTCAATCCATCAAAGGGTTGGATATCATGCTGTTCACACGCCAACTGGCCTCGTTGATCAAAGCAGGCATTTCACTGATACAAGCATTGGACGTGATTGCAGAGGGAGTTGAGTTGCCCGCCATGCGTGAACTGGTGATCGACCTGAAACAGGACATCTGCGCAGGCACCAGCCTGGCCAATGCATTACGTAAAAAACCGGCACATTTCGACGCTCTTTTTTGCAATTTGATTGATGCCGGCGAACAGGCAGGCGCTTTGGATGTACTGCTGGAACGCATAGCAACCTATAAAGAAAAAACCCAGGCACTGAAAAAGAAAATACAGAAAGCCATGACCTACCCTATCGCCGTACTGGTGGTGGCAGTGATGGTCTGCGGGATTTTACTGCTCGAAGTCGTACCGCAATTTCAACGTGTGTTCAGTTCGTTTGACGCTCAACTTCCAGCGCTCACCCTGTGGGTCATCGCGTTATCGCAGGTGCTTCAAGACCACGCAATAGGGTTGGTGTCAGCGGTGAGCCTTGTGGTTGCGGGCCTGCACTATCGGTACAAACACTCTGAGTTGTTACGTCAAAACATTGATAAATGGCTACTAAAAATGCCCGTTATGGGTAACCTGCTGCACGTGTCGGCCATAGCCCGCTTCGCCCGCACACTCGCAACGACCATTGCCGCCGGGGTGCCCTTGCTGGAGGCGCTAAATGCTGTCGCCGGCACCACAGGCAACAACGTTTATAAAGACGCCGTGCTAAAGCTTAAACATCAGGTGGCAACAGGGTCGCAGATCCATGTCGCCATGGCCGCTACCGGCGTATTTCCCGGCATGGCGATTCAGATGACAGCTATAGGCGAAGAATCCGGCACACTGGAAAGCATGCTTGACCATCTGGCCACCTATTATGAGAACGAGGTCGACACATTGACCGATAGCCTGACAACCTTGATGGAGCCAGCCATCATGCTGGTTTTGGGCGTCATGGTAGGCGGTCTGGTAATCGCCATGTATCTACCTATATTCAAACTAGGCCAAGTAATTTGAGCATGATCGACCTGTTCACCCGTTACACCGACCTCTTCATTGCCAGCGCACTTGTACTTGGATTACTGGTAGGCAGCTTTCTCAATGTGCTGGTGTGGCGCCTGCCCAAGATGCTTGAGCACGATTGGCAAGCGCAAGCCCGCGAGTTGCTGTCTCTGCCCGCGCCCGACAAAGGCCCTGTGTATAACTTGTTGCTGCCCCACTCTCATTGCCCCCATTGCCAACACCGCCTGCGTGCATGGGAAAACATCCCGCTGATCAGTTACCTGTTCCTGCGCGGCAAGTGCGCGCAATGCAAGAAAGCCATTAGCCCGCGTTACCCGCTGACCGAGCTGGCCTGTGGATTATTGTCAGCCTTTATCGCCTGGCATTTTGGCGTCAGTGCGCAAGCGGGCTGGATGCTCGTGCTGACCTGGGGGTTGATCGCCATTTGCCTGATCGATCTGGAGCATATGATCGTTCCTGATGTGCTGGTGTTGCCCCTACTGTGGCTGGGCTTGCTGCTCAACAGTTTCGACACCTTTACCAGCCTGTCGCAGGCGGTTTGGGCCGCCGCATTGGGCTATGCCTGCCTGTGGTCGATCTTTTGGGTCTTCAAACTGCTGACCGGCAAGGACGGTCTGGGCTATGGCGACTTCAAATTACTGGCCATGATTGGCGCGTGGGGCGGCATCGCGGTGCTACCGTTAACCCTGCTGCTCGCCTCGCTATCGGGCGCGGTGGTTGGCGTGTTGATGTTGGCCTTGCGCCGCACGCAAGCCTCTACTCAGATCCCCTTTGCCCCCTACCTGGCAATTGCTGGCTGGATTGCATTGCTCTGGGGTGATCAAATAACCACTTTCTATTGGCAGCTTTCGAGTTGATATGAATACCCCTTCTACACACCCCTGGATTCTCGGCCTGACTGGCGGCATCGGCAGCGGCAAAAGTGCTGCCGCCGAGCATTTTGCGGCGCTGGGCGTCCACGTGGTTGACGCCGACCATGCGGCGCGCTGGGTAGTGGAACCGGGGCGCCCGGCGCTGAGCAAAATTGCTGAGCACTTCGGCGAGCAAGTGCTGCAAGCCGATGGGCAACTCAATCGCGGTGCGTTGCGCACGCTTGTTTTCAGCGAACCGGAGCAACGCCGCTGGCTCGAAGCCCTGCTGCACCCGCTGATTCGTGAAGAAATCGCCAACAATCTGGCACAGGCCCAATCGCCCTACGCCATTCTGGTTTCACCGTTATTGATCGAGTCCGGGCAACACACCACGACTCAACGCGTGCTGGTGATCGACGTGCCGCAGGCGTTGCAGATTCAGCGCACGCTTAAACGCGACAACACCAGCGAAGAACAGGTACACGCCATTCTCAAGGCACAAGCCAGCCGCGAAGATCGCCTTCGCCACGCTGACGACATACTCACCAATGACCGCGACCTGGCGGCTCTCAAGACAGAAGTCGAGCGCCTGCATCATTTTTATTTAACGTTGCGCGGAGGCCAACCATGACCAAACCTATGACCGTAGACTGCCCGACTTGTGGCACAGCCCTGGAATGGAAGCCCACCAACCCGTTCCGTCCATTTTGCTCAGACCGCTGCAAACTGATCGATCTGGGTGCATGGGCCAGCGAAGAGCACAAAATCCCGGTTAGCCCGGATGCTGAAGATGAACTTTTTTCTGAAGACTTGCCTGAGCAAGTGCATTAAACGAGGAGCGCCGGGCAGCGGCTGCGAGCCCGAACACGTTTCGGGCTCTCGGTAACCCCTGTTTCAACGCTAAGGTGCCTGTATATGGACGACTCAGATTATCTGCGCCTGCTCACGATCCAGGCCGAACAAGCCAATGCATTTTTATCCAATGCTCGCAAATGGGAGCGTGAGCGCTGGGTATGCCAGCGCCTGCTTCAGGGGTTGAATGTTCCCTACCACACTGAAGACTTCACACCCGCCAGCCAGGAACCCCCGGATGTGCTGTTTGGCGAAGCGCGTTTCGAAGTGTTTTTTGTGCTCGACGAAGGTCGACGCTTGAATGACGAATGGCGCGAAGAGCTCCAACGACGACGCAGTGCATATTCCCTGAGCCAACTGGTACGCCGTGAAGCACGGCCCAAACGCATTCCCGCGAGCAAGCTGCTGCAACGACTGGGCCCGACTCTGCACAAAAAAGCCAAGAACTATTTAGAGCGTGATATCGATCTGGGGCAACTGGACATCATTGCCTTCTCCAGCCTCAAACGCGAGGTACTGGACCTCAACAGCCACTTCCCGCCGCCGACCGAGTATTTGCGTATGGGCTGGCGCTCCTTGTCACTGGTGGGCCCCACCTTCGCCCGTGTGCTGTTCGCGCAACCGGATGCACCCGATTTTCTACGCAACAACCTGGGCCGCAGCATTATTTTTGATGTGGGTATCAGTCTGTGAGCCCTCTGCAAGAGTTGATAGCGAACGTCCCGCAAACCGGGCTCGTACGCTGGATTGGCGTACGCCCCGAATCTCGTGCCGAAATGCTGGTGCTCGATGCCGTCGAAGCCCGGCGCGAAGCCGGACTGACCGGCGACCATGCACGACCCGGCGCTCGCAATGCCCGACAAGTCACACTTATTCAGTGGGAACATCTGGCTGTGATCAACTCATTGCTGGGACGGGCGCCCGATCAACCGGTTGTGGCGCAAGACTTGCGCCGCAATCTGGTCATCAGCGGGATCAACCTGTTTAGCCTCAAAGGCCGACGGTTCAAGATTGGCCAGGCCATTTTCGAAACGACCGGCTGGTGCCAACCTTGCGCCCGGCTTGAGCAACGGCTGGGTGAGGGGACGTTTCAGGCAGTACGCGGCCATGGCGGTATCACGGCACGGGTAATTGAAAGTGGCATCATTCGTCTAGACGACCAAGTAAGTGTCGAGCCGCTGGGTCCCAACGGCTATGCTTCATTTCATCCCGGTTGATCACTGCTGTAGCTTTAACACCGCCTGCAACGTCTATCGGATGAGGCCTTAAATATGTCCAGCCGCCTGAACCCAGATGATCAAAAGCATGTCGAAGAGTACCTGCTGCTTCCTCAACACCAAGTTGAGCGCCGGCCTTTCAGGCCGTGGCTGCTCCTTGCTGTGGTGGTGATCGTGGTGATTGGCCTCGGCCTTTTGAGCCGCCTCCTGAGTTATCTGGCGCTATGAGCTGCGTAGCGCTCGCCCGGATTGCTCAGGCACAGAATTTTTTTTCAAGCCTTGTGAGTGATACCTATGTCCCATCGTATTGTTATTGTCGGCGGCGGTGCCGGCGGCCTGGAGTTGGCGACCCGCCTGGGCAAGACTCTGGGTAAGCGCGGCAAAGCCAGCGTCACGCTGGTCGACGCCAACCTGACCCATATCTGGAAGCCGTTGCTGCATGAAGTCGCCGCTGGCTCGCTGAACTCCTCTGAAGATGAGCTCAACTATGTCGCCCAAGCTAAATGGAACCACTTCGAGTTCCAGCTGGGGCGCATGAGCGGTCTGGACCGCGATGGGAAAAAGATCTCATTGTCGGCGACCCTCGACGAAAACGGTCAGGAATTGGTGCCAGCGCGCGACTTGAGTTACGACACGCTGGTGATTGCCGTGGGCAGTACCACCAACGACTTCGGCACCCAGGGCGCAGCGGAGCACTGTTTGTTTCTCGACACCCGCAAACAGGCAGAGAAGTTTCACCAACAATTGCTTAATCACTACCTGCGCGCGCACGCCGGGCAAACCGATGCCGTTGAGCAAATCAGCGTCGCAATTGTAGGTGCCGGGGCAACCGGTGTTGAACTGGCCGCCGAACTGCACAATGCCGCGCACGAGCTGGCGGCTTACGGGCTGGATCGGATCAAGCCGGAAAACATGCACATCACTCTGATCGAAGCCGGTCCACGGGTGCTGCCTGCCCTGCCGGAACGTATTGGCGGGCCTGTGCATAAAACCCTGGAAAAACTTGGCGTCACCGTACTGACTAACGCCGCCGTGAGCGAAGTGACTGCTGACAGCCTGATCACCAAGGATGGCCAAGTCATTCCTGCCAGCCTGAAAGTATGGGCAGCAGGCATTCGGGCACCGGGCTTTCTGAAAGACATTGCCGGGCTGGAAACCAACCGCATTAACCAATTGGTCGTGCGCCCTACCCTGCAAACGACGCACGATGACAACATCTTTGCCTTTGGCGACTGTGCGGCGTGCCCGCAACCGGGCAGTGACAAGATGGTTCCTCCTCGCGCGCAAGCCGCTCACCAGCAAGCGTCGCTGCTGGCCAAGTCGTTGAAACTGCGCCTGGAAGGTAAAACGCAATTACCGGACTACCACTACCGCGATTATGGTTCGCTGATTTCGCTGTCGAGCTTTTCGGCGGTGGGTAACTTGATGGGCAGCTTGATGGGTACCGTCATGCTGGAAGGCTGGTTGGCGCGAATGTTCTATATCTCGCTGTATCGCATGCACCAGATGGCGCTTTACGGCACGTTCCGTACGTTGATGCTGATGCTTGGCAGCAGAATCGGACGCGGCACCGAGCCGCGTCTGAAACTGCACTAAATAACCACCCTCGGCCCCGCGAGCAAGCGCTTGCGGGGCGCAGAACCTAACGACCCGTGTGGTTACCCGCCTCGCCCTCACGGCCTTTGAAGCCATGAGGCTGGTGCTCATCGAAGAACTCAACCGCACGTTTGAAGTCAGCCAGCAGCAACTTGGCCATGTCGATCGACAGGCCTTGCTTGACCAGAATCCGCTGCACGACGACGTTTTCGACATTTGCTGGCAAGCTATACGCCGGCACCAACCAACCCCGCGTACGCAACCGATCCGCCAGATCATAGAGCGAATAACTCACCTTCGCGCCCGGCTTCAAACGCCATGTGAGCGCGGGGATACCCAACTGTGGATTGCCGTCATAGAGCATTTCGAACGGGCCGATCTTGACCACTTCGCTGGCCAGAAATTGTGCCGTCTCATAGCACGCCGAATGAATTCGCTCGTAACCTTCACGCCCCAGGCGCAAGAAATTGTAGTACTGCGCAATGATTTGCCCCGCCGGACGCGAGAAGTTCAAGGCGAAGGTTGGCATGTCCCCGCCCAGGTAATTCACGTGGAAGATCAAACCTTCAGGTAGCTCTTTGACGTCACGCCAGATCACCCAGCCTGCCCCCAGCGGTGCCAAGCCAAACTTGTGCCCCGATGTACTGATGGACTTGACGCGTGCGACACGGAAATCCCAAAGAACATCAGGTGCACAAAACGGAGCCAGCATCGCGCCACTTGCACCGTCAACGTGAATATCAACGCTCAAGCCAGTGCGCTTGTCCAGATCATCCAGCGCATCCGAAAGCGGTTTTACCGTTTCATAGAGACCGGTGAAGGTCTGCCCAAACGTTGGTACTACCACAATCGTATTTTCATCAACACGCGACAGCATGTCTTCGGGCGTCATAAACCACTGCCCTTCGGACATCGGCACTTCACGAATTTCGACATCCCAGTAACGGGCAAATTTGTGCCAGCAAACTTGTACCGGACCACAGACCATGTTCGGGGTGGACGTAGGCTTGCCTGCCGCCTTGCGTACCGCACGCCAGCGCCACAGAGCAGCGAGACCACCGAGCATGCAAGCCTCACTGGAGCCTACGGTTGATGTGCCGATAGTGGTCGCAGCTTCCGGGGAGTGCCATAGGTCCGCCAGCATGTGAATGCAACGGTTTTCCAGCTCGGCGGACTGGGGGTATTCGTCCTTGTCGATCATGTTTTTGTCGATCGACAGGTCCATCAGTTTGTGAACTTCATCCTCTTCCCACGTTTGGCAAAACGTGGCGAGGTTCTGCCGAGAGTTGCCATCGAGATACAACTCATCATGAACCAGCTGAAACACATCCCCGGGGGATTGCTCAGCCTCGGGAAATTGCTTGGTCGCTGCAACATGCGCCAGCGCGGAAGAACCAAATACAGGGTCAATATCCTTATTGCTCTTGATACGGTGAAGGGCCATTTAATCTCTCCTTGAGTATGGGTCAACCGGGGCGTGCCTTAATCAACTGAGGCTCGATCAGACCCAGCCAGCATAGACAACCTTTTGAGGGATGCCGTCCGATAATCGATCGATGTGAATTTTCCGATCTATAGTCTTTTGTCTTCAACGTACTCACGGAGCGAGCACCATGAAACAAAGACCCACCACCCTCAATAGCGAGGTCAAGCAGGCACTGGACGAAGCGCTGCAGCGCTATAGCGGCAACCATCATGGAAAAAACGCCAGTTACATTCCCTATCTGGCCTCAGTACCTTCGAATCTGTTTGGCATCAGCATCATGTTTTGCGATGGCACGCATGCCGAAGTGGGCGACACCGATTACGCCTTCGCCATTGAGTCAATTTCCAAGGTATTTACGCTGGCCCACGTGCTGGATGAAGTGGGGCCCCAAGTCTTGCGCAGCAAGATCGGCTGCGACCCGACCGGCGAACCCTTCAATTCGGTCATTGCTCTGGAACTGCACAAAGGCCGCCCCCTGAACCCCTTCGTCAACGCCGGTGCGATGGCGACTGTCAGCCTGATCAAAGCCGAGACGGCAAAAGATCGCTGGGATCAGATTCAAGCAACCTACAACGCTTTCGCAGGGCGCGAATTGTCCGTCAACGAAGAAGTTTATCAATCGGAAGCCAACACCAATCAGCACAACCGCGGCATTGCCTGGCTGTTGCAAAGCTATGGCTATATGCACGCCGATCCCATGCAAGTGTGCGACGTTTACACCCGCCAATGCTCCGTTTCGATTACCTGCCATGACCTCGTGACCATGGGCGTGACACTGGCTAATGGCGGCGTGAACCCCATTACGGGCAAGCGTGTTGTGGCCGCTAAAAATGTGGCACCGATTCTTTCCGAGATGACCTTGAATGGCCTGTATGACACCACGGGCGACTGGTACTACAAGGTCGGCTTACCGGGTAAAAGCGGGGTTGGCGGTGGAATTCTGGCCGTAGTGCCGGGCGTGTGCGCCATTGCCGCCTTTGCCCCGCCTTTGGATGTGGCGGGTAACAGCGTGCGCGGCCAGCTAGCCGCCGAGCACCTGAGCCGCACGCTTAATCTGAGCCTGCTGCACGAATTCGCGTAAGGGAGCGAGACACTTATGGCTACTACCAGTAAAGCTAAAACATACATGTCGTGGCTCACCATCTGCTTCATGATGGTTGCCGCGGTTGCCAGCATCCGCTCCTTGCCGAGCATGGCGGTCTACGGTTTGGGCTCGGTATTTCTGTACGTGATTCCGGCGCTGCTGTTCTTCATTCCGGTGTCACTGGTTGCCTCTGAACTGGGCACAGGTTGGAACGGCGGGATTTACGGCTGGGTGCGCCAAGCATATGGCGACCGACCGGGCTTTTTCATCATGTGGTTCATGTGGGTACAAGTGGTCACCTGGTACCCCATCGTCCTGGGCTTTGGCGCCAGCACGCTGGCTTACCTGATCAATCCTGAACTGGCCAAGAGCGGGGTTTTCACCACTGCGGTGATCATCGTCCTGTATTGGCTATCAACGTTCGTGGCGCTTAACGGGCTGACAGCCCTGTCGAAATTGACCTCCTGGTTCATGTTGCTGGGCACGGCCTTACCCGCTGCGCTCTTGGTGCTGCTCGGCGTGGCCTGGCTGGTACTGGGGCATAAATCGGCAACACCCTTGACGTGGGACGCGCTGATTCCAGCCATTTTCGACACCCACACCACAGTAAAAGCGGGCGCTCATAATCTGCACCCGGACTTTTGGCAGGAATTTACCGGAGCCATCACCGGCCTGGTGCTGATCGTCAGCAACTTCCTGGCGTTCGCCGGTATTGAAATGAACGCTATTCACGCCCGTGAGCTGCGCAACCCGCAAAAAGAAATGCCGCGCGCAATCCTGTTGGCGTTCTTCATGATTCTGTTGGTGTTCATCCCACCGACCGTGGCGATTTCGCTGGTGGTGCCGGCGGATTCGACCAGCCTGACCGCGGGCGTCATTCAGGCTTACTCGGCCTTTTTTGAAGGTTTCGGCATACCGTGGGCAACGCCCATTCTGGCTATCCTGCTGATTATCGGTGCATTGGGCGGGGTGCTGGCCTGGACGGCGGGGCCATCAACAGGCCTGCTGTTCGTCGGTAAAGCCGGCATGCTTCCACCCATCTTTCAGCAAGTGAACAAAAAGGGCGTGCAGAAAAACATCCTGTACTTGCAGGCCATCATCGTCACCCTGCTTTCAACGATCTATATCTTTATCGACAACGTATCCGATGCCTTCTGGATGATCAGCGCCATGGCCGCGTTGATGTACCTGATCATTTACGTGTTCATGTTCCTGGCCGCCATGAAGTTGCGTAAAACTCAGCCCAACGTCAAACGCGGTTATGTGCTTAAAGGGCTGCACGGCTGGTGCTATCTGGGTCTGTTTTCGACCTGCGTGGCGCTGATCTTCGGCTTTATTCCACCGAACAGTTTCAGCAGCATGCCGTTCTTTGAATACGCGGGGATATTACTGCTCGGGCTGATCATCGCGGGGATACCGCCCTTTATCTTCTATGCGGTGCGCAAACCTTCATGGCAGATGGTGCCCAAGGCAGAAGCCGATCAGTACTCCGCAGCACTGCAAGACTTGCAAGATGCAGACGACAAGGCTGCTGCCGCGACGGCCGCAAGCAACAGCACGACATCAACGACCCCTCCCCCTGCTCCAGCGGCAACCTGAGATGGCACGTGGTCGCTGCCTGGGGCAGTGACCACAGACTGGGTTTAACACAGGTGTAAAAAAAGCGTCCCAACGGACGCTTTTTTTATGAGTAACGCGAATACGGCTCTCGATAGAGCCGTTTTTCATCCGGAGGCTTATCGGTGGTCGCTGGGAATAATGATCACGTTACAAATGCAGGGGATGTTGCTGTGGCACGCGAGCACGCGGTTGCACTTTAATGACCCCAGCGTTACCCTTCCGACGTCGCTGCTCATCAGCGAACGGGTTTAGCGGCCCGAGTTCATACAGGCGCACAGCGCCCACCATTCAGATGACAGGCGCTTTTTTGTGCCCGCCTATCTGTTTATGGCGGTTGTGCGTGGGAGACCCTCGGGTCTGCCGGGGTCCTGTATGCCCGGTCCGCTAACCTGCGCACAGCTGCCACCCTAATTCGTTTAGCGGCGAACCGTGGTAGCTCCTCACATACAGGAGTAATGCCAGATGCACGCTCTCAATCCGTTCAAAAAATGCCCTACGCGCACTGTCGCCCTGCCCAAAGCCCAACATCTCGATGCGAAACGAGGTGACCTATGAACGCCTCCCCGTTGATCAAAACTGTTGGCGGCGCCACCTTTGGCTCCTGCAACGCAGAGAACCAGCGCCTGTTCAGCGTCATTGCCGGTGTCTCGGGCGAAGAAGCCCTGCAACACGCCTCGTTACTGTTGAACTGTGTCAACCGGCTCTCGTACCTGGGTGCCATGGACGATGGCCACGAAACCATGCGTTGGGCGTCGCACTACCTCAGCGAGATGGCGAAAGCGATCATTGATGACGTGACCCTGGGGCTGCAAGACGTTCCTTGACACGCATCATGAGCGCTTCTCCTTGATGCCTAGTGCCCATCCTGCCTACGCTCGGTCGCCAACTGCCGATCGACCTGGCGGCTTTCCACGTGCAACGCACCTATTGATTTAAAGCGGGAGCAGCATACTAGGCAATCCTTCCCGTCGAATATCAGCTAGTGCTCACCTGAAGAGGGCTATTCTTACCAAATCGCAGGCACAAAAAAGCCGGTCATCCCTGAGGATAAACCGGCTGTTTTGGTCTTGCGATATGGTGGGTCGTGTGGGATTCGAACCTACGACCAATTGGTTAAAAGCCAACTGCTCTACCAACTGAGCTAACGACCCAAAAAACAGGTTTGAAAATGGCTCCACGACCTGGACTCGAACCAGGGACCCAATGATTAACAGTCATTTGCTCTACCAACTGAGCTATCGCGGAACTGCATATTTCAATAACAACTGGATAAAAAAAGCGCCCCTGCGGACGCTTTTTTTATGGCAACTGATGCAATTGGCATCAGCACCGTATTTTCTACACCCACTACTGCCGGGCAGAAAATGGTCGGGGTAAGGGGATTCGAACTCCTGACATCCTGCTCCCAAAGCAGGCGCGCTACCGGACTGCGCTATACCCCGGTAAAAAAAAGGCACCTTCAAGAGGCGCCTTCTGCGATCAGCGCTTTTGGCATCTGATCTTAAGATCTAGCTTCAGCGAACTGAAACCAAAAATGGTGGGTCGTGTGGGATTCGAACCTACGACCAATTGGTTAAAAGCCAACTGCTCTACCAACTGAGCTAACGACCCAAAAATGGTCGGGGTAAGGGGATTCGAACTCCTGACATCCTGCTCCCAAAGCAGGCGCGCTACCGGACTGCGCTATACCCCGGCTTGAAAATGGCTCCACGACCTGGACTCGAACCAGGGACCCAATGATTAACAGTCATTTGCTCTACCAACTGAGCTATCGCGGAACTACATATTTCAATTTACAACATTACTGCCTTACAACTTTACAGCACTCTTTGACTTCTTCGTATCGCTACGCTTGCGTCTCTAAGGCGGGCCATTTTACAACCTTTGAAACCCTTGTCAACCCTTATTTTTCGTTAGAAGACAATGATTTAGCTCTTCTTACGGGCTTCCTGGTTTGGGCCAAGTTGCCGTTACGGGTGACTTACTGCGGGGCGCATCTTACAAGCGTTTTCCTTACAGATCAACACTCTAAGAAAAAAAAGGCCTCGCCAAGCGAGGCCTCTCTTAAAACACCACCACAAAGCCTTATGCGAAGACGATTTCGTCGTCTTTCACAGTGGCCACCACCGTAGTGCCCGGCATGAACTGACCCGAAAGAATCAGCTGTGCCAGAGGGTTTTCGATCCAGCGCTGGATCGCACGTTTCAGAGGACGTGCGCCATAGACAGGGTCGTAACCTACCGCAATCAGCTTGTCCAAAGCTTCTTGGCTCAACTCCAGGCTCAGATCACGCTCAGCCAGACGGCTACGCAGACGACCCATCTGGATTTCAGCAATACCTGCAATCTGATCACGGGCCAGAGGCTCGAAGATCACCACTTCATCGATCCGGTTCACAAACTCCGGACGGAAGTGCGTGCTGACAGCATCCATCACCGCTGCCCGTTGCGCTTCACGATCGCCAACCAGTTCCTGGATCTGTGCAGACCCCAGGTTGGAGGTCATCACGATCACCGTATTGCGGAAGTCAACGGTGCGACCATGGCTGTCAGTCAGACGGCCATCCTCAAGCACTTGCAGCAACACGTTGAACACGTCCGGGTGAGCCTTCTCGACTTCGTCCAGCAAGATCACCGAATACGGTTTGCGGCGCACAGCTTCGGTCAAGTAGCCGCCTTCCTCGTAACCCACGTAGCCAGGTGGCGCACCAATCAGTCGAGCCACAGAATGTTTCTCCATGAACTCGGACATGTCGATCCGTACCATCGCCTCTTCCGTATCAAACAGGAACTCGGCCAGCGCCTTGCACAACTCGGTTTTACCCACACCGGTTGGGCCCAGGAACATGAACGAGCCGCTTGGACGGTTCGGGTCACTCAGCCCGGCGCGCGAACGGCGTACGGCGTTGGACACGGCCACTACGGCCTCGTCCTGACCAATTACGCGCTCATGCAGCAAGCTTTCCATTTTCATCAATTTGTCGCGCTCGCCTTCGAGCATTTTGGATACCGGAATACCGGTCCACTTCGACACGACTTCGGCAATTTCTTCTTCAGTCACTTTGCTGCGCAACAATTGATTCTCGGTCTTGTTGCTGTGCTCATCGACCATTTGCAGGCTGCGTTCCAGGTCGGGAATGACCCCGTACTGCAATTCGGCCATGCGATTGAGGTTGCCACTACGACGCGCCACTTCAAGCTCTTGGCGCGCTTGCTCGATCTTTTGCTGGATCTGGGCAGAACCCTGCACTTCAGCTTTTTCCGAAGTCCAGATTTCTTCCAGGTCAGAATACTCACGCTCATGGCGCTCGATTTCTTCCTGCAATTTTTCGAGGCGTTTTTTCGCAGCCTCATCCTCTTCTTTCTTCAGCGCCTGCGCCTCAACCTTCAGTTGAATCAGGCGGCGTTCAAGACGGTCCAGTACTTCAGGCTTGGAGTCGATCTCCATGCGAATACGGCTGGCCGCCTCGTCCATCAGGTCAATCGCCTTGTCAGGCAACTGCCGATCGGTGATGTAACGATGGCTAAGTTTTACCGCCGCGATAATCGCGCCATCAGTGATCGCCACTTTGTGGTGAACTTCATAGCGTTCTTTCAGGCCACGCAGAATCGCGATGGTGTCTTCTTCGCTAGGTTCATCCACCAATACTTTCTGGAACCGACGCTCAAGAGCGGCGTCCTTCTCGATGTATTGCCGATATTCGTTGAGCGTGGTGGCACCGACACAGTGCAGCTCACCTCGCGCCAGCGCTGGCTTGAGCATGTTGCCCGCATCCATTGCGCCTTCGCCTTTACCGGCGCCGACCATGACATGCAGTTCGTCAATGAACAGGATGATTTGCCCTTCCTGTTTCGACAGCTCATTGAGCAACGCTTTCAGACGCTCTTCGAACTCACCGCGGAACTTGGCACCCGCAATCAGCGCACCAATGTCCAGCGACAGCAGGCGTTTGCCTTTCAGGCCGTCAGGCACTTCACCATTGATGATGCGCTGGGCCAGACCTTCGGCAATCGCGGTTTTACCCACACCCGGTTCACCGATCAACACAGGATTGTTTTTAGTCCGGCGTTGCAACACTTGAATGGTGCGACGAATTTCATCGTCACGACCGATCACAGGGTCGAGCTTGCCTTCTTCAGCACGCTTGGTCAGGTCAATGGTGTATTTATCCAACGCCTGACGCGACTCTTCCGCGTTTGGATCATTGACTGCTTCACCGCCACGCAGGTTGTTGATGGCATTTTCCAGGGCTTTTTTGCTCACACCCTGGCCCAGCAACAACTTGCCCAGCTTGCTGTTTTCATCCATCGCAGCGAGCAACACGAGTTCGCTGGTGATGTATTGGTCACCTTTTTGCTGTGCCAAACGATCCGCCTGATTCAGCAGGCGTGCCAAATCCTGCGACATATTCACGTCGCCAGTAGGATTCTGAATTTTTGGCAGTTGATCGAGCTCTTTGGTCAGCTCTTTACGCAGGCTGTTTACATCAAAACCGACTTGCATCAGCAACGGCTTGATCGAGCCGCCCTGTTGTTCCAGCAATGCCTGCATCAAGTGCGCAGGTTCAATGGCCGGATGGTCAAGGCCTACGGCCAAGGACTGAGCATCGGACAACGCCAATTGCAATTTGCTGGTTAATCTATCTATACGCATTCGTCACCTTCCTTATGAGCAGGCCGGAGGGATGGAAACTCCTGAATGAAGAAACCTGCCAGATACCATAGTAGATGCGGGCGAATACGGAAGTTTCAAGACGAACACATTTGATGCAGATCAGCTGGACGGTCTTTCGATCCAGACCAGAGATGCGAAGCGGCCAGTGCGAGGACTGCGCCGGTAGGAGAAAAATCGCGGATCAGTCACGGTGCAATAACCCCCGCCATAGACGGCCGTAATACCGTAACGAGCAAGACGCAGGCGCGCCAGCTCATAAATATCGGCCATGAATCGTCCCGGATTGATACTTGGAACGAAAGCCGCGGCGGACTGCGGCAGGTCTTGCACAAAGACTTCCCTGACCTCGCCTCCAACCTCGAAGGCTGTGGGGCCGATAGCAGGGCCAAGCCAGACCAGTATCTCTTGAGGCTCAACATTGAGGCTTTTGGCGGTGGCTTCAAGCACCCCGGCGGCGAGCCCGCGCCAGCCAGCATGAGCCGCAGCCACACGGGTGCCGGCACGATTGCAGAACAATGCGGGCAAACAGTCGGCCGTCATGACCGTGCAGGCAATACCGGGCGTAGAGGTCCAGCTGGCGTCAGCTTCAACGACGCGGCCTGGTGAAGCAGGTGCAACGACAACCCCGTGAACCTGGCTAAGCCAAGCGGGCTGTACGTCAAAAATATGGGTGAGACGCTGGCGGTTGGCAGCAACGGCCAGGGGATCGTCATCAACATGGTCGCCCAGATTCAGGCTGTCGAACGGCGCCAGACTGACGCCGCCCGCACGGGTGGTCACGCAGGCCCTGATGCCTGCCGGCGCAGGCCAGTCAGGAATCAGGAACGTATTCACCCGATGAATGCCTCACGGTCTTGCTTGAGCAGCGTCAACAGCCAGACAAAATCGTCGGGCAGTGGCGATTCCCAGCTCATGCGCTTACCGGTCGTCGGATGATCCAACTCAAGGAAACGCGCATGCAGCGCCTGACGCGGGAAGTTTTTCAGTGATTCGACCATCGTCACGTTGGCCGCTGGGGGAATACGGAAGCGACCGCCGTAGGCAGGGTCTCCGACCAACGGGAAGTTGATGTGCGACATATGCACGCGAATCTGGTGCGTACGGCCGGTCTCCAGTTTGACCCGCACATGGGTGTGGGAACGGAAGCGCTCAAGCACACGGTAATGACTCACCGCCTGTTTGCCGCCTTCCATCACCGCCATGCGCTGGCGCTGCTGACCGTGACGGCCGATGGGCGCGTCAATTTTGCCCCCGGCGGTGACGACACCAATAACGATGCACTCGTAGATCCGGCTGACACTGCGGCTCTGCAACTGGGTGACCAGTTGTGTCTGCGCCTGAATGGTCTTGGCGACGACCATAAGGCCCGTGGTGTCTTTGTCCAGGCGATGCACGATACCCGCACGCGGCACATTGATAATGTCCGGTACGTGATGCAGCAAAGCATTGAGCAAAGTGCCATCGGCATGCCCCGCAGCCGGGTGTACCACCAGGCCCGCAGGCTTGTTGATGACCAGGATGTCATCGTCTTCGTAGACGATGTCCAGGGGGATGTCTTGGGCGACCCACTCACCCTGGGCTTCCTGCTCGGCAGTCAGCTCCAGGATGGCACCACCGTGAACAATGTCACGGGGCCGAATAACGGCTCCGTCCACAGTCAGGCGGCCGTCTTTGATCCAGGCGGAAAGGCGCGAGCGCGAGTGCTCAGCGAATAATTGTGCGGCGACTTGATCGAGGCGTTGGCCACCCAGTTCGGACGGCACCTCTTCGCGAAGTTGAATTTTCTCGGACATGCTCATCAGGACCGCGCCAAGCCTTTGGTTTCGGCTGCGCGCTTGTGGTTAAATACGGCGTCTTTTGCCCCGAGGCTTTTCACGGGGCGCTCATCATAACAGGACGGACCCGCCCAAGACAGCGGCCGTCATAGGGACGCAAGCCGCCATGCAAGTGAGACACCTGCTGCTGATCGCCATCCTCGCACTGACCGCCGCCTGCTCGTCGACCAAAGAAGTCGTGGACGACAACTTGAGCGAAGTCGAGCTGTACCAGCAGGCGCAGGCCGACCTGGATAACCACAGCTATACCAGTGCTACCGCCAAGCTGAAGGCTTTAGAGTCGCGCTATCCGTTCGGACGCTATGCCGATCAGGCACAGCTCGAACTGATCTACGCCTACTATAAAAACTCCGAACCGGAAGCTGCAAAGTCAGCTGCCGAACGGTTTATCCGCCTTCACCCACAGCATCCGAACGTCGACTATGCCTATTATCTTAAAGGCTTGACCTCGTTCGACCAGGACGTTGGCCTGCTGGCGCGCTTCCTGCCGCTGGACATGACCAAGCGCGACCCGGGTGCTGCACGCGACTCCTACAACGAGTTCGCTCAGCTCACCAGCCGCTTCCCGGACAGCCGCTACGCACCGGATGCCAAACAACGCATGATCTACCTGCGTAACCTGCTGGCCGCCTATGAAATTCACGTTGCCGATTACTACCTGACCCGTCAGGCCTATGTAGCCGCGGCTAACCGTGGACGCTATGTGGTAGAAAACTTCCAGGAAACCCCTTCAGTGGGTGACGGCCTGGCAGTAATGGTTGAGGCTTATCAACGCATGCACCTCGATGAGCTGGCCAACACCAGCCTCGAAGTATTGAAAGACAACTACCCGAACCACCCAAGTCTGGTGGACGGTCAGTTTGTGCCGCAGGTGTCCGATTCGGATAACCGCTCGTGGCTGAGCAAGGCTACGCTGGGCCTGATCGAATCGAGCACACCGTTGCCGCCAGGTGAAACGCGCGCCAACCTTGATATTCAGAAGCAATATCAGGACGCCAAGGATTCGATTCCTGCCGAACTGAAGCCAAAAGACGCCGACGGTAACGTCATCCCTGAGCCGGAAGCGGAAGGCAAAAGCCGTTCGTGGTTGAGCTACATGACCTTTGGTCTGTTTGACTGATCAATCCGCGCCACAAAAAAGAGCCCTTCGGGGCTCTTTTTTTTATGTGCAATTTGGCCCTGTGCGCCTGTGGAGTCCTTGGCTAAACTGACGCATCTTCTTTCTAATAGCGAATAACCATGTTTCGTCTACTGTTGTGGGCTGCACTGATTGCTGCGGGCGTATGGTGCTGGCGCAAATACAAAGCGAGTATTGCTGCCCCTAAAAGGTCGGTTGATCCCGGTGCAATGCCGATGGTGCGTTGCGCTCACTGCGGCGTTCACTTACCCCGTGATCGCGCATTGAGCCAGCAGCAAGAATGGTATTGCACCCAGAATCACCTGGAGAAAGGCCCGAAGTAATCACGCTGAACGCTATTCAATACGTAGCCGCGCGCTGCTCGTCAGCGGCTACAGGGGTTGCGCCAGAGCGTTCAAATCCGCCCTTCGGGCGCATAGGATCGCGGGTCGATGATCGGCTCACGCCCTAACAATAGATCGGCAAACAAATGGCAAGACGCTGGAGCCAATACCAAGCCGTTACGGTAATGCCCGCAGTTAAGCCATAACCCCTCTACCCCCGCCACCCTGCCGATATACGGAATACCTTCAGGCGAGCCCGGCCTCAACCCGGCCCAATGCGCCACCGGCTCGGCCCCCGCCAACGCTGGAATCAACTCAACTGCCGACGCTTTCAAACTTTCAAGGGCGCTTTGAGTCGGGGTTTTATCAAACCCTTCATGCTCCAGCGTGCTACCAATCAAGATATGGCCGTCACGACGCGGGATTGCGTACCGCCCTTTTGCCAGCACCATGCTGGACAAAAAGTCGGGCGCACACTTGTACATAATCATCTGGCCTTTGACAGGTTCTACAGGTAATTCAAGGCCCAGACTGCTCAGCAACTCACCACTCCAGGCACCCGCGGCTAACACCACGTGGTCAGCCAAGCGCTCACCTTGAGCCGTCTTCACGCCCAGAATTTTTTCGCCCTTTTGAATAAACCCCTCAACTTTGCAGTGCTCCTCAATCGTGACGTTAGGCATTGCCTGCAAGGCAGCCCTTAACGATTTAACCAGTCGCGGATTGCGAACATTAGCGACACCGGCCATATAAATAGCGCGCGAATAATCACCAGCGCCCAACACCGGTACTGCACGTTCTACGGCCGAGATATCGACTGAACTCAAGGGCCGCCCCTCGCGCTTTGCCCACGCCAGCGCCTGGGCCTCATCTTCGAGGTCTAGCCAGTACAGGCCCGTGGTATGAACTTCAGGGTCCAGGCCCGTCTCAGCCAACAAACGCTGTGCCAAATGAGGGTAAAAGTCTTGCGACCAATGAGCCAAAGCGGTGACTGCCAAGTTATAGCGCCAAGGGTATAGCGGAGAAACAATGCCGCCCCCAGCCCATGACGACTCCTGGCCTACACCGCTACGATCCAGCAATACGACGCGCTCAACCTGCGCCGCCAGATTAAATGCGGTCAGCAGCCCAATAACACCGCCCCCTACAATTACCACTCGTTGCTGCTTAGCCATCGATCCACTCAGCTCACATAAAAATAAACGTTAGTGCCCCCAACACTGCTGCTCTGTCAGGTCCGGGGCGGCTTGGGTAATCGCCATTACCCCGGTGTGGGCCAATGTGAAGTTGCCGCAGGCATCGTCCACCATAGACGCGCCTTCTCGGCGGGTCGCCGTCAACAAGAAGTCGTGATCGCCTAACGCATGGGTTACCCAGTAATGCTTATTGCCCACACTCAGATTTTCTGCACCTCTGTATACGCCATTTTTCGAAAAAAAACGCTCCAGACTTTGGGATTGTTCCCACAACAAAACCACGATTTGCGAGCGGTTGGCACGGGTTACCGAGTCGCTGTAGACCGGATACACAAACGCACTCAGCAGGCCAACAATAGCCACCACGACCATGAGTTCCACCAAGCTAAACCCTGCCCCATGCTTGCCCACAACCTGCCCTCCTATTGGATTTGACGCCACATCACACGCTTGAAGAGCAGACCTTGGGCCTGACCGGGTGCTGCGCCGACCTGTTGATAACTCACCACTACGCTCTCCAGAACCGTGCGTGACAAGCCGCGCAAACCAATGCCTGTCACCCGATAAAACTGACCGACAGTGATGCCCGGCAGGTTTGCCGGCATCACACCCTGGCCCAGACTCTGAATGCCAAAAAAACCGTCGGGGGTGCGCTCCCATATCACCCGTGACACCGGGTCTACACCCGGCGAGTCTCGAGTACGGGCTTCTTGAGGAGGGATGCATTGAGCAGCCGAGGCGCACTCGATTAATCGCGGCCATTGGGCTTGCACCTGCAACTCGCCCCTACGCAATGCTGTTTCTGCAGCTTGCAGCGACTGATGAGCGAACAACACGCTGCCAGCGATCTTTTGCTGCTGACCCGCGCTTTGCAGAGCTGATACGCCGAGCACGCTCAGCATCAGTAAAAATGTCAGGCAAACCAGTAATGCCATGCCAGCCTGATGGCGTGATAAAGACGTCATCTGCGATCTAACTCAATCGATTACGCAGCGCGACGACAAGGTGATAGACCTGATCTTTGACCTGCAACCCGGGATCTCGCAGGGTAAGGGCAATGCGCACACTGCGAATGCTGCCTAAACGAGCAGGGCTGGCCTCATAACGCTGAACAGACTGATCACTGCCCGCGCCGGAAACACCGAAGCTCATATCGAATGCGATAACGTTATCCAGAAGTACAGCTTTGTTCGCCCCAACTTTTAGTTGATTGCCTTCAAACCAATAAAAAATCTTACGCAACGCAAAAGCAGTTTCTCCGGGCGCCAAAACAGCCCGCGAACCAGAATAGGACTGTGCATAACTTTTACAGTCCGAGACCACGGTCCAATCAGGTTGTGACGATTGCGACCCGACATCCGCACTAATCAATGTCAGCGATCGCGAGGTTGCTGAGCCTTGCCAGGCGATAGGTGTTTGAAACGCAGCCGGCGCATCAACAATGCGGTCGGCGGCCAGACAACCGAACATGCCAGTCATGCGGATTTCCTGAGCTATTTTGCTTAAGACAAAACGCGCATCCTGTTGCGCCATTGCGCCTGCGTGTTGGGCCAGATACGTATGCCGGGCACTCAAAAAAACCTGTGTAACCGCTAAGACCAATAGCATCCCCAGTGCCAGAGCCACCATGAGTTCAATCAGACCAAACCCTGCATTTCGCAAGCTCATGAAGCAGTTGCCAGTGCGTCGGCGGAAATCTGGCTGGTCAGGGTAATGGTTTGCCGTGCACCGATTTGCGAGGCCCTGCGAGCGTCACTCCACTCAAGGGTAATACTCACCTCCCGATCAGTGACCGCAATCATGCCGGTCGCACTCTCCCCGCCGAACTCGAATATGGCGCGTTTGAAATCATTCAAGTCCTGATTAAGCGCACCGCTTGGAACTGCGCCGTCAGAGCTCGAATAGCGGTAATCGGCCTGTTCGTTCGCGCGTACCCGATCCAGCATGCCGTAAGCAATAAAGCTGGCCTGGGAGGTCATCAGCGCACTGTCTGTGTGTTTAAGGGCGCTGAGCTGAACCGCCGCAGCACCCAGCAAACCGCTGGATAAAATCAATGTCGCGACCATCACCTCAATCAAGGTCATTGCGCATTGACGGTATTTGTGTGAGATAGCCATGTGCCCCATCCGTGAGCGTTTACTGGGCGACACGTCCTGTGTCGTCAGGAGTGAAGCCTAGCCCCGGAATATGGGCCTACCTGTAGGAGAACACTGGCAAGGCATACGGATTGTTCTTTAACTGAACCTAAACACGCCTTAAACATGATGAAACTGTTGCCAACATGGGCCTTCTAACCCTTGAGCTATACCTGAAAGCAGCCAACGAACAGCGCAAGGAGTGCGACTGCCAATCTGTCCAGGGAGGACATCGTGAACCAACAAGGCATGAGCCTGATTCAACTGTTATTCGTTCTGCTGATCGTCGCGCTTAGCGCTCAATTCGCCAGTCCGGCTTATAACGTTCTGATTGAGCAGCAACGGCGGCAAGTTGCTGCACAGCAATTAGTCAGCAGCCTGCGCAACGCCCGCGTCGAGGCGCTGGTGCGTCATCAGACTGTAGTGGTTCATGCATTGGGCGCAGATTGGAGCCAAGGCTGGCAGGTCATTCTGGACGTGAGTGGACGAGGACATCAGGACCCCAGCAACCCGGTGCTGACACAAAGACAAGGCGACTCACGCATTCCAATTGCCGGCAATACACCGGTCAGGCATTACGTGCGTTTTAACCCGCTGGGTGAACCCTTATTGAGTGGAGGCGCATTTCAAGCAGGAACGCTGCATGTTTGCCATGCAAGGACAGCGCAGAGCCACTTTCAAGTGGTGCTGGCAAAAACCGGGAGGATCAGCCTGCGCAACGATAAAGCCGCGCAGGCGTTATGCGCTTAAAGCAGCGAGCGAACGCGCAGCTCTTTGGGCATGGAGAACGTAATGTTCTCTTCGCGACCGGCCAATTCATCAGCGCCGGTTGCACCCCAGGCGTGCAATTGCTGGATCACGCCACGAACCAATACTTCAGGCGCAGAAGCACCGGCAGTAATACCGATACTCTGAACGCCGTCGAACCAGTCTTTCTGCATGTCTTCGGCACCATCGATCAAGTAAGCCGGAGTTTTCATGCGTTCCGCCAGCTCACGCAGACGGTTCGAGTTAGAGCTGTTCGGGCTGCCCACCACCAGCACCACATCACACTCGTCGGCCAGTTGCTTGACGGCATCCTGACGATTTTGGGTGGCGTAGCAGATGTCATCCTTGCGCGGGCCACCAATAGCCGGAAAGCGGGTGCGCAAGGCGTCGATGACTCGGCTGGTGTCGTCCATAGATAGCGTGGTCTGTGTGACAAACGCCAGTTTTTCCGGGTTTTTCACTTGCAGGTTGGCGACGTCTTTCTCATCTTCAACCAGATAAATAGCGCCGCCATTACTGGCGTCGTACTGGCCCATTGTGCCCTCAACCTCCGGGTGGCCGGCATGACCAATCAGAATGCATTCGCGACCGTCGCGGCTATAACGAGCCACTTCGATGTGCACCTTGGTCACCAGCGGACAGGTGGCATCGAATACTTTCAGGCCACGACCCGCGGCTTCGGTACGCACGGCCTGGGATACACCGTGAGCACTGAAGATGACGATGACGTCGTCCGGAACTTGGTCCAGCTCTTCGACAAAGATCGCGCCACGGGAGCGCAGGTCTTCAACGACGAATTTGTTGTGCACCACTTCGTGGCGGACGTAGATAGGCGGACCGAATACTTCGAGAGCGCGATTGACGATTTCAATCGCCCGATCCACCCCAGCGCAAAAGCCACGGGGGTTGGCGAGTTTGATGTGCATGCTAGGCCTCGTGGGACGCGCAGAGAAATAATGCCAATCAGGCCCGGCTTTCGCCGGGCACTGAGTTACAGCGCTTTGACTTCGAAGATTTCCACGTCGAAGGTCAGGGTCTTGCCTGCCAACGGGTGGTTGAAATCGATAGTCACTTGCTCATCATCAAAGGCTTTGACCACACCCGGCAACTCGGTGTTGGCGGCATCATTGAAGATGACCAGCAAACCTTCCGACAACTCCATGTCATTAAACTGGGAGCGCGCAATGATTTGTACGTTTTGCGGGTTAGGCTGACCGAAGGCGTTTTCCGGCAGGATCTGCAGCTCGCGCTTGTCGCCTGCCTTGAAACCAAACAGGGCGGCTTCGAATCCCGGTAACAGGCTACCGTCGCCGACCTTGAAAGTGGCAGGCGATTTGTCAAAGGTGCTGTCAACGGTGTCGCCATTTTCAAGACGCAGAGCGAAATGCAAAGTGACTTGCGTGTTCTGGCCAATACGTTGCTCAGTCATGAGCGGGTTCTCCGGACTTTTTACTTTTAAACATATCCAGTGCCAGCATCACTGCCCCTACACAAATCGCACTGTCGGCGAAGTTGAATGCAGGGAAGTACCAGCGATTTTGCCAATGCACCAGAATGAAATCGACGACATGTCCGTAGGCAATGCGGTCATAGAGGTTGCCCAAGGCACCTCCAAGAATCAGTGCAAGCGCGATGGCCAGCCAAGTGTCATTGCGCCCGAGACGCTTGAGCCACACCACCAGCACGGCACTGACCACCACAGCAATCAATGCGAACAGCCAACGCTGCCAACCCGCACTTTCAGCCAGAAAGCTGAAGGCCGCACCTTCGTTGTAAGCCAGCGTCCAGCTAAAGAGGTCAGGTATGACCACAATCTGCTGGTACAAATGCAGCGCGTTATCAAAATAGACCTTGCTGGTCAGGTCAATGACCAGAACCAGCACAGTCAACCAGAGCCAGCCCAGGCGCCCGAAGCGCCCGGCAGTGCTGGTGTTAGGCATAGTGACGTACCTCGCCGGCGCCGCTGATGTTGTCGACACAACGACCGCAGATTTCCGGATGCTCCGGGTTCACGCCAACGTCTTCACGGCAATGCCAGCAGCGCGCGCACTTGGCGTGTACAGACTTGACCACTTTGAGCTTGAGGCCCGGTACTTCAGTGACCACAGCATCGGCAGGTGCCAGTGCAAACGGCGCAACGCTGGCGGTGGAAGTGATCAGTACAAAACGCAGCTCGTTGCTCAGCTTGGACAGGTCGGCCGCCAGCTCTTCTTCGGCAAACAGAGTGACTTCAGCCTGCAAGTTACCGCCAATGGCCTTGGCCGCGCGCAGGTTTTCCATCTCTTTGTTGACCGCAACTTTAACCGCCATGATCCGCTCCCAGTAGGCGCGGTCCAGCTCGGTGCCTTCCGGCAATTCGCTCAGGCCTTCGTACCAGGTGTTCAGCATGACCGACTCGTTACGCTCGCCCGGCAGGTATTGCCACAATTCGTCCGCGGTGAACGCCAGGATCGGCGCGATCCAGCGAACCAAGGCTTCGGAGATGTGGAACAGCGCGGTCTGGCACGAACGGCGAGCCTTGCTGTTGGCGCCGGTGGTGTACTGGCGGTCCTTGATGATGTCGAGATAGAAGCCGCCCAGCTCCTGAACGCAGAAGTTGTGCACCTTGGAGTACACGTTCCAGAAACGGTATTCGCCGTAATGCAGTTCCAGCTCACGTTGCAGCAACAACGCACGATCCACAGCCCAACGGTCCAGTGCCAGCATTTCTTCGGCAGGCAGGATGTCAGTGGCCGGGTTGAAGCCGGTCAGGTTGGAGAGCAGGAAGCGCGCGGTGTTACGGATACGACGATAGGCGTCGGCACTGCGTTGCAGAATCTGGTCGGAAACCGCGATTTCACCCGAGTAGTCGGTCGAGGCCACCCACAGGCGCATGATGTCGGCACCCAAGGTGTCATTGACCTTTTGCGGAGCAATGACATTGCCCAGGGACTTGGACATTTTGCGGCCTGCTTCGTCCACAGTGAAACCGTGGGTCAGCAACTCGCGATAGGGCGCGTGGTTGTCGATGGCGCAGCCGGTCAACAACGACGAGTGGAACCAGCCACGGTGTTGGTCCGAACCTTCAAGGTACAGGTCGGCACGCGGGCCGCTTTCGTGGCCCATCGGGTGCGAACCACGCAGTACGTGCCAGTGTGTGGTACCCGAATCGAACCAGACGTCCAGCGTGTCGCTGATTTTGTCGTACAGCGGTGCTTCGTCGCCCAGCAGCTCGGCAGCATCCAGCTTGAACCACGCCTCGATACCTTCAACTTCAACGCGCTTGGCCACTTCTTCCATCATTTCGACGGTGCGCGGGTGCAGCTCGCCGCTTTCCTTGTTCAGGAAGAACGGGATCGGCACGCCCCAGTTACGTTGACGCGAGATGCACCAGTCTGGACGGTTGGCGATCATCGAGTGCAGGCGAGCCTGGCCCCATGCGGGTACGAACTGGGTGTCTTCGATGGCCTGAAGTGCGCGGGTGCGCAGGGTATCGCCTTCGACGGGCTCTTTGTCCATGCCGATAAACCACTGCGCGGTAGCGCGGTAGATCAGCGGCGTCTTGTGGCGCCAGCAGTGCATATAGCTGTGGCTGATGGTCTCGGTGAACATCAACGAACCGACTTCGATCAGTTTGTCGATGATGTTCTGGTTGGCTTTCCAGATGAACTGGCCACCGAAGAATTCCAGCGACGGCACATATACGCCGTTGCTTTGAACCGGATTGATGATGTCGTCGTTGACCATGCCATAGGCTTTGCAGGTCACGAAGTCGTCTACGCCATAAGCCGGTGCGGAGTGAACCACGCCCGTGCCTGCGCCCAGCTCAACGTAATCGGCCAGGTAAACAGGCGACAGACGGTCGTAGAACGGGTGACGGAAGTTGATCAGTTCCAACGCCGTACCGGTCGTGGTGGCGATGACCGAACCTTGCAGGTTGTAGCGCGCCAGACTCGCCTCGACCAGCTCTTCAGCCAGCACCAGCAGTTTGTCGCCCACGTCGACCAGCGCGTAGGTGAACTCAGGGTGCACATTAAGTGCTTGGTTCGCCGGGATGGTCCACGGGGTGGTGGTCCAGATCACGATCGAGGTCGGCTTGCTCAAGGCAGCCAGACCGAAGGCTTCGGCCAGCTTGGCTTCATCGGCAACCGGGAAGGCAACGTCGATGGCTGCGGACTTTTTGTCCTGGTATTCAACTTCAGCTTCAGCCAGTGCCGAGCCGCAGTCGAAACACCAGTTCACAGGCTTAAGGCCCTTGAACACGAAACCGCCCTTGACGATTTCGGCCAATGCTCGAATTTCACCGGCTTCGTTTTTGAAGTCCATGGTTTTGTACGGGTTGGCGAAATCGCCCAACACGCCCAAACGGATGAACTCGGATTTCTGACCTTCGATCTGCTCGGTTGCGTACGCACGGCACAGCTCGCGGGTTTTATCCGCGCTCAGGTTTTTACCGTGGGTCACTTCAACCTTGTGCTCGATCGGCAGGCCGTGGCAGTCCCAGCCCGGCACATACGGCGCATCAAAACCCGACAGGGTTTTGGAGCGGATAATCATGTCCTTGAGGATCTTGTTCAGCGCATGACCGATGTGGATGGTGCCGTTGGCGTACGGAGGACCGTCGTGAAGTACGAACTTCGGACGATCCTTGCCAATCTCGCGCAACTTCCCGTACAGGCCAATGCTGTCCCAGCGCTGCAAAATTTGCGGTTCGCGCTGTGGCAGGCCGGCCTTCATTGGGAAGGCTGTGTCCGGAAGGTTTAGCGTGGCTTTGTAGTCGGTCATTTCAGGCTCTTTTTAAGCGGTTGACCCAGCCAGAAGGCTCGGGCGGCGGCGACGTCCGCATTGATCGCCGTCTTGAGCGCCTCAAGGGAGGCGAAACGCTGCTCATCACGCAGCTTGTGGTGGAATGCCACGGTCAATCGTCGGCCATACACATCGCCGGCGAAATCTAATAGATGTACTTCAAGATGGGCGCTGCCATCCCCTGCTACGGTGGGTCTGACGCCGATATTGGCGACACCCGGCCAGGTTTTACCGTCGATTTCAACGCTGACCACATAAACACCGGTCAACGGAGCGCGACGACGCTTGAGCTGGATATTGGCGGTTGGTGTGCCCAGTTGGCGCGCCAGTTTCTGACCGTGCAGAACCCTGCCTTCAATGGTGAAGGGGCGCCCGAGCAAACGTTCTGCGAGGCCGAAATCTGCACTGGCCAAGGCGTCTCGCACCTTGGTACTGCTGATTCGTACGCCATCAAGCTCAACAGTTTGCGCCGCTTCGACCGTAAATTTCTGCATCAGCCCTGCTTGCTGCAGGAAGTCAAAGTCGCCCACCCGGTCACAGCCAAAGCGGAAGTCGTCGCCGACTTCAAGGTGCTGAACACCCAGGCCGTCAACCAGAATGGTATCAACGAACTCTGCGGCGCTGAGTTTGCACAAGCGTTGGTTAAACGCCAGGCACAAGACCCGATCAACCCCGGCGTCGGCCAACAACTGCAGCTTGTCGCGCAGGCGTGCCAGACGGGCCGGAGCCGTTTCAGGGGCAAAGAACTCGCGCGGCTGCGGCTCAAAAATCACCACGCAGCTGGGCACGCCCAACTCCAGTGCACGCTCACGCAGTCGCTCCAGGATAGCCTGGTGACCACGGTGTACACCGTCAAAGTTGCCAATAGTGGCGACACAGCCCCGATGCTGGGGCCGCAAATTGTGTAGGCCTAGAACCAGCTGCATAACGCGCTTCTTGCTCATAAAGTGGCCGATTATAACCACACCCGGCCCGCTACGACAGGCAACTGCACACGGCAAATCGAGTGAAATCGACAAAATGGACGTCTGACAGGTCATTACCTTACATAAGAGACTTGCGGGCGAAATCCCTCAAACGCAAGCCCAGCAGCAATAACATGCCGAAATAAGTCGCAACACCGGCAATCACCAGGCCGCCCAGACGAATAAACCGCTCGAGCATATGACCGTGATCCCAGGCGGGCATCAACTGCATAAGGCCCAACAATACGGCGGACATCACAGCCACTGCCACCGCCAGTTTGAACAGGTACTTCGTCCAGCCGGGCTGCGCCACAAACAGCTTTTGCTTACGCAACTGCCAAAACAGCAGGCCGGCATTGATGCAGGCCCCCACACTGATAGCCAAGGCGAGGCCGGCGTGTTGCAGCGGCACAATAAAAACCAGGTTGAGCAACTGAGTGATGATCAACGTGAACACCGCGATTTTCACCGGCGTGCGAATGTTTTGCTGAGCATAGAACCCAGGCGCTAACACCTTGATCAAAATCAGCCCGAGCAAACCGACGGAATAGGCAACCAGTGCGCGTTGGGTCATCGAGGCATCAAATGCACTGAATTCACCGTACTGAAACAGCGAAACCGTCAGTGGCTCAGCCAGGATAGCCAGAGCCAGCGAGCACGGCAGCACCAGTACAAAACACAGGCGCAAGCCCCAGTCGAGGATCCGCGAGTACTCCTGGCGGTCTTTGCTGGCATAGGTTTTGGACAGGGTGGGCAACAGGATCGTGCCCAGCGCGACGCCCAGCACTCCCGATGGCAACTCCATCAACCGGTCGGCGTAATACATCCAGGACACGGAACCCGCGACCAGAAATGACGCAAAAATGGTGTTGATGATCAGCGAAATCTGGCTAACCGAAACCCCGAGAATGGCCGGCAGCATCAGCTTCATGACTCGCCACACACCGGTATCGCGCAGGTTGATTCGTGGCAGCACCAACATGCCGATTTTCTTCAGATGCGGCAACTGGAACAGCAACTGGGCCAAACCGCCCACTAGCACAGCCCAACCCAACGCCATGACGGGCGGATCGAAATATGGCGTCAGAAACAGAGCGAAAATAATCATGCTCACGTTCAGCAGCGTCGGCACAAACGCGGGCACCGAAAAACGGTTCCAGGTATTGAGAATGGCGCCGGCCAATGAAGACAACGAAATCAACAATATGTAGGGAAACGTAACCCGCAACATCTCGGAGGTCAGTTCGAATTTCTCCGGTGATGTGGCAAAACCGGGCGCCGTAGCCCAAATCACCCAAGGTGCAGCCACCATGCCGAGTACGGTGACTATGGCCAGCACCAGCGTCAGTAAACCGGCCACGTACGCCACAAAGGTGCGCGTCGCTTCCTCGCCTTGCTGACTTTTGTATTCCGCCAGAATGGGCACGAATGCTTGAGAAAAAGCCCCCTCGGCGAAAATTCTGCGCAGCAGATTGGGCAATTTAAAGGCAATAAAGAACGCATCCGTGGCCATTCCAGCACCAAATGTACGCGCGACGATGGTGTCCCGAATAAAGCCCAAAACCCTTGAAATCATTGTGATAGAGCTGACGGCTGCTAGCGATTTGAGCAAATTCATTGAAAGAGTTTTTGCCTATAGAGAAAGAGCAGGCGAACAAAGCGTCCACTTATGCGATACTGCGCGCCGCAACAGCACAGAGCCAAGCTCGCGAGTTTACAGGTCAAGCGCCGGAAATAAATCTCCCGTCTCCCTCGATCCACCACTCAGCGGATCTTATCAATCGCCCTTGACAAGAGTTGTCGTCATCGGCATGATTCGCGGCCTATTTTGTTTGTTATTTCCCAAAAGTCTTTCGAGGAGCTCGACGGTGGCCAACACACCTTCCGCCAAAAAACGTGCAAAACAGGCTGAGAAGCGTCGCAGCCACAACGCCAGCCTGCGTTCCATGGTTCGTACCTACATCAAGAATGTAGTTAAAGCCATCGACGCAAAAGACGCTGCTAAAGCGCAAGCTGCTTATGTTCTGGCTGTTCCTGTTATCGACCGTATGGCCGATAAAGGCATCATCCACAAGAACAAAGCTGCTCGCCATAAGAGCCGCCTGAATGGCCACGTCAAGGCGTTGAACCTTGCGACTGCCGCTTAAGCGATAAGCTTTTTAAAAAACCGACCCTAGGGTCGGTTTTTTATTGCCTCAGAATTGATCTCGATCCTGTAGTTGCTGAGGAGCGCAGCAAGGCTGCGAGCGACGGCAAAGCCGTCGTAAACCATGAGATTGCGAGCATCCAGCCTGAACGCACCCGCAGAATTTGCGACCGCTTCGCGCTCGAACGCAGCCTCGCTGCGCTCCTCAGCTGCTACAAAACCAGGGAGAGGCAGGCAATAAAAAACCGCGATATACGCGGTTTTTTTATTTAAGCGCTTTAGCCCTGAGGCCACGGCAGAATCGGAATGGCCGTCACCGCATTCTGCGGGCTACCTTCGATCAAGCGATCGCTGTACACAAGATAAACCAGGGTATTGCGCTTCTTGTCGAGGAAGCGCACGACCTGCATGGTCTTGAACACCAGCGATGTCCGCTCCTTGAACACTTCCTCGCCATCTTTAAGTTCGCCCTTGAAGCTGATAGGCCCCGTTTGACGACAAGCAATAGACGCTTCAGCACGATCCTCAGCCAAGCCCAAACCACCTTTCATACCGCCTGTTTTGGCACGCGAGAGGTAGCAGGTCACGCCTTCAACCTTGGGATCATCGAATGCCTCGACCACAATGCGGTCATTGGGCCCAACCAATTTGAAGACCGTCGACACCGAGCCAATTTCTTCCGCCGATGCCATTAACGGCATCATCAACATCAAACCCAACAGCCCGCCAATCAAGCGCATCCCACACCTCAAAATCAAACCAGAATCAGGTTATCGCGATGAACCAGTTCCGGCTCTGCCATATACCCCAGCACACCGACAATCGCATCTGACGGCAGCCCAATTATTTTTTGCGCTTCCGACGCGCTGTAGTTGGCCAGCCCACGCGCGATTTCTCGCCCGTCGGCCGCTACACAGACCACCATCTCGCCCCGGCGAAAACCGCCCTGCACCGCCTTCACGCCCACCGGCAACAAACTTTTATTGCCCTTGGACAAAGCAGCGACAGCACCGTCATCCAGCACCAGCGTGCCACGCGTCTGTAAATGCCCAGCCAGCCACTGTTTGCGTGCAGCCAACAGACCGCGCTCAGGGGATAGCAAGGTACCTATGCGCTCGCCAGCCTTGAGCCGATCCAGCACCCGCTCCAGCCTGCCACCGACAATAATGGTGTGCGCGCCCGAACGCGCAGCCAGTCGCGCAGCACGCAACTTGGTCTGCATTCCGCCACGACCCAGCGCACCGCCCGTGCCACCGGCCACAGCATCAAGCGCAGGGTCGTCGGCACGCGCCTCGTAAATCATTTTTGCATCGGGATTATTACGCGGATCCGCATCAAACATGCCGTCGCGATCGGTCAAAATAACCAGCAAATCCGCTTCGACCAGATTGGCGACCAGTGCAGCCAGCGTGTCGTTATCACCAAAACGAATCTCGTCGGTAACGACCGTGTCATTTTCATTGATGACCGGGATCACACCCAACTCAACCAGGGCACGCAAGGTGCTTCGCGCGTTCAGATAGCGCTTGCGGTCAGACAAGTCATCATGGGTCAGCAGAATTTGCGCGGTATGCCGTGAGTGCTCGGCAAAACTCGACTCCCAAGCCTGCACCAGCCCCATCTGGCCAATGGCAGCAGCGGCCTGCAACTCATGCATGGCACTCGGTCGTACCGTCCAGCCCAAGCGACTCATGCCCGCCGCCACCGCACCGGAGGAAACCAGCACCAACTCCACGCCTGCCTCGTGCAGGGCGACCATTTGCTCGACCCAGACACCCATTGCTGCGCGATCCAGACCCTTGCCATCTGCCGTCAGTAATGCGCTGCCGATCTTCACGACCCAACGTTGCGCACCCGTCACCTTGCTCCGCATCATCACTCAACCTATGCCTGAGAGCAGCGCGACCGAGCGCTGCCCATGGAATTATTTTGACCTCTGTACCACAGATGCTAAAACGCCGCTCAATTGAGCGGCGCTGTAGTTTACTGCAACAAATCAGTCGCGGACGTAAATGATTTCCGGACCATCTTCGTCATCAACATCCTCTTCGTCCCAGTCATCTTCACCGATGTCGTGAACGCTCTTCACGCCGCTGCGACGCAGGGCACGCTTATCGTCCAGAGCCTGCAACTGAGCACGCGCCTCGTCTTCGATGCGCTGATCAAGATCTGCCAACTCAGCCTTGTAAGCCGGATCATTGGCCAGACGATCAGCACGATCTTCCAGGTAACGCATGATGTCGTGGCACAGCTTTTCAGTACCGATCTTGGCAATCGCCGAAATCACGTACACAGGGCCAGTCCACTCAAGACGATCAACGACCTCTTTGACGCGAGCGTCGTGCTCTTCTTGCGGCAACGAATCGCACTTGTTCAGTATCAGCCAGCGATCACGCTCAGCCAGCGACGGGCTGAATTTGGTCAGCTCGTTAACGATGACTTCAGCGGTATCGGCAGCACTTTCAGTGCCTTCAACCGGCGCCATGTCGACGAGGTGCAACAACAGACGCGTACGCGCCAAGTGCTTAAGGAAGCGAATCCCCAGGCCCGCGCCATCGGACGCCCCCTCGATCAAGCCCGGAATATCGGCAATTACGAAGCTTTTCCAGCGATCGACACTGACCACACCCAGGTTTGGCACCAGGGTGGTGAACGGATAATCCGCCACTTTTGGCTTGGCCGCAGACACCGAACGGATGAAGGTACTTTTGCCGGCATTCGGCAAGCCCAGCAAACCGACGTCAGCCAGTACTTTCAATTCCAGTTTCAGGTCACGCTGCTCACCCGGCTTGCCCGGCGTGGTTTGACGCGGAGCGCGGTTAGTACTGGACTTGAAGCGCGTGTTACCCAGACCGTGCCAACCGCCGTGCACCACCATCAAACGCTGACCCGCCTTGGTCAGGTCGCCGATGATTTCTTGAGTGCCCGCATCGATCACCGTCGTGCCGACCGGAACACGCAGCTCCAAGTCTTCGCCTTTACGACCGGTGCAATCCGCGCTGCCGCCATTGGAGCCACGCTGAGCATCGAAGTGACGGGTATAACGGTAGTCAACCAAGGTGTTCAGGTTTTCGTCGGCGACCATATAGATCGAGCCGCCATCACCCCCATCACCACCGTTAGGACCACCGTTTTCGATGAATTTCTCGCGACGGAAACTCATGCAACCGTTACCGCCGTCGCCTGCTTTTACTTTGATCGATACTTCATCAACAAACTTCATAACAAAACGCGCCTCTCGTCATCAGGACGAGCCGATTAAAACCAAGACATAAGACTCTTGCAAAAATGAGCGCAGCGACCTCAATCAACGTCCGTTAAATCCAGCGCCAGCAGCCCATACAAACAGTTTTGCAAGAGACTCACCCCACAAACGAAAAAGCCCCGTCGCAAGACAGGGCTCTTCCAGCTACCAAGCTATTACGCTGCGACGACTGCTGTCTTCGGAACGATGCTTACATAGCGACGACCGAAGGCGCCTTTAACCTGGAACTTGATCACGCCTTCCACTTTCGCGAACAGGGTGTGATCTTTGCCCATACCAACGCCGTAGCCAGCGTGGAATTGGGTGCCGCGCTGACGCACGATGATGTTGCCCGGGATGATAGCCTGGCCGCCATACATCTTCACGCCAAGGCGTTTGGCTTCTGAGTCGCGACCGTTACGGGTACTACCACCAGCTTTTTTGTGTGCCATGAGTCAATTCTCCTAGTGAGGAATTAGGCTGAAATTAAGCCTGAATACCGGTGATTTTGATCTCGGTGTACCACTGGCGGTGGCCCATACGCTTCATGTGGTGCTTACGACGACGGAACTTGATGATGCGGACTTTATCGTGACGACCTTGGGAGATCACTTCAGCCACAACAGTGGCGCCAGGTACAACTGGAGCGCCGATATTTACGTCGTCGCCATTGGCAACCAACAGAACGCGATCAAAAGTTACGGATTCGCCGGTAGCGATTTCCAGTTTTTCGATCTTCAGGTATTCACCTGGAGCTACTTTGTACTGCTTGCCACCAGTAACGATTACTGCGTACGACATGGTATTTCTCCGATAATCCTGCTCACCCAGCGCTTTATAGGTAAAGGTATTGGCTGGCATGGCTGCATGGGGCTGGAACGGCCCAGATGCAATTGCGTAAGGCAGGTGCTGCCCAGGAAGTTCAGGGTGCGCGATTGTACGCAAGGCAGGTCTGGCTTGCAAGGGGCCGTCCATCCGCCTTGACACGCCCAGCCCCCCGACCTAGCATGCCGCGCAACCCTTCTGGAGCACCTGTCGCTGATGCAACCCCAAGCTTTCTACCGCGCGGTGGCGGACGATTTTAGCGCCGTCGACGGCATCATCAAGAAGCAGCTGACTTCACGCGTACCGCTGGTCTCAAAAATCGGCGACTACATTACTTCGGCCGGCGGCAAGCGTTTGCGTCCTTTATTAGTGTTGCTGTGTGGCAAGGCCCTGGGTCGCGAAGGCGATGACTTGCGCCTGCTGGCCGCCACCATTGAGTTCCTGCACACCGCCACCTTGCTTCACGACGACGTTGTGGACATGTCCGGCATGCGCCGAGGCCGCAAAACTGCCAATGCTACCTGGGGCAATGCACCCAGCGTACTGGTCGGCGACTTTCTGTACTCTCGTTCTTTCGAAATGATGGTTGAGCTGGGCTCGATGCCGGTGATGAAAATCCTGTCGCAAGCCACCCGCATCATTGCCGAAGGCGAAGTACTGCAACTGTCCAAGGTACGAGACGCCAGCACCACCGAAGAAACCTACATGGAAGTCATTCGCGGTAAAACCGCAATGCTTTTCGAGGCTTCGACCCACAGTGCTGCGGCGCTGGCCGGTGCAACCCCTGAGCAAAGTGAAGCGCTGCGCACGTTCGGCGATCATCTTGGCGTCGCGTTCCAGTTGGTCGACGACTTGCTCGACTACCGGGGCGACGCGGAGTCCTTGGGCAAGAACGTCGGTGACGACCTTGCAGAAGGCAAACCGACGCTGCCACTGATCTACACCATGCGCGAAGGCACGCCTGAACAGGCGGCCCTGGTTCGCAAAGCCATCCAGAAAGGTGGCATTGAAGACCTTGAAAGCATTCGTGAGGCCGTTGAAGCCTCTGGCTCCCTGGACTACACCGCCCAGTTGGCCCGCGACTTCGTTGCCCGCGCCATTGTGTGCCTCGAAGCCCTGCCGCCGAGCGAATACCGCGATGCGCTGGTTGAGCTGAGCGAATTTGCGGTCGCACGTACGCACTGATCCTTAGCCCCTCACCCCAACCCTCTCCCGGAGGGAGAGGGAGCTGATTGTCGGTGATCTTAAGTTCGCACCCGGTCAGTCCCCTCTCCCTTCGGGGGAGGAGCTGATTGTCGGTGATCTTAAGTTCGCGTGCGGTCAGTACCCTATCCCTTCGGGGGAGGAGCTGATTGTCGGTGATCTTAAGTTCGCACCCGGTCAGTCCCCTCTCCCTCCGGGGGAGGCGTTGATTGTCGGTGATCTTAAGTTCGCGCCCGGTCAGTCCCCTCTCCCTCTGGGAGAGGGCTAGGGTGAGGGTTTTCGCCTTCGCCGATAAAACCCTATACAATGCGCGCCTTTTAGCCGACCTGACGCTTAAGGAGCTTTAGTGAGCACGTTGCCACCCTGCCCAAAATGCAACTCCGAATACACCTACGAAGATGGCGCACAGCTGATATGCCCGGAATGCGCCCACGAATGGTCTGCCACTGGCGACGCTGAAGCGGCTGATGACGTAAAAGTCTACAAAGACTCCGCAGGCACTGTGCTGACCGATGGCGACACCATTACCGTGATCAAAGACCTGAAAATCAAGGGCACTTCACTGGTGGTTAAAGTCGGCACCAAGGTTAAAAACATCCGCTTGTGCGACGGTGACCACGATATTGACTGCAAGATCGACGGTATCGGCCCGATGAAACTCAAGTCCGAGTTCGTACGAAAAGTCTGACTCTGCTGCACGCCTTCCTGCTCCTGCGCAGGAAGGTGCACCACCCTCCCCACTCCCGCAATATCAAAAAGCCAGCAACTTTGATCCGCAGCAGTTGCAACGCATAAAGATCAGAAATCCGCCAATAGGCACTTGCTATTAACTGAATAAGAATTATTCTCATTGGTATTAACCAAGGAGATGACGACCATGACGTATTTGATTGATGCCTGGCTGGACCGCCCACATCCGTACCTGCGAATCCTGCATAGGGAAACCGGAGAAGTCTGTGCGGTACTGGAAGAAGAAGCCCTGAACGAACTTCAGGATCAAGGGGATCTTGATTTCAATGGCCTTAACTCAAACGAGCCGGGGGTGCTCAAAGAGTTGGTGCGCAATCTATTTCTGTTTTGCTACGCCCGGGCATTGCGCCCTGCTGGCGTGAGCGAGACGCACGAACATCACGCCAAGATCGAAATATGAAACGCCCGGTGTAGCTGCGGGTTTGCCAGCAAACCCGCAGCCAACGTCAAAACGCCGGGTTCTTACAGAACTTCCAGCAACTCAACGTCGAATACCAGCACGCTGTGCGGAGCAATGCTGCCAACGCCTTGAGCGCCGTAAGCCAGTTCGCTCGGCACGTAGATGCGCCATTTGCTGCCGGCATTCATCAGTTGCAGGGCTTCGGTCCAACCTGCAATCACGCCACCCACCGGAAACTCGGCTGGCTGACCACGATCGTAGGAGCTGTCAAAGACAGTGCCGTCGATCAGGGTGCCGTGGTAGTGAACACGCACGGTGTCTTCACGGGATGGCTTGGCGCCTTCACCTGTTGTCACGACTTCAAATTGCAGACCCGAAGCCAAGGTGGTGATGCCGTCTTTCTTGGCATTTTCAGCCAGGAAAGCCTTGCCTTCGCCAGCTGCCGCTTCTGCCTTGGCAGCCGCTTCAGCTTGCATGATCTCGCGGATCACTTTGAAGCTGGCCGACATTTCTTCCTGACCTACACGGCTTTCCTTGCCAGCGAAAGCATCAGTCAGACCAGCCAGAATTGCATCCAGGCTTACGCCAGGTGGTGGGTTGTCGCGCAGTTGATCGCCCAGCTGGCGGCCAATGCCGTAGCTAACGCGGGTTTCGTCGGTCGACAGATTTACTTCGGACATAACACTGCTCCGCTGTAGGGCGCATAAGAAAACCTGTTTCTCAACAGGCACTTCCCAGGCGCCAGAATCCAAAAAAGGGCGAGCAGACTATCACAGGCCCCAAAGCCATCGAAGCCCAGCTTCTTGTAAGGCGCGTTTGCACACAGGTTAATGCTTGGTCAGCTTATCCAGATAACCCATCGCAAAGGCTGACACCACAAAGGTCATGTGAATGATCACGTACCACATCAGGTACTGAGTTTCGATATTGCGCGCGTCCATAAACACCCGCAGCAGGTGGATAGACGAAATGGCCACAATTGACGCGGCGACTTTCATCTTCAGCGACGTCGAGTCCATCGTGCCTAACCAGCTAAGCTTTTCCTTGTGCTCGTCGATGTCCAGCTGCGAGACAAAGTTCTCATAACCCGAAATCATCACCATCACCAGCAAACCGCCCACCAGCGCCATATCAATCAACGACAGGATGACCAGGATCAAGTCCGATTCAGATAATGCAAACACGTTGGGAATGACGTGAAACACTTCCTGAAAGAACTTCAATGCCAAAGCCAGCAAGCCCAGAGACAGGCCAAAGTAAATCGGCGCCAGAATCCAGCGGGAGGCGTACATTGCGTTTTCGATAAAGCGTTCCATTGAATCTCACTGGGTATTAAAAAAAATGGGCGCGAGTATATCAGTGACAAAAGCACAGAGATAAAGCCTTCGAAACAGCCGGTAAAAACATTTTCTGCTAGTGTCCATCCCTTCGGCATCGTTACGCACAGGAACTGAACAATGGATCTGCGATTCCCCTTGGGTTGTCTCGGGCTTTCAATAGCGTTGCTCATCACGGGCGGCTGCTCGCCGGACGATAAACCTCAGCAGGCCAGCCTGGAAGACAGAAACGCAGCGTTCGAAAAGACCCTCGATTCGATTCAGGATCAGCAGCTCAAAGACGCCGTTGCAGACCTAGGCGGCTCGCTGCTGCTATTGGAACGCGCGCGCATCAAGCTGCAAGACAAGCCCTTCGAAACCGAATACGGCAACGACGATCTCGCGCTGCTCAAGCATTACCCTGACAGCCAGGCCCTAACCGACACCTATATCAACGGCCTGTTTGTGCTGCGCAAAAACTCCAGCTCTGATTATTTGACCGATCTGGAGCCAGTCTTTCCGTTCCCGGCCAATAGCAATGCCGAGTTCCCGTTCCCCCATGCACTGGAATGGCAGTCCGTAACCCTGAGCAATAAACACGTGGTGCCCTTCCAGCCCGAGTGGTCTGAAACCGACCCAGGCATCCAACTCAGCCCTTCCAGTGCCAATTTGAGCAACCCTGACGACCTCACCATCACCTACCCCTATGTCGACGGGGTAGAAACTGCGAACGCGCAACAGCCGCAGCCCCTGATGCTGCACGGCAAAGTCGAGGTGATCGCCCCCGGCAACGTGGTTAATTTCAAACTGACACGCGAAGACGTGGGCAAAACCCGTACCGACGGCACGATCAGCGTGACCCTGCTGTCGCTGGATAAAAATGTCGCTGAAGTCGACATCATCAACAGCGCACCGCTGGCCGCTGAAGTCCGCGACACGCCGCTCAACCCTCTAATCATTCAGGCCCGCGACCACACGGGGCAATTTCTGTCACGCGCCGGGTCCATCAATGAAAACGCCGAGCAACTGGCGTTTTATCAACAGCAACTGGATGAAATGCTAAAGCAAACCGCATGGAGCGACGCATTTGGCCAGCAGTTGGATGACGAGCAAAAAGCCTTTGAGGCCGAACACCCGCATCACTACAGCAAGGTGTATTTCAACGGCCCAGTTGAGAACCTCGATATCAGCGTGCTCGACTTTTCCACCGCCAATGTCACGCGCAAAACCATTGACTTGCCAGTGCGCAACCTCGACAAGACAGTGGTGAGCAAGGATATTCAATCTCTGCCGTTATCCGTCGTGGTGTATGACGATCAGGCCGCCAACTACCTGAAGGGTTCGGCACTTGAGCCGCAGCAATTGACCAAGAGTGTGATCATCAGTCAATCCGTTGAAGACGCCAGCGCGGCAACGATTGAGTTCAGTCACCCGCCGACATTCAATGATGAGTTGCTGGGCGTACTGCCAGACACTTCTGAGGCGCCTGTCACCTTCTTCGCAGAGGATGAGCACGGCCAACGTAGCGAGCCGCTCGAACTGCCTGTCGAAGCGTTTGATGTCGACCCGCACACAGGGGTCATCACCTACGACCTCAACCTGTTCCCCGAAACACCGGCGTATGCGGTGGGTTCAATGCCACTGTTTATCGCCTCCATCGACAAACACGCCTTCAATACCGCGCAGTTGCCCAAAGGTCTTGAGCTCAAAGGCAATGCACTGGTCGTTGATCAAAAACTGTTTCCGGCGGAAGCCTGGCGCTTTTACGCCAAGGACGACACCGGCAACTACCTGAAAGAAGTACTGGCCGTCAGCCATAGCGCAGAACCGGATGGCCCTGCCTTATTTGACGTGCATTACTTTTATGGGCAGCCGACTTTGATTGAGAGCTACAGCCGCACAGCGCTGAACCCCGTCGAATACGGATTTGAAGTCAAACTGGCCAAAGTCCCGGATACGACAGCCCCCCGCTAACTGAACGAGTGAGCCCGCCCGCCATTGATCTCGCGCAACTGGGCCTGCACATGCAGGCACCAGATTTGCGGGTCATTGGCCACTTGATAACCATGCAGCGTCAGGCTTTCGACGATGGAGTCAAGGGTAGATTCAGCCGCGAACGGGCCGGGAAAAGGGCCTTGGGCTTTGATCGTGGTCGGTTGCTCGCCTGCCAGGCCTGCGGCAAAGAGCAGTGTCCACATCCCGTTATTGCCTGCCAGCGGGCGAACGCTGCATTCAATACGGGTAACCAAGCCAAAGCATTGGCGTGTAAGGCAAAGGTTGCGCGACATGGCGGCGACCCTCGGTAGATCCTGTATCAGCCGCTCAAAACGGGCTGCATCATTCCGCTGACTACAGTGGAGGTCCTTGAGGTGAGCATAGAAGAAATATCTGACAGGTGAGAATGTCGTGACCAACGGAAGGCAGGTGAGCGCCCAACACCCTCACCCCAACCCTCTCCCAGAGGGAGAGGGGGCTGATTAGTGGCGCTGCACAAGTCCCCTCTCCCTCTGGGAGAGGGCTAGGGTGAGGGGCTTTTAAGCGGGCTTTTGCTTCGCCGCCAAGGTTTCAGCAATCAGCTCTTTCTCGGCCTCTTTGAGGTCTTCGTCACTGATCATCTCGGCAATTACCCGCAAACGCTCAACCACCCGGGCATTGACGCTGCCTTCAGGGAATTGCCCTTCGGCATCGGGCTCACCCGCAGGCTCACCCACCAGCAGACTCAAGGCTTCATCCGCCTGACGCACGGCGTACACGTGGAACTTGCCATCACGCACGGCTTGCAGCACCTTCTCGTCCAGCATCAAGGTGGCCACGTTGGCTTGCGGGATGATCGCGCCCTGCTCCCCCGTAAGACCGCGCGCTTCACACAGTCGGAAGAAGCCTTCGATTTTCTCGTTAACTCCGCCTACCGCTTGGACTTCACCAAACTGGTTGATCGACCCCGTAATTGCAAAACACTGCTTGAGCGGCGTTTTCGAGAGCGCCGAGATCAGCGTGCAAGCCTCGCCCAGTGACGCACTGTCGCCATCGACGTAACCGTAGGACTGTTCCAGCGCAATACTCGCCGAGATCGCCAGCGGGAACTCCTGTGCATAACGGCTGCCCAGATACCCGGTCAGAATCATTACGCCCTTGGAGTGAATCGGCTGCCCCAGGTTTACCTCGCGCTCAATATCGACAATACCGCTGCCGCCCGGATACACCGTGGCGGAAATGCGCGCCGGCACGCCAAACGCTGAATCGCCCACCTCAAGTACAGTCAAGCCATTGCACTTGCCGACCGCAGCGCCATCGGTGTCGATCAGAATGATCCCGGCCAGCATGTCATCGAGAATCCGTGCAGACACGCGCCCGGTACGCGTGGCCTTGGCCTTCAACGCACGTTCGATATGCCCCGCGTCGGTCATTTCATCGTTGGCCAGGTGACGGATAAAATCCGCCTCGCTGACCAACTGAAACAAGTCGCCGATACGGGCTGATAAACGCCCCTGATGCTCGGCCAGACGGGCGCTGTAGGTGGCCAGTCGCGCCACGGCATCAGCCGTCAGCGGCGCCATGCCTTCTTCGCAAGTGCGTGTGGTCAACAGCTGAGCGAACTGTTCAAGGCTCTCGTCGACCATCGGAATATCTTCATCGAAGTCCACCAACACCCGGAACATCTCCTGGAAGTCCGGATCAAGGTCTTGCAGCGTGTAATACAACTGGCGAGCACCAATGATGATGACTTTGACCTGCAAGGGAATCACTTGCGGGCTCAGGGTAATGGTGGCCAGACGTCCCATTTCACCCAGCGGCGACTCCATTTTCAGTTTGCGCGATTGCAAGGCCCGCTTCAGCGCATCCCACACATAGGGTTCGCTCAGCATCTTCTCGGCTTCAAGGATCAAAAAGCCACCGTTCGCACGGTGCAACGCCCCCGGACGCAGCTGTCGATACGTGGTGTACAGCGCGCCTTGGTCGGTGCTGTATTCAATACGGCCAAACAAATTGTCGTAAGTCGGGTGCGGTTCAAACACCACCGGCGCGCCACCACTCATGGGTTGGCCAACCACCAGACTCGGCAGGTATTGCTCCTCAAGCAACTTGCGCGCTTGAGCATCGGTCTTGCTGTCATCGACCAGCTGCTCGACCACAGTTTTAAGCAGATACACCTGCATCGCCTGCAAATAGCCGCACACTTCAGCATTTTCGGCGTACTTTTGCGACAGAGGTGCCAACAAGGGTTGCAACGCCAAGGTGATCGTTTCTTCGTTCAACTGACGCAGCTGGTTGTTCGACTCTCGCTTCCACTGCGGCAGGCTGGCCAGCTCTTCGTTGAGACGCTCCTCAAGTGCAGATATATCTTCGTGGAAGCGCTCGCGCTCTTCCTCCGGCAACTGCGAGAACTCGGCTTCGTCCAACGCCTTGCCGTCACTCATGGGCGTAAACGCGACGTTGCTGCTGTCGCGGTATAACGCCACGCCTTTTTCCAGTGCCAAGCGCTCGATCACATCAAGGGCACGGTCGTAGCGCTGGTTGAAGCCGCGATCAATCGCGCTTTTGCGCTGTTGGTACGTCGGGTGCTCAAACACCGCCGGGAACGTTGCCAGCAAGTTGTCGATCAGGCCATTGATATCACCGATAAACGCGCCCGCCGTGCTGGCCGGCAGTTCCAGTGCTCGCGGCTCGCGAGGGTCATCGAAATTGTTGACGTACACCCAGTCGCTGGGTGACTTGAGCCGCTTGCCTTCAGCTTTGAGGTAGCGTTTAACAAACGAAAAACGCCCAGTCCCGGGCTCGCCCATCACAAACACGTTGTAACCGGGGCGCGGCATGGCCACGCCAAACTGCAGGGCTTCGACCGCACGCTCCTGGCCGAGAATGCCGCGAAAGGGCTCCAAATCATTGGTGGTCGAGAAGCTGAACTGTTCAGCGGAGAACGGACGGGTTAGCGCGTCAGGCGCTAGACGCAAGCTGGCAGCAACAGAATCAGGCATCGGGCTTCCTTACATCGGGCGGGGCAGATGCAGGCATTCTGGCGCTGGCCATGCACGACTGGCAAGGCACACATCGCGTGAAATCTTACCCCCCCGTATTTACGGGACGAAAATGTGCTCAAGCCACGATTGTTTTACAAAAAATCACGGAACCCTACGATCGTGCCTAGACTCCTACATGTTACGCGGCTGGAGTAATAACCGACCCGTACTGGCGCAATGAGCCAGAACCCCTTGTCCATTGGTTGCATACACATAGAGATCTCAGCTTATGAAACGGATTCTTCTTGGTACTCTCTTTACCGTTGTATCCCTCAATGCCATGGCGCAAGCGCCCGGTGGCCCGAACTGCGGTTGGGGCAACATGTTGTTTGAAGGTCAGCGCGGTACACCTGCCCACTTCCTGGCATCCACTACCAACGGCACTTCCGGTAACGCCACCTTCGGCATGACCTCCGGCACCAACGGCTGTACCACCAAAGACGCCCTGACCTACGGCGGCAAATCGTGGATTGCCATGAATGGCATGATGAACGAGCTGTCCGAAGACATGGCCAAAGGCAATGGCGAAGCACTGACGACCTATGCGGTGGTTCTGGGTGTCGCACCTGAAGATCGCGAGCATTTTGCAGCCGTTACCCACGAACACTTCCAACAAATCTTCAGCAAAGCTGATGTAACTGCGGAAGATATTCACAACAACACCCTGGCCGTGCTGAAAAGTGACGCACGCCTGTCCAAGTACGCAACAGCTGCGTAAATGAGGCCTGCCCGCTCCTTCGGGAGCGGGTATTGTGTCGCGACACCTCTCTTCGTCTGACAACAGTTGCCGAACATGCTCAAACGCCTTGCCTATCTGGCGCTCTGTGCCTGCGCCCCGCTGTATGCCTCTCCCCAGCTCGACAATCAACGTGTGCAACAACTGGCCAATGATCCATTCTGGATTTCTTTGGGTCATTACGAGGCTGGCAAGCTCAGTGGTTGGCGCAGCTATGTCAGCGATGACAAATTTTTTCTCGCCCCTGACGGTGCTCATCATCCGGACGCAGAACTACGCGCCACCGTCGAGGCGTTGTATACCCCCCTGAGCCTGGGCGATAAACACCCACAATGTGTCTACCCGGCACGAACTCGCTGGCTCAAAGCCCAACTGAACCTGACCGACCTGCCCAAGGCCGATTGCGCAGAGTTCACTCAATGGTTCAAAGACGTGGCGCCCCACAGCACGGTGATGATTTTCCCGGCCGCGTACCTGAACAGCCCGTCCTCCATGTTTGGCCATACCTTGTTGCGGATCGACCAGGCTGACGTACAGAGCAACAAGACGGCGCTGCTCAGCTATGCGATCAACTTTGGCGCTTACATTGAAGGCTCTGACAACAGCATCCTGTATGCCTGGAAGGGCTTGGCCGGCGGCTATCCCGGCCTGTTCGCACTGGTGCCGTATCAGGAAAAGCTTTCGGAATACCGCAGTCTGGAAAACCGTGACCTGTGGGAATACCGCCTGAACCTGGCACCCGAAGAAACCCAACGCATGGTTGAACATGTGTGGGAGCTTAAACAGGTTCAGTTTGACTACTTTTTCTTTGACGAAAACTGCTCATACCGCCTGCTGGAGCTGCTGCAAGTTGCGCGTCCCGGCTTGCAACTGACCACCCAGTTCCCGCTGACCGCAATCCCCACCGACACAGTGAAAGCCGTCAAGGAAGCCGGGCTGGTAGAAAGCATTGAATACCGGCCATCCCGCGAGCGTGAACTGCTGGATCGGGCCAAGGTGCTCGATCCGCAAGAACAGCAATGGGTACTGCAGGTCAGCGCCGATCAGGCGCAGCTGCAGAATCCGGCTTTCAAGGCGCTGCCCAAAGAACGCCAGGCGTTGATTATTGACGCGGCGTATCGCCTTGAACGCTATCGTGCCAATGGCCTTGAGCGCGATGCCGGGCGTTCGCAACGCAGCTTTGAACTGCTGCGAGCGATCAACCAGAACCCTGCGCCCGAACTAAAGGTCGAGAAACCTGAATTACCTGAAAACGGCCACGAGTCGCGCACCTGGCAATTAGGTGCCGGTAGCCGCGACGACAAAGCGTTTGCCGAGTACGGCTTGCGCATGGCCTATCACGACCTGAACGACAACGCGCCGGGCTTCCCGCTGGGGGCGCAGATTGAAATTCTGCAACTCAAACTGCGCCAGTACGAAGGTAATAAATGGCAAGTCCAGCAGCTGGATCTGGCCAATATCCGCTCCCTGACGCCGCGTAACGAGCTGCTTAAGCCGTGGTCATGGCAAGTCGGCGGCGGGCTAGAACGGGTACTGGGCAAGCACGGCGACGAAAATCTGGTGAGTCATGTCAACGGCGGCGCGGGCGGCACCTGGCAATTGGGTGAAGACATGCTCGGCTTTGCGCTGGGGACTGTGCGGATAGAACACAACAATGACTTCGCGGCCTTCGTATCACCCGCTGCCGGTTTTAATACCGGTGTGCTGTGGCGTAACCCGGTGGGTAATCTGAGCCTTGAGGCCAAGGGTGACTACTTCGCCAATGGAGAAATCCGCCGTAGCCTCAGTTTGAATCAACAGTGGGAAGTGTCTCGTAATCTGGGAGTGCGCTTGAGTGCTCAACGAGAGTTCAGCAAGCTCACCTCCCCCATCAACGAAGTGATGCTGGAAGTGAAGTGGTATCACTACTAGTAATCGCTGCCGAAGGCTGCGACCGAGCGCGAAGCGGTCGCAGACTGGACGCATCGGTGTGTCACTCAAAAGGAATTGAACCCGCACACTCAGCCGTGCTCTGAACCTTGTAGCCACAAGGAAAATCCCTATGAGCCGCGCATTTGTAAATGAAGACAACGCTGCCGATCAGGCCAATACGCCCATTGAGCGCCACGTCAGCGATCAGCCCAACCTGGTGACCGCTGAAGGGCTGGCCCAGATGCAGGCCAGGGTCAGCGAGTTACAGCGCCAGCACAGTGACGAAACCGCACGCGGCGAGCAGGCCGATAAACAGCGAATAGCCGAGCTTGAACGCGACTTGCGCTACTTCAATCAGCGGTTAAACACCGCCCGCGTCATTGCTCCCGCGACATCTACGCAGGAGGTGCAGATTGGCAGTTGGGTGACATTTGCCGATGAACACGGCGTTGAGCAGCGGGTGCAATTGGTAGGCGAGGATCAGGCCGATACACGCAACGGGCTGATCAACTGGGGCTCGCCGCTGGGGCGAGCCCTGCTCAAGACACAGCTGGGCGATGAGGTGTTGTGGGTTCGACCTGCCGGGAATGTGCAGGTCGAAATCATCAAGATTGAACCGGCTTAAACCACGCCTTGAGCCAGCATGGCATCGGCCACTTTGACGAAACCGGCAATGTTGGCGCCTTTGACGTAGTTGATGCGGCCGTTTTCTTCACCGTAGTGCACGCACGCATGGTGAATGGACTGCATGATGTTGTGTAACTTGCTGTCCACCTCGCCTGCCGTCCACAGTAAGCGCATGGCGTTCTGCGACATTTCCAGGCCGCTCACGGCTACCCCACCGGCATTTGAAGCCTTGCCCGGCGCAAACAAAGTACCCGCTTCAATAAACAGATCGACAGCCTCAAGGGTGGTCGGCATGTTCGCCCCTTCAGCCACGCACACGCAGCCATTGCGCAATAGCGTGCGCGCCGCCTCGGCGTCCAGTTCGTTCTGGGTCGCGCAAGGCAGGGCTATGTCGCACACCAGACTCCACGGGTGCTGGCCGGCCAGGAACTCCAGACCAAACTGTGTCGCCAGCTCGCTGATGCGGCCACGCTTGACGTTTTTGAGCTCCATCAGCGCTTCCCACTGCTCTTCGCTCAAACCCGCTTCGCAGTACAGCGTGCCTTCGGAATCAGACAGCGAAATCACTTTACCGCCCAGATCCATCACCTTACGTGCCGCGTACTGCGCAACGTTACCGGAACCGGAGATGGCGACCCGCTTGCCGTCAATACGCTGACCGCTGCGCTTGAGCATTTCCTGAGCGAAGTACACACAGCCAAAACCGGTGGCTTCCGGACGGATCAAACTGCCCCCGTAGCTCATGCCTTTGCCGGTCAGCACCGAGGTAAATTGATTACTCAGACGCTTGTATTGGCCGAACATAAAGCCGATTTCCCGTGCGCCCACGCCGATATCACCCGCGGGCACGTCCACATCCGAACCGATATGGCGGTACAGCTCACTCATGAATGCCTGACAAAACCGCATGACTTCGGCGTCGCTTTTGCCTTTAGGGTTGAAGTCCGATCCACCCTTGCCGCCGCCCATAGGCAACGAGGTCAGGGAGTTTTTGAAGGTTTGTTCAAAGGCCAGAAACTTCAGAACACCTAAATTGACCGAGGGGTGGAAGCGCAATCCACCTTTGTACGGGCCAATGGCACTGTTCATCTGAATACGGAAACCGCGATTGACCCGCACTTTGCCTTCGTCGTCGACCCACGAGACACGGAACACGATGGCACGCTCGGGCTCACAGATGCGCTCAAGAATGCCGGAGGTCAGGTAATGAGGGTTGGCTTCAAGAAAAGGCCAAAGGCTGCGCAGGACTTCTTCCACAGCCTGGTGGAATTCCGGTTGGTCCGGGTCACGTTTTTTCAGGCGGGCAAGGAAGTGGTCGACGGATTCGATCATGGAAAAGTCTCGGCAAATTTGTTGTCGTTAGAAGGCGATTGGCCAGAACTTTATCAATTCATGTCGCACCGCGACAGCGCAAAATGTCGCAGTTCTGAATTTAAATGGTGCTTTTATATAAATAGAACCGATTTCAAAGGGTTTTGCGCACCAAAAAATGGCTTCTTGTACGCACTTTTGCACCATTGAAAACCGAACCGTAGCAGCTGCGAGGCTGCGTCCGATTGCGAAGCGATCGTAGGATTCGTCTCTGCATGTTTAATGTCACACCGCCTTTACGACGGCTTCGCCGCCGGACACAGCCTTCGGCTGCGGCTACGAATTGAAGTCCGCACACCAAAAAAAACGGCGCCCGAAGGCGCCGTCTTGTGTTGCAACCGCCCTTACTGGGCCAGTTTTTTGTGACGCACGCGGTGCGGCAAGGTGGCCGCTTCGCCGAGGCGCTTTTTACGATCAGCTTCGTACTCGGTGTAGTTGCCTTCAAAGAAGACCGCTTGCGAGTCGTCTTCGTACGCCAGGATGTGAGTCGCGACGCGGTCAAGGAACCACCGATCGTGAGAGATCACAATGGCGGCGCCCGGGAAGTCCAGCAGCGCTTCTTCCAGCGAACGCAAGGTCTCAACGTCAAGGTCGTTGGACGGTTCGTCGAGCAGCAACACGTTGGCGCCCTCTTTCAAGGTCAGAGCCAGGTGCAAGCGACCACGCTCACCACCGGACAAGTCCTTGACGAACTTCTGCTGATCGCCGCCTTTGAAGTTGAAACGACCGACATAGGTACGCGACGGAATTTCATAGTTGCCAATGCGGATCACATCAGAACCATCGGAAATGGCCTGGAATACCGTTTTGCTGCCATCCAGGTCGTCACGGCTCTGGTCAACACACGCCAGTTGCACGGTGTCGCCAATTTCGATGCTGCCCGAATCCGGCTGCTCTTTGCCCATCAGCATGCGGAACAGGGTCGATTTACCCGCACCGTTACCGCCGATCACGCCAACAATGGCGCCTTTAGGCATCGCGAACGACAGGTTGTCGATCAGCACGCGATCGCCGTAACCCTTGGAGACGTTTTTGAACTCAATAACCTTGTCACCCAGGCGCGGACCGGCCGGGATGTAGATTTCGTTGGTTTCGCTACGCTTCTGGAATTCCTGCGATTGCAGTTCTTCGAAGCGTTGCAGACGTGCCTTGGACTTGGACTGACGCGCCTTGGCCCCTTTACGGACCCACTCCAGCTCGTCTTTCATGGCCTTTTCATGGGCCGACTGCTGTTTGGATTCGGCCGCCAGACGATCGGACTTGGCTTCAAGCCAACCCGAGTAGTTGCCTTCGTAAGGAATGCCCGCACCGCGGTCGAGTTCCAGAATCCAGCCCGCCACGTTGTCCAGGAAGTAACGGTCGTGCGTAATCGCAACCACAGTGCCCGGGAAGTCGTGCAGGAAGTGCTCCAGCCAAGCCACCGAATCAGCATCCAGGTGGTTGGTTGGTTCGTCGAGCAGCAGCATGTCCGGGGCCGACAGCAACAGGCGGCACAGGGCTACACGGCGTTTTTCACCACCCGACAGGTGCTCGACCTTGGCATCCCAGGCCGGCAGGCGCAGTGCATCGGCAGCGACTTCGAGCTGGCGCTCAAGGTTATGACCGTCACTGGCTTGCAGAATGGCTTCGAGCTTGGCCTGTTCAGCAGCCAGCTTGTCGAAGTCGGCATCCGGGTCCGCGTATTCGGCATACACCTGATCCAGACGCGCTTGGGCATCCTTGATCACGCTAACGGCTTCTTCAACCACTTCGCGAACGGTTTTGCTTGGATCCAGTTGCGGTTCTTGTGGCAGATAGCCTATGTTCAGGTCCGGCATTGGACGGGCTTCACCGTCAAACTCGGTATCAACGCCAGCCATGATTTTCAACAGGGTGGATTTACCCGAACCGTTCAAACCGAGTACGCCGATCTTGGCGCCCGGGAAAAACGACAGGGAGATATTTTTCAGGATTTCCCGCTTCGGCGGAACAACTTTGCTCAACCGATGCATGGTGAAAACGTATTGGGCCATGGAGAACCTAGCGTCTGTGACTGATGAATAAAGCGCGAGCTACGCCCGGATCAGGCCATAGCAGTCAGTCAGGGACTGATCGAAATCAATACCTGCTCGCACAAAAAGCCTAAGTGTAGGAGATCGAATGCTCCCGCGTAACCGGCAAAGCTACCTGAATGCGCTGATCAGGGCAAACCAACCGGCGCCACAGAGCTGGCACTTTGCCACAACCCAAGGCATGCTAGGCGTCCTCTGGGCGTAGGCTTATAGCCATACAGCCAAACCGCAGGATCACAGTTTGCCCAACGTCAACGCGTCAACGTCCACTCGCGCACCCAAACCAGGCCAACGCACTGGCACGCCTGTGCGCGGCACGCTCAAAGGGGCACTGGCGACGCTGGTTCTATTCTTGCTGGGCATGTTGTTCTGGTTGTTAATTGAGCAATATCAGGAAACCCTTCAGCAAGAGCGGCAATGGAGCATCAATTACAGCGCCGACCTGGCGGACAACATCAGCTTGAATATGGCCCTCAGAGCCGAAATCGCGCTGAACCAGTTACCCCAGTACGAGCAGCCAACCACCTCGCGCCAGCAACAAGCCCTGGTCAATCGGCTGCGCCAATCCTTACCGTCCCTGCATAGCCTTGCTTGGTTAAGCCCCGACGCAAAAGTGCTGATCGACAGCACTGGCATCAGCCCCGATGCCGCCTACCTCGAAGACTGGATCAAACACCGCCAGCCCATCCAGCGCACCGATGGTTACTACTACGCCAGTAACCGTGATGGCAGCCTTTCTTATTTATTGCTGAACCACCCCATTGGCCCGGCCAGAGGTTACTGGCTGCTGCGCATGACACCCGACTTGCTGCAAAACCTGACACGCCAGACAGCCGCAACCAAACGTCCACAATGGCTGATTGAAAACACCCAAACGGGCCGAGTGCTCAGTCACAGCGACCCGACCATTCGTCCCTCCTCAGCCATGACACAGGCCGACATAGAAGACACCGTACTATTAAAGCCCTTGAGCCACAGCGACTGGCAACTACGGGGGCTGTTCAACGAACAGAAGACCATTGAAGCCCTCTTGCCCGGACTGATCGCAAAGTGCCTGCTCGGTTTGCTGTTTTCATTGCTGCCGATTGTCGCACTGGTGAACATGCGCCGCCGTCAACGGCAGTTACACGAGGGGCGCCGGCGTTATCACGATATTTTTGAAGGCACCGGGGTGGCGCTTTGTGTGCTCGACCTGGCCAACTTGCCAGGTTTTCTGGAGCGCGAGAAATTACACAACGTCGACGCTCTGACGCGCTGGCTCACCCAGAATCCTGAGCGCCACCCGTTATTGCTTGAGCAATTGCGCATCACCGAAGTGAATCAGGTCGCCATGCATCTATTGCAGGTCGGATCCGAAGACGGTGCCTGGTTAAAACTGATTAACGGTTGCCCGAAAAACGCTGCTGCCATTGGTTATCGAGTGGTCGAAACCGTGATTACTCAGCAGCAACAGCTTGAGTTGGAAATCAAACTGAGTGACGCCAAGGGTGAAGATCAGCATTTATGGCTGGTGCTGCGCCTTCCGGAGGTCGAGCAGGACTATCACGCGGTCATTCTGAGCATCACGGACATCACCAGCCGCAAACTCATTGAGCTGTCCTTGCAAGAACGTGAACGCTTCTGGTCAGAAGTTGTGCGCACCGTGCCTGATCATTTGTATGTACAAGACGTGAATAGCCAGATGATGATTTTCAGTAATCACCATCTGGGCTATAGCTTGGGCTACAACGATGCTGAGCTGCACCAGATGGGCGCTTACTTCTGGGAAATACTGCTACACCCCGAGGATGCCGAACGATACGCGCAACGGCGCATCTTGCAGCGCGCCACCGCTTACAGCCAACTGTTGCAGTGCCAGTTACGCTTTCGCCATCGCACGGGTGTGTGGCGACGCTTTGATATACGCGAACAGGCCCTGGCCCGTAACGCTCGCGATCAGGTCACACGGATCATCGGAGTGGCTAAAGACATCACCGACCAGATAGAAGCCAGCGAATCCTTGCGCATGGCTGCCACGGTGTTCGAACACTCGACCTCGGCGATTCTGATCACTGACCCCGACGGGTTTATCGTGCAAGCCAACGAAGCCTTCAGCCGGGTCAGCGGTTACGCCGTGTCACACGTACTCGACCAACTGCCCACCATGCTCACCGTGGACGAACATCAGCAGACACACTTGCGCTACATCTTCAAACAACTCAGCCAGCACCGCTCATGGGAAGGCGAGGTGTGGCTTAAACGGCGCAATGGCGAGCACTACCCGGCGTGGGTCGGGATCACCGCCGTACTGGACAATGAAGGCGACCTGGCCAGTTACGTGTGCTTCTTCAGCGATATCAGCGAACGCAAGGCCAGTGAGCAGCGCATCCATCGCCTGGCGTATTACGATGCGCTGACCCACCTGCCCAACCGCACACTGTTTCAAGATCGCCTGCACACCGCACTGCAACAAGGCGACCGGAATAAATCGTGGGTGGTGCTGATGTTCCTCGATCTCGACCGCTTCAAACCCATCAATGATTCCCTGGGGCACGCGGCAGGCGACCGCATGCTCAAAGACATGGCCATACGCCTACTGGCATGTGTCGGCGACGACGATACCGTGGCTCGGATGGGCGGAGACGAATTCACCCTGCTTTTACAGCCGCGCAATACCCGTGAGCACGCTCTGAACCGGGCGGTTCATGTGGCCGAAGAAATTCTCGCCAGCCTGGTGAAACCCTTTGTGCTGGAAAGCCGCGAGTTCTTCGTGACGGCCAGCATCGGTATCGCCCTGAGCCCTCAGGATGGCAAGGAACTCAGCCAACTGATGAAGAACGCCGACACGGCGATGTATCACGCCAAGGAGCGCGGTAAAAACAACTTCCAGTTCTATCAGGCCGACATGAACGCCAGCGCGCTGGAGCGCCTCGAACTTGAGAGCGACTTGCGCCATGCGCTGGACCTGCAAGAGTTCATCCTCTATTACCAGCCACAATTCAGCGGCGACGGTAAACGCCTGACCGGCGTTGAAGCGCTGCTGCGCTGGAATCACCCTCGGCGCGGGCTAGTGCCGCCAGGGGATTTTATCCCGGTGCTCGAAGAGCTCGGGCTGGTGGTAGAAGTCGGCGACTGGGTGCTGACAGAAGCCTGCCGGCAGCTCAAGCACTGGCACCAGGCCAAAGTGCGTGTACCTAAAGTGTCGGTCAATATTTCGGCCCGTCAGTTTTCCGATGGCCAGCTCGGCACACGTATCGCCAACATTCTAAAAATGACCGGTTTGCCCCCGGCCTGTCTGGAGCTGGAGCTGACCGAAAGCATCTTGATGCGTGAAGTCAGCGAAGCCCTGCACATTCTGGATAGCCTCAAAAACCTCGGGCTAAGTATTGCCGTCGATGACTTTGGCACGGGCTACTCGTCGCTCAACTACCTCAAACAATTCCCGATTGATGTGTTGAAAATTGACCGCACCTTTGTCGATGGCCTACCGCTGGGCGAGCAAGATGCGCAAATTGCCCGGGCCATCATCGCGATGGCCCACAGCCTGAACCTGTCGGTGATCGCCGAGGGCGTCGAGACCCACGAACAGTTGAATTTTTTGCGCGAGCACGGTTGCGATGAAGTGCAGGGTTATCTGTTCGGCCGACCGGTGCCTGCCGAGCAGTTAGCCTTGCAACTAACGGCCGCCAGTCGCGAGCTACCGGCGTGAAGCTCGCAGCTCGTCACCATGAATCGCATTCATATGTCAGAAAAAATCCATTGAGTTAGAATGCCCTCCTTTTCTGCCCCCCGATCCTTGAGGACCGCCATGTTCAGCCGTGATTTGACACTTGCCAAGTTCGACGCCGACCTTTTTGCCGCCATGGAGCAAGAAGCTCAGCGCCAGGAAGAACATATTGAACTTATCGCCTCGGAAAACTACACCAGCCCAGCGGTCATGGAAGCTCAAGGCTCGGTACTGACCAACAAGTACGCCGAAGGTTACCCAGGCAAGCGTTACTACGGCGGCTGCGAATATGTAGACGTGGTTGAGCAACTGGCCATCGACCGTGCCAAGGAACTGTTCGGTGCCGATTACGCCAACGTTCAACCCCACGCCGGTTCCCAGGCCAACAGCGCTGTTTACCTGGCGCTGCTGTCGGCAGGCGACACCATTCTGGGCATGAGCCTGGCTCACGGCGGTCACTTGACCCACGGCGCCAGCGTTTCGTCCTCGGGCAAGCTGTACAACGCCATTCAGTACGGCATCGACGCCAACGGCCTGATCGACTACGACGAAGTTGAGCGTCTGGCCGTTGAGCACAAGCCAAAAATGATCGTGGCCGGTTTCTCTGCCTACTCGCAGATTCTGGACTTCCCGCGCTTCCGCGCCATTGCCGACAAAGTAGGCGCTTACCTCTTCGTCGACATGGCTCACGTTGCCGGTCTTGTAGCCGCAGGCGTATACCCGAACCCGGTGCCGTTTGCAGACGTGGTGACCACTACGACTCACAAAACCCTTCGCGGTCCTCGTGGCGGTCTGATTCTGGCCAAGGCCAACCCTGAAATCGAGAAAAAGCTGAATTCGGCTGTTTTCCCGGGTTCGCAAGGCGGTCCACTGGAGCACGTGATTGCAGGTAAGGCTGTTTGCTTTAAAGAAGCCCTGCAACCGGAGTTCAAGGTTTACCAGCAACAAGTGGTGAAAAACGCTCAAGCTATGGCGTCGGTATTCATCGAGCGCGGTTTTGACGTGGTATCGGGCGGCACTGAAAACCACCTGTTCCTGCTGTCGCTGATCAAGCAAGACATTTCCGGTAAAGACGCTGACGCCGCACTGGGCAAAGCATTTATCACCGTGAACAAAAACTCCGTGCCGAACGATCCTCGCTCCCCGTTTGTAACCTCGGGCCTGCGTTTCGGTACACCAGCAGTCACCACTCGCGGCTTCAAAGTAGAAGAATGCCGTGAACTGGCGAGCTGGATTTGCGACATCCTCGACGACATCAACAACGAAGCTGTGATTGATGCTGTTCGCGAGAAAGTAAAAGCCATCTGCGCCAAGCTGCCGGTCTACGGCAACTGAGTGTCGATCGCTGAATAAAAAAGCCCGGCGTTGAGCCGGGCTTTTTTGTGGGCGGTGGTTTACTTGCGGGCCTTGAGAATTACAAACTTGGGTGTGGCCGCCACTTGCTCTACACCACGAAACAACTTGGCCAGCTTGCTGTGATAACCCAGATGACGGTTGCCGACGATATACAGCGCACCGCCGACGACCAGCGCATCACGGGCTTGCTGGAACATGCGCCACGCCAGAAAGTCACCCACCACTTGCTGCTGGTGAAACGGCGGGTTGCACAGCACCACGTCCAGTGAGTTTGGCTCTTGCCCGGCCAAGCCATCACCTGCCCGCACAATGACCTCACGCTCACCCAGAATAGCCTGCCAGTTTTCACGGGCGGACTGCACTGCCATAAACGACTCATCAACCAGCGTGTAGTGAGCCTCAGGATTGTTCAGCGCACTCGCAATCGCCAGCACCCCATTGCCACACCCCACATCAGCCACGCGGGCAGCCCCCAGGTTTTTGGGCAGATGGGGTAGAAAAGCGCGAGTACCGATGTCCAGCCCTTCCCGGCAGAAAACATTGGCATGGTTGAGCAGCTCAATCGCCGGTTCATCCAGCAGATAGCGAGTAGGGTAAGGCGAAACAAACGGTTGTTTAGTTTCAGGGGTAGCCATCAGCAGTCGGGCTTTTTTAACCGCCAATGAGGCCTGTACCGGCCCGATATACCGTTCCAGCAGCTCACCTGCGGCGCGCGGCAAATGTTTGACCATCGCCCCCGCAATCACCTGAGCATTCGGCGCCAACTGGCCTTGCAGACGAATAAGCTGTTCTTCAAGCAGGGCCAGGGTTTTAGGGACGCGCACCAAAACGCAGTCGAAAGGGCCTGTTAATGGCTCACTGGCAGGGATAATCGTGACCGCATCAAATGCCTGGCCGTTAAGGACCAGATTTTTCTCCAGCGCCTGGATGGCGAGAAACGAGTCGCTGCTGCTGGTGACCTTCATCGTGGCCACAAGGCTGACTGCCAATGCGCCGAAGCTGTCATTGAGGATCAGCACCCGGCTACCAGCGGGTAGTCCCTGTTCGGCCAAGTGGTTCAGTAAATACTCATCTGCAGCATCAAAAGCCTGTAACGGCTCATTTTGCTGTTCAGGTTGGCGGATCAAACGGAGTTGAGCGAACGGGCTTTCAAGCACTGGCATTTATACAAACTCTGGGGCATCGAGACCCATGAAAATCGCCTTTGGGCGGTTTGACGGGCAATCGAGACCGGTGGGTTTTACAGGTGGCGCTGATTTTACTTTTTTTTAAAGCTAATTGCCTGATGCGATTTAACGCGCTGGCGAGGGAGACTGCTCACAGCGCACTCAACTAGATAAAACCGCGTTGAGTGGCGAGTACCACCGCTGACGTTTTATTGCTGGTGCCCAGTTTTCTGATCGCACTGCTGATATGAAAATTCACGGTGCGTGTCGTCAGCCCCAAAATCATGCCGACATCCGAAGCGGTTTTGCCTTGAGCTGTCCACTTCAACACCTCTGCTTCGCGCTGCGACAAATGCTCCAGAGGCGTCTGAACCCTTTGTGCGGGTGAAAGCTCGGCCAATACGGCTCCATGCAATTGGTTGCACAGCCACAATACATCGGCTGCTTTTTCATCAAACTCTTCTTGAGTAATAGCCGTACTGCTTCTGGCCATGTTCAAAATACTGGTCCAGCCTTGAGTGTCATGCACTGCTTGCGACCAGCCATAATTCAGGCCGTGCGCCTGAGCTTGCCTCGAGAGCTCAGGAGTGTCTCGAAAAATGGACTCATCCCAAATAATTGGGTCAATGGAGCGCTGGCAATGACTGACTAAAGGATTGTTAAGAGAAACGTCAATACTTCTGTAAAACTCGATAAACTCATCTGAATAGTTAGAAACACGCTTTACACTCACATGAATGTTTTTAAGGTGAGTAGTGAAGCAAAAACAGAAGTACTCAAAACCATAGCACTGTATCTGTTTGAGGGTATATTCATACAAGTCGCTTGGATTTAGCTTGTTAACATATTGTTTTTCATCGGGCACGCACTTAATGCCCATGAAATAGACCCCTCCCTTGAGCACAACAAATAGAAGATCCCTACACCCGATATTAATAAACTCCGGTAGGAAATAACAATATATAACACCACCAATTAAACATTAATGATGAACGGATCAATATACGAGAAAGCTCTAAGAACAGCGCCAACTCGCTGACTTTATGGCGCCAATATTTTGTTTTCCCGGCAAGTTCAATAGGGCAAATACTCTAATTCCGGTTAACACTATTACTTATTAACTAGTTCGATAGTTAGGCGTTGCACCCCTGAAACACTGGATGCCCCTACCCCTTCTGGGTGTTCCCGCGAGCGGGTTTGCGCGACACTAGCTCTTCAGTCAACACGGAGCGCACCATGACCGACAGTGCAGACAAGTTCACACGCCAGACGCTGCTTGAGGTAAACCCTCTGACTCCCAGCCTGTTTACACTGCGTACCACTCGCGACAATGGGTTTCGTTTCCGCGCAGGGCAGTTCACCAAGCTTGGGGTCACCAAGGCCGATGGCAGCACCGTATGGCGAGCGTATTCGGTTGTTTCATCACCTTACGACGAGTTTTTGGAGTTTTTTTCCATTGTGGTACCAGGCGGAGAGTTCACCAGTGAGCTGAGCCGGCTCAAGGTCGGTGACACGCTAATGGTTGAGCGTCAGGCGTATGGCTTTCTGACGCTGGACAGATTTATTGACGGTCGTGACTTGTGGTTGTTGGCCACGGGAACTGGGGTAGCCCCCTTTTTGTCGATCCTTCAGGACTTTGAGGTCTGGGAGAAATTTGAACGGATCGTGCTGGTCTATAGCGCACGCGAAGTACGCGAACTCGCCTATCAGGACTTGATCGCTGATCTGACCCAACGTGAGTACCTGGCCGAATATGCGCACAAGTTGACCTACATCCCGATAGTGACTCGCGAAGAAGTGCCCAGCACACTCAATGGCCGCATTACCACATTGATTGAAAGTGGTGAGTTAGAGCGTGCTGCCGGCGTGCAACTAAGCCCTGAGCACTCCCGGGTCATGCTGTGCGGTAATCCGCAAATGATTGACGACACACGCAAACTGCTAAAAGAACGCAACTTGCAACTAAGCCTGACGCGACGCCCAGGCCAGGTAGCCGTCGAAAACTACTGGTAACTCAGACCCTATAAACAACGGCGCCCTGAGGCGCCGCTGTTTAAACATACCGTTTAAGGTTTGTTGTTTTGTACTTTGAGCAAGTCGCGAATTTCACCCAACAGCTCTTCTTCTTTAGACGGCAACGGTGGCGCACTCGGCGCTACTGCTTCTTCACGTTTGAGCCGGTTGATGGCTTTCACGCCCATGAAGATAGCGAAGGCCACGATAATGAAGTCAATGACACTCTGGATGAACTTGCCATAGGCTAATACCACGGCAGGCGCATCGCCCGCTGCAGCTTTGAGGGTAATGGCCAGATCTGTGAAATCCACCCCGCCGATCAACAAGCCCAAGGGCGGCATGATCACATCGCCTACGAAGGAGGAAACGATCTTGCCGAACGCTGCGCCAATGATGATACCAACGGCCATATCGACCACGTTACCTTTGACCGCGAAGGCCTTGAACTCACTTATCACGCCCATAGGTTATTCCTTGTTACAGATGAGGTTGAGGGTGAAGTGTAAATCAGCCTGACTGATCTTGCCTGCCCGTCCTCTTTTATGCTCATAAATTGACAGCCAACGGTCAGCAGCCGTTTAAAAAACGGCTCGCTAAATAACCGTTTAGACGCGTCAGGGCCAGACCTTTTTTTCAATCGACTGTGTGCGACCTTTCTATTTAGAGTTTTCGGTCCAGGCCTCTAGCCTTTGTTCAGCGCCTTGATGCGCAGAAAATAATCAGAGGACTTACGCATGACCACCCCCCTAGGCTCAGGACTGCTTTCGCAGGGTCGCCTGCTGTGTGTTTTGAGCGCCGGCCTGCTGTCGGTTTCAGTCAACGCCGCCACCTTGACGCGTGACAACGGCGCCGCTGTTGGCGACAACCAGAACTCTCAAACGGCAGGCGCCAACGGCCCTGTGATGCTGCAAGACGTGCAATTACTGCAAAAGCTCCAGCGCTTTGACCGCGAACGCATCCCTGAGCGCGTCGTGCATGCGCGCGGCACGGGGGCTCACGGTACGTTTACGGTGACCAACGACCTGAGCGACCTGACCAAAGCCAATGTGTTTGCCGCTGGCGTGACCACCCCCGTGTTTGTGCGCTTCTCGGCCGTGGTGCACAGTGCTCACTCGCCTGAAACCTTGCGCGACCCGCGTGGCTTTGCCACCAAGTTCTATACCGCCGACGGTAACTGGGACTTGGTCGGCAACAACTTCCCGACATTCTTTATCCGCGATGCCATCAAGTTCCCGGACATGGTTCACGCCTTCAAGCCTGACCCACGCACCAACCTTGATGATGACTCACGTCGCTTTGACTTCTTCTCCCACGTCCCGGAAGCCACTCGCACCCTGACCGAGCTGTACTCCAACGCGGGAACACCGGCCAGCTATCGCGAAATGGACGGCAATGGTGTGCACGCCTACAAATTGGTTAATGCCAAAGGCGACGTGCGTTATGTGAAGTTCCACTGGAAGAGTCTGCAAGGCCTGAACAACCTTGATCCAAAACAAGTGACTCAGGTTCAGGGGCAAGACTACAGCCACATGACCCATGATTTGGTTACGCACATCAACAAGGGCGACTTCCCTAAATGGGACCTATACGTACAAGTGCTCAAGCCTGAAGACCTGAAGTCTTTCGATTTTGACCCATTGGACGCGACCAAAATCTGGCCCAATGTTCCTGAGCGCAAAGTCGGTCAGATGGTGCTGAACCGTAACCCGGCCAACGTCTTCCAGGAGACCGAGCAAGTCGCAATGGCGCCGGCAAACCTGGTGCCTGGCATCGAGCCGTCTGAAGACCGTCTGCTGCAAGGTCGCGTGTTCTCCTACGCCGACACCCAGATGTACCGTTTGGGCGCGAACGCCATGCAGTTGCCGATCAACGCTCCACGTGTGGCGGTGAATAACGGTAATCAGGACGGCGCTATGAATGCCGGTCACACCACCACGGGTGTGAACTACCAGCCGAGTCGCTTGATGCCCCGTGAAGAACCGCAATCTGCCCTTTACAGCCAGATGCCCGTCTCAGGCACTACCCAGCAAGCGAAGATCCAGCGTGAACAGAACTTCAAGCAGGCCGGTGATCTGTATCGCTCATTCAGCAAAAAGGAGCGTCAGGACCTGATTGAAAGCTTCGGTGGCTCGCTGGCAACCACCGATGACGAAAGCAAGCACATCATGCTTTCGTTCCTTTACAAAGCAGACCCTGAGTACGGCACAGGCGTCACTAAAGTCGCCAAAGGCGATCTGGCGCGGGTTAAAGCGCTGGCGGCCAAGTTAGTGGATTGACTTTTTACCCTCACCCCAACCCTCTCCCAGAGGGAGAGGGAGCTGATATGCGGTGATTTTGAAGGCGCATGCGGTCAGTCCCCCCTCCCCGCAGGAGATGGGGCCGATATGCGGTGATTTTGAAGGCGCAGGCGGTCAGCCACCCCCTCCCCGCAGGAGATGGGGCCGATATGCGGTGATTTTGAAGGCGCATGCGGTCAGTCCCCTCTCCCTCCGGGAGAGGGCTAGGGTGAGGGGCTTTTGATCCAGTCACTTAACAGGCAGCTCAACATGAACATTTTTCTTTCCCTGGCCTTGCTGCTCGTCAGCAGCCTAAGCCTTGCAGATGAACCCGACGTGCCCACCCAACTGCAAACCTACTATTTCGACGCCGCCCGCCAAGGCGACGTGGAGATGCTCAATACCTTCATTGCCTCTCACTACCCGCTCGATGCGCAGGACGACAAAGGCTATACCGCGCTCATCCTGGCGGCCTACAACGGCCATAGCAAGGCGGTAGAACAACTTCTGAACGCCGGTGCCAATGCCTGTGTTCAAGACAAACGCGGCAACACCGCCCTGATGGGCGCTATTTTCAAAGGTGAGCTGAAAATCGCCCGACGATTAATGGCCACCGAATGCAATCCCGATCAGCGCAATGGCGCCGGGCAGACCGCAGCCATGTATGCAGGCCTGTTCAAACGGGTCGAACTGCTCAACGATTTGGCCCGCAAGGGCGCCGACCTGAATGCCGAAGATGCCGTGGGCAATACTGCCGCCCGGCTGGCGAATGGCGAAATACGCATGCCGGCATCGCACTGATCACAAGCAGGTGGGCTATCATCGCGTTTTTTCCGTGGAGTTCAGATGGCCAAGCCAAAGCGCATATACGGCTGCACCGAGTGCGGCGCAACCTTTCCCAAATGGGCCGGGCAATGCGGCGAATGCGGCGTTTGGAACACCTTGGTCGAAACGGTTGTAGAAAGCGGCGCCGCCGCGCCACCCAGTGGCCGCACCGGCTGGACGGGACAGCCGGCGCAGCTCAAAACACTGGCCGAAGTCAGCATCGAAGAGCTGCCACGCTTCTCCACCGCTTCCGGCGAGCTGGATCGAGTGCTCGGTGGCGGTCTGGTTGATGGCTCGGTGGTACTGATCGGCGGCGACCCCGGCATCGGTAAGTCGACCATTCTCCTGCAAACCTTGTGTCATATGGCCGCCCGCATGCCAGCGCTGTACGTGACAGGGGAAGAATCTCAACAGCAAGTGGCCATGCGTGCCCGGCGTCTGGGTTTGCCACAAGACAAACTCAAGGTCATGACCGAGACCTGTATCGAAAGCATTATCGCCACGGCCAAGCTGGAAAAGCCCAAGGTCATGGTGATCGACTCGATTCAAACCATCTTCACCGAACAACTGCAATCGGCACCCGGTGGCGTATCGCAAGTGCGTGAAAGTGCGGCACTGCTGGTGCGCTACGCCAAGTCCAGCGGCACAGCCATTTTCCTGGTGGGTCACGTGACCAAAGAAGGCGCACTGGCCGGACCACGCGTACTGGAGCACATGGTCGATACCGTGCTGTATTTCGAAGGCGAGTCTGACGGTCGTTTGCGTTTGCTGCGGGCGGTGAAAAACCGCTTCGGCGCCGTCAATGAACTCGGCGTGTTCGGCATGACCGACAAAGGCTTGAAGGAAGTCTCCAACCCTTCCGCAATCTTTCTGACTCGCGCTCAGGAAGAGGTGCCGGGCAGCGTGGTCATGGCCACATGGGAAGGCACGCGGCCCATGCTGGTGGAAGTGCAGGCGCTGGTCGATGACAGCCATATGTCCAACCCGCGCCGCGTGACCTTGGGCCTGGATCAAAATCGTCTGGCCATGCTGCTGGCCGTATTACACCGTCACGGCGGCATTCCGACCCACGATCAGGATGTATTCCTTAACGTGGTGGGGGGCGTAAAGGTGCTCGAAACTGCCTCTGACCTGGCCTTGATGGCGGCGGTGATGTCCAGTTTGCGTAACAAGCCTCTGCCACATGATCTGCTGGTGTTTGGCGAAGTCGGGCTTTCGGGTGAAGTGCGGCCCGTGCCTAGCGGGCAGGAGCGCTTGAAGGAAGCGGCAAAGCATGGCTTCAAACGCGCCATCGTGCCTAAAGGTAACGCTCCCAAAGAATCGCCGCCGGGCCTTAAAGTCATTGGAGTGACGCGTTTGGAGCAGGCGCTGGATGCGTTGTTCGAATAACGGTTGAAAAGTGCAGCGCCGCCTACCGAAAATCTGCAAAAGAAGGCTCTAGACCAACCTCAGGGGGTGGTCTTTAGTGCTGAGAGCGCTAAACTCCAGAGGCAATCCTTCTTGTCCAACTGGCCGGAATATAAAAATGAATAATAAAAATAGCTTGCTCCGCCACATCCCGTGGCTGGTGCTGGCAATTGTGGGAGCCTGCGCCCTTGGCGTAGTGGCATTACGCCGGGGCGAGGCAATTAACGCTTTATGGATCGTGGTGGCAGCCGTTGCCATCTATCTGGTCGCTTATCGTTATTACAGCCTGTTTATCGCCACCAAAGTGATGCAGCTGGACCCTTTGCGCGCAACGCCAGCCGTCGTTAATAACGACGGCCTGGACTATGTGCCAACCAACAAACACATTCTTTTCGGTCACCACTTTGCGGCAATCGCCGGAGCCGGGCCTTTGGTCGGGCCGGTATTGGCCGCGCAAATGGGCTACCTGCCTGGCACGCTCTGGCTGATCGCCGGTGTGGTACTGGCCGGGGCCGTGCAGGACTTCATGGTGCTGTTCATGTCCACCCGCCGCAACGGTCGCTCCCTGGGCGACATGGTGCGCGAGGAAATGGGCAAGATTCCAGGCACCATTGCACTATTCGGTTGCTTCCTGATCATGATCATCATCCTCGCGGTGCTCGCGCTGATTGTGGTCAAGGCACTGGCTGAAAGCCCGTGGGGCATGTTCACGGTGATGGCTACCATCCCGATCGCCATGTTCATGGGCATTTACATGCGTTACATCCGCCCGGGCCGCATTGGTGAAATCTCGGTTCTCGGCGTGCTGTTGCTGCTGGGTTCCATTTGGCTGGGGGGCCAGATTGCAGCCAGCCCGGACTGGGCCCATGTGTTCACCTTCACCGGTACACAAATCACCTGGATGCTGATCGGCTATGGCTTTGTGGCCGCAGTACTGCCCGTATGGCTGGTACTGGCACCACGTGACTACCTGTCAACGTTCCTGAAAATCGGCACCATTGTTGCGCTGGCCATCGGTATTCTGGTCACCATGCCCGAGCTGAAAATGCCGGCACTGACCCAATTCATTGATGGCTCTGGCCCCGTGTGGAAAGGCGGCCTGTTCCCCTTCCTGTTCATCACCATTGCCTGTGGCGCAGTGTCGGGCTTCCATGCCCTGATCGCCTCGGGCACCACACCCAAACTGCTGGATAACGAAACCAACGCCCGTTACATCGGTTACGGCGGCATGTTGATGGAGTCGTTCGTGGCCATCATGGCAATGGTTGCTGCTTCGGTGATCGAGCCGGGTGTGTACTTCGCCATGAACAGCCCTGCCGCAATTGTCGGCGGTGATGTGGTGACCGTGGCTCAAACGGTGAGCAGCTGGGGCTTTGCAATTACCCCGGATGCCCTGACAGCGCTGGCTCATGACATTGGTGAAACCACCGTTCTGGCACGTGCCGGCGGCGCTCCGACCCTGGCGGTGGGTATCGCTCAGATCCTGCACAACGTGTTGCCGGGCGAAAACACTATGGCGTTCTGGTATCACTTCGCCATTTTGTTTGAAGCCTTGTTTATCCTGACTGCGGTTGATGCGGGCACCCGTGCCGGGCGCTTTATGCTGCAAGACCTGTTGGGCAGTTTTGTTCCTGCTCTCAAGCGCACCGAGTCGTGGCCTGCCAACCTGCTGGCGACGGGCCTGTGTGTCGCCATGTGGGGTTACCTGCTGTACCAGGGCGTGATCGATCCATTGGGTGGCATCAACACCTTGTGGCCGTTGTTCGGTATCTCCAACCAGATGCTCGCGGGCATCGCGCTGATGCTGGCCACGGTTGTACTGATCAAAATGAAGCGCCAACGCTATATCTGGGTGACCTTGGTGCCTGCGGTCTGGCTGCTGATCTGCACCACGGTAGCGGGCTTTATCAAACTGTTCGACGCCAACCCTGCGGTGGGCTTCCTGGCCCTGGCCAAAAAGTACAGTACCGCGCTCGACGCTGGCCAAGTGATTGCCCCGGCGAAAAACATCGACCAGATGCAACACGTGATTATCAACGCCTACACGAACGCCGGTTTGACCGTGCTGTTTCTGTTCGTGGTGTTCAGCATTCTGTTCTTTGCGATCAAAGTGGGTGTTGCCTCCTGGGGCACCAAAGAGCGTACGGATAAAGAAGCCCCGTACCACACAATTCCGGACGCTTGAACATGTTCAATGACCTGAGTCGCCTCGGTAAATACCTCGGTCAGGCTGCCCGCCTGATGGTCGGCATGCCTGACTACGACAACTACGTCGAGCACATGAAAACCAAGCACCCGGACAAACCGGTGATGAGCTACGAGGCATTCTTTCGAGAGCGTCAGGAAGCGCGTTATGGCGGCAAGGGTGGGCCAAAATGTTGTTAGCCCGCTAATCCGCGTTGCATGACATCAGTGGGAGCAGCCAGTCTGCTCCCCTTTTTATTTCTGCTGTTCGGGAGACTTCAGCATGTCTGCGCCAATCCCCGTTACCATCCTCAGCGGTTTTTTGGGAGCTGGTAAAACCACCCTGCTGCGTCATTTGCTCAAGGCCGAACACGGGCTGAAAATCGCCGTGATCGAAAATGAATTCAGCGACGCAGGCATCGACACCCAATTGCTGGGCGACGAGCCTGTGCAAGTCATGACCCTGTCCAATGGCTGTGTGTGCTGCACCATTTACACCGACCTGACCAAAGCCCTGTACTTGCTGCTTGAGCGACTGGACAGTGGCGAGATCGCCTTTGATCGACTGGTCATTGAGTGCACCGGGCTGGCCGATCCGGCCCCTGTTGCACAAACCTTCTTTATTGATGAAGAGCTGCGCGAACGTTACCTGCTGGACGGCATTATTACCTTGGTGGACGCCGCCCATGCCGATGTCCATCTGGCGCAAACCATCGCCCAGGCGCAGATTGGCTTTGCAGACCGGTTACTGGTGAGCAAGCGCGACCTGGTGGATGACGCCACCTATGAAGCGCTGTGCGAGCGCCTGACGCGGATTAATCGCCGGGCACCGATTCGTGTGGTTGATCATGGTTGTATTGATCTGGCTGAACTGCTGGATGTGCGCGGATTTAACCTAAACGCAGATGTGGGCGGCGGGCTGAACTTGCGCCCGGTGCAGCCGATGAAAACGGCAGATCGCATTTCAAGTTTGGTACTGCGAACAGAGACGCCCCTGGATATCGACAGCCTTAGCGCGTTTATGAACGAGCTGCTGGAGGAGCATGGGCCGCAATTGTTGCGTTACAAGGGCGTGCTGAACATTGCTGGTGAGGATAGGCGCTTGGTATTTCAGGGCGTGCTCAAGCTTTACGGCTTTGACTGGGACACCGAATGGGCCGAGGGTGAGCCGCGTGAAAGCGTGATGGTATTTATTGCCGATGACTTGCCAGAGGCCAAGATCCGCGAGGGGTTTGCACGGCTGGAGGGCTGAGTCGCGGCCTGCCCTCACCCCAACCCTCTCCCGGAGGGAGAGGGGGCTGATTTGAGTTGTTGCGCAAATCGGGTTTGGGCTTGAGTCCCTTCTCCCTCAGGGAGAGGGAGCTGAAGTGTGGAGTTGCGCAACACCGCTTGTACTTTTAGTCCCCTCTCCCCCTGAGAGAGGGCTAGGGTGAGGGGCTGCGCAACACCGCTTGCGCTTTTCGTCCCCTCTCCCTCTGGGAGAGGGCTAGGGTGAGGGGCTCTTGACTGAAATAGAGGTCAGTGGCTCTTCATGCCCGCCGCGGTCATGAACAGCCGGATCAGCATGGCAAATACAAACAGACTCGCCACACTGGCCGTCCAGATCAGTACCAACCAGCCAATGCGTTGCCACAGTGGCTTTTTCTCGGCCTCTTGCACCTCGTTCAGATAATCCTTGCCAGCCATGTTCAGGCCTCCTCTTGGGCAAAGGCTGCGGCCCTCAGGCCGCAGCGGCATTGACGTCTAGTGGTAACCGTCTTCGTGAGTCACTTTGCCCCGGAACACGTAGTAGCTCCAGAAGGTGTAACCCAGGATGAATGGAATGATGAACAAGGTGCCCACCAGCATAAAGCCCTGACTCTGCGGTGGTGCAGCTGCATCCCAGATCGAGATCGACGGCGGAATGATGTGTGGCCACAGGCTGATGCCCAAACCGCTGTACCCCAGAAAGACCAATACCAGCGTCAGCACGAACGGTGTGTAGTGAGCATTGCGGGCAATCGCCTTGATCAGTCCGTAAAAGGTGACCAATACCAAAATCGGCACCGGCAGGAACCAGAACAGGTTAGGCAAGGTGAACCAGCGGGCGGCAATGTCCGTATGGGTCAGCGGTGTCCACAGGCTGACAACCCCCATGATCACCAACAACGCCAGCGCCAGAGGTTTGCCCAACTTGTGCATGCTTGCTTGCAGCGGCCCTTCGGTCTTCATGATCAACCAGGTGCAACCGAGCAAGGCATACGCCACGATCAGCGCAAGCCCGCAGAACACGGAGAACGGCGTTAACCAGTCCAGCCCGCCGCCCGCATACTGGCGATTGACTACCGGAATACCATCAATGAAGGCCCCCAGTGCCACGCCCTGAAAGAACGTGGCAACCAGCGAACCGCCAATGAATGACATGTCCCAGATATGACGTTTCTCGGGGCGCGCCTTAAAGCGGAACTCAAAGGCCACACCGCGAAAGATCAAACCCATCAGCATCAAAATCAACGGCAAGTACAACGCCGACAAGATGACCGAATAGGCCAGCGGGAAGGCGCCAAACAGCGCGGCGCCGCCCAGAACCAACCAGGTTTCGTTGCCGTCCCAGACAGGCGCAACGGTGTTCATCATCACGTCACGGTCTTTCTCGCCCTTGATAAAAGGAAAGAGGATGCCGATCCCGAGATCGAAACCATCCATGACCACATACATCATGACGCCGAAGATGATGATGATTGCCCAGATAAGTGGCAGATCAATTCCCATGACTCAATTCCCCTTAGGCAGGCTGTCGCTATGGCCTTCTTCTGTACCCTCATGGGCAGCAGAAAGAGGACGTGCAGGCGTGCGCGGCTGACCTGGCCCACCTTCGTTATGTTCGTCACCTTCATGGGTAACAGGGCCTTTGCGCACCAGACGCATCATGTACCCCAGACCCACACCGAACAGCGAGAAATACACCAGCACAAACAGGATCAGAGTGACGCTCATCTGCGTAACGCTATGGTTGGACGAGGCATCTGCGGTACGCATCAGCCCGTACACCACCCACGGCTGACGGCCGATTTCAGTGGTGAACCAGCCTGCCAGAATGGCGATCAGGCCCGAAGGTCCCATCCACAGCACCAACCGCAAGAAGTGACGGTTGTCGTACAGCGTGCCGCGTTTACGCAACCACAGGCTCCACAGGCCGATAAAGATCATCAACATGCCCAAGGCAACCATGATGCGGAAGCTGAAGAACACGATGGTCGAGTTCGGACGGTCCGCAGCCGGGAAGTCTTTCATGGCCGGGATTTGTTCATCCAGACTGTGGGTCAGGATCAGACTGCCCAAATAAGGCACTTCGATCTTGTAGTCAGTGGTTTCGGTTTTCATGTTCGGGATGCCGAACAGGATCAGCGGGCTAGGCTCTCCGGGTTTGTTTTCCCAGTGACCTTCGATGGCGGCAATTTTCACCGGCTGATATTTCAGTGTGTTCAAACCGTGAGCATCACCGATGAAGGCTTGCACAGGGGCAACCACCAGAGCCATCCACATGGCCATCGAAAACATGCGGCGAATCGCTGGGGTATTACGCCCGCGCAACAAGTGCCAGGCCCCCGACGCACCCACAAAGAAGGCAGTCGCTACAAAGGCTGCTGTTGCCATGTGCGCCAGGCGGTACGGGAAGGAAGGGTTGAACACCACCGCCAGCCAGTCCACCGGAATCACTCGACCATCGATAATTTCGAAGCCCTGAGGGGTCTGCATCCAGCTGTTGGACGCCAGAATCCAGAAGGTCGAGATCAGCGTGCCGACAGCGACCATGATGGTCGAGAAGAAGTGCATGCCACGACCAACCCGGTTCCAGCCAAACAGCATAACGCCCAGAAAACCGGCTTCAAGGAAGAATGCGGTGAGTACTTCGTAGGTCAACAAAGGCCCGGTTACAGCTCCCGCAAAGTCAGAGAAGCGTGACCAGTTCGTGCCGAACTGATACGCCATGACCAAGCCGGACACCACGCCCATCCCAAAGTTGACTGCAAATATCTTCGACCAAAAGTGGTACAGATCACGGTAGGTATCGTCACGGGTTTTCAGCCACATGCCTTCGAGCACCATGAGATAACTGGCGAGACCGATGGTAATGGCGGGAAAAATAATGTGAAACGACACGGTAAACGCGAACTGAATTCGGGCGAGATCGAGAGCCTCCAAACCGAACATATGTCTTCCTCTATCAGGTATCAGGTCGTTCAGAACTCCGGCAGGACACCGGAATCCAACTGCCCAGCGGGCGATGGTTTTGGCGAATCAGGCTTCGCTCTCATAAACCAATACTCAAAGGGATCTGGCCGTCTGGCCACTCCAGTAAGCCTTTAAACGCTTTGATCTGGATCAAGCATTGAAGCAAGAGTAGTCCAATATCGGCATGACGCTAATGTGGTTTGTTGTCGCGTGACAGGTTGCCCCAGGCCTTGAAATAGACCGTTGCCAGAACTGTAAGAGCGCCAAAAGGACGCACTTTTTCATCGCCCTGACGACCCGTTTATACACGCGGCCAATCAAGTCATTGTTTGTTACATAAAAATGATAATCTCGGCATACCCCGCCCCTTGCCACGATGTCCTCAATGACCAGCCAGCCTCTTTTGCTCCGTCACCACCGGCCGTTTGTGGCCTTTTGGTTTGCCCGTATCTTCACTGCCAGCGCCTTTCAAATGCTGACCGTGGCGATTGGCTGGAACCTTTACCAACTGACTGGCAGTGTGATGGACCTTGGCTGGGTCGGTTTGATCGAATTCGCGCCACGCCTTCTCTTTATGCTGCACACCGGGCATGTGGCCGATCGCTATGACCGGCGCAAAGTGGCGGCCCTGTGTCAGTCCTTGCAAGCCATGATCGCGTTGACCTTGGCGATCAGCAGTGCAACTGACCACATCACCCGTGAAATGATCTTTGCGCTGGCCTTTGCACTGGGCGCGGCACGCTCTTTCGAGATGCCCGCAACCCAGGCATTACTGCCCTCGATCGTACCGGCCGAACTGTTCCCGCGTGCCGTCGCGGCGGCGCAGGCCGCACAACAGTCGGCCACTATTGTTGCGCCCGCGGTGGGCGGGTTGCTGTATGCGTTTGGCAGCGTGTGGGTGTATGGCCCCAGCGTGGCGCTGTACCTGATTGCGGCCCTGCTGATGAGCACCCTGCCCGCCCGCCAGTTACCGCTCACTAAAGCCAAGGCCACGCTGGACTCGCTGTTGGCGGGCATTCGCTTTATTCGCAGCCGTCCGGACGTACTTGGCGCGATCTCTCTTGATTTGTTTGCGGTGCTGCTGGGCGGCGCGACGGCATTGTTGCCGGTATTTGCCAAAGACATCCTGCTCACCGGCCCTTGGGGGCTGGGCATGTTGCGCTCGGCTCCGGCAGTCGGCGCTTTGCTGATGTCCTTATGGCTGGCCCGCTTCCCGGTGTACCGCAAGGTGGGGCGCGTCATGTTTACCGCCGTGGGCATATTCGGAGTCGCCACCATCGCCTTCGGGCTGTCGACGTCGTTCTGGTTTTCACTGGCCGTATTGGTGGTACTGGGCGCCGCAGACATGATCAGCATGGTGATCCGCGCTTCTTTTGTGCAGCTCGAAACCCCGGATGAAATGCGCGGCCGCGTCAGCGCCGTCAACGGGGTATTTATCGGTGCGTCCAATCAACTGGGCGAGTTTGAATCCGGTGTGACAGCGCATTGGCTGGGCACTGTGCCCGCTGTGGTGCTGGGTGGGGTCGGCACGCTGGTCGTCACGGGGCTGTGGATAAAACTGTTCCCTGGGCTGGCCAACCGCGACCGGATGGTGGAACCCGCTAAAAAGTAGCCCCCTCTCGAAGCAGCTGCCGAAGGCTGCGTCCGATTGCGAAGCGATCGCACACGTTGTTGACTTTACGACGACTGCGTCGCTGATCGCAGCCTTCGGCAGCGGCTACAGGTTTGTCAGGGCATTACGGCGGGCCTTGCCGCACAGTTGCTCCACCAGCGTCAGGGCAAAGGCCAGTGCCGCCGTCGAGCCTTGCGCCGTGATGCAGTTGCCATCGACTACCACGGGTTGATCAACGTAGTTGCACCCCGAGAGTTGATCGCTCACCGATTCAATGCAGGTCATGCGCCGTCCTTTAAGCACCCCGTATGCCTGCAACACCAACACGGGGGCCTGCGCAATGGCGGCATAAAAGCGACCCGCCCGTGCGTGTTCCTTAACCATTTGCATCAAGGGCTGATGCGCCGCCAAATGCTCACACCCCACCACGCCACCCGGCAATACGATCAAGTCAAACGGCTGCGCCAGCAGGTCGACCAGCATGCCGTCGGCCGTCAGTCGGGTGCCTCGGGCGCAGGTCAACATGCGCCGCCCTTCAACACTGGCGACCACCACTTCTATGTCGGCGCGACGCAGCACATCGATCAGGGTCACGGTTTGCAGGTCATCAACACCTTCGGCTACAGGTATCAGGGCTCTATAGGTCATAAGCGTTCTCACACAGAGGTTCTGTGAGCTTAGGCCAGCTTCACTTTATAAACAGCCGCGCACCCAACCGAGTGTGCGGCGGCACCAGTGAGGTGTTACTGAACTCAAACCAACCTTCGTTTTTGTTACCCAGATCGAAGGTATACAGGTAACCCGTGGTGGTTCCACCCCGCTGACAGTCATCCAGCCCAGTGCCCCGGTTGCAAACAGGGGCACGAACACCGTCGATTTTCTGGCCATTGAGCGTCACATTCGGCTGGCCGCCATAGCCCCGTTCAAGCACATACACCTTGATATTCGGGCCATTGTGATCGCATCGGGTTTGCTCCCGAGCGTCGGAAACATCCTCTACGGCGCAGGTTCGCGACACCACCTTGAGAATTTCAACAGCACTCAACGGCATGGCCGGCGCAGCGTGCAACATGCCACTGGCCAGCAGCCCGAAAAAGACAAAAAAACCTGTGAGCGTACGCTTCATAAATCCCCCCAAAACTTGGCACGCAGTATGCCTGTGCCCTCCTCGTTACAAAACATCGCCCGCTGGGGTAACCAAGGCAGCCAGACGCCCACGCTGCTGGTATGATGCGCGGCTTTTTCCGAGCGACAGATAATCTTCAGATCCAAGAGGTCTGTGCTTTGCTGTTGAAAACGTTTTAATTACGGCGCATTGGGCGCCACGGGGACTGGCATGCTGGAAAGGCTGTTTCAACTCAAGGCACACAATACCAACGTGCGCACCGAGATACTTGCGGGTATCACCACGTTTCTGGCGATGGCCTACATCCTGTTTGTGAACCCGAGCATTCTGGGTGAAACAGGCATGGATAAAGGCGCGGTCTTTGTGGCCACCTGTCTGGCGGCCGCTATTGGCTCCGCCGTCATGGGCCTGATCGCCAACTACCCGATTGCCCTCGCGCCGGGTATGGGCCTGAATGCCTTTTTCACCTACACCGTGGTGCTGCACATGGGCCACACCTGGCAAGTGGCGTTGGGTGCGGTGTTTATTTCGGCGGTGCTGTTCTTCCTGTTGTCGATCTTCCGTATCCGCGAATGGATCATCAACAGCATCCCGCTGCCGCTGCGCTCGGCGATTGCGGCCGGTATCGGTCTGTTCCTGGCACTGATCGCCTTGCATAACGCCGGTATCGTTGTTGCCAACAACGCCACATTGGTGGGCATGGGCGATCTGACCCAGCCTAAAGTGGTTCTCGCGTCCCTCGGCTTTGCCCTGATCGTCGCCCTTGAAGCCCTGAAAATGCGCGGTGCCGTGCTGATCGGCATTCTGGCCGTGACCATTGTTTCGATTCTGATGGGCGTGACCGAGTTTGGTGGCGTGGTGTCGATGCCGCCGTCTCTGGCGCCGACCTTCCTGCAACTGGACATTAAAGGTGCGCTGGACATTGGCTTGATCAGCGTGATCTTCGCCTTCCTGTTCGTTGACCTGTTCGACAACTCGGGCACCCTGATTGGTGTTGCCAAGCGCGCAGGCCTGATGGGCAAAGACGGCCACATGCCAAAAATGGGCCGTGCCCTTATTGCTGACAGCACCGCGGCCATGGCCGGTTCGCTGCTGGGCACCTCGACCACCACCAGCTACATCGAGTCGGCAGCAGGCGTGAGCGCCGGTGGCCGTACCGGTCTGACCGCTATCGTGGTTGGCATCATGTTCTTGCTGGCCTTGTTCTTCTCGCCACTGGCTGCCAGCGTTCCTGCCTTTGCTACTGCCCCGGCGTTGATGTTTGTGGCCGTGCTGATGATGAGTGGCCTGGCTGAAATCGACTGGGAAGACATCACCGTTGCCGCGCCGGTGGTCATCACCGCACTGGCCATGCCGTTCACCTACTCCATCGCCAGCGGCATCGCCTTCGGCTTTATTTCCTGGACGGTGATCAAGTTGCTGTCGGGCCGCGCCCGCGAGCTGAACGCGCCGTTGATCATTCTGTCGATTCTGTTTGTGGTCAAGCTAGGTTGGTTCCCCGCATGAGTGCTTTGCCGTTTGATGCTGCTACCTACGCCGTTGAGCTAGAGGCCAAGGCCAATCGTCTGCGCGAGTTGTTGGCGCCCTTTGATGCCCCCGAGCCTTTGGTGTTCGACTCGCCCCTCAAGCACTTTCGCCTGCGCGCCGAATTCCGTCTGTGGCGCGAAGGCGGCGAGCGTCACTATGCGATGTTCGCCCAGGACGACAAACGTACGCCGATCCTGATCGAAGACTTCCCGATTGCCAGCCTGCGCATCAATCAATTGATGCCGCAGCTCAAAGCCGCTTGGCAAGCCAGCGCGGCCCTGAGCCACAAGCTGTTTCAGGTGGAGTTTCAGACCACGCTGGCGGGCGATGCGATGGTCACGCTGTGCTATCACCGCCCGCTGGACGAGCACTGGCACAAGGCTGCCGAGCAATTGGCCAAAGACCTGGACATCAGCGTGATTGGTCGTTCCAAAGGCAAGCGCACGGTGATTGGTCGCGATTACGTGGTCGAGAAGCTGGACGTGGCGGGTCGCACCTTCACTTATCAACAGCCTGAAGGCGCGTTTACCCAGCCCAACGGCACGGTCAACCAGAAGATGCTCAATTGGGCGTATGAAGCACTGGGCGAACGTTCGGATGATTTGCTGGAGCTGTATTGCGGCAATGGCAACTTCACCCTGCCGCTGGCGACCCGGGTGCGCAACGTACTGGCGACTGAAATCAGCAAGACCTCAGTGAATGCCGCGCTCAATAACCTGCGCGATAACGCTGTGGATAACGTCACACTGGTGCGGTTGTCGGCAGAGGAATTGACCGAAGCGTTGAATGACGTGCGTCCGTTCCGTCGCTTGCAGGGGGTAGACCTGAAGGGCTACGAATTTGGCAGCGTGTTCGTTGACCCGCCGCGTGCGGGCATGGACCCGGACACCTGCGAGCTGACCCGTCGTTTTGACAACATTCTGTATATCTCGTGCAATCCGCTGACATTGGCCGAGAACATTGCCCAACTGCACGATACGCATCGTATCGAGCGTTGCGCCGTGTTTGATCAGTTCCCGTGGACTCACCACATGGAGTCGGGTGTGTTGCTGGTTCGTCGGTAAGGCACCGCTACCCTCACCCCAACCCTCTCCCAGAGGGAGAGGGGGCTAATGTGTGGTGATTTTAAAGCCGCGTGCGGTCTGCTTTCAGTCCCCTCTCCCTCTGGGAGAGGGCTAGGGTGAGGGTTTGCTTTTAAGCTTTTAGATAGCGCAACACCGAATCACAGATCATCTCCCGATGACGCTGTTTGATCTGATCATCCGACAAGTCGATCTGGAATATCTCACCCAGCGTGTAGCGGTTCGACACCCGATAAAAACAGAACGAACTGACCAGCAGGTGAACGTCCAGTGCATTGAGCCCTGCCCGAAAAACACCCTGCTCAACGCCTCTGCGTAATATCCCGTCAAGCGCCTGCACAATCGTGTCGTTGGTCGCCTTGATCCCTTCCGAGCGCTTGATGTACTCGCCCTTGTGAATGTTTTCGACACTGACCATCCGCACAAAATCAACATGCTGGTCGTGATGATCGAAGGTGAACTCCACCAGCCGATGAATCGCCTGCACCGGCTCAAGCTCGTCGAGAGGCATCTGACTCTCAATGCCCCTGATGTCCCCGTATAACTTCTCCAGAACCTCAACGTAGAGCTGCTCTTTACTGGTGAAGTAGTAATAGATCATGCGCTTGGAGGTACGCGTGCGCTCGGCGATGGCGTCCACCCGCGCACCGGACAAGCCTTGCTGGACAAACTCCACCAAGGCTTCCTGAAGGATATTTTCCCGAGTCTTTTGCGGGTTGTTCTTACGGCTTTTACGCGGTTCGGCAGCCGCAGCCTGCGCGTCGGCTTCTGGTTTCAAAGTCATTGGAGGCTCACGGCCATCGAAAGATGGCGGCGATTATGGGCCGCCCCGACCTGCGAGGGAAGACGCCCATCGTATGAGTCCATGCCTTTACAGCTTGGCCTGGCGAACAGCGCCGCTGCGTGATTTGGCCATAGCCGCCAAACGCACCGCCACGTTAGCCGCACCATAACCGGCATAGCCATTTTTGCGCTGTAGCAGCTCGAAAAAGAATCGCCCTTCAAATGGCTCGGTGTACACATGGAACAACTCGCCACCCTTGGCGTCACGGTCATACAGCACGTTGTAATAGGCCAGTTCGCTCAAAAACTCATCATCAAAATCAAAACGGGCCGCCAAGTCATCGTAGTAGTTGAGCGGGATGTCGAGTAACGGTACGCCCGCCTCTTTGGCGCGGCTGACTTCAGCAAACAGGTCGTCGCATTCAAACGCAATGTGGTGCACGCCCGAGCCGCGATAACTCGACAAGGCATGGGAAATGGCTGTGTTTCTGTTTTCGGAAATATTGAGCGGTAAACGGATTGAGCTGCATCGGCTGCGCAGCGCACGGCTTTTAACCAGACCGTAAGGGTCGGGCAACACCACTTCATCGTCGGCCTCGAAATCGAGCACGCTTTTGTAAAACAGCACCCAACTGTCCAGGCTATCCGCCGGCAACGCCATCGCCATATGGTCGATGCGCTTGAGCCCAGCCTGCGGTGTAGTGGCAGCACTCAAGTTGAAGTCCGACTCGTACAACGGTTTACCGGCAGCGTCTTTGTCTACCAGGTAAATCAGGCTGCCATCGGGCGCACGCACGGCCGCCAGCTCCAGCTCATTGGGCCCGACCAACCCACGGTAGGGCTGGCCCTTGTACGCCACCGCCCGCGCCAACGCGCTGGCACTGTCTTGCACCCGAATCGCCGTGGCACACAACGAAGGGCCGTGGGCTTCAAAGAAGTTATGGGCAAATGAATAGGGCTCGGCATTGAGGATCAGATTGATGTCGCCCTGGCGCAGCAAACTGACATTTTTCGAGCGGTGCTGCCCCACTTTGCTGAACCCCAAGCGCTCCAGCCAGTGGGTCAGTTTGGCGCCCTGACTTTCATCCACCGCGAATTCGAGGAACTCGACACCGTCGTAGTCGCTGGCCTTGGGCGGCGCAAACAACGGCTCCAGGACGGGCGCCGGAGCGGCCTGTTCAATGAGCCGCTCGCGGGTTTTCTCTTCGAGATAGAGCAACGAACGGAACCCGTCGGCCGCATTGGCACGGGTCGGCGCGGCGCGAAAACCGTCGTTGAAGATTTCCAGCGATAACGGCCCGGTGTAGCCAGTTTCAATGATCGGCGCCAAAAAGCCCGGCAAGTCGAACTCGCCCTGCCCCGGAAAACAGCGGAAATGGCGACTCCACTCCAGCACATCCATCGCCAGAATCGGCGCGTCGGCCATTTGCACAAAGAAGATTTTGTCACCGGGGATCTGTGCAATCCCAGACGGATCACCCTTGAGCGACAAGGTGTGGAAGCTGTCGAGCAACACGCCCAGATTCGGGTGGTCGATCTGGCGAACCAGGTCCCAGACCTGTTGCCAGGTGTTGACGTGTCGCCCCCACGCCAGCGCTTCGTAGCCAATGCGCAGGTCGCGCGCGCCAGCACGCTCGGCCAGCAGGCTCAGGTCATCCAGCAGAATCTGCCGGTCGCCCACTGAGTCGGCGGCCGCGTTACTGCACACCAGCACCAGATCAGTGCCCAACTCCTGCATCAAATCGAACTTGCGCTCGGCGCGATCCAGGTTGCGTGCCAGCCGATCACGGCGGCAGCCTTCAAAGTCACGAAAGGGCTGGAACAGGCTGATGGTCAGCCCCAGATCGGCACACATCTGGCGTATTTCACGCGGGCTGCCGTCGTAATACAGCAGGTCATTCTCGAAGATTTCGACCCCGTCAAAACCCGCCGCCGCGATGGCGTCCAGCTTTTCCGGCAGGGTGCCGCTCAAGGAAACAGTGGCAATCGAGCGCTTCATTTATAACTCCCCGGCAATGGCATGGCCGCTAGACGACGGCAATTCTTGATAGCCTGATTATTAAGGGCACTCTATTATTGAGCAATCACTGTGTACCAACCAGTTAGTTTTATGTGCGATTATCGAACACTATGCCCTGTGGTGAATTGACGGTTTTTTATCCAGTCGCCACCATCAAACCCGTATGACTTGCTGCACATGTGCCACACCAAAACAACAATTCCAAGAAACGGGTAAACACCTCATGGTCCCTTCTCAGACTGCACGTACCACGCCTGCCCAGAGCGTTCCGCACCCTGGCATCGGGGGCAAGATCCGCGGTGCCATGGCGAGCGGCAAGACCCGCTGGGGAATGCTCGCGCTGGTCTTTTTCGCCACCACGCTGAACTTCATCGATCGCGCCGCACTGGGTGTGATGCAACCGGTTCTGGCCAAAGAGATGAGCTGGACGGCGATGGATTACGCCAACATCAACTTCTGGTTTCAGGTCGGCTATGCCATTGGCTTCGTCCTCCAGGGCCGCTTGATTGACCGCATCGGCGTCAAGCGTGTGTTCTTCTGCGCCGTGCTGCTATGGAGCCTGGCCACCGGCGCGCACGGTCTGGCCACCTCAGCCGTCGGGTTCATGATCTGCCGCTTCATTCTCGGAGTGACCGAAGCCGCCAACTACCCGGCCTGTGTAAAAACCACGCGCCTGTGGTTCCCGGCTCAGGAACGTGCGGTGGCCAGCGGTATCTTCAACGCCGGGACTAACGTGGGCGCCATGTTTACCCCCATGATGCTGCCGCTGGTGCTGCATGTCTGGGGCTGGCAGGCCGCGTTTCTGTGCATGTCTGCGCTGGGCGGTATCTGGCTGATCTTCTGGGGCCTGAAGTACTTCAACCCCGAAGACCACCCGACCGTTTCCAAGGAGGAACTGGCGTATATCCAGCAAGAAAAAGAGCCAGAGCAAACCACCGTTTCGTTCTCCACCATCCTGAAGATGCGCGGTACGTGGGCCTTTGCACTGTCCTACGCCATGACCGCGCCGGTGTTCTGGTTTTACCTGTATTGGTTGCCACCCTTCCTCAATCAGCAATACAACCTGGGCATCAGTGTCACGCAGATGGGCATACCGCTGATCATCATCTACATCACCGCCGACTTCGGCAGTGTGGGTGGCGGCATCTTGTCTTCGGTCTTGATCAAACGGGGTATGGCGGCAGTCAAGGCGCGACTGGTGTCGATGGCAATGTGCGCCGTTGCGATTATTGGCGTGGTCTTGGCCGCCGGCTCCAGCAACCTCTGGATGGCCGTGGGTGCCATCGCGCTGGCGCTGGGCGCGCACCAGGCCTGGACGGCCAACGTGTGGAGCATGGTGATGGACTACACGCCTAAGCACATGATGGGCACGGTGTTCGGCTTTGGCGGCATGTGCGCCGCCATCGGCGGTATGTTTATGACCCAGTTTGTCGGCTATGTGCTGACCGTCACAAACAACAACTACACCGTGTTGTTCACCATGATTCCAGCCATGTATTTTATTGCGCTGGTCTGGATGTACTTTATGGCTCCGCGAAAAATCCCGCAGGTCTGATACGCGAGTTCAATCGAACCTCTTGTGAGCGTTGGGCTAAGCCCGACGCTCGGCACGCCATCCTTCAATAGAGGTGCTCGATGACACTGCCCACGCCACTTTCAGGTGTTAACCACCCTCTGAAAGGGATTCTGCTGATTGTCACAGCCACTGCGCTGTTCTCCAGCCATGACGCACTGTCCAAATACCTCAGTGGGATCTACCCCGTGGTGATGGTGGTGTGGGCGCGTTATCTGGTGCACACCGTATTGATGGCGGGGATTTTTCTGCCCCAGTCCGGGCTGAGCGTATTGCGCAGCACTCGGCCGCTGCTGCAAGTGCTGCGTGCCATCTGCCTGCTGGGTTCGGGGTTGTTCTTCACCTACGGCTTGCTGTTTATTCCTCTGGCGGAAAACACCGCCGTGAACTTTATCGCCCCGTTGCTGGTGGCGGCATTGTCCGGCCCGTTGTTAGGCGAAAAGGTCTCGAAGGGCCAGTGGCTGGCGGTGGTGTGCGGGTTTATCGGCGTGGTGGTGATCATCCATCCCGGCGGCGCGCTGTTCACGCCCGCGGTTTTGCTGCCGATGGCTGCGGCGCTTTGCTTCTGCTGTTACCAGATCCTGACGCGCAAACTCAGTGCCTACGACAGCCCGACCACCAGCAACTTCTTTGCCGGGCTGTTCAATGCAATCGTGATGAGCGCGCTGGTGCCCTTTTTTTGGCAGACCCCCACGTTTATTAACGGCCTGGCCATGCTGGCGCTGGGCACCTTGGGCATGACCGCGCACTTGCTGCTCACGCAGTCTTTCAGGGTGGCTGCACCGGCGCTGCTGGCGCCGTTCAGCTATTGCCAGATTGTGTTCTCCGGCCTATTGGGGTGGTTTCTTTTTGGCCACATGCCCGACCTGTCAGCCCGCATCGGCATCGCCATTATTTGCCTGAGCGGGCTGGCCGCGGCGTGGCAGCAACGTCGCGCACGTGGCTAAGCGTTAAAAATCGAAAAACACCGTTTCGCCCGCACCCTGAATATAAATGTCAAAGCGATAAGCCGGTTTGCCATTCACTTCGCAGCGCTGTGCGATCAAGGTTTCACGCCGTTGCGGCTGCTCAATCAGGTTGAGCACCGGGCACTTTGCGTTGGCCTCTGGCTCATCACTAAAGTACAGGCGCGTCTGTAAATGGATGTTGATGCCACGGGCAAACAGCGACACGTTGATATGCGGCGCCATCGGCACACCGCCAGCCGTGTTTACCACGCCCGGCTTGATGGTGTTCAACGTCCACTCACCGGCATCAAACGTGGTGGCAGTGCGGCCAAAACTGTTGAACGACTTTTCCGAATCAAACACTTCGTCGTAGCGCCCTTCATGGTTGGCTTGCCACAGCTCCAGAAAAGAGTCGCGCACCAGATGGCCATTACCGTCATAGACATTACCCAGCAGCACAATGTGCTCACCCGGTGCGTCGGGCTTGGCCATTTCGTTCCAGACCTCCTCGGGGCGCGGCGGATTACCGGCAGCGGACAGCGCCAGACCGATATGGACGTAAGGGCCAGCCGTTTGCGAAGGCGTTTCCGGTAGCAGTTCGATAGGCATGATCTAGCTCCTCAGCGATTTTCGAAGTGAGTCTGACGCTGGCCGCGCAGCACGATATCAAAGCGGTACGCCAGGCAATCCATCGGATTGGCGGCCCCCATGTCCAGACGGGCGATCAGGCTTTGCACCGCTTCGGGGTTGGCAATCGACTTAACAATCGGGCACATCGCAATCAATGGATCGCCTTCGAAATACAACTGGGTGATCAAGCGTGTGGCAATCGACGGGCCACTGACCGAGACGTGAATATGCGCCGGACGCCAGTCATTAGGGCCATTGCGCCACGGGTAGGGGCCGGGTTTGACCGTACGAAAGCTGTAATAGCCCTGGCTGTCGGTCAAGGTACGGCCCACACCGCCAAAATTAGGATCGAGCGGAGCCAGGTAGCGGTCATTCTTGTGGCGATAACGGCCACCGGCGTTGGCTTGCCACATCTCCACCAGGGTGTTGGGAATCGGCTTGCCGTACTGATCGCAGACGCGACCCGAGACCAGAATCCGCTCGCCTATCGGCAACCCGCCATTGTTGAAATTGAGCAGCAGGTCATTGTCGAATTGGCCGAATTTCAGATGGGAAAAATCAGGCCCGCTGGTTTCGCTGACCGATTGAGGGATGCTCACCAACGCCTGGCGCGGGGAGCGGGCGATGGAGGTTTTGTAATCCGGGGTCAAGGCTTTGGGGTGCCAATTGCGGTCACGAATGACAAAGCGCCGGCTGTCTGCATCAGACATGTCGATCTCCTGTTGTTTTTATAGGCTGCACGGTAAGCCAGCAGTTTAAACAACAGGCGAACAAGGACTACTGAAAAGGCCCGCCCCATCCATAACCATTCAGTTATGGATAAACCCCTGCGGCATACGCCTGCCCCAGCTCACGGAGCACCTCGATGCACCCTTGCGCAGCCAACGACACCGGCACATGGGCGTTGCGACAAATGCCGATAGAACCGCCCGGCTCACGCTGCCCCACGTCCAGTTCGTAAAACTCGCCACTGGCCAGATCCATGCGCACCGCATCCAGTGGCGCGATCCAGACGGCGTCGTTACACAGCACATAACGGCGGCTCAAGGTGACGGACAAGGTTTCCAGGCGCTGGCGGGACGGGTTGATGCCGCATTGCACAAACAAGCTGTCGGCGTACGCGCGTATGGTCGTATTGGCGAGCGGCAACACCAACGGGTAATGTTCCAGCAGGCTTCGATCCAGCGGCTCGCGGGTCAACGGGTGTCCGGCTCGAACCACCAACGTCATGGACTCGCTGTACAGATGTTCGAAATTCATTCCCTGAATTTCCGGGCTGTCGGTCATTCGCCCCACCACCAGATCCACATCCCCTACCCGCAATTGCGAGAGCAAATAAGCGCTGGGCCCCGTCACCACACTCACCACCAATGAGGAATACTGACGATGCAGACGGCGCACCAGTTCAGGAATCAACACGCTCTCCACGGTCGACAGCACGCCAAGGCGCACCACCCCGCCCGCATATTCGCCGCCGCGCAGCGCATTGACCCCTTCGCGTAACGCTTGCACCGATGGTGTCGCGTAACGCAGGAAGGCTACCCCGGCCTCAGTCAGGCTTATTCCGCTTTTACTGCGTACAAACAGACTGACCGTCAGTAAGGCTTCCAACTCCTTGAGGGTCTTGGACATGGCCGGCTGACTCACCGCCAACACATCCGCCGCCCGCGCCAGACTGCCTTGGCGTGCCATTTCCAGAAAGCACACCAGATGACGGTATTTGATGCGGGTATCTATATTCACAGGGATAACAACTCCGGGCGCGATCTGCGGTTCAGGCGCTATTCAACCACTTGAGCCGGAGGTCTGGAACTGTCATAACCCCTTTGAGTCTTTTTAAAGGACTCCACCCAAGAAACGTCTGACAGCCGGGCTGGCGCAGTCAGGTCTCAGCAACAACACTTATAGACACGATTTATCAGAGGATTCCTCCATGCTTTGGAAAAAAGGCCGTCGTAGCGACAACGTTGAAGATGTGCGCGATCAAAGCACTGGCGGCGGCGGTGGAGGCATGCGTTTCGGGGGAGGCAAAGGCCTGAGCTTGATGGCGGTGGTGGTGATTGTCGGCTTCGGCCTGCTGACCGGCCAGGACCCCATGCAGATTCTCGGGCAATTAAGCGGCCAGCTGACCGAGCAATCCGCCCCCCAAGTGACTCAGCAAGCTGGGCATGCGCCGCCGGCCAATGACGAACAAGCCGATTTTGTACGCGCCGTACTGGGCGATACCGAGGACACATGGGCACAGGTTTTTCAGCAGTCGGGTCGCAACTATAAAAACCCGACACTGGTGTTGTTTCGTGGGCAGGTCGGTTCGGCCTGCGGCTATGCCACAGCAGCCAGCGGCCCGTTCTATTGCCCGGCTGACCAGAAGGTCTACCTGGACATGAGCTTCTTCCAGGAAATGGCGCAACGCTTCAAAGCCTCGGGCGACTTCGCGCAAGCCTATGTGATTGCCCATGAAGTGGGCCATCACGTGCAAACCTTGCTGGGCATCTCCTCAAAAATGCAGATGGCTCGCCAGCAAGGCCAGCGCATGGAAGGTGACGGCGGGTTGTTGGTGCGTCAGGAACTGCAAGCCGACTGCCTTGCCGGGGTGTGGGCCAATCTGGCGCAAAAGCGCCATAACTGGCTGGAGGCTGGCGACATTGAGTCGGCGCTGAACGCCGCCAATGCCATTGGTGATGACCGCCTGCAACAACAAAGCCGCGGCCGCGTAGTGCCGGACTCGTTCACCCACGGCACCTCGGCGCAGCGGGTCAAGTGGTTCAAGACCGGGTTTGCTCAAGGCAATATCAATCAATGCGACACCTTCTCGGCAAGGGCCCTGTAAATGGCACTGCGCGTGATCGCTTCGCTGATGGGCGTGCTGATGGTGAGCGCGATGGTTCATGCTGCCGAGCATGGGGTTAAGGTATTAAGCCCCGAGCACATGAACATCGGCCCCGGCGAGTTGAGTGTCGGCGTCAGCCAGGACTGGAAACAACCACTGCCCGGCGTGCAACGGGCGCTGATTGTCATTCACGGGCGCTTGCGCAATGCCCAGACCTACTTGCACAGCGCTGAACAGGCAGCGACTCAGGCCGGGCAGTTATCCACAACCCTGATCATCGCGCCGCAGTTTCTGAATCAAACCGATATTAACCGTCACGCTCTGCCGGACGCCGTGTTGCGCTGGCAGGGTAACGACTGGATGGCCGGGGCTCCCGCCCTTGGGCCGCAACCCCTCAGTTCGTATGCGGCGCTTGATCACATTCTTGAGCGACTTGGCGACCGCAAACGCTTCCCGGAGTTACGCGAAGTGGTGATTGCCGGGCATTCAGGCGGTGCCCAAGTGGTGCAACGCTACGCCCTGACAACTCAGGCCGATACGGCGTTGAAAGCCAAAGGCATCAAGGTGCGTTACGTGGTTGCCAATCCGTCGTCCTACGCTTATTTCACGGCGCAGCGGCCCGTTCCAACCTTTGATCAGGCCAGTTGCCCAGGCTTCAATACGTGGAAATACGGGCTTATAGACCTGCCCGCGTATGCCAAAGGGCGGAAGCAGCAGGCGCTTGAACAGGCCTACGTTGAGCGCGACATCACCTACTTGTTAGGCGCTAAAGACACTGACCCCAATCATCCGGCGCTGGATAAAAGCTGTGAGGCCGAGGCACAGGGTGCATTCAGATTGGTACGCGGCAAGAATTACGTTGAATACCTGACTCAACGCCATCCACAGGGGCTCAATCAACGATTGGTTGAAGTGCCCGGCGTTGGGCACAACGGCGACCAGATGTTCACCTCACCCAAGGGGCAGAAGGCGTTGTTCGGGCACTGAGCCGGACGCCGTAGCAGTTGCCGCAGGCGACGTCCGATTGCGCAGCAATCGTAAATTCAGACGCCTGAGTGTCCCAGTAAGATCCGGGGCTTAATTATTACGATCGCTGCGCAATCGGACGCAGCCTTCGGCAGCTGCTACGGGGATGTAACCAACGCATGGAGCTCGATGCAGTCCTGCACATGCCAGTCCGTCAGCTCCGGCCAAGGATTGACCGGCACGTTGACCAGCACGGTTTTACAGCCCGCCGCGCGCCCGCAGTCCAGGTCAAAACGGTAATCGCCCACCATCACCATCCGGGCAGGCTCCACCTGCCATGCTCGCGCCAGTTTCAGCAGGCCGTCCGGGTCAGGTTTATGCATCGCACACTCACGCCCCAGCACATCTTCAGGCTTAAAGCAGTCGGCCAAGCCAATGGCCTGCAGGGTGATCAGCGCCAGCTCCCGCGCATTGCGCGTCAATATCCCAAGGCGATAACCCCGCCCAGCCAGATCGCGCACCAGTTCAACCGCGCCGGGTGCAGCTTTGGATGCCTTGGCCAGCTCACGCTCATGCTCAAGCAACCACGCGTGTTTGGCTGCGGCTTGCTGCGCTGGCAAGGCATTGAGATGAGTCAAAATATCCTCATCCGCCGGGATACCCAACGCCCGGCGAATCTCGGCAAAGTCATGCACAGCAACGGTCAGGGTGCCATCCATGTCAAACACCCAATGGCTGATGTCTTTGAGCGTCATGCCCAGTCCTTGCGATGGCGAATCAGGCCTTCCTGCGTCACCGATGCGACCAACTGGCCCGCACGGTTATAAACGCTGCCACGGGAGAATCCCCGCGAGTTGCCCGCCCAAGGGCTGTCCATCGCGTAGAGCAGCCAGTCATCGGCACGCAAGTCGGCATGAAACCATAGCGCGTGGTCGAGGCTGGCAACCTGCATGTCTTTTTGCCACACGCCTTTGCCGTGGGGCAGCAACGAGGTGGTCAGCAAGCCGAAGTCCGAAGCATAGGCCAGCAGGTATTTGTGCAGGGCCGGGGTGTCGGGCAGCGTGCCGTCGGCACGAAACCACACGTATTTGATGGGGTCAGAGACCGCAGGGTTGAACGGGTCTTCGCCAACGACCGGGCGAAACTCGATCGGTTTTGCGCACAGCAATTTTTCGCGCATCGACTCCGGGATCAGGTGCGCACGCTGGCGAATCATCTCCAGCTCGGACGGCAGGTTTTCCGGGCCAACCACATCGGGCATTGCTGTCTGATGCTCAAACCCCACTTCGTCGTACTGGAACGAAGCGCTGCTGGTGAAAATCGGCTGGCCCTTCTGAATGGCCGTTACCCGGCGGGTGCTGAAACTGCCGCCGTCGCGCACGCGGTCAACCTGATAAACCACGGGCAGGCTGGCATCGCCGGGGCGCAAAAAATAACCGTGCATTGAATGCACGTGGCGGGCGTCTTCAACCGTCTGGCTCATGGCCGACAGCGATTGCCCAAGTACCTGACCGCCGAACAACTGGCGAAAGCCCAAGTCCTGACTGCTGCCACGAAAGAGGTTTTCTTCGATCGGCTCCAGCGTCAGCAAATTGACCAGATCATCCAACACTTGGCTCATTCCGATTCTCCTCACACAAAGCAGTAGCGCCGTACATCGGAGGACGGCGCTCAACAAAATTTCGACTTGCGTCGCTCTACATCGACCTAGCCGTGCAGGGTTTCCAGCCATTGTGCCCGCGAAATGCGGTACAGCACATGCGACCTTAATGGATGCCCTTGCGCCAGGCGCGGGTGTTCAAAATCACCTTCGCGGTCGTGGTGCATACCAATCGCTTGCATGACCTTTTGTGACGGCAGATTCGCTTCACTGGTGAATGACACCACCTGATCCAGCGCCAAACGATCAAACCCGCAGCGCAAGGCCGCCCAGGCAGCCTCGCTGGCGTACCCCAACCCCCAGTGCTCTCGCGCCAGCCGCCAGCCTATTTCAACCGCCGGGGTAAACGCAGCGGCAAAACTGACATTCGCCAGCCCGGTGAAGCCAATGAACTCGCCGGAGTCCTTGCGTTGCAGCGCCCAAAAACCGTAGCCGTGCTCAGCAAAATGGCCGCGTATGCGGCCTATCAAGGCGGCACTTTCGAGGCGGCTCAAGTGCTCAGGGAAATAGCGCATCACCTGAGGGTCAGCACACATCGCAGCAAACTCGGGCAAATCAGTGTCGCGCCAGGGGCGCAACAACAAACGAGGGCTTTCGAGTTCTTTGATCTGCTCCATCAGGCCTCTCCGATTGGTGACCGGGCTTTTCAACTGTTGAGCAGTGTACAGCGCTGTTAATATTCCGCGCTCGCTCAGACGTGAATTCCCTATGCCTGTACCGCTGATATACCACGATGATTACAGCCCTGAATTCCCGGCAGAGCATCGCTTTCCGATGGACAAGTTCCGTTTGTTGCGCGATCACCTGATCGACACCGGGTTGACCCGTGATGCCGAGCTGTTGCGCCCCGAACTGTGCCCTGTGGATATCCTCGCGCTGGCCCATGACCGCGCCTACATCGAGCGCTATATGGCCGGGGAGTTGGCGCGTGAGGATCAACGTCGCCTGGGCCTGCCGTGGAGCGAAGCCCTGGCGCGTCGCACTATTCGCGCTGTAGGCGGCTCACTATTGGCCGCCGAACAGGCCCTTGAGCATGGGCTGGCCTGCCACTTGGCCGGCGGCACTCACCATGCGCATTACGACCACCCGGCGGGGTTTTGCATTTTCAATGATCTGGCGGTCATCAGCCACTACCTGCTGGAAAGCGGCCGGGTCAATCGGGTGCTTATTTTTGACTGCGACGTGCATCAAGGTGACGGTACAGCGCGCATTCTTGAACATACGCCAGACGCCATTACGGTTTCCCTGCACTGCGAAAAGAACTTTCCGGCGCGCAAGGCGCAAAGCGACTGGGACATCGGCTTGCCAATGGGTATGGGCGATGCTGAATACTTACAAGTGGTCGATGAGGCACTGAACTATTTGTTGCCGTTGTACCAGCCGGATCTGGTGCTGTATGACGCCGGCGTCGACGTGCACAAAGACGATGCCCTGGGTTATCTGAAACTGACGGATGCGGGCGTCGCCGAGCGCGATGAGCGCGTGATGCGTCATTGCCTGGGCCGCGATATTCCGGTGGTCGGCGTGATTGGCGGTGGTTACAGCAAAGACCGCAAAGCCTTGGCACGGCGCCATGGAATCTTGCATCACAGTGCACAAAAGGTCTGGCTGTCATCAGGTTGTCATTGAGGCGTGATTTTTTACCCACAATGCCTGTGGAACTGCCTGTGGATAACCTGAGTGAAAGCCCTTGCAGGCCACAGACCATATAGCCTGCACAGCACTGTATGTTTTTCGTACAGCTGCACACACCTATCCTCGTAGCAGCTGCCGAAGGCTGCGTCCGGCTGCGCAGCAGTCGTATAAACCGCGAGCTTTGACTGAGCGACCGCTGCGCGCTCGGACGCAGCCTTCGGCAGCTGCTACGGGAGATCTGCGACCTGCTCAGGTAGAATGCCCGACTTATTTCGCCGATTTGCAGCCTTGTCATGACTCAGCCTACCTCCTCTGCTTCCCGTCACGTCGCCATTATTGGCGGGGGCCCTGCCGGTTTAATGGCCGCCGAAGTGTTGAGTCAGGCAGGCGTACACGTGGACCTCTACGACAGCATGCCGTCCGTGGGCCGCAAGTTTTTGCTGGCTGGCGTGGGCGGCATGAACATCACCCACTCCGAAGCCTACCCGGCCTTCCTGTCCCGCTATGCCGAACGTGCGCCGCAGATGGCCCCGCTGCTGCGGGCATTCGACGCTGATGCCTTGTGTCAGTGGATTCACGACTTGGGTATTGAAACTTTCGTCGGCAGCTCAGGCCGTGTCTTCCCCACCGACATGAAAGCCGCCCCGCTACTGCGCGCCTGGCTCAAGCGTTTGCGCGACAGCGGTGTGGTTATCCACACCCGCCATCGCTGGCTGGGCTGGGATGCCGAGGGTCAGTTGCGCATCGACAGCCCCGACGGCGAAAAGCGCTGCAAACCCGATGCGGTCATTCTGGCGCTGGGCGGCGGCAGTTGGGCCAGACTGGGTTCCGATGGTGCGTGGATGCCGCTGTTGGCTGAGCACAAGGTCGAGCTGGCCCCATTGCAGCCGAGCAACTGTGGCTTTGATGTACAAGGTTGGAGTGAGGTGCTGCGCACTAAATTCGCCGGGGCACCGCTGAAAAACATCGCCATCGCACTGGAGCACAGTACCCCGCGCTTGGGCGAGTGCGTGATTACCGCCAGCGGGATTGAAGGCAGTTTGATTTACGCCTGGTCAGCACCGATTCGAGAGGCTATCAACCAACAGGGCAGCGCAACGATCCTGATCGACCTGCTGCCGGGCAAGGCTGTGGATAAAGTAGCCGCCGCACTGGCCAAGCCTCGCGGCTCGCGCTCGATGAGCAAGCATATGCACAGCCAGTTGGGACTTGATGGTGTAAAAGCGGCGCTGTTGCGTGAACTGGCCTACGCTGAAGACTTCAACGACCCGGCACGACTGGCCAAAGCGATCAAAGCGCTGCCCCTCAAACTGGTGAAGGCGCGCCCACTGGACGAGGCCATCAGCAGTGCGGGAGGCGTGCGATTTGAGGCGCTGGATAAAAACCTGATGCTCAAGCCATTACCCGGCGTCTTCTGCGCAGGCGAAATGCTCGATTGGGAAGCCCCCACCGGCGGCTATTTGCTCACGGGCTGTTTTGCCAGTGGCCGCGCCGCCGGGTTGGGGGTTTTAAGCTGGCTTAACGCTTAACGCTTAACGCTTAACGCTTAAGGCTTAAGGCTTAAGGCTTGCGCTTGCGCGGGCCGGTGTTGAACACAGGCACTTTGCGCACCGGCTTGACCGATGGCTCGGACGGCGCAGCTTCACCGCTGTCGACCCACTTGCCCAGGTTGCGCTTACCACCACCGCCCGAGGTTTTCGGCTTCTTGGGCTTCTTCGGCTTTTTGATCACCTGCCCGCTGGCATCGGTTTCGGGCACACGGTGCTCAGGCTCAAAGTCCTGCTGCTCATGGCGTGGCAAGGTCTGGCGGGTCAGCATTTCAATGGCCGACAGCATGTTCACTTCATCGGCGCACACAAACGAAATGGCTTCGCCCTTCTGCCCCGCACGGCCAGTGCGGCCGATACGGTGAATGTAGTCTTCGGCCACAATTGGCATGTCGAAGTTGATCACCAACGGCAAGTCTTCGATGTCCAGACCACGGGCTGCCACATCGGTCGCCACCAGAATCTGTACTTCGCTGGCCTTGAAACGATCCAGCGCACGCTGGCGCGTCGCTTGAGGCTTGTCGCCGTGAATGCCATCCGCATTGATACCCAGCGCTTGCAGCTTGCCGACCAGTTCGTCCACGCCGTTACGGGTCTTGGCGAATACCAGCACCTGTTTCCAGTGCTGGGTGCGCAGCAGGTGCAAAAACAGCTCCGGCTTACGCTTTTTATCCACCGGAATGATCCACTGCTTAACGCTGCTGGCCGCCACGTTACGCGGGCTGACTTCGATGCTCAGCGGGTTGTCGAGCATCTGCTCGGCCAACAAGCGAATCGGGTCTGAGAACGTCGCCGAGAACAGCAGGGTCTGACGCTTTTTCGGCAGTACGCGGTAAATGTCCTTCAGCTCTTCAGTAAAGCCGAGGTCGAGCATGCGGTCTGCTTCATCAAGAATCAGCGTTTGCAGTTGAGTGAACTTGATGGCTTTTTGACGGTAAAGATCGAGCAGACGTCCCGGTGTAGCCACCAGCACATCTACGCCTTTGCGCATTTTCATCATTTGCGGGTTGATGCTGACGCCGCCGTACACCGCATAGGTGCTCAACGGCAGGTGTTCAGCGTACTGGCGAATGCTCTCGTGCACCTGCTCGGCCAATTCGCGGGTCGGTACCAGCACCAGTGCACGCACCATGTTACTGGCGACTTTCGGCCCTTCCATGGTCAGCGACTGCAACAACGGCAGGGCAAAACCCGCGGTTTTGCCGGTGCCGGTCTGGGCTGCGGCCATCAGGTCACGGCCTGCCAGCACTGCGGGGATCGCTTGGGCCTGAACCGGGGTTGGGGTCTTGTAGCCGAGCGCCTCAAGGGCGCGCAGCAAGGGCTCGATGAGGCCAAGGGTGGCGAATGTCATGGGAATACCGTCGAAAAAGGTCAGCGCAGAGGTGCAATGGCGCGCAGTTTACCCTAATTCAGGCGGGATTCTTCTTACGCCACTGCGGCAACCCGATCAACACCACAGCGCTGATGATGACCGCCATCGCCAGGCACTCTTCTACACCGATGGTTTCGCCGGCGAAGGCAATGCCCAACATAACCGCCACGGCCGGGTTGACGTAGGCGTAGCTGGTGGCAGCGGCCGGGCGCACGTTTTTCAACAGGTACATATACGCACTGAAAGCGATGATCGAGCCGAAGAACACCAGATAGAGCAGCGCGCCCCAGCCAGCAGCGGTGGGCATATGGGTCATGCGCTCGCCACTGAGCAGGCTGGCCGCCAGCAGCATGGCACCTGCCGCAAGCATTTCAGCCGCGCTGGCCATCGGTCCGACGGGCAGCGGCAAGTGTCGGCTCCACACCGAGCCAAATGCCCACGCGGCGGCGGCAAAAATCACCATCGCGGCGCCTATCGGACTGGCTTGCAGGTTGGAGCCCAGATTGAGCATGCCGATGCCGATCAATCCGAGAATGATGCCGGCCCATTCCAGACGGGTATTGCGCGCGCCCCAGAAGTAACCGAACAGCAGGGTAAACAAAGGCACGGTGGCCACGGCCAACGCGGCGACGCCTGACGCCACGCCGGAGTGTTCGGCCAACGTGACGCCGCCGTTGCCGCAGGCCAGCAGCAGAAAGCCGATCATGGCTGCCGAACGCCACTGGATGGCCGTCGGCGAAGGCGCCCCGCGCCAGCGCATATAGGCGTACATCAAGCTGCCTGCAATGAGAAAACGCACGCCGGCCATCATCAACGGCGGCCAGGATTCAATACCGATGCGGATGGCGAGATAGGTCGAGCCCCAGATAACGTACAAGGCGAAAAAAGCACCGATCAGTTGAAGCGGAAAACGGCGTGCGGCAGGCATGAAGGCAGCTCAAAGGCAGAGGCAGGGGACTGGGGAGTTTAGACAACGAAGGAAGAAATAATAAGTAACAGAACGCACCAAAAGTGACCGTACACTTTTCTTTCAAAATCAAAAGCGCCCTCACCCTAGCCCTCTCCCGGAGGGAGAGGGGACTAAAGGCAAAAGCAGATCCGTGCAACACCCCACATCAGCCTCTCTCCCTTAAATGCAGTGGGAGTTAAAGGCAAAAGCAGATCTGCGCAACACCGCCAATCAGCCTCTCTCCCTTGAGTGCAGTGGAAGTTAAAGGCAAAAACAGATCTGCGCAACACCGCCAATCAGCCTCTCTCCCTTGAATGCAGTGGGAGTTAAAGTCGAAAGCAGATCTGCGCAACACCGCCAATCAGCCTCTCTCCCTTGAATGCAGTGGGAGTTAAAGGCAAAAGCAGATCTGCGCAACACCGCCAATCAGCCTCTCTCCCTTGAATGCAGTGGGAGTTAAAGGCAAAAGCAGATCTGAGCAACACCGCCAATCAGCCTCTCTCCCTTGAGTGCAGTGGGAGTTAAAGGCAAAAGCAGATCTGCGCAACACCGCCAATCAGCCTCTCTCCCTTGAGTGCAGTGGGAGTTAAAGGCAAAAGCAGATCTGCACAACACCGCCAATCAGCCCCCTCTCCCTCTGGGAGAGGGTTGGGGTGAGGGTGCTGTTAAAAACCGCGATAACGCTTCAGGTGTTCCGTCACTTTCGCCGCCGGGACTTTCTGCAAGCCGCGCAACAGTTCGTGATTCAACTCACGCACACCATGTTGCTGGCGCAATCGCACAGCCAGGTGAGTGGTCAGGTTAGCGGCCATTTCAGCGTCGGCCATGGCCCGGTGAGCCTGACCCGTGTGAGGCAAGTTAGCGAACGTGGTCAACGTCCCCAGCTTGTGATTGGGAGCTTCAGGCATCAAGCGGCGCGCCAAAAGCAAAGAGCAGGCAAAATTCTGCAAGCGGGTGCGCTTGATGCGCCCCATCTCGAAATCCCAGAACTTTTGGTCGAAGGCCGCGTTGTGCGCCAGCAGTGGCGTGATACCGACGAATTCATTGACCTCATTCATCACCTGCTCAGCCGATGGCGCCGTACGCAACATGGCGTTGCTGATACCCGTGAGCTGCTCGATAAACCCCGGCACTCGCACGCCGGCATTCATCAGGCTTTGATAACGCTCAACAATACGTCCCTGCTCAAGAATCACCACGGCAATTTCAGTCGCCCGGCAACTGCTGCTCGGAGAGATGCCGGTGGTTTCAAAGTCAATTACCGCAATGCGTTCCAAAGCTGATCAATCCTGTAAAAATGGGGCGTTATTTCAGCAGCAAGCTGCCTTCAATCGGCACATAGCGCGTAGCAGCGCGAATCAATGAGTTGGCGGTAAGGCCAGGCACACCATAGGCCACGGTTTCGACCCCGTGTTTGCTGGCGATACGCTCAAGCAACAGGTCGAAGTCACCATCACCCGAAGCCAGCACCACTTCATCGACATTGGCCGCCGAGTCCATGATGTCGATGGTGATCCCTACGTCCCAATCGCCCTTGGCCGAACCATCGCTGCGCTGGATGTAAGGTTTGAGTTTCACCGTGAAACCGAGGTTGCGCAGTATTTGCTGAAATTGCTGCTGTTTGCTGTCACCCCGATCAATCGCATAGGCATACGCCTCGACGATTTCACCGCGTTTGCTGATATCAGCCCAGAGCGCGGCGTAATTGAAATGGCAGCCATAAGCTTGGCGAACCGTGTAATAAAGGTTCTGCACATCCGCAAAGACCGCAATTTTTTTCACCGGCAAACCTCTGGGAGCCCGGACTTTCGGGCAATGAGCTAAATAACAAGGCAGCAGTATGCCAGCCTGCCGAACCTTTGCGCGGATAAACCGCTCAGCTGTAGGTTCATGCTGATCCTGAGCAACATTTGCTTAAAGTTGTAAATTCATCGGTTAAAGTGACACACCGCTTTTGACTGCCGATACCCAACCATGAACCCGATGACTGTTCTTCGCGACGCCCTTTACTTCACCCAGCGTAATCTGGGCCAGATCGTCATGCTGTGCTTGCCGCTGATTGTTCTTGAAACGATCATCACGCAGATGGTCAGCAGCGCTTCGGGGCCGGATGCGTCACCCGGTTATGACCTGCTGGTCGGCTTGCTGGTGTACCCGCTGTATACGGGCGCCCTGATTCTGTTTCTGGATGCTCGCAGCCGTGGCGAATCGCCCCGTAATAGTGACCTGCTGGCGCGCGCGCTGTCCCTCTGGCCCAACTTCGCCTTGTTATCCGCCATCAGCACGCTGGCCATTGTGCTAGGGCTATCGATATTGGTTCTGCCCGGTATTTTCATGACCATCGTCTTTGCATTTTCCGAGTACCGACTGGTATTACGCGGTGAAGGGCCACTGGCAGCGTTAAAGTCCAGCGTGCTGATGAGCCGAGGGCATTTCTGGCAGATATTTACGTGCGTGGCGGCCGTACTGGCACCGCTGATGCTGTTAAAAGAACTGACCTTTTCAGCGTTCCCAAAGGATGAAAACCTGTTCTTGTCACTGGCGCTTGATAGCCTCTACAGCTTCTTGCAGCTGTTTCTGACAGTCGTTGTATTCCGCCTGTTTATGCTAATCAGCGAATCGTTTGACAGCAAATGAGCACGATTCCTTATTGATCGCTCCTTGGGTGTCGAACGGTCGTCCGGTATGCTCGCCAATTCCTTGCTACGTCATAAGCCGAGCCCATGCCCCGTTTCCTGCGCCACATCCTGTTAGGTTTGCTGCTGCTCGCAGGGGTGCTGGCGAGCTTGATCTACAGCCTGACGTGGCGCCCCGAGGCCAAAGAGGTGCTGGCGCTTTCGTGCCCGACCACCGCCCCGGTACTCACGCAGGGGCAAGCGCTGAAGGTCATGACCTGGAACGTTCAGTATCTGGCGGGCAAGCGCTACGTCTTCTGGTACAACCTGGCGGACGGCAGCGGCCCCGACACACAGCCCACCCGCGAAGACATGGCTTACAGCCTGGATGAAGTGTCGCGGGTCATACGTGATGAGCGGCCCGACCTGGTGCTGCTGCAAGAAGTCGATGAAAACGCCAAGGCCAGCGATTACCAGGATCAACTGGCGCTGCTGCAAGAACGTTTGGTTGACCTGTATCCGTGCAGCAGCCAGGCCTTTACCTGGAAAGCCGACTTCGTGCCCGACCGGCATATTTTCGGCAGCGTGGGCCGCAAACTTGTCACCCTGAGCCGCTTTCAGATCGAACACGCCGAACGCTTGCAACTGCCCGTGGCCGATGCCAACTTCATCAGCCGCCAGTTCCAGCCCAAGCCTGCACTGTTGCTGAGCTATCTGCCGTTGAATGATGGCGGTCAGTTGATCGCCATCAACACTCAATTCGATGCTCCGTCTCACGACAACAGCACTGTGCAGCGGCAAGTACAAGCCACGGCTGCCGTGCTCGACAAGTTTGAAAGTCAGGGCACGCCGTGGTTGATTGGCGGCGATTTCAACTTGCTGCCCATAGGCCAGTTTCTGCGCTTGCCTCCCCCTTTGCGCCAACACTACTCGCCTGACAGCGAACTGCACTTTCTGTGGGAACGGTATCCGATGATCCCGAGTAACCCGGATGCCACGGGAATAAATCGCGAGCTATGGTTGACCCACTTCCCCAACGACCCACAGGTTGATGGCCCGGATCGCACCCTCGATTACCTGTTCTACAGTCCAAAACTGCAGCGCCTTGATGGCTATGTTCGCCAGGAAGATACCTTGACCATTTCCGATCACTTGCCGGTCATGGGCCAATTTTTGATGCCTTCCGATTAACCCTCGTCAGGTCTATCAGGTTTTGCGCGGCTTGATCCTCGCCGTAGGCTCAGCGATCAACGGGTCATCAGGCCAATAGTGTTTGGGGTAGCGCCCCTTCAAATCCTTCTTTACCTCTGCATAGGTGCTACGCCAGAAGTTGGCCAGATCTTGTGTCACTTGCACCGGACGCCGGGCTGGCGACAGCAAATGCAGTTTCACCACATGGCGCCCACCTGCAATTCGCGGCGTATCGGCCAGGCCGAAGAGTTCTTGCAAGCGCACGGCCAGTATCGGTGGGTGCTCGCTGTAGTCCAGACGCACTGATGAGCCCGAAGGTACTTTGATGTGATGCGGAGCCAGCTCATCAAGACGCTGCCCCAAAGGCCACTTCAACACGTTATGCACAATGCTCGACAGGTCGAGGCTGGCAAAGTGACTTAACCGCGATACCCGCCCCAGATAAGGTGCCAGCCACTCTTCCAGAGTGGCCAGTAAAGCGGCATCGCTGACATCCGGCCATTCGCTTTGCCCCTGCCCCTCTAGATCGAGCTGACGCAACAACGTGACTCTGGCCTGCCACTGCCGCAGCTCGGGCGTCCACGGCAACAGCTCAAGGCCTTTGCGCCGCACCAGATTGACCAATGCCTGGGTGCGTGCTGTTTCATCGAGACCGGTCAACGGTTCTCGGCTCAGTACCAATTCGCCCACTTTGCGCTGGCGTTCAGCGCGCAGTACGCCTTCGCGTTCGTCCCAGTCGAGTTGATCTACCACGCTGACCTGCTCGCTCAGCACCCCGTCCAGCAAGGCAGGATCAAATTCGGCGGCCAGATAAATGCGCTCTTCACGCTGGCCCTGGCGACTTCCCAAGTCAGCAATCACCAACCAAGGCTGTTTCATCAAGCCGTCAACTTCGCCGAACAGTGCTGCGCGACCATTGGCCAGCCGATATTCCGCACCACCCGGTTTGCGCTGCTGAGCAACGCGGTCGGGGTAGGCCAGCGCCAGCAAGGCGCCCAGCCAGCGCGGATGCTCTGGATCGGCCACCGGCTGCGTGGCTTGGCCCCGTAACATGCCCCGATACTGGCGGGCCAGTTGCTTGGCCCGCTGCACACCGCCCTGCCCGCCGCGTACTGCACGGCTTTCGCCAGACAGCAAGGCGAGACGGCTGTGAACATCAGCCCCGGCGCCCCGCAGAATATCGCGCTCACCCAACAAGGCCGCGACGTCACACGCCATGTCAGCCAACCCGAGCGCTTGCCCACGCAACAACAAATGAGCGATGCGCGGATGTGCCGGCAATTCGGCCATTGCTTCACCGTGGGGCGTCAGTGTGCCGTTGCGCAGCGCGCCCAAGCGCTCCAGCAATTGCTGAGCCTGTGCATAACTGGCGGTGGGCGGCACATCGAGCCACACCAGTTCATGCGGGGCCACGCCCCAGCGCGCCAGTTGCAACGCCAACCCGGCGAGATCGGCCTGCAGAATTTCTGCGCTGCCATAAGCCGCCAATTGTGCATGCTGGTCTTGCGACCACAGGCGATAACATACACCCGGCTCCAGGCGCCCGGCCCGGCCCGCGCGCTGGGTAGCACTGGCTCGGGAGATGCGCTGTGTGTCGAGGCGGGTCATGCCGCTGCCCGGATCGAAGCGCGGCACCCGCGCCAGCCCGGCATCGATCACGACCCGAACACCATCAATGGTCAGGCTGGTCTCCGCGATATTGGTCGCCAACACCACCTTGCGCGCACCGCTGGCCGCAGGCTCGATGGCGGCGCGTTGGGCGGCCAGGTCCAATTCACCATGCAAAGGGCAAAGCAGGATGTCACTGCGCGAGCCCAGCGCCTCAGCCAGCTGTTGATTGACTCGACGAATTTCCGCCTGACCGGGCAGGAACACCAACAGGCTACCGCTTTCGTCGTTGATGGCATCCAGGACGGTTTGCACCACGCGCGGCTCGATAAATTCACCCGGTACAAACGGTCGCCCCCAGCGCAGGGCCACCGGGTACATGCGGCCTTCACTGCTTACAACCGGGGCATTGTCCAGCAAACTGGACAACCGCTCGCCTTCCAGAGTGGCGGACATCAGCAAGATTTTGAGTGGCTGCTCATCGCGAAACAGCTCACGCCCATTGAGGCTCAAAGCCAACGCAAGATCCGCATCCAGACTACGCTCATGGAACTCGTCAAAAATCAGCAAGCCCACGCCCTCCAGGGCCGGGTCGTGCTGCAAGCGGCGGGTCAGGATGCCTTCGGTGACGACTTCGATACGGGTATTGGGCCCAACTTTACTGTCCAGTCGAATCCGATAGCCCACGGTTTCGCCGACCTTTTCGCCCAACTCACTGGCCAAACGTTCAGCCGCCGCTCTGGCTGCAAGGCGCCGGGGCTCGAGCATCACAATCTTCTGCCCGGCGAGCCACGGCTCATTCAACAGGGCAAGCGGCACCCGCGTGGTTTTACCGGCGCCGGGCGGGGCTTCGAGCACCGCTTCGTGGCGTTCACGCAAGGCCTGACGCAGCGCAGGTAAAACTTCATCAATCGGCAAACAAATCATGGTGGCTCCAGAACAGTGCGACGAGTATAACGGCGAACAGTTCGGCATTAAGCACGGTCTTAATGTTGAGTCCGATTCTTTAAGCTCCTTCGAGGTCTTGTGTATGCGTATCCCTTCTCGTGTGATTGGCGGCGTTGTAGTGGCCGCTTTGCTGACCCAGTTGACCGCGTGCGGGAGTATTTTCTTCCCTGACCGGCGCGGTCAGATCGACGGCAAGATTGACCCGATGATCGTGGTACTGGATGCCGTGGGCCTGCTGTTTTATGTGATCCCGGGCCTGATTGCGTTCGGCGTCGACTTCGCAACCGGGGCGATTTACTACCCGCCGGGCAAGACCGCCTACATCGCACCGGAAAAACTGCGCGAAGCCGTCAGCACCGATGGCAAAGTCGACAACAGTAAGCTTCAGGCAATTCTTGAAAGTGAACTGGGCCATAGCTTCCCACTGAACGACCCACGTCTGATTCAACACAAAGGCAGTACCCAACAGTTGGCCCTTTACGGTTTGATTCCAGCCGCCTGACTCAAGGACGCTCTATGACCAGCAGCGCGGAACACGCTCGCCTTTTACGCTTGGCCACCCGTGCGTCAGTGGCGGTGGCAAGCCTGTTGATCGTGACCAAGGCCATCGCCTGGTGGCTCAGTGGTTCGATCAGCATGCTCGCCGGCTTGACCGATTCGTTGCTCGATGGTGTCACCTCGTTTCTTAACTTGCTGGCCGTCCATTACGCGCTGCGCCCGGCAGACGATGATCACCGTTACGGCCACGGCAAGGCCGAGTCATTGGCCGGGATGGCGCAAGCCCTGTTTATTGGCGTGAGTGCGGTGCTGATTGCGTTTCAGGCCGTCGAACGGCTGCAACACCCGGAGCCCGTCGGAGCGCCGTGGATCGGGATTGGCGTGATCATCTTTTCGCTGGTCATGACCGTCGGGCTGCTGGTGTTACAACATCGCGTGGTCAAGGCCACAGGTTCCAATGCGGTACGCGCCGACTCGCTGCACTACCGATCAGACTTGATGCTCAATGGCAGTATTTTGGTGGCGTTGGTGCTGGCCAGCGTGGGCTTCCCGCAACTGGACGCCTGGTTCGGCCTGGGGATTGCGGTGTATATCCTCTGGAGCGCGTACCAGATCGCCCGTGAGAGTTTTTCGGTGCTGATGGACGAAGAATTACCCACCGATGTCAGTGACAACATGCTGGCCTTAGCGTGCAGCGTGCCCGGCGTATTAGGTGCGCATGATCTGCGCACTCGCATTTCCGGCAATGTCTGGTTTGTTCAGTTGCACCTTGAATTGCCAGGCGAACTGACACTGTCCCAAGCCCACAGCATCAGTGACAACGCGGCACACGCCATTACCCAGGCTTATCCACAGGCCGAGGTGCTGGTGCACGCCGACCCGCAGGAAGTCGTTAAACCTCAAGCCACTTCACTTAATAATTGACCTGATAGCCACGGCTGCCCAGACAATTGCCTTGAGCCTGCCGGTAGGTTTGCACCACGGCAGGCGAAGGGGCATAGGTCACTTTGGCCGGGTCAAAGCCACTTTGGTCAACCGCCCAGCGATAACAGTCGTAGCGGTCCTGATCGACTTGCGCAGCGCTCTGGCCATTGGCCGGGTAGGCCACCACGTCATAACCGTTGCCTTGAGGCTGCGCGATGGCGGTCGGCGGCTGTACCACGATGTAATCCTGAGTGGCCGGTTGGTAGGCGTAATAAGCGCCTGCGGCGAGGAACAACAACGACCCCCCGATCAAAACTTCTCGCGCGTAGTCTGGTAAATACCCTACGCGAATCCCGTAAGGCGGTTGCACGACGACGTAACGAGGCCCTTGGGGTCGATACCAGTAGCCGCCGGAAAAGAAGTAGTTCTGCCCACGATACGGCACCTGCCAATGGCGATCAGGGAAGCGGTCAACTATATAACCGGGACGGTATTGTGGCCCCGGCCCCCAGCCGTTGCCGTGCCCATTTGGTCGGCCCGGCCAGCGATTATCGTCAGGTCGACCGTTATGGGCACCCGGATTGTAGTCAGGCCTTGAGTGGTCACCGCCTTGCCAATGGGGGGAGTTGCCTTGCGGTCGGGGCGCGGTTTGCCAATTACCGCTGGGCGGACGCGGGTTTTGCTGCACCGTGTCGGGACGCGGCTGGATCACAAGGTTATTACCCGGCTGACCGGGTCGGCCTGAAGGCTGATGGTTGTCAGGACTCGGTTGATTGCCTTGATGCTGATTCCACTGCTGACCCTGCGGACGGCCCTGCCCCTGCCCTTGCTCCGGGCGGGCGTGATTATTGCCTCCCTGCCCTTGCTGGCCATGTTGCTGACCATGCTGTTGCCCACCATCCGGGCGACTTTGATGCTGAGGGGGTCCATCACCTCGCTCTTCGGCCAACGCCTGACTGCCGACACTCAAGCAGATCAGACCAGCAGTAGCCAAACGCCAGATGCGCGATTTCATGGTGTTCCTCATGAGGGGGTGGGGCGTAATCATAAGACTGATAAACCGCAATCCGGTTCTGCGGGAGACTAACAGGTGCGCACTTTATTTTCGGGCACAAAAAAAGGCGACCCGTCGGTCGCCTTTTGAATTTTTCGGTCCTGGCTCAACACTCGTGATGTTGGCTCACCTCACGCCGTCTTGTGGACAGTGTGTAGCCCGGGGGCCGGGGCAACCCGGTGGGGTTGGCGGCCGCGGCTGGCCTGATTCGGCGGGCCGCAGTGGACTCTATGTCCGGGCAGTGATTCTGGTGTTAAGAATAGGCTTTGGACGGCAGCAGAGGATTGCGAAGATTGCTGAATAAAACATTACTTGCGCAATTTTTGACTTAAGGTGGATACTTTCACGCAATAGTTATGGCAAAGGGTGTCTTCGTGAGCAAACTCGACCGATACGATCTGAGTATTTTGGCGGAATTACAGCGTGATGCGCGCATCTCTAATCAGGAACTGGCCGAACGTATTGGCCTGTCGCCGTCCCCGTGCTCTCGCCGGGTCAAGCAATTGGAGGACGACGGGTATATCTCGCGTCAGGTCGCGTTGCTGGACCGCAAGCTGCTGGGCTTGACGTTGACCGCCTATGTATTGATCGGCATGGATCGCCACACCCCAGAGCGCTTCGAGAATTTTGAAGCAGAGATCCGCACGTTACCGCAGGTACTGGAATGCAGCCTGGTGACCGGTATAGACGCGGACTATCAATTGAAAGTCGTGGTGCCGGACATGGACCACTATCAAAAACTGTTGCTGGGTCACCTGACCCGCATCGACGGCGTAACCAGCGTGCGCTCCAGTTTTGTGCTCAATCAGGTACTCAACAGTACCGAGTTGCCGTTGACCCATTTGCGCACGTGATGCCTGCTCATTTTCGTAGCAGCTGCCGGAGGCTGCGTCCGATGGCGAAGCCGTCGTAAAATCATGCACCTGGGCGTACCTGCAAGCCCGGGACTCTGCATTTACGATCGCTACGCAATCGGACGCAGCCTTCGGCAGCTGCTACGAGACCCGGCTTTCATGTTCCATAGCACTGGAGAACACCGATGGACCCGGCCCTGCTTGAAGAATGGATGATGACGATTCTGGTCAGCGTCCTGATTGTTTTTATGGCCTTTATCGTCTGGGATCTGGCGAAAAAGTCCAAGGCCGGGCGTTTTGGGTCATTTATCCTGTTTTTCGTGCTGGGCCTGGGCGTGGTGGCGTTCATCATCAAAAGCGTGGTGATCGGCCTGATCGAGTCGGGCGCGCTATAGCCGCGCCGGCACTTCCTTGTATTGGCCCTGATCCAGCCCCTCGATCGTCCAGTCGCCTATGCGCACCCGCACCAGTCGCAAGGTCGGCAAGCCGACCGCAGCCGTCATGCGCCGCACCTGGCGATTACGACCCTCGCGGATCACCAGTTCCAGCCATGATGTCGGCACGCTCTTGCGAAACCGCACAGGCGGGTTACGCGGCCATAGCTGGGGCTCTTCAAGGGCGCGCGCTTCGGCGGGCAAAGTCTTGCCATCATTGAGTTCGACACCATCACGCAGTTGTTGCAACTGCTCAGGCGTCGGTTCGCCCTCTACTTGCACCCAATACGTCTTGGGCAGTTTGTGCTTGGGGTCGGCAATACGAGCCTGTAACTGGCCATCATTGGTCAGCAACAACAAACCTTCACTGTCGCGGTCCAGGCGTCCGGCCGGGTAAATACCGGGGATGGGGATAAAATCCTTGAGCGTCGCCCGCCCGCCTTCATCGCTGAACTGGGTGAGTACATCGAACGGTTTGTTAAACAGAAATAACTTGGGATCAGACGGTGGGGCTTTGGCCACGCGGCGACCCACTGCACTCGCAGCAGGTTTTTTGGGCGCCGGACGGCGTGCAGGGGGATGGGCAGGACGGGACATGACAAAAGGACATCTAGCGATCAGGGCTCAATATGCTAGTGCCCTGATCGCCAAATGACCATCGTCTATCAGCGGAACGGTGGTTCGTCGAAACTACGCAGTTTGCGCGAATGCAGCGATGCCAGTTGCTTGCGCATCAATTCCACGGCAGCGATGCCGATTTTCAAATGCTGGTTCACCGCCCGCTCATAGAAAGCGTTGGCCGAACCCGGCAGTTTGATTTCACTGTGCAAGGGTTTGTCCGACACACACAACAACGTGCCATAAGGCACCCGCAAACGATAACCCTGCGCGGCAATGGTGCCGCTTTCCATGTCCACGGCCACTGCGCGGGACAGGTTGATCAGCGGTCGCTCCTGAGCCCAGCGCAGCTCCCAGTTGCGGTCGTCATAGGTCAGCACGGTACCGGTGCGCAGGCGTTTTTTCAGTTCATCGCCATGTTCGCCAGTGACTTGCGCCGCGGCTTCTTGCAGCGCCAGCTGAACTTCAGCCAAAGCCGGGATTGGAATGTTGGGCGGTACAACCCGGTCCAGAATCCCGTCGCGTCGCATGTAAGCGTGGGCCAATACGTAGTCGCCAATGGTCTGCGACTGACGCAGACCGCCACAGTGACCGATCATCAGCCAGCAATGCGGGCGCAATACCGCAAGGTGATCGGTGATGTTTTTCGCGTTGGACGGGCCGACGCCAATATTCACCAGCGTCACCCCATGACCATCGCTGGCCTGCAAGTGGTAAGCGGGCATTTGGTAACGGTGCCACACCACGCCGGCCGCAATCGCTTGGGCTTCGCCATAATCCATGGCCTTTTCGATCATCACATTGCCCGGCAATACCATGCGCACAAAACGCGGGTTATCGCGCAATTGCTCAAGGCCGTGCACGATGAACTGATCGACATAGCGGTGGTAGTTGGTCAGCAGAATCCACGGCTGAACATGGCGCCAGTCGCTGCCGGTGTAATGCACCAGACGACGTAGCGAAAAGTCGACGCGGGCCGCATCAAACAGCGCCAAGGGTAGCGGGTCGGTGTTTTCCCAATCGTACAGACCATCGGCAATGCCATCGGTGGCGGCCGACAAATCAGTACTGGGGAATACCCGCGCCAGCGCAGCGGCGGTCACACCTGAGCCGGCCAGCTCATCGCCCTGCTCGACCACGTAGGGATATGGAATGTCTTGCTGACTGACCCCCACTTCTACCTCGACGGTAAAATCGCGCATCAAGGGCACCAGCTGTTCCAGTAAATAATTACGGAAGGCCGCCGGATGTGTGACGGTTACGCTGTAGGTGCCGGGCAGTTGAACCTTGGCATAGGCGCGAGTCGTCGTCGGGACTTCGCCATTGATGCGGTAGGTTAGGCGCAGTTCCGGATAGCGAAACTGTGCGCGCTCCTCGGCGGTGGGCTCAAGCCGGTCTTTGAGATAACGCTTGAGCGCCTGGCTCAACGCCGTGGTTGCACGTTCGTGGAGGGCTGCGAGGCGATCGACGGCCTCTTCAGCGGTTGCAACGACAATAAAATCTTCAGTCACGATAAGCATCCTGTCTTCAGAACGGGCTGACCTTTATCTTGCCTGCATCGTTGCGCAAAGCACAGAGCGGTCTGGCGCGGGATTATCAAAACACCTGCGGTGTTGAGCGGGCAACGATAGCGGAGATATTCAGGCCACGGGGCAACAAGCCATACACCCGGCCGCTGCCGTGCAACCGGCTGGCAATGAACGCGTCACTGATATCGCTGTTGCCCGCTTCCAGCAATAATTTTGCCTGCAAGCCCAATGCGATGTCCTCGGTCAATTGCCGCGCACGGTACTGAACATCCTCAGTGTCTTTAAAGGCTTGCTTCAAGGTGCGGATATGTTTGGCCAAACGTACATCGCCATGGCCATCCCCCAACTCGGCAAACAAGGCGTCAAGCACACCGGGTTCTTTGGACAAGGCCCGCAATACGTCAAGGCACTGCACATTGCCAGAACCCTCCCAGGTCGAGTTGACCGGCGCCTCGCGATAAAGACGCGGCAGAATGCTGTCTTCCACATACCCCGCGCCACCCATGCACTCGGCGGCTTCATTGATCATGGCCGGAGCCCGTTTGCAGATCCAGTATTTGCCCACGGCCGTTACCAGCCGCGCGAACTTGGCCTCTTGGGCGTCATCCAAATGATCCAGCGCTCGCCCCATACGCAGACTCAAGGCCAGGGCAGCTTCGCTTTCAAGGGCCAGATCGGCGATCACGTTTTGCATCAACGGCTGCTCAGCCAGCACCCGGCCGCCGACCAGGCGATGAGCGCAGTGATGGCTGGCCTGGGTCAGCGCCTGACGCATCAAGGCGCTGGAACCCACCATGCAATCGAAGCGGGTCATGGCGACCATTTCAATAATCGTCGGTACTCCGCGTCCTTCTTCGCCCATCATCCACGCCAGCGCCCCACGAAACTCGACCTCACTGGAAGCGTTTGAGCTGTTGCCCAGCTTGTTTTTCAGTCGCTGGATGTAGAACTCGTTACGGCTGCCATCTGGACGATGGCGCGGCAGCAAGAAACAGCTCAGGCCTTTATCGGTCTGCGCCAACGTCAGAAATCCATCGCACATGGGGGCCGAACAAAACCACTTGTGCCCCAGCAACTCATACGCCTGCCCCGGCCCGCTGGCACCCACAGGGTAGGCACGCGTGGTATTGGCCCGCACATCCGTACCGCCTTGTTTTTCGGTCATGGCCATGCCCAGGGTCACACCGGCTTTTTGACTGATGTCGACGTTGCGCGGGTCGTACTGGGTCGCCAGCACTTTAGGCAGCCACAGTTGGGCAATGTCTGGTTGCAACCGCAGGGCCGGAACGCTGGCAAAGGTCATGGTCAGGGGGCAGCCACTGCCAGCCTCGGCCTGCGAGTGCAAATAGGTCATGCAGGCACGGGCCACATGGGCGCCGGGTTTAGGGTCGACCCAGGGCAAGGACGGTAAACCGTGCTCAATCGCCGTACGCATCAACTCGTGATAGGCCGGATGAAACTCCACCAGATCAATGCGATGGCCAAAACGGTCATGGCTGACAAAAACGGGCTTGTTTTCATTGGCCAGAAACCCCGCAGCCATCAAGGGCCCGCCTGCCAATGCGCCGTAGTGATCAATGCGGGCCTGCGCCCAACCTGCCCCGAAATGCTGGCCCCACTGCTGCAAGGGCAGGTCGATGCGGTACAGGTTGGCACCGTCCAGAGACGGCGGTTGATTGGTGACCTGATGGGTTTCGGCGAATTGATGCAGGTTCATGGCGCTGGCTCCTGAGTTCAATGAACCCAGTGAAGCACGCGTGGCCGCCACCACAAGGGGCATAAGCGCCTAACGTTAGGCGCTTATGCCATCCTGCCCCATCAATAACCGCTGCTCAAGCGTACGCTGGACCTCTTCAAAACGCAGGGGCTTGATCCAGTAGTCGCTAATGCCATCGACCTGTTCGCGCACCTGCTGTGCGTGCGCCTGAGAGTCAAATATCGCCATCACAGGCAGCTGCGCGCAGTCTGCCAAGCTAAATAGCTGCCTGCCTCCCGACGTCTGCGCAACAGGATTAACCGGGCAGCCGACGATCACGGCATCAACGTGTTCGCGACGTAAAGCAGTCACTGCCGCCTCGCCGCTGTCGACGTTAATCAGTCGATAGCCCAATTTGAGCAGCATGCCACGCAGTACCCTGCAATCGGCGCTGTTATCTTCCACCAGTAAAATCACACAATCTTGCGGGTCTCTTGTCGCGACCTCGCTCGGCAGCTCGACAGGCGAATCCAGTAGCAGCAGCAGTTGGAACTCAGACCCCTTGCTCGGCTGTGATTGATGCGTGAGCTGGCCGCCCAACAACTCCACCAAACGTCGACAAATCGCCAGACCGATTCCCAACCCGCCGTAGCTTCGGGTCATGGAACCATCGACCTGAAAGAAGTGCTGATACAGCTCACCCTGCTCCTGATGAACAAAACCAATGCCGCTGTCGATCACATTAAAGGTCAGCGCCCAGCGACCGGCCTCTTCAGAGGTCTTGCCCGTCACCCGCAAAATCACATCACCTACGCTGGTGAATTTAATCGCGTTCTCCAACAGACACTCCAGGCATTGACGAATCTTGTCTGAATCCCCTACCCATTGATCAGGCAGGTTGCTCGCGACTTCATACGAAAATTCCAGCCCTTTAGTGTGTGCCAATGGGGCGAACTGAATGTTCAAACTCTGCACCAGACTCTTCAAACTAAAAGGCTGAGAGCGCACGATCAGCCGCCCGGCCTGCAGCTCGGTCAGGGACAGAATGCCATTGACCATGTGCATCATTTCTCGGGCCGAGCCTTCAGCCGTTTGCGTATAGAGCTCCAGCTCCGGGGTTAAATCCAGGGTCTTGATCAACTCTATTGACCCCAGCACGCCATTCATGGGCGTACGCAATTCATGGGTCACCGTGGACAGGAATTCGTCCTTGAGCTTGTTGGTACGCGCCAACTGCTGGTTCATGGCGGCCAGCTGTTGCCCGGACTCTTGCAGCGTACGCGCCTGCAAGTCGCGCATCGCATTGATCCGGTCAGCCAGCGCCAACGACAGTAAGCCCACTTCAATGGCTGCGCCGATCTGGCTGGAGTACATGGTCAAGAACACGTTAGGCAGGTAGCCGAGCACCATGAGTGTGTTGATCAACCCACCCAGCAAGAAAGCCGACCAGGCAATCACAAAATAACGAGCCACCCGCAGGCCGCGTGCCCAGGCAACGATACCTGCGGTAAAGATAGTGACGATAAAGGCCAGCGCCAGCCCGGTGGCCAAACGTAACGACACGGCATAGCTCGTCGACAATGCGAGCACCATCACTAGCACCCCCACCGCCATCAGGGCCTTCAATGCCCAATCAAGCTTGCGGCTATGGGTGGCCGTTTGCAAAAACGTGCGGGCAAACTGGCAACCAAAAAAGGCTGCCGAACCGATCAGAAACGGCGTGGACGCATTGGCCCACCACGGATTGTTCGGCCAGAAATACTGCACTGCGGCGCCATTGACCGACAGTTGGTACAACCCGAAAGAGGCGATATAAAAGATGTAATAGAGGTAGCTGGTGTCACGTACGCTGAGGTAAATAAACAGGTTGTAAACCAACATCCCCAGCAACACGCCGTAAATCAGACCCAATATATAAATCCTGACGGGCTGATTTTCGAGGTAGGCCTGTGCCGACCACAAGGTAATCGGCGCCTGTATCGACCCTTGGCTGGCCAGCCGCAAATACACCGTCTGAGGCTGCCCCGGGATGAAGTTAAGCTCGAACAGGTAGTTGTTTTCTTTGATGTCGCGGCTGTCGAAAGGCAGGGAGTCGCCCGTTCGGGCAGCCAGCCGATAATTGCCAGATGCGTCCGGGGTATACAGATCAATTTGGTCCATTGGCGGGTACGCCAACTCCAGCAACCAAGTGCGATGAGTGTCTGGATTCTGCGGCTGATAACGCAAATCCAGCTTGATCCAGAAGGCCGAGTGGGAATAACCGGCATTCAAGGTGTCTTTATCAAGAGGCTTGAAGAGCTCGTCGTGGCCGATGACATCTGCCAGCTTCGCCGTACCACCCGAATCTTCAAAGACTTGCATCAGTCGGCCCAAGGGCAGGCTCTGTGTGGTTTCGTCAAAATCCACTGCGCTGGCCAGCATCGGCAGCCAGCCCAACAACATCATCAGCAAATAGCGCATACAGCCCCAACGTGGCAGCCTGGCAGTATGGGTAATCCGCTCATTCCCTTTGAGACCCACTTACCAGACAACCTGTTATTAATTTGCGGTCACTTTAACATAGCCGGTAGTGGCAAATATGCATCACTCTAATATTCTCCTCAAAGGCTCTAGATCGGGCATTGCAGCGAGATTTAAGCGCATACCGCATAGTGGCAAAATGCCCACGAACGAATGCTCACGCGCGGCACTTCAGCCATCGGGGAACGCGCCCGAAAAAACCGTTTGGTGGTAAGCTCGCGCACCATGAATATCTACAGTTCTCGCCCCGTTGTCCTCTGTCTCTCCGGCCATGACCCCAGTGGGGGTGCCGGCTTGCAGGCAGATATCGAAGCCTTGCTGGCTCAAGGCTGTCACGCCGCTCCGGTAATAACCGCCCTGACTGTGCAAAACACGGTCAATGTCAGCGATTTCCGCGTGCTGGATCGCGAGTGGGTATTGGCGCAAGCCGATGCCGTACTCACCGACTCCTGCGTTGCGGCCGTCAAGCTGGGCATGCTCGGCTCACTGGAAATGGTCGACACTGTCGTCCAATTGCTGCAGGCCAACCCGCATCTGCCGATGGTCTGCGACCCGGTACTGCGCGCAGGCGGCGGAGGACGCCTGGGCAAGGACGAAGTGGGTTTCGCCATGCGCGAGCGCCTGCTGCCCTTGGCCACTATTGCCACCCCCAATTTGCCCGAAGCCCGCATCCTCGCCGAACTGCCCGACGGCAGTGCCGATGAGTGCGCTGAAAAGCTCCTGCCTTTTTGCCAACATCTATTGATCACCGGCGGCCACGGTGACGAACACGAAGTTCACAACCGCTTGTACAGCCGCGACGGCAGTCGCCACACGTTCACCTGCTATCGCTTGCCCGGCAGTTACCACGGCTCAGGTTGCACACTGGCCAGTACGTTGGCCGGCCGGCTGGCCATCGGTGAGAACTTGGTCAGCGCCGTCGAAACAGCGCTCAACTACACGTGGCGCACCTTGCGCGATGCCGAGCAACTGGGCCAAGGACAATTTGTGCCCCGTCGCTTGCCACTGGATTTCTGTTCGTAACGCGAGAGGCTCGATCTATGACCTTGCGAGGCCTGTACGCAATCACTGATAGCCAGCTGCTTGCTGGCAAACTGCTTGCCTATGTCGAGGCGGCCCTTGATGGCGGTCTAACCCTGTTGCAGTACCGCGATAAAAGCAGCGATGACGCCCGTCGACTCCGCGAAGCTGAGGCTCTGCGCGATTTGTGCGCGCGTTACAACACCCGGCTGATCATCAATGATGATGCCGAGCTGGCAGCCCGGCTGGGCGTCGGCGTGCACCTTGGCCAGACAGATGGCCCGTTGACCCCTGCCCGCGCACTGCTTGGCCCAAAAGCGATCATCGGTTCGACCTGTCACAGTCAGGTTGATCTGGCCGAGCAAGCTGCCAAAGAAGGGGCAAGCTATGTCGCCTTTGGGCGCTTCTTTAATTCCAGCACCAAACCCGGCGCCCCGACCGCGACCCTGGACGTGCTCGACCAGGCTCGATCGCAGCTTAAACTGCCAATTTGTGTGATCGGCGGTATCACCCTCGAAAATGCCGCGCCACTGGTCGCCCACGGCGCCGATTTACTGGCCGTAGTGCATGGCCTCTTTGGTGCTGACAGCGCTCAGGAAGTGACTCGCCGTGCCAAGGCATTCAACCAATTGCTGGCTATTTAATACCGAATCCTGATTCAGAGAGAGCCCATCATGTCTCGTTCCGAAACCTTGTTTGCCAATGCCCAGAAACACATCCCCGGTGGCGTCAACTCGCCCGTTCGCGCGTTTAAAAGCGTGGGTGGTACACCGCTGTTCTTCAAGCACGCCGAAGGCGCTTACGTCACCGACGAAGACGACAAACGCTATGTAGATTATGTCGGCTCATGGGGCCCGATGATTCTGGGCCACAGCCATCCGGATGTACTGGACGCTGTGCGTGCGCAACTGGAGCACGGCCTGTCGTACGGTGCTCCAACCGCCATGGAAACCGAGATGGCCGATCTGGTGTGCTCGATTGTGCCGTCCATGGAAATGGTCCGCATGGTCAGTTCCGGCACCGAAGCCACCATGAGCGCCATCCGCCTGGCACGTGGCTTTACCGGCCGCGACAACATCCTCAAGTTTGAAGGCTGCTACCACGGCCACTCCGACAGCTTGTTGGTCAAAGCCGGTTCTGGAGCGCTGACCCAGGGCGTTCCAAGCTCAGGGGGTGTACCTGCCGATTTCGCCAAACACACTTTGACCACCACCTTTAACGACCTCGACGCCGTTGAAAAACTGCTGAATGAAGTGGGCGACACCGTGGCCTGCATCATCGTTGAGCCGGTCGCGGGCAACATGAATTGCGTACCGCCAGCACCGGGCTTTCTGCAAGGCCTGCGCAGCCTCTGCGACAAACATGGCGCGGTACTGATTTTTGACGAAGTGATGACGGGCTTCCGTGTCGCACTGGGCGGTGCTCAAGCGCACTACGGTGTGACACCTGACCTGAGCACATTTGGCAAAATCATCGGCGGCGGCATGCCAGTCGGCTGCTTCGGCGGTAAACGCGAAATCATGCAGCACATCGCTCCGCTGGGCCCGGTTTATCAGGCAGGCACCCTCTCTGGTAACCCACTGGCCATGGCTGCCGGCCTGACCACCTTGCGCTTGATCAGCCGCCCGGGCTTTCATGCCGAGCTGAGCGACTACACCACGCGCCTGCTCGACGGCCTGCAACAACGCGCCGATGCGGCCGGCATCCCATTTGTCACCACCCAGGCCGGTGGCATGTTCGGCCTGTATTTCAGCGGCGCCGATGACATCGTCACCTTTGACGATGTCATGGCCAGCGATGCAGACCTGTTCAAGCGCTTCTTCCACCTGATGCTGGAAGGCGGCGTGTACTTGGCGCCTAGCGCCTTTGAAGCGGGTTTCACCTCAATTGCCCACGGTGACACCGAGCTGAAACTGACTCTCGACGCTGCCGAGCGTGCCTTCGCCGCGCTGAAATAAGTCATGAAACCGGCAAGGGCTTACGTCCTTGCCGGCTTTTTAGGCAGGTAATGGCTGATTCAATTACGCCACCCGTCCAAAATCGTCTTAAATCAACGGATATCGCGGTCAGGCAGCAGAAAAACGAGTAAAGACTTTGTAAGGTTGCCTCTGCTTATTTCATAATGCGCGCCTATAGACCCCTTGGTTGTACTTGCCCATCTTTCAGAGGTACGTCGAATCTCATGAACCGCACCGGCCGCGCCCTTGCACTGGGCTGCCTGTTGCTCCTGCAGCCGCTGCTTGTCCAGGCTGGCGGTAACTCGTTGTTGATTCCGGCAATGGGTCGCTGCACCCTCGATACACAGCCAGAAAACCTGGCTGAGGCGCTTGCCGCCTGCGAAGCAGCCGCCAAAACCGGGGATGCAGAAGCTGAATACGAGTTGGGCGAGTTCTATTACGACGGCAAAAATACTCCTCGCGACCTCAATAAAGCATTGAGCTACTTCGAGCAGGCTTCCCTGCAGGGTCACGCCATGGCCCAGTACCAGCTCGGCACCATGTTCTTCAAGGGCGAAGGTGTACCGGCCAATAACATTCAGGCGTATATCGTATTGAAGATGGCGGCCGTCAATGGCGCCGAAGAGGCACTGGACACAGCCGATCAGGTGGCAGAGCAAATGCCCCGCGACCAGCTCGAAACCGCGACCCAGGTGCTGGGACAGATTTTCCGCAAATACCTGCTGGAACTGCAATCAGCCGACGGACGCTCGCCGTTTTCGCCGCTGCCTTGAGCCACCACTAGGCCGCGCCACCGCTTGCAACTGCGCTATTTCTCCGGCATCGGAAACGGAAACGGCATCACATTGCTGACGCCGCGGGCTTCGCTGATTTTCGGAGTGCCCAGCCGCTCCACTTCGTCGATGCGCACAATCGAGTGCATCGGCACAAAACTGCGTACCACGCCTTCAAATTGAGCTTTGAGCTTTTCTTCGCTCGGGTCGACGACCATTTGCGTGCGCTCACCGAAGACGAATTCCTCCACTTCCAGAAACCCCCACAGATCACTTTGATAGATCTGCTTGGCGTACATCTCGAACACCTGGCCCTGATTAAGGAAAATCACCTTGTAGATTGGAGCGTCACGTTTGGTCATGGTGGGCGGGTAAACATCTGAGGATATAAAAGAGGGCGCGAACTATAGCATAGCCACCAGACGCACAACGCTAGGAAGCAAAGGCCATGCCCCCTATAATGCGCGGTTCTTTGAATCACTTGATGAACACCCATGGCCAAGAAGCTTTACATCGAAACCCACGGCTGCCAGATGAACGAGTACGACAGCTCACGCATGGTCGACCTGCTGGGTGAACATCAAGCCCTGGAAGTCACGGCGCGCGCTGAAGACGCGGATGTCATCCTGCTTAATACCTGCTCAATCCGCGAACGTGCGCAAGACCGTGTGTATTCGCAATTGGGTCGCTGGCGCGAACTGAAACTGGCCAATCCGGACATGGTCATTGCCGTTGGCGGTTGTGTTGCCAGTCAGGAAGGCGCCGCCATCCGCGACCGCGCACCCTACGTTGACGTGGTATTCGGCCCGCAAACCCTGCACCGCCTGCCCGAAATGATCGACGCGGCCCGTATCACCAAGCTGCCGCAAGTCGACGTCTCGTTCCCTGAAATCGAAAAATTCGACCACCTGCCAGAACCTCGCATCGACGGCCCTAGTGCTTACGTCTCAGTGATGGAAGGGTGCAGCAAGTACTGCACGTTCTGCGTCGTACCGTATACGCGAGGCGAAGAAGTCAGCCGCCCATTCGACGACGTGCTGGCAGAAGTGTTTCACCTGGCTGAAAACGGTGTACGTGAAGTCACGTTGCTGGGACAGAACGTCAACGGCTATCGCGGCCTGACCGAAGACGGTCGTTTGGCCGATCTGGCCGAATTGATTCGCGTGGTGGCGGCCATCGACGGGATCGAGCGCATTCGTTACACCACCTCACACCCGCTGGAGTTCTCCGACAGCCTGATCCAGGCACACGCCGAGGTGCCTGAGCTGGTGAAGCACCTGCATTTGCCGGTGCAGTCCGGGTCGGATCGCATTTTGTCGGCCATGAAGCGCAACCACACAGCCCTGGAGTACAAATCCAAGCTGCGCAAACTGCGTGCGGCCGTGCCGGGTATTTGCATCAGTTCTGACTTTATTGTCGGCTTCCCGGGCGAGACTGAAAAAGACTTCGAGCAGACCATGAAGCTGATTGAAGACGTCGGTTTCGACTTCTCCTATTCATTTGTGTACAGCCAGCGGCCGGGCACGCCCGCTGCCGACCTGGCAGACGACACCCCGGAAGAGCGCAAGAAAGAACGCCTCAACGCGCTGCAACACCGTCTCAATCAGCAAGGCTTTGAGATCAGCCGACAAATGGTGGGCTCCACTCAGCGGATTCTGGTCACCGATTACTCGAAAAAAGACCCGGGCGAATTGCAAGGTCGAACCGAAAACAACCGCATCGTCAACTTCCGCTGCGACAACCCGCAGTTGATCGGCCAGTTTGCCGACGTGCACATCGATGCGGCGCAACCGCACTCGTTGCGGGGTTCATTGCTCAATTGACCTGTTGGCGCTGGCGAAGGCTGCGATAAGATCCGCCAGCATCTTCGGCCCTGAAAAGCGTGCGTCCACTGCGTGGACGTTCGCAGCCTGCGGCAGCGACTACAGGTTTTACGTCGCCTCAGTAAGTCCTTTCGCCCATGACCTGCTAGCGTTATCCTTCAATTCATCTTAATTGCCTAAGGGCGGCTAAATACGACCTTGAACGCACCCATCGAACCACATCGTTTTCTTCTCGAGCCGTTTGAGGCTCGCCGTTTCGCCAATCTGTGCGGGCAATTCGACGAGCACTTACGCCTGATCGAACAACGCCTGACGATCGTAATCCGCAATCGCGGTAATCAATTCGAGCTCATTGGCGACCCCAAACTAACGTCTTCCGCAGAAATCCTGCTGCGCCGTCTGTACCGCGAAACACAAGCTTCTGAGCTTTCGCCGGACATGGTGCACCTGTTCCTGCAAGAATCTGCCGTAGAAGACCTCGCCAGTAACCCGGTGGCTGAAGCCAGCGTGTCGTTGCGTACCAAAAAGGGCATGATTCGCCCTCGCGGTATTAATCAGCAGCGCTACGTCAAAGAAATTCTGGGTAACGACATCAACTTCGGCATTGGCCCAGCCGGTACGGGTAAAACCTATCTGGCCGTGGCCTGCGCCGTCGATGCCCTGGAGCGCGAGCAAATCCGCCGCATCCTGCTGGTGCGTCCTGCGGTTGAAGCGGGCGAGAAGCTGGGGTTTCTTCCGGGTGACCTGTCGCAAAAAATCGATCCGTACCTGCGCCCGCTATACGACGCCTTGTACGAAATGCTGGGCTTCGAGTATGTCGCCAAGCTGATCGAGCGCCAGATCATCGAAGTGGCACCGCTGGCCTATATGCGCGGGCGCACATTGAACAACAGCTTCATTATTCTCGACGAAAGCCAGAACACCACCGTCGAGCAAATGAAGATGTTCCTGACCCGTATCGGGTTTGGTTCTACAGCCGTGATTACAGGTGACATCACCCAGGTCGACCTGCCAAAGGGCACAAAATCAGGGCTTAATCACGTCATCGAAGTGTTGAAGGATGTGCCCGGCATCAGTTTCACCCACTTCCAGTCCAAAGACGTCGTGCGTCACCCATTGGTGCAACGCATCGTAGAAGCCTACGGGCGCTATGAACAGGAAGCCGCAGACAAGCTCGCTGCACTGCCTGCTGCCAAGGATTACCGCAAAGATGCTTGAGCTTGACCTGCAACTGGCGACAGACGCCACTGCCCCCACCGAAGCCCAGTTCCGCCAATGGTGTGAACTGGCCTTGCGCCAGCGCACGGCTGATTCAGAAATGACCATTCGTCTAGTAGACGAAGCTGAAGGCCGTGAGCTAAATCACACGTGGCGGCAGAAAGATTACGCCACCAACGTGCTGTCCTTCCCGGCTGACGTGCCTGATGAATTTCTCGATATCCCGTTATTGGGCGATCTGGTGATTTGCGTGGCCGTGGTCGAACGCGAGGCAGCCGAACAGGGCAAAGCACTGGACGCTCACTGGGCTCACCTGGTGATCCACGGTTGCTTGCATCTTCTGGGTTACGACCATATAGAAGATGAAGAAGCCGAAGAGATGGAAGCGCTGGAACGAACGTTGCTTGCCGAATTGGGTCATCCAGACCCGTACGCTGACGACGACATTTAATAACACCCACTGAAACAACCAAGGGATACGAGTAAATCGCTATGAGCGAAGACCGATCGAGCAACGGGCAAAAGTCATGGTTAGGTAAGCTGACCCAGGCCTTTGCCCATGAGCCGAAAAACCGCCAGGAGCTGCTTGAGCTGCTGCGCGAAGCACATCAGAACAAACTGTTGGACAGCGAAGCGCTGGCCATCGTCGAAGGCGCCATTCAAGTGGCTGACCTGCAAGTACGGGACATCATGGTTCCGCGCTCGCAGATGATCAGCATCAAGGCGACCCAGACACCCCGCGAATTCCTCCCGGCGATCATCGATGCTGCGCACTCGCGCTATCCGGTGATCGGGGAAAGTCATGATGACGTCCTGGGCGTCCTCTTGGCGAAAGACCTGTTGCCGCTGATCCTTCAAGAGAACGGCGACAAATTCAACATCAAGGACTTGCTGCGTCCGGCTACTTTCGTCCCTGAATCCAAGCGCCTGAATGTGTTGCTGCGTGAGTTTCGTGCCAACCACAACCACATGGCCATCGTGATCGACGAATACGGCGGCGTGGCCGGGCTGGTGACCATCGAAGACGTTCTTGAACAGATCGTCGGCGATATCGAAGACGAACACGACGTTGAAGAAGACAGCTACATCAAGCCGCTGCCCAGCGGAGATTTCCTGATCAAAGCCCTGACCCCTATCGAGAACTTCAACGAGTTCTTCGACAGTGAATTCTCCGACGATGAGTTCGATACCGTTGGCGGTCTGGTCATGAGCGCGTTCGGGCACCTGCCAAAGCGCAACGAAGTCACTGAAATCGGGCCTTATCGCTTCCGCATCCTCAATGCTGACAGCCGCCGAATTCACTTGATTCGACTGACGCCTATTACCCGCTGAACCTCTCAACACCAAGGAATGAAATGCGCTGGATAACCTCCCCCGGCTGGCCCGGTAACCTGCTGGCCGTGGTAGCCGGCGCACTGACTACCTTGGCGTTGGCGCCTTTCGATATATGGCCACTGGCACTGGTTGCCTTGGCCATGTTCTACCTGGGGTTGCGCGAACTGTCGCCAAAGCAGGCGCTGGGCCGGGGCTGGTGCTTCGGCTTTGGCCTGTTCGGTGCCGGTACCAGTTGGATTTACTACAGCATCCATAATTTTGGCGGCGCCTCCGTGCTCTTGGCCGGTTTGTTGATGCTGGCCTTCACCGCAGCAATCGCCTGGTTCTTTGCCCTGCCCGCCTGGGTCTGGGCGCGCTGGATTCGGCGCAACGAAGCCCCCCTGGCAGACACATTGGCGTTTGCGGCTCTGTGGGTCGCTCAGGAGATGTTCCGAGGTTGGTTCCTCACGGGTTTCCCTTGGCTTTACTCGGGTTACAGCCAGCTTGACGGCCCCCTGGCCGGTCTCGCACCGCTGGGCGGCATGTGGCTGATTTCGTTCACCCTCGCATTGACCGCAGCCCTGCTGTGTAACCTGCCTCGCTTGATCAAGGCCAAACGCAAAGCCTTTATATTCGCAAGCGCGGTGTTACTGATTGGCCCTTGGTGCGTCGGCATGGCCCTCAAGCACCACGCATGGACTAGCCCTTCGGGCGATCCTCTGAGCGTGGCCGCTATTCAGGGCAACATTGAACAAAGCATGAAATGGGACCCGGCGCAGCTCAATGCTCAGTTGGCGCTGTACCGCGACATGACATTGAGCTCCAAGCGCGTCGACCTGATCATCTGGCCAGAGACCGCGATTCCGATACTGAAAGAAAATGCTGAAGGGTTTCTGAGCATGATGAGCCGGTTTGCGGCTGATCGAAACTCAGCGTTGATTACCGGCGTGCCGATACGCCAGGACGTGCACCATGTGTCGCGCTACTTCAACGGCATCACGGCGGTCGGTGAGGCGGATGGCAATTACCTTAAACAGAAACTGGTGCCATTTGGCGAGTACGTGCCCTTGCAGGATGTGTTGCGGGGACTGATCGCGTTCTTTGACCTGCCCATGTCAGACTTTGCCCGCGGGCCGGCTGACCAGGCCATGTTGCAAGCCAAGGGCTATCAGATTGCCCCGCTGATTTGTTATGAGGTGGTCTACCCCGACTTCGTGGCCGGCCTTGCGGCTCAGAGCGATATTTTGCTGACCATCAGTAACGACACCTGGTTTGGCACTTCGATTGGCCCGTTGCAACACTTGCAGATGGCGCAGATGCGCGCACTGGAAGCGGGACGCTGGATGATCCGGGCAACCAACAACGGCGTTACGGCGCTGATTGATCCCTATGGGCAGATCACCACGCAAATACCGCAGTTCGAACGCGCGATCATGTATGGCGAAGTGGTGCCCATGCATGAGCTGACACCGTACCTGCAATGGCGGTCTTGGCCTCTGGCCATTCTGTGCTGCTTGTTGATCGGTTGGGCGCTGGTGACCAGCCGGATTGCCAAGACGCTTTAGCTGTGTGAGCCAAATGCCCTCACCCCAACCCTCTCCCAGAGGGAGAGGGCGTTTAATTGCGGTGATTCTGAATCCATGTACGGTCAGTCCTCTCTCCCCGAGAGAGAGGAGCAGATTGGCGGTGATGCTTGGACTTGCCCACCGACAGTCCCCTCTCCCTCCGGGAGAGGGGTAGGGTGAGGGGCTTTTGATTCTCAATTCATCGGTAAATAAACCGATAAGCTACCTGCCCAACAGCCTCATTAAGCAACAGACCCGACTGCCAGATCGCCGAATATTCCGGCATCCAGCCTCCAAACGGTCGCGCGTTGTCTGCGCTCAAAAAACCCACTGGCGCAGGCACCACTTCGAATCCAGCCTGTTGGAAGCTCCACACCGAGCGCGGCATATGCCAGGCCTGGGTGACCACGACCACACGCCTGATCCCCTGAGGCACTAGCACCCCAGCCGTCATTTGTGCGTTTTCCCAAGTCGTGCGGCTTTGCTCTTCCTTCCAGCGCACGGTCACGCCAAAGTCATCACGCAGCGAATCGGACATGATTTGGGCCTCGCTCGGCGGTGCGCCATGGTCCAGACCACCGCTGGTCAACACCGGCAGTCCCGATGCCTTTGCCAATCTGGCCGCATAACGCAAGCGCTCCAGTCCGAGCGTCGTGGGCTGATCGCTGCCCCACGCCGGATCAACCCGTTCGCGCCCCGCCCCCAACACTACAATCGCATCCGCGCGCGCAGCCAGCGTTGACCATTCACTTTGCGCTAGCGCGGGTTCGCGCTCGATTGAGCGGGCTGCCCACTGCACCACCACCGGCAAACACATGAGCCATAAACAACCCACAGCTGCCGCAAACAGGGCACAGGCTATACGTGGCCGCGAATCCTTCAGCCACCAGGCAAGTGCCAGTAGCAGCAAAAAAAGGCCAGGCGGCAAGAGAAGGTGTTTAACAACATATCGAATAGGCATCGAGCATCTCCATAGATGCCCGAAGCCTAAGGGGGCTGACTGGACTCATCAACAGGGCAGGCCACAATTGAACCCTCACGCCTGTTGCATCAACCCGGGAAGTACACGCTGGTGTACGATTTTGAACAAGGGTGCGATTTGAATGGTCACTCACCCTTACTTTCCCTGCACCCTGTCTTTCAGCCAGATGACCTTGGCCTTATAGGGGGTTTGTTGCGCACTCACACTGCTTTTGGGGCGTACATCAGCCTCACGCCCCATCCGGTTCAAATACACATTGATCAACTCTAACTCGGCACGACTCAAACCACGCAATTCCAAATCGACAGGCTGCTCATTACGCAATTGCACTGCCGTACTTGCTGAATCAAGAGCCACACTCAAACGATCAATCAGCCGCTCGTACACCTGGGTTTTTATAACGGTTCGTTGCGTTTCTGGCATCCGTCCACCTCACTCTAAGAAACTGTATCCTCCCCCCCAGATAGCTTAGCTGTGGTTCTAAAACCGGTCAGGTACTGCGACCAACGGAGTCATGAGGTAATCAAGGTTTCCCTCGATAGAGTGGGGTCATGTATGCTACGGGACTTCCTGTAACCCCTGCTCCAACCTGACCGGGCGCGCAAACGCCTGAGTATGTTGAAGAGGATTAGGCCACCCTTTATTCAGTACAAGTAGCCATGCACGAACAATATCAGCCCCGTGAAATAGAAGCCGCCGCCCAATCATTCTGGGACAACCAAAAGTCCTTCGAAGTCAGCGAAGATCCAGGCAAAGAAACCTATTACTGCCTATCGATGTTCCCGTACCCAAGCGGCAAGCTACACATGGGGCATGTGCGCAACTACACCATTGGCGACGTGATCTCCCGCTACCAGCGCATGCTCGGTAAAAACGTTCTGCAACCCATGGGTTGGGATGCGTTCGGCATGCCGGCAGAAAACGCCGCAATGAAAAACAAGGTCGCCCCTGCCAAGTGGACCTACGAAAACATCGCCTACATGAAAACCCAACTGCGCAGCCTCGGGCTGGCCGTTGACTGGTCGCGTGAAGTCACCACCTGCAAGCCGGATTACTACCGCTGGGAACAATGGCTGTTCACTCGCCTGTTCGAAAAAGGCGTGATCTACCGCAAGAACGGCACGGTGAACTGGGACCCGGTTGACCAGACCGTTCTGGCCAACGAACAAGTGATCGACGGTCGCGGCTGGCGTTCGGGCGCAGTGATCGAAAAGCGCGAAATTCCGATGTACTACTTCAAGATCACTGCTTACGCAGATGAATTGCTTGAAGGCCTCGACGACATGCCCGGCTGGCCGGAGCAGGTCAAGACCATGCAGCGCAACTGGATTGGCAAATCCCGCGGCATGGAAGTGCAATTCCCTTACGATCAAGCCTCGATCGGTGAAGCCGGTGCACTCAAGGTGTTCACCACCCGTCCCGACACGCTGATGGGCGCGACCTACGTTGCCGTGGCTGCCGAGCACCCACTGGCCACACTGGCGGCGCAAGGCAACCCTGAGCTGCAAGCTTTTATCGCTGAATGCAAAGGCGGCAGCGTTGCAGAAGCCGATATGGCGACCCAAGAGAAAAAGGGCCTGCCTACACCGTTGTTCGTACTTCACCCGTTGACCGGCGAAAAGCTTCCGGTATGGGTCGCCAACTACGTGTTGATGCATTACGGCGATGGCGCCGTCATGGCAGTACCGGCACACGACGAACGCGATTTCGAATTTGCCACAAAGTACGACTTGCCTGTCAAAACCGTCGTACGCACCAGTGCTGGCGACGAAACCCCGGCCCCGTGGCAAGACGCTTATAACGAACATGGCGTGCTGATCAATTCCGGCGAGTTTGACGGTCTGGACTTCCAGGCGGCTTTCGACGCCATCGAAGCCGCTCTGACTGCCAAAGGCCTTGGTCAGTCGCGCACCCAGTTCCGCCTGCGCGACTGGGGCATCAGCCGTCAGCGCTACTGGGGTTGCCCGATCCCGATCGTACACTGCGATACCTGCGGTGACGTTCCGGTGCCGGAAGACCAATTGCCTGTCGTGCTGCCAGAAGATGTCGTACCCGACGGCGCTGGTTCGCCATTGGCTCGCATGCCTGAGTTCTACGAATGCAGCTGCCCTAAATGTGGCGCCCCGGCCAAACGCGAAACCGACACGATGGACACCTTCGTCGAGTCCTCGTGGTACTACGCCCGTTACGCCTCGCCGCACTATGAAGGCGGCCTGGTTGAAAAATCGGCGGCTGACCACTGGTTGCCGGTTGATCAATACATCGGCGGCATTGAACACGCGATCCTGCACCTGCTGTACGCGCGCTTCTTCCATAAACTGATGCGCGACGAAGGCCTGGTCAGCTCCAATGAGCCGTTCAAGAACCTGCTCACTCAGGGCATGGTGATTGCCGAGACGTACTTCCGCACGCTGGACAACGGCGGCAAGGATTACTTCAACCCGGACGACGTTGAAATCGAACGTGATGCCAAGGCCAAAATCATCGGCGCCAAGCTGAAGAGTGACGGCCTGCCTGTCGAAATCGGCGGCACGCAGAAGATGTCCAAGTCGCTGAATAACGGCGTCGACCCGCAATACATGATTGAACAATACGGCGCTGACACCTGCCGCCTGTTCATGATGTTTGCTTCGCCACCTGACGCGAGCCTGGAATGGTCCGACTCAGGGGTTGAAGGCTCGCACCGCTTCCTCAAGCGCGTATGGCGTCTGGCTTACAACCACGTTGGCCAGGGCCTGCCCGGCGCACTGGACATCGCCAGCCTCAATGACGAGCAAAAAGTTGTTCGCCGTGCAATCCATCATGCAATCAAGCAAGCCAGCCAGGACGTCGGCCTTCATCACAAATTCAACACGGCCGTTGCTCAGGTCATGACCGTGATGAACGTGCTCGAAAAAGCCCCGCAGGCCACCGAGCAGGATCGCGCCTTGTTGCAAGAAGGCCTGGAGACCGTTGCACTGATTCTGGCGCCGATCACGCCGCACATCAGCCATGACCTGTGGAACCAGTTGGGCCATGCCGGTGCCATCATCGACGCAGCGTGGCCAACACTCGACGAAAGCGCGCTGGTTCAAGACACCCTGCAACTGGTTATTCAAGTCAACGGCAAACTGCGCGGTCAGATCGACATGCCAGCCGGTGCCAGCCGTGAAGAGATTGAAGCGGCTGCCCGCATCAATGAAAACGTGCTCCGGTTTACCGAAGGCCTGACGATTCGCAAAGTGATCGTGGTGCCGGGCAAACTGGTCAACATCGTCGCCAGCTAAACAGGAACAGGCACCTGCAATGAATGCAGGTGCCCATTAAAGCCTTCAGGGCCGCATCGTCGGCCTATCCGGTTTCAAGGGGAGCTACACATGATCAAACGCAATTTGCTGGTGATGGGTCTCGCTGTTCTGTTGAGCGCCTGCGGCTTTCAGCTGCGCGGTACCGGCACCAATCAACTGAGCATCACCGAGCTTGATGTGACTGCGCGCAATGCCTACGGCGATACCGTTCGCCAACTGCGTCAGGTATTGGAAAATAGCGGCGTCAAAATCACCGCCAGCGCACCTTACAAACTGGTACTGACCAGCGAGCAGGAATCCCAGCGCGCGGCCACTTACACAGGCGTCGGCGGCACAGTTGAGTATCAATTGACCAACGTCTTGAACTACGAGATCGAAGGCCAGAACCACCTGCCTTTGCTCAGCAACAAAATCGAAGTTCATAAAATGTACTTGCAGGACACCAGCAACATCACAGGTTCTGATCAAGAAGCGGCCATGGCCAAGCAGGAAATGCGTCGCGAAGTCGTACAGCAGATGGTGCTGCGCCTTGAACAGCTGACGCCTGAGAAACTGGCCGAACTGCAAAAACTGGCTGATGAACGGGCTCAAGCCGAAGCTGCCGCTATTGAAGCGGCCCGCAAGGCTCAAGAAGAAACCCCTCAGCAGTCGCCACTCGAACTGCAAGACCAGTAAGGCATACGGGGCGCGCAAGCGCCCCGTCATCTATCAAGCCCCTATGAAACTCGCCCCCGCCCAACTTGCCAAACATCTGCAAGGCAGCCTTGCTCCGGTTTACATCGTCAGCGGTGATGATCCGTTGCTCTGCCAGGAAGCTGCAGATGCCATACGCAGCGCTGCCCGCCAACAGGGTTTCGATGAACGCCAGGTATTCAGTGCCGACGCCAGTTTTGACTGGGGTTCACTGTTGCAAGCTGGCGCGAGCATGTCGCTGTTTGCCGAAAAACGCCTGCTGGAACTGCGCCTGCCGTCGGGCAAGCCTGGTGACAAAGGTGCTGCGGCACTGATCGAGTATTGCTCGCGTCCGGCCGAAGACACCCTGCTGTTGATCAGCCTCCCCAAGCTTGACGGCAGCGCCCAAAAAACCAAATGGGGCAAAGCACTGGTTGAAGGCTCACATACCCAGTTCATTCAGATCTGGCCAGTGGACGCCAACCAGTTGCCGCAATGGATTCGCCAGCGCTTGTCACAGGCCGGCCTGACAGCCAGCCATGATGCCGTCGAGTTGATTGCTGCCCGGGTTGAAGGCAATTTGCTGGCCGCCGCACAAGAAGTCGAAAAGCTCAAACTGATGGCCGAAGAAGGCCAGATCACGGTTGAAACCGTGCAAGCGGCGGTGGCCGACAGTGCGCGCTTTGATGTGTTCGGCCTGGTCGATGCGGTGCTCAACGGTGAGGCCGCGCACGCTCTGCGTATGCTCGAAGGCCTGCGAGGTGAAGGGGTCGAACCGCCGGTCATCTTGTGGGCGCTGGCACGAGAACTACGGGTACTGGCCAATATTGCACTGCAATACAGTCAGGGCATCCCGCTGGACAAAGCGTTCAGCCAGGCCAGACCGCCGGTATGGGACAAGCGCAAACCGTTGATGAGCAAAGCCTTGCAGCGCTATTCGGCGCAGCGCTGGGCCCAATTGCTAATGGATGCACAGCGTATTGATGCCCAAATCAAAGGGCAGGCGGCGGGTTCCGCCTGGAGCAGTCTGAGCCGATTGACCTTATTAATGTGTGGGCAACGCCTGAACCTGCCAGCAGAGTGACCTTAAGCCGCGCCTAACCTGACACTGGACAACCCAAAAAAACTGGCCGATGATTTGCGCTTGTTCAAACCATGCGAGAGTCACTGCCATGAGCAAACGCCCCAACAAGGCCAAATCCATCGTCGCACAGCCCTTGTTCCGCAGCCGCCAGGAACGCCCCGCCAAAGGCAAAGGCAGCTATCGCCGCGAAGCCTTCCAGTCGAGAGACCGGGAGGCTTTTTACTTTCTGGCTGCCTGACAGCGGGAATGATAAGGTCTGTACCTGATTTGCATTACCTGGACCTGAGCATGCCCTTAAGCCATAAACGTGGTTGGCCGATGCGCCAACTGATTGCATCATTCAGCGCCATTCTTTTAGTCGCCTGCGCCGAAAAACCGACCGCGGCCGATGCTCAACCGTTGCCTGTAACGCCTGCCGCACCAGTGGTTACCACAGGTACACCCAACACAGACATGCCTGTCATTACGCCCGAGCAGAGCTTTAGCGAGTGGCAAGCCAAGTTCCGCGTACAGGCGCTTAACGCTGGTATCACCCCGCAGGTATTCGACAGCGCCTTTGCCGGCATTACCCCCGACATGAGCGTGATCAAGGCTGACCGCAGCCAGCCCGAGTTCAGCCGCCCAGTCTGGGAATACCTAGACGGCGCCCTTTCGCCTTTACGTGTACGAAATGGCAAACGCTTGCTGGAAGAAAACGCTGAGCTGCTGACCCGAATCGAGCAACGTTATGGCGTTGACCGTCAGGCGCTGGTCTCGGTCTGGGGCATGGAAAGCAACTTCGGGACCTTCCAGGGCAACAATTCGGTCATCCGCTCTTTGGCGACGCTGGCTTATGAAGGTCGTCGTCCGGAGTTCGCGCAGAGCCAATTGATTGCAGCGCTGAAGATCATTCAGGAAGGCGACGTAACGCCCGAGAAAATGCGCGGTTCCTGGGCCGGCGCGATGGGCCAGACCCAATTCATACCCACGACCTATGAAACCCACGCCGTGGATTTTGATGGTGATGGCCGCCGGGATATCTGGAACAGCTCGGCAGACGCTCTGGCCTCCACTGCTCACTACTTGCAGAGTTCTGGCTGGAAGCAAGGACAGCCGTGGGGCTTTGAAGTCACATTGCCTGAAGGCTTTGACTATGTTCTGGCCGATGGTGCCGTGCGTAAAAGTGTCAGTGAATGGCAGAAACTGGGCGTAACACTGCCTGCAGGCAAAACTCTACCTGATGGAACTGAAGCGCTGACGGCCACCTTACTGCTGCCGGCCGGTTACCGGGGGCCAGCGTTTTTGGTGCTGGATAACTTCCGCGCCATCCTTCGATACAACAATTCATCGTCCTACGCACTGGCGGTAGGTTTGTTGTCTGAGCGTTTTGGGGGTGGTGGTACTATTTTGGGCGACTGGCCCAAAGATGATCGCCCGCTAAGTCGTACTGAACGCGTTGAGTTGCAAACCCTGCTGAACCAACGCAACTACGATGCCGGCAACCCGGACGGCATAATCGGCGCCAATACCCGTAAAGCGATTCGCAGTGCGCAGCAGGCATTAGGGTGGCCGGCAGACGGTTATCCGTCACATAAGCTGCTGGAAAGTTTGCGCAGTCAGTAAGCACCCTCACCCCAGCCCTCTCCCAAAGGGAGAGGGAGCTCGATGGGTGGCGTCGCGCAAATTTGCTTTTGCTTTTGCTTTTAGTCCCCTCTCCCTCTGGGAGAGGGTTAGGGAGAGGGGCTTTTGATTCTGGCGGTATCAACCACCGCCTGCTCAAGCATCAGTTGCTGTTCATCCGCATCCAGGCGCACCAGAGCACCCATCGGCAACGTCAGGTTGGGATCACAGTGCCCGCTGCGCCAGCCAGACAAAATCGGAACGCCCAACGGCCCCAATTCCTGTGTGAGCAAACGCTCCAGCGCCAACCCATCAACCCCGGCAACATCCCCAACCAATACCCCACGAACCCGTTCGAGTTTGCCGGCCAATCGTAACTGCGTGAGCAACCGATCAACCCGGTACAGCGGCTCGTTCACATCTTCGATAAACAGGATGATGTCGTCCGAATCCAGCTCAAATGCCGTGCCCATAGCGGCACATATCATCGACAGATTGCCGCCCAGCAGTCGGCCACTGGCCGAACCCGGTGCCAGGGTAGTCAGCGGATACGCGCAAGGGTGCTCCAACACTGCACCTTGCTGCCCCGTGAGCATACGCAGCAGTGAAGATTGAGTCGGCTCTTGTTTACCACCCAACAGATCCGCATTCAGCATTGCCCCGTGAAAGGTCACAAAGCCTGCGTAACGGGTGATCGCCAGATGCAGTGCGGTGATGTCGCTGTAGCCCACAAAAGGCTTGGGATGGCGGCGTAGAAGCTCAAAATCGATACCGTCCAGCAAGCGAGGACTGCCGTAGCCGCCGCGCAGGCAAAAGATGGCATCAATGCTGTCGTCGGCAAAGGCCGCGTGCAGATCACGCAAACGCACGGCGTCTGAACCGGCCAGATAGCCGTCTTTCTCCCACACACCGTCAAACACCCGCAGCGAGTAGCCGTGGGCGTTCACCCATTGGGTGGCGCGTTCAAGATCAAGTTCAGCGGGACCTGCCGGGGCAATCAGGCCGATCACCCCGCCAGCGGGAAGCGCGGGTACCGCGCTGTGAACCTTGTACGTCACGGGCGCGGTAAGCCGGCTGTTCATCGTATCAGGCACCTACCAGCATGTTTTTGACCAGTTTGGCCTGCTCATCGGCGTGGTAAGAAGAACGTACCAGCGGGCCCGACGCTACGTTTTTGAAGCCCATTTTGTAGCCTTCTTCGGCAAACCAGGCAAAGGTGTCCGGGTGCACAAAACGTTGAACCGGCAAGTGGCTGCGCGACGGTTGCAGGTATTGACCCAGTGTCAGCATGTCGATGTCGTGTTCACGCATGCGCTTCATCACTTCAATGACTTCTTCGTCTGTCTCGCCCAGGCCCAGCATCAAGCCGGATTTGGTCGGGATATGCGGCATCATTTGCTTGAAGCGCTGCAACAACGTCAGCGACCACTGGTAGTCGGAACCCGGACGCGCAGCCTTGTACAGACGCGGAACGGTTTCGAGGTTGTGGTTGAATACGTCAGGTGGCTCGGCAGCGGTGATTTCCAGCGCTACATCCATACGGCCGCGGTAATCCGGCACCAGCGTTTCGAGCAGCACGTTCGGCGACAGTTTGCGAATTTCACGAATGCAGTCAGCAAAGTGCTGAGCACCGCCATCACGCAGATCGTCTCGGTCCACCGAGGTGATCACCACGTACTTCAAGCCCAGGTCAGCAATGGCAATCGCCAGGCTTTCTGGCTCGTTGACGTCCAAAGGCTTGGGACGACCGTGGCCCACGTCGCAGAACGGGCAACGACGGGTGCAGATGTCACCCATGATCATGAACGTCGCCGTACCGCCCGAGAAGCACTCGCCCAGGTTCGGGCAGGAGGCCTCTTCGCACACGCTGTGCAGCTTGTGCTTACGCAGCAAGGCCTTGATACGGTCGACCTCAGGCGAAACCGGAATGCGCACACGAATCCAGTCCGGCTTCTTCGGCAGTTCTGTCGTCGGGATGATTTTTACCGGGATACGCGCAACCTTCTCGGCACCGCGCAATTTGACGCCGGTCTCAACCTTGGAACGGGCCTCGTTCGCACGGGCCACACGTTCGGAGATATCCAGCGTAGGGATCAGGGTTTGAACAGCGTCTTGCGCAGTAGTCATATCAATCGATTCCGCCCGTAAGGGTCGTCTGCTCAGCATAGTCGAGGTGTTTGACGAGTTGCGCACGCAGCCTCGCAACGACCTCGGCAAATTGAATCGGCCCTGCACGGTCACGCAACTGGGTCATCGCCAGCCCCGCGTAGCCACAGGGGTTAATCCGTCGAAACGGTTCCAGGTCCATGTCCACATTCAGGGCCAGACCATGGAAAGAGCAGCCATTGCGAATCCGCAGGCCCAAGGAGGCAATCTTGTCGCCCTCCACGTACACACCCGGAGCATCAGCCTTGGCCGCCGCACTCACGCCATAGCTGGCGAGCAGGTCAATCAGGCAAATTTCCATCCGGCTGACCAGCTCTCGCACACCAAAGCCCAAACGGCGTACATCCAGCAACAGGTAAGCCACAAGTTGGCCAGGGCCATGATACGTCACCTGACCACCGCGGTCCGACTTGACGACCGGAATATCGCCCGGCAACAACAGGTGTTCGGCCTTGCCTGCCTGACCTTGGGTAAACACCGGCGGATGCTGCACCAGCCAGACTTCGTCTTGCGTGTCCGGCTTGAGCTTGCGCTCGTCGGTGAACCGCTGCATCGCTTGCCAGGTCGGCTCATAGTCAGCCAGGCCCAGCTCGCGAAACCCCAAGACCTGCGACATCACAGCACCATGTGCACGAAGCCGGTGGCACGCAATTCGCTGTTGATGTTGTAAAGCTGGTCTTGATCAGTCGCAACAATGTGCAACTGGATCGTGGTGTATTTGCCGTTGGTGCTCTGGCGTTCGTCCACACGCTCATCGTTGACCGTCGCGTGCTTTCGCATGATTTCGATGATTTTGTCCTTGTTGCCCACACCCGTGTCGCTGATGACCTTAACCGGATAATCAGTCACTGGGAATTCGATCTTTGGCGCCTTTACTTCGGTATCGCTCATGGCGTATTGGCCTCGTAAGCCGAGAACTACAGAGATAACCCCGCGCCGTGTCAGCGCGAGGTCATACAGGTGGCTGTAATCAGTTGAACAGCCCATAGAAGAATAGACGGATGCTATCCCACACGCGTCGGAAAATACCACCTTCCTCAACGGGTTCAAGGGCGATCAGGTCTGCACTGTGCACAACCTTGTCGTCCAGTTTGACTTCTACCTTGCCGATCACGTCACCTTTGGCAATTGGTGCCATCAGTTGCGGGTTCATGGTCATGCTGGCAGCCAGTTTTTTCAATTGGCCTTTAGGCATGGTCATGGTCAAGTCTTCTGCCAAACCGGCTTTGACCTGATTAGTCGTACCTTTCCAGACAGGTGCCTGAGCCAGCTCAACACCCTTCTGGTAGAAGGTCTGGGTTTCGAAGAAACGGAAACCGTAGGTCAGCAGCTTTTGTGTTTCGGCAGCACGAGCCACTTCGCTGTTGGTGCCGAACACCACAGCAATCAGGCGTTGGCCATCACGAACAGCCGAGGACACCATGCAGTAACCGGCTTCGTCAGTGTGACCCGTTTTCAGACCGTCTACGGTCTTGTCACGCCACAGCAACAGGTTGCGGTTAGGCTGCTTGATACCGTTCCAGAAGAACTCTTTCTGCGAGTAGATCGCGTAATGAGTCGGGTCTTCGTGAATGATTGCCCGCGCCAGCAACGCCATGTCGTGTGCCGACGAATAGTGCTCTGGGTTTGGCAGGCCGGTCGGGTTCATGAAGTGGCTGTTGCTCATGCCCAGTTCGCCAGCGGTTTTGTTCATCATGTCGGCGAAGGCGTCTTCGCTGCCGGCGATGTGCTCGGACAGCGCAACGCTGGCGTCGTTACCCGACTGGATGATGATGCCGTGCAACAGGTCGCTGACCGACACTTGAGTGCCGACCTTGATGAACATCCGCGAACCGCCGGTACGCCAAGCGTTTTCGCTGACCGTTACCGGGTCGTTTTCGCCGATCTGACCGCGACGGATTTCCAGTGTCGCTATATAGGCTGTCATCAGCTTGGTCAGGCTGGCCGGTGGCAGGCGCTGGTCGCCGTTGTTCTCAACCAGTACGTTACCGCTGCTGGCATCCATCAAAACGTAGGCTTTGGCTGCAAGCTGGGGTGCTGAAGGCATCATCTCGACGGCCCAGGCAGCAGGCGTGATGATCAGCGGGACAAGCAGACACAGGCGTTTGGCAAAGGTGGTGATGTTCATCCGTCTCTCGAAATTGTTAATAAAACTTACCCTCACGGGCAAACCGGGTGTGGCAGCCGTTTGACAGGCTGTCGCGTGTTCAGTTGCAGGTCAGCCGTTTAAAGGCTTTTTATTTTAGAGCCTGCCAACTGCGTCGAGCCTTCACGCATGAATGCCCGACGCTTTAATCAGTGTTACTGATCTGTCACAACGCTCGGCTGGCCCAGGTTGGCCAATCGCACGCTGTTTTGTGTCTGCTGCACTTCATTGACCGAACCGATCGGCCCCATGCGAACGCGGTGCAAGGTTTGCTGGTTACGCACCACCGAGCTTATGAACACCGGGGCGCTGACCATGCCACTGAGCTTGGAGCGAAGCAACTCTGCCGCGTCAGGATTGGCGAATGCACCCACTTGCAAGTAGGTGCCCTGCCCTTTCTGGGCGGTCTGTAACGGAATCACATCCGTAGCGTGCTGCTGTGCGGGCGGTGTCCATTGCTCGACCTTGCCGGTATTGACCGTCGGCCCCGGTGCGGACTGGGCCACTTTTGGCTCGTTGAGCATCAAAGGCGCCGGCTGCCCACGTTGGGCCCACCAGGCTTGCGGGTCAATGCCTTCAACCTTGACCCGGGCAGTCCCGGTCTCGGCGTAGCCCAGCTTCTTGGCGGCGGCGTATGACAGGTCAATGATGCGGTCCGAATAAAACGGGCCACGGTCGTTTACCCGCAGAATCACGGCTTTGCCGTTGTCCAGGTTGGTCACTTTGACATAGCTGGGCAGTGGCAGGGTTTTGTGTGCGGCACTCATGCCGTACAGGTCGTACACCTCGCCATTGGCCGTGTTTTGACCGTGAAACTTGGTGCCGTACCAGGACGCGGTGCCCGAGGCCACGTAAGTTTTGGACTCTTGCATCGGGAAATAGGTCTTGCCCAGCACGGTATACGGGTTGGCCTTGTAGGCCCCGGTGTGCAGGGTCGGGGTGGCATCCGGGATACGCGAAACATCGACGTCCCACCACGGCGCGCCATCTTTGTGCGCACGGTTGATGTCCAGCCCCGGTTTGGCAGCAACGGCCACGGTAGTCTTTTGCGGGGTGCCAGGGCGGCTGCTGGAGCAGCTCACCACCACCAGCGCAATCGATGCGCAGGCTACGAGTTTCAAAGGTGTGCGGATCGCTAAAAACGGCATTACTTGTTGCCCCGGGCTTGAACCAGCAGGTCGGACAGTTGGTGCACTGCCATGGCGTACATCACGCTACGGTTATAGCGCGTGATGGCATAAAAGTTCTTCAGGCCCATCCAGTATTCAGGGCCATTGGCGCCTTCCAGACGGAACGCCGTGACGGGCATTTCGTCACGCAGCGCATCATGACTCGACCAGCCCAGCGCTCGCAACTCCCCGACGGTTTTGATCGGCTCGATTCCCTGGGTCAAACCTTCGTCTGCGCGATCACCCTGCACCTGAGCGCGGGCCACGACGGGCTCACCGGCGACCCAGCCATGACGCTTGAAGTAGCTGGCGACACTGCCAATGGCATCGTCCGGATTGCTCCAGATATTGATGTGGCCATCGTTGTCGAAATCCACGGCGTAGGCGCGAAAACTGCTGGGCATGAATTGCGGCAAGCCCATGGCTCCGGCGTATGAGCCCTTGAGGGTCAACGGGTCGACCTGCTCTTCACGGCTCAGCAGCAGGAACTCACGCAATTCCTTGCGGAAAAACTCGGCGCGCGGCGGATAGTCAAAGCCCAACGTCGACAGGGCATCAATCACTCGGTAATTACCGGTGTTGCGGCCATAAAAGGTTTCAACACCAATGATCGACACGATCACTTGCGCAGGCACCCCATATTCCTGCTCGGCGCGAGCCAGCACAGCTTCATGTTCACGCCAGAAATCCACACCCCTGGCCACGCGGGCGTCGGAAATAAAGATAGGACGGTACTCTTTCCATTGCTTGACGCGTTCTGCCGGGCGCGAAATGGCATCGAGGATGCTCTGCTTGCGATTCGCCTCACGGAACACTGCCATCAGCTGCTCGCCGGCAAAGCCGTAATCGCGGGTCATTTCGCCGACGAACTCTGCCACTTGGGGCGAGCCTTCATAGTCGCCGGCTACCGCGCTTTGCGCTGCCCCGAACAGGCCAACAAAGCCCATCCATGGCGCAAATCGAGCGGCCCAGCCGCGCATTACTTGCATTGAATAATTCACCTTAATCAAACTTGTGCGATCCATTTGCGATGTGTGTGGATCGACATCAAAACCCCGAACGCTGACAGCAGCGTCACGAGCGAAGTACCGCCGTAACTGATAAACGGCAAGGGCACACCCACCACCGGCAACAAGCCACTGACCATACCGATGTTGACGAAGACATACACAAAAAAGGTCATCGTCAGGCTGCCTGCCAGCAATTTGCCAAACAGGGTCTGCGCCTGGGCGGTGATCACCAGGCCGCGACCAATCAACAACAGGTAGATCAGCAGCAGCGCGCAAATACCGACCAGACCGAACTCTTCACCCATCACCGCAATAATGAAGTCAGTGTGGCTTTCAGGCAAAAAGTCCAGATGCGACTGTGTACCCAGTAGCCAACCCTTGCCAAACACCCCGCCCGAACCGATCGCAGCCTTGGACTGAATAATGTTCCAGCCAGTGCCCAGCGGATCGCTTTCAGGGTCGAGAAAGGTCAATACGCGCTGTTTCTGGTAGTCGTGCATGATGAAATACCACATGGCCACGGCCACGGGCACGGCAGCAGCCAGCACGCTGATAATCCAGCGCCAGCGCAAGCCCCCCATAAACAGCACGAATGCACCGCCGGCCAGCACCAGCAGTGCGGTGCCAAGGTCTGGCTGGCGAACGATCAGGCCAAAGGGAATGCCGATAAGCAATAAACTCACGGCAACGTGCTTGAGCTGCGGCGGTAACGTGCGTTTGGACAAATACCAGGCAATGGTTGCCGGCATCAGAATCTTCATGAATTCCGACGGCTGGAAGCGAATAACCCCTGGAATGTTAATCCAGCGCGTCGCACCCATGGCGTTGTGGCCCATGACATCCACCACCACCAGCAGCAATACGCCCATCAGATAACCGATGGGCACCCAGCGCGCCATGAAACGCGGCTCCAGTTGGGCGATGATAAACATCGACACCAGCCCGATACCGAATGAGGTTGCCTGTTTGGCCAGCAAATCCCAGCTTTTGCCGCTGGCTGAATACAGCACGAACAAACTGCCTGCCGCCAGGGTCAGGAGCAGAATCAGCAAAGGGCCATCAATGTGCAAACGCTGAAGCAGCGTGGCACGCCGACGCATCACATCCTCGCTGGAGAGGATGCGGTCAAAATTACTCATCATTGCCCGTAACCTCTGTCTTCAAAGGACCGGCGTACTCAGGTTTGAGCTTGCCATCGGCGTCCAGCAGCCAGGCATCCATAACCTTGCGCACAACGGGCGATGCCACCCGGCTGCCGGCTTCGCCGTTTTCAATCATCACCGAGACGGCAATCTGCGGGTTGTTGGCTGGCGCAAAGCCAACGAACAACGCGTGGTCGCGGTGACGCTCCTGTACTTTGGAGCGATCGTATTTCTCACCCTGCTTGATCGCCACTACCTGCGCCGTACCGCTCTTGCCCGCAATCAAATATTGCGCACCCACGCCCGCTACCCGGGCCGTACCGCGGGCACCATGCACTACCTGCTGCATGCCGTGGTTGACCTTGGCCCAGTTGGACGGGTCTCGCAGCACAATATCGGGCATCGGGTTCGGATCAACCGGCGGTACACCCTCAATGGTTTTGGCCAGATGCGGACGTATCCATTTGCCCTTGCTGGCGATCAACGCGGTGGCCTGAGCCAGTTGCAACGGGGTGGACTGCATATAGCCCTGGCCAATCCCCAAAATCAGGGTTTCGCCCGGGAACCAGGCTTGGCGTCGGGTGGCACGCTTCCAGTCACGGGACGGCATCAGCCCTGCCGACTCTTCGAACATGTCGAGGGAGACTTTTTGACCAATGCCGAATTGGTTCATGTACGAGGACAGACGATCTATCCCCAGCTTGTGCGCCAGGTCATAGAAGTAGGTGTCGTTGGAACGCATGATCGCCGTGTCCAGATCGACATAACCATCGCCTGTGCGGTTCCAGTTACGGTACTTGTGATCATAATTGGGCAACTGGTAATAACCGGGGTCGTAGACCCGTGACCCGGCGGTGATTACGCCACTGTCCAGACCGGCAATAGCCACCGCTGGCTTGATGGTCGAACCCGGCGGGTACAGACCACGCAGAATGCGGTTGAACAGTGGTCGATCAATCGAATCGCGCAACTCGGCATACGCCTTGAAGCTGATGCCGGTCACAAACAGATTGGGGTCAAAACTGGGTTGGCTGACCATCGCCAGCACTTCACCGGTCATCGGGTTCAGTGCTACCACCGCGCCTCGGCGCCCTGCCAGTGCTTCCTCGGCCGCCTCTTGCAGCTTGATATCAAGGCTAAGCACGATGTCTTTGCCCGGGATCGGATCGGTGCGTTTAAGCACCCGCAACACCCGGCCCCTTGCATTGGTTTCGACTTCTTCGTAACCCACCTGACCATGCAACTCGGCTTCGTAAAAACGCTCGATACCGGTTTTGCCGATGTGATGGGTGCCGCTGTAATTCACCGGATCGAGGGTTTTAAGCTCTTTCTCGTTGATTCGCCCCATATAGCCCACAGAATGCGCAAAGTGCGCGCCCTGCGGGTAATGGCGAACCAATTGCGCCACCACCTCAACCCCGGGCAAGCGGAACTGATTCACAGCGATGCGGGCGATTTGCTCTTCATTGAGCTCAAACAGAATGGGCACCGGCTCAAACGGCCGCCGCCCCTGCTTCATGCGCTTTTCGAAGAGAGCACGGTCATCCGGGGTGAGTTCCAGCACCTGAACGATGGTGTCGAGCACTTGGGACCAATCACCGGAACGTTCGCGCGTCATGCTCAGGCTGAAGCTGGGACGGTTGTCCGCGATCACCACACCATTGCGGTCGAAGATCAGACCCCGTGTCGGTGGGATCGGCTGAACGTGCACCCGGTTATTTTCTGACAGCGTCGAGTGATACTCGTACTGCACCACTTGCAGAAAATACAGACGTGCGATCAGCACACAAATCAGTGCCACCACCACGCATGCGCCGACCACGACACGTCGGCGCACAAGGCGGGCGTCTTTCTCGTGATCTTTTAGGCGAATCGGCTGAGACATTCGGGACGCTGACTATTTGTGATAAGGGTGCCCGGACAACACCGTCCAGGCGCGATACAACTGCTCACCAATCAGAATCCGTACTAACGGGTGCGGCAACGTCAGCGGCGACAGCGACCAGCGCTGATCGGCGCGGGCGCAGACTTCCGGCGCCAGCCCTTCGGGGCCGCCCACCATGAAGTTCACCGTGCGCGAGTCCAGGCGCCAGCGGTCGAGCTCGACCGCCAGCTGCTCAGTGCTCCAGGGCTTACCGTGCACCTCAAGGGTGACGATCCGCTCGCCCGGGCCGACCTTGGCCAGCATGGCCTCGCCTTCCTGACGGATAAAACGGGCCACGTCAGCATTCTTGCCACGGGTATTGAGCGGTATTTCCACCAGTTCAAGGGCCAGCTCGGATGGCAGACGCTTGGCATATTCATGCCAGCCTTCTTCCACCCACTTGGGCATACGCGAACCGACAGCAATCAGGCGCAGGCGCACAACGAACCCTTACTCTTGGTCTTTGTTGAGCTTGGCGAAATGCTCATGGGTGTTTTCCGGGCTGTGGTGAGCAGCGCTTTCAGCACGGCTCTGTGCAGCACCGGCCCACAGGCGTTCCAGGTCGTAGAACTGACGGGCGCTGGCGGTCATCATGTGCACGATCACGTCGTCCATGTCCAACAGTACCCAATCGCTGTCGCCCTTGCCTTCTTCACCCAATGGCTTGATGCCCAAGGCTTTGACGGCTTCACGGACCTTGTCCAGCATCGCGCCGATCTGACGGTTCGAAGTACCGGTGGCGATGATCATGAAGTCAGTGATGCTGTGCTTGTCACGTACGTCGATGATCTGAATGTCCTGGCCCTTTACGTCTTCCAGCGCGGCGACTGCAACCTTGACCAGCGCGTCGCCTTTCAGAGGCTCGGCAGAGAAGGTTTTTTCTGGCAGTGGAGCGCTTTTGAAGGTGCCTTTACGCTTTACTTTGCTTACATCTTTGTCAGTCATATAAAACTCGTTTTGCTCGTATGTTCGGGGGGTTCATTACACGTTAGATCGTGCTATGAACCACGCCTTTCAGTTCGACGCACGGTAAAGCCCGTGCGCATCGATATAGGCCAGGACCGCGTCGGGCACCAGGTAACGTACCGACTTACCGCTGGCCAGCAGTTGACGGATCTGGGTGGCGGATACCGCGAGCGGTGTCTGCCAGACGAATGCAATCTGTCCGCTCGACCCTTTCAGGGCCAGCGGGTCGCTTACCGAGCGCGCTGCCAGCAGGTTGCGCAAGGCATCCGGCGGTTCGCTGTCGGCATCCGGGCGCTGTAGCACCAGGATATGGCAATGCTGGAGCAACTCTTCCCAGCGATGCCACGTGGGCAGGCCGCAAAAAGCGTCCCAGCCCAGCAATAAAAACAACTGGTCATCAGCAGCCAGCTCGGCCCGCATCAGTTCCAGGGTGTCAATAGTGTAGGACGGCGTGTCCCGATGCAGCTCCCGAGGGTCTACCTTCAGCGTAGGCACTCCGGCAACCGCACACTCAACCATCGCCAGACGATCGAGCGCCGACACTCTTGGCGTATCTCGATGGGGCGGCCTGGCATTGGGGATCAGACGCAGCTCATCGAGCGTCATCATTTCCGCCACTTCAAGCGCACCGCGCAAATGGCCGATGTGCACCGGGTCGAAGGTGCCGCCCAGCATACCAATGCGCAACGGTGCCGCTTCGATGACCGGTTCTGCCGCTATCGGGATAAGGTCGACCAAGTCAGACTGGCTCCTGACCGCGTAACTGGCCGTCACCGACCACAATGTACTTCTCGCAGGTCAGACCCTCGAGACCTACCGGACCGCGGGCGTGCAGCTTATCAGTAGAAATGCCAATCTCGGCACCCAATCCGTATTCAAATCCATCGGCAAAGCAGGTTGGCGTGTTGAGCATCACCGAACTGGAGTCGACTTCAGCCATAAAACGCCGGGCGTCGCCCTGATGCTCGGTCACAATCGAGTCCGTGTGATGGGAACCATAGTGATTGATATGCTCAATCGCTTGATCCAGCCCATCGACCACGCGAATCGACAAAATCGCGTCCAGGTACTCGGTGTGCCAGTCTTCTTCGGTGGCGGGTTTCACGTCAATAAGCGCCTGGGTGCGCTCACAACCGCGCAATTCGACACCTTTAGCACGGAACTGCTCAGCCATTGCAGGCAAAAACTGCGCCGCGACTGACTGGTCCACCAGCAAGGTTTCCATCGCGCCGCAAATGCCATAACGGTAGGTTTTGGCGTTGAACGCGATGCGCTGCGCCTTCACCAGATCGGCCTGAGCACTCACGTACACATGGCAAATGCCGTCCAGATGCTTGATGACCGGCACCTTGGCGTCACGGCTGACGCGCTCGATCAAGCCTTTACCGCCACGGGGCACGATGACATCCACGTACTCGGGCATGGTGATCAACGCCCCAACAGCAGCGCGGTCGGTAACTTCAACCACTTGCACCACCGCCGGCGGCAGCCCGGCCTCGGCCAGACCTCGCTGGATACAGGCAGCAATCGCCCGGTTGGAGTGAATGGCCTCAGAGCCACCGCGCAGAATCGTCGCGTTGCCTGATTTAAGGCACAGACTGGCGGCATCAATGGTCACGTTCGGACGCGACTCATAAATGATACCGACCACCCCCAGCGGCACGCGCATTTTGCCGACCTGAATCCCCGAAGGGCGGTAACTCATGTCGCGAATGGCCCCTACCGGGTCCGGCAAACTGGCCACCTGGCGCAAACCGACGATCATGCCGTCGATACGCGCCGGGGTCAGCGCCAGACGCTCCAGCATGGCGGGCTCAAGACCATTGGCCCGGCCAGCGGCCAGATCCAGCTCATTGGCAGCCGTCAGTTCGGGTCGCGCGGCATCCAGTGCGGCAGCCGCCGCCATCAAGGCACGGTTTTTTTGCCCGGTACTGGCACGGCCAATCACTCGGGAAGCTTCACGAGCAGCGCGACCCAAGCGGGTCATGTAGTCAAGAACGGACTCAGTCATGGTCTCAAGGGTCTTGGCAGGGAGGAAAGCGGCCGATTATAGCTGTCGCGTAGCCTCAATCACAGCAGTGGCTGGCGGATGGTCGAAATGGGCTGCGAATTCAGCGTGTTCAGCAAGGATTAAGCATGAGTTGCTATGATCTGCGCTTTTTCAGCCATTCACTGACCGCCCTGAACATGCCCATCGTGCTGCCGGACTCATTTTTTGACCGTGACGCCCAGTTACTGGCGCGCGAACTGCTGGGCAAAGTGATTCGTCATCGGGTCGACGGCCTGTGGCTCAGCGCCCGCATCATAGAAACCGAGGCTTATTACTGCGCTGAAAAAGGCAGCCACGCCTCGCTGGGCTACACCGAAAAGCGCAAAGCACTGTTTATGGATGGCGGGCACATCTACATGTACTACGCGCGCGGAGGTGATTCGCTGAACTTCAGCGCTCACGGGCCGGGTAATGCCGTGCTGATCAAATCGGCTTATCCGTGGCTGGATGAGCTGTCCGGCCCGGCCAGCCTGGCCCGGATGCAACTGAACAATCCCGATGCCCAAGGCAACCCGCGCCCCGCGCAAAAGCTCTGTGCAGGGCAAACACTGCTGTGCAAGGCACTTGGGCTGAAAGTCCGCGAATGGGATGCAAAATGTTTCGACCCAGAACGTTTATGGGTCGATGACGTCGGAGCAAAACCGGCGCAGATCATTCAGACCACACGGCTAGGTATCCCTCACGGGCGAGACGAACACCTGATGTACCGCTTTGTTGACGCTGACTACGCTGCGTACTGCACGCGTAATCCGTTGCGCCGCGGGCAAGTTGAAGGGCGCGATTATTTGGTCGTTGAACCGCTGCCCTCACCCCAACCCTCTCCCGGAGGGAGAGGGAGCTGAGCGGAGGCGTAATACATATTTGCTTTCGCCTTTAGTCCCTTCGCCCTCAGGGAGAGTGGGCTGATCGGCGGCGTAACACATATTTGCTTTCACCTTTAGTCCCTTCGCCCTCAGGGAGAGGGAGCTGAGCGGAGGCGTAATACATATTTGCTTTCGCCTTTAGTCCCCTCTCCCTCTGGGAGAGGGTTAGGGTGAGGGGCTTTTGATCCAATACAAATAAGGACATGAACATGGGCCCATGGCTCGACAGCATCACCGGCTGGCTCACCGCGAACCCACAATGGCTGGGCCTGGCGGTATTTATTGTGGCGTGCGTGGAATGCCTGGCAATTGCCGGGATCATTGTTCCCGGCACGGTCTTGCTATTCGCCATTGCCGTCATGGCCGGCAGCGGGGCACTGTCTTTAGGCGAAACCCTGCTATTGGGCTTCCTCGGCGGCTTGCTCGGCGATGCGGTGTCTTACTTCCTGGGCAGACGCTTCCACCAGAACATCCGGCGCTTGCCACTGCTGCGCACCCACCCCGAGTGGATGAACGGTGCCGAGAGCTACTTCCATAAGTACGGCATCGTCAGCCTGTTGGTGGGCCGTTTTATTGGCCCGCTGCGGCCTATGCTGCCCATGGTCGCCGGCATGTGTGACATGCCCATCCCTCGTTTTATCGGCGTCAGCTTGCTGGCAGGCGCAGGGTGGTCCGTGGCTTATCTGCTGCCGGGCTGGGCCACCGGCGCGGCCATTCGCCTGCCACTGCCCGAAGGCTTCTGGCCGCAAGCTGCCATCGTTGCTGTAGGCCTGTGCGCACTGCTGGGGCTAAGCATCAATGCCAGCATTCGCCGCCAACCCAAAGCCACGCTGCTGATTGGCGCATTAAGCCTGACCTTGCTACTGGCTGTATTCATTGGCTACCCGTACATGACGGCGTTCGATCAGGGCATCAACGCGCTGGTGCAAGAGCATCGAAGCAGCGCCATGGACACCGCTGCGGTACTGGTGACACTAATCGGTAACTTCCGCACGCAATTTCTAGCAGCCGCGCTGGTATGTGTGATTTTGATGTTCACCCGGCAATGGAGAGCGATGTGGTTTTTTGGTGGGGTGACACTGGTGACCGCGCTGACCAACACCGCCACCAAGCTCTTCTTTGCGCGGGTGCGCCCCGAAGTGCTGATAGATCCCTTAACCAGTTACAGCATGCCAAGCGGGCACAGCTCGGGAGCCTTTGCATTTTTTGTCGCGCTGGCCATTCTGGCAGGACGTAATCAGCCGCAACGCATGCGCGTGACCTGGGTGCTATTGGGATGCTTGATGGCGATCACGATTGCGATGTCCCGAGTGTACCTAGGTGCACACTGGCCGACCGACATCACTGCCGGAGCGCTACTGGCCATCACCGTCAACGCCTTCGCATTGGCCCTGAGCCAGCGGTTTATGCCGCTGGAGCCCGTCCCGCAAAAAATCTGGTGGCTGATCTTGCCGTCAGTGACCGCGCTCTACGGCTTTTTTATACTGGGGCACCTGTCCAAAGAACTGCTGCGTTACGCCTATTAACGTGCTGCAAGGCGCTCATCAATTGAGCATTTCGCCCTGCATTTCATCGAGCAGGACCTGAATGCCGTCCAGACGCTGCTGCGGGTCATTGACCAGCAGCAGCTCCAGCTTGTCCTCTTCGGTAAAGGGCAATAGATACGCCAACTGATTGGCCAACGATTGCTGCCCCGCCACTTCCGTGTTCATGTTCAAGGCAGCCACCATAGGATGCTCGGCCAGCGCCTTGAGCAACGCCAGCAAGTCCTGGTCTTCTTCGGACAGAGGCTGCTCGGGGCTCTCATCCAGCCACTCAACCTCTGCCACCATGAGCTGGTCGCGCTGAAGTTCGGTGTCCAGCACCTCAAAACGGCGCCCCCCTTCGACCCGAATCCCCAGCAGGCCATTGTCCTGACGCTGAAAATCACGGACCAACGCCTCACAGCCGACCCGGGCAATGCCTTGCGGCGCATCGCCAACTTCTTCACCTTCCAGAATGCACACCACACCAAAGCCCGTGCCCTGCTTCATGCAGCGAGCAATCATGTCCAGATAACGCGCTTCGAAGATCTGCAAGTCCAGTACGCAGCCCGGAAACAACACCGTATTCAAAGGAAACAACGGCAACTTCATAATTTTTGTTCCTACGCTATAAGGGAGACAGCCAACGGCAAAAATACGGCGGTTGCCACTCCCATCAAACTCATCGCCAGCGCCGCAAATGCGCCGCACTCTTCGCCTTCGTGCAAGGCCACCGAAGTGCCCACCGCATGCGCGGTCATACCCAGCGCCATGCCGCGCGCTTCCGGGCTGTGAACCCGTAAAAGTCGTAACAGACCGGGGCCGGCAATGGCTCCGATCACGCCAGTAATGAGCACAAATACCGCAGCCAGCGCAGCAACGCCACCGATTTGCTCGGCAACCAGCATGGCAATCGGAGAGGTGACTGACTTGGGCGCCAATGTCATCAACATCATATGCTCGGCACCGAACCACTGCCCCAGCAGCACCACTGACGCTGTCGCCACTACGCCTCCAATCACCAGCGTAGTAAAGATGGGCCAGAACAGCTGACGAATCCGCCGCAGGTTCAAGTAAAGCGGCACGGCCAGCGCCACGGTCGCCGGGCCTAGCAGAATGCTCAGAATCTCGGTGCTTTTACGGTACTCCACATAACTCAAACCGCAACTGAGCAACACGCCAATGACCAGCATCATGGAAGCCAACACCGGCTGCAGGAAGATCCAGCGGGTCTTTTCGTAAGTCGCAAGCACCAATTGATAGGCACCCAAGGTAATACCGATACCAAACAAGGGGTGATGAATCACCGACTGCCAGGCGTCGTGCCATTGAAGGTTCATGGCCGCTCCTCAGGATGAGCGTGGCCTTTAAGCAAGCGCTGCATCAGTACCCCGACAAACGCCATTGAGATCAGCAATGACAGCACCAACGCCCCGGCAATCGCCCAAAAATCGGCCGCGATGTCAGCGGCATAGACCATCACCCCTACAGCAGGCGGCACCAGCAACAAGGGCAGATAGCGCAACAAACCGCTGGCTGCCTGGCTTAAAGGCTCGCTCACCTGACCGCGCACTATCAAGAACACCAACAGCAGTAACAGGCCGATGATAGGCCCCGGCAATACCGGGACGAACAAGTGATTGAGGGCCGTGCCGAGTAATTGAAACAGCACCAGCCAAGTCAAACCCCGTAACAACATTTCACCTCTCCAGCGATTATTATTTTTGGCCCGGCATTATAAGCACGTCCCTTCTCGACCCGGCATCGGCTGCTCCCCGAATAAGTGCGCATGTTTCATGCGGGCCTATAGAGCCGCTTGGGTTGCTGCGGCATACTCGCAGGCCTAACTTTGCGGATCTTGCCATGCGCTCACTTGCCCCCCTTGCTTTGACATTGCTGCTGACTGCCTGCGGTGAGGGAGAGTCGCTGTTGCCCCCCGACGCACGCCTGCCTGATGGCGGACGTTATCGCGGCGAGGTGGTCAATGGGCTGTTGCAAGGCCAGGGCCGCATCGATTACCCGAACGGCAGTTGGTACGCCGGCGAATTCAAAAATGGCTTGTGGCATGGCCAGGGCGAATGGCACGCCAGCAATGGCGACGTCTATCGCGGCGGCTTCGAGCAGGGTCTGTATAGCGGCCAAGGCAGTCTGACCACCCACGACAGCACCTATGTCGGCGGTTTCAAGCAAGGCCGACGCGAAGGCGAAGGCACCCTCAAACAGGGCGAAATGACCTATCGCGGTGAATTCAAGGACGACCAATTCTCGGGCATCGGCCACCTTGAGCTCGAAGACGGTAGCCAGTACCAGGGCCAGTTCGCCCACGGCAAACCCCACGGCGAAGGCAAGCGCAGTGATGCCAGTGGCAATGAGTTCAGCGGCCAGTTCGTGAATGGCGATCTTGAAGGCAATGGCATCTTTAACAGCGCAGAGGGCGACCAATACGAAGGTGCCTTCAAAGACAACCAGTTGAATGGCAAAGGCCGCTATGAAAATGCCGACGGCGATGTATGGATCGGTGAGTTCAAGGATGGCGCCCTGACCGGTCAGGGCGAACTCATCGGGATCGACGGTTCCCACTATCGCGGCCAGTTCAATGAATGGCGTTTTAACGGCCCCGGCCATCTGAGCATGCCCGATGGCAGCACCTATGTCGGTGAGTTTGCCGCCGACACCTATCAGGGCCACGGCACCCTGACCTTGAGTGATGGCACCGTACTGAGTGGCGAGTGGGTAAACGGCCAGCGGGTACGCGATGCCAAAGGCGCCGTGCTGCCCGACCCGCTGGAGCTGGGGCTGCTCAATCAAGGCACCTTGCTTAATCAAGCACTGGACGCCGTTGCCCCCTCGACCCCTGCCGTCGAGCTGTACAGCCTGGTGCTGGCCGGCGATGGCAAGCAAAGCGTGTTCAAGCGCGAAGCCGAGTACGTGAACAACATGCTGGCCAGCCGCTTTGGCAGCCGTGGCCAGATCAGCCTGATCAACCATCGCGATCATCTCCTGGACCGGCCAATGGCCACCCGAGAAAATCTCTACCGCGCGGCTAAAACATTGGCTGAGCGCACTGGCCCAGAAGATCTGGTGTTTATCTACCTCACCAGCCACGGCACCGCCGAGCACCAATTGGTGCTGGAACAGCCGCGCATGGAACTTGCAGACCTGGCCGCTGACGAACTTGCAGCGGCACTGGCGCCATTGAAAAACCGCGACAAGATCATCGTCATTTCGTCCTGCTACTCGGGCGGGTTTATTCCGGCCCTCAAAGATGAAAAGACCCTGATCATGACCGCATCCAGCGCTGGTAATGTTTCATTCGGTTGTTCGGAAGAAGCCGACTTCACCTATTTCGGCAATGCGCTGTTTGCCCAGGCGCTAAACCAGACGGACGACCTGCAAAAAGCTTTCAAGTTGGCCACTCAATCCATCGCAGAACGAGAACAGGCTGAGGGTTATGAGCCTTCTGAACCCCAAATATGGGCGCCAAAAGGCGTTCTGACCCACTGGCAACGCTTACGTCAACAACAAGCAAAACAGGCTCTGCAATAAGCAAAGCCCCCTGAGCTGACTAAGCTGAATGCATCAAGGGAGACACACCATGCATTTGACACCTTCCAACATTCTGCTGGCGGGAGCGTCCGGCCTTACCGGCGAACACTTGCTTGACCGTTTGCTGAACGAGCCCACCATCAACCGTGTGCTGGCCCCGTCGCGCAAACCGTTGGCCCCCCATCCGCACCTCGAAAACCCTGTGGGCGATCCCGCCGTGTTCCTGCCCCAACTGAGCGGCAAAGTCGATGTGGCGTTTTGTTGCCTGGGTACCACGATCAAAATAGCCGGTTCTGAAGCAGCCTTCCGGGCGGTTGACCATGACATGGTGGTGGCATTTGCCAAACGCGCTCTGGAAATGGGCGCACGGCACCTGGTGGTGATCAGCGCCATTGGCGCCGACCCGGAGTCGTCGGTGTTTTACAACCGGGTCAAAGGCGAGATGGAGCAGTCGCTGCGTGCTCAAGGCTGGCCACAACTGACCATTGCCCGCCCCTCGATACTGATTGGCGATCGCCTTGAACCGCGACTGGCCGAGCAAATTGCCGGGCCGCTGTCCAAGCTGATTCCGGGCAAGTACCAAGGGATCGAGGCTTGCCACCTCGCACGGGCACTGTGGCGCTTGGCCCTGGAGGAACAAGACGGTACGCGGGTTATTGAGTCCGATGAACTGAGGCGCCTGGGCAAATAATCTCGCCCCACCTCGCGTAGTCGCTGCCCATCGCAGCCTCGCACCTCGTCAGCGACTACAAAAGATGCACCGATTACAACCCGCCGGTTGCCTGAAAGCCGACGCCCAGCACCGTCAGCACTGACAACGGCAGCAGCACCGTATCAAGCAACGCGCTGGCGGGCAGATCCAGGCCGGGATAGCGCGGCGCATCTGCGCCAAAGCGCTCTTTTGCACAACACCCGCCTTGCAGCGCATACATGTCCAGCCGTGTGCCGGAATACACAACCGGGGCGCCCGGTTTGGCCGCGTCCAGCGTGCGAACACTGGCGCAACCACCGATATGCAAGGTCATCAACAACGCCAGCAGCGCCTTACTCATCGCCGCCGACATGGTGCTCACCCCAGCGCGGGAGCATGTCTTGCGGGATATTCAGCAGATTGAGAATCCTGGCCACGACAAAATCCACCAGATCATCGATGGTCTGCGGCTGGTGATAAAAGCCCGGTGAAGCCGGTAGTATCACCGCCCCCATGTTCGACAGCTTGAGCATGTTTTCCAGATGGATACTGGAATACGGCGCCTCACGCGGCACAAGAATCAACTGCCGTCGCTCTTTAAGTGTGACATCGGCCGCTCGCTCAACCAGATTGTTGCACGCGCCTGTGGCAATCGCCGACAAGGTGCCGGTGGAGCACGGCACGACCACCATCGCAGCAGGCGCGCCTGAGCCGGAGGCCACCGGCGACATCCAGTCTTCCTTGCCGTACACCCGAATCTGCCCGGCAGCCGCGCCGGTGTACTCGGTCAGAAAGGTTTGCATGGCCTGTGGTTTGGGAGGCAATAGCACATCGGTTTCAGTGGCCATCACCAATTGTGCGGCCTTGGAAATCAGGAAGTGCACCTCGCGGTCTTCACGCACCAGACAATCGAGCAGGCGCAAGGCGTATTGCATGCCCGAGGCTCCGGTGACTGCCAGGGTAATGCGCTCAGGGCCGCTCATCGCAGGGCGTCCGCCAATTTACCGTGCAGGCCACCAAAGCCGCCGTTGCTCATGATCACGACATGAGTACCGGGCGTGACCTTCGATTTGACCTCGGCAATGATGGCCTCCAGCGAATCGCAGACCCTTGTCGGCACAGGGCTGCAACCCACAGTGCCCGCAAGGTCCCAGCCCAGGTTGGCCGGTGCGTACCAGACCACATGGTCGGCTTGCACGACACTGTGTGGCAAACCTTCGCGGTGCGCGCCCAATTTCATGGAATTGGAACGTGGCTCAATCACTGCAATCAGCGGGGCATCACCGATATGCTTGCGCAGGCCATCCAGGGTCGTGGCAATGGCTGTGGGGTGATGGGCAAAGTCGTCATAAATGGTGACGCCGTGCACTTGCGCGACTTTCTCCATGCGCCGTTTCACGCTTTTGAATGCATTCAAACCGGCGATTGCCAAGCTAGGGACTACCCCCACATGACGCGCCGCAGCCAGCGTTGCCAAGGCATTCGCCACGTTATGTTGACCCGTCATGTCCCACTCAACCGTGCCTTGAACGTCGCCTTCAAACAGCACGGCAAACCGCGAGCCGTCGTCGCTGAGCAAGCGGGCTTGCCATTGCCCCCCTTCGCCTGTGGTTTGTACCGGCGTCCAGCAACCCATCTCGATCACGCGCTGCAATGCGGGCTCGGTGGTCGGGTGAATCACCAGACCTTCACTCGGGATGGTGCGCACCAAGTGATGGAATTGACGCTCAATAGCCGGCAGATCGGGGAAGATATCTGCGTGATCGAACTCAAGGTTATTCAGGATCGCGGTGCGTGGACGGTAGTGAACGAATTTTGAGCGTTTGTCGAAGAACGCACTGTCGTACTCGTCGGCTTCAACGACAAAGAACGGGGTATCACCCAGGCGGGCCGACACGGCAAAGTTCTGCGGCACACCGCCAATCAGGAACCCCGGCGCCATGCCCGCATGCTCCAGCACCCACGCCAGCATGCTGCTGGTGGTGGTTTTGCCGTGGGTGCCCGCGACGGCCAGCACCCAGCGACCTTGCAACACATGGTCGGCCAGCCATTGTGGGCCTGAAACATAGGGCAGGCCTTTGTTCAGTACGTACTCCACCGCCGGGTTGCCGCGTGACAGGGCATTGCCAATCACTACCACATCGGGTGCGGGGTCGAGTTGGGCCGGGTCGTAGCCCTGCGTTAATTCAATGCCTTGAGCTTGCAGCTGGGTGCTCATTGGCGGATAGACGTTAGCGTCGGAACCGGTAACGTGATGGCCCAGTTCTTTGGCCAACACCGCCAGAGAGCCCATGAAAGTGCCGCAAATACCAAGAATATGAATGTGCATAGTCGACCTCGTAAAACATCGGCGAAGGGTAGCGTAGGAGGGTTATTTTCGCACCTGATGATTATTGTTGAATGCTCCAGCCCTCACCCTAGCCCTCTCCCAAAGGGAGAGGGGACTGACCGTATGCACTTTCACAATCAGCACCAATCTGCCCCCTCTCCCTCTGGGAGAGGGTTGGGGTGAGGGTGCTTCAGGATTCAACGCGCTATCCCATGCCTGCGCAGCTTGCGGTAGAGCGTGTTGCGGCTGACCCCCAACTGCTCCGCCGTCTGCGTCATATGCCAGCGGTGCTGTTCAAGCACCCCCAACAAGGCCAACTTTTCTGCATCCTCAAGCGGATGCTCAGACAGCCTGGCAGGCGGGGCCGCGGCCTGACGAATGGCAGCCGGCAAATCTTCCACTTCAATCACTGCGCTGTCACACAATGCAGCCATCGCGCGCAGCACGGTGCGCATTTGCCGCACATTGCCCGGCCACTCAAAGTCCAGCAACGCTACACGCGCGCAAGGGCTGATGGTGATGCGCTGTTCCCCCGCCTCCCGGGCCAACAAAAAGTCCAGCAACTGTGCTTTATCCGTGCGATCTCGCAAGGCCGGCAAGCCGATTTCCAAGCCATTTAACCGGTAATACAAATCTTCACGAAAAGTGCCCGCCGCCACATGCTCCTGCAAGTTGCGGTGGGTGGCACTGATGATGCGCACATTGACCGCCAGCGGCTCACCCCCAATGGGCACCACCAAGCGGTCTTCCAGCACTCTTAATAGACGGGTTTGCAGCGCCAGCGGCATATCGCCAATTTCATCCAGAAACAGCGTGCCACCATCGGCCTGCTGCAGCTTGCCCGGCATCCCCTCTTTGCGTGCGCCGGTAAAACTGCCACCGCGATAACCGAACAGCTCGCTTTCAATCAGGTTCTCGGGAATCGACGCGCAATTGAGCGCTACAAAAGGTTGGCTGCTGCGCGAGCTGGCTTGATGCACGGCCTTGGCAAACACCTCTTTGCCTGAACCCGTTTCGCCATTGACCAACAACGGCACATCCCGCTCGAACACCCGCAGCGCCCGTCGAAAATGGTGTTGCAGGCCCTCGTCCCCCAAACAGATAGCGTTCAGGTGCGGGGCAGCTTCAGGCAGCGCTTGAACATTGACCGGCGTCGGCACGCTGCGCGGCTGCCCTCGCACGACGGCAAACAGGGTGCGACCGTCGTGTGTGCGTAATGGCCAGCACTGACTGGCCTGTGCGCTGGCCCGGGAGAACAGTTCGTCACGCGGGCAGTCGAATACGCTTTCAACCCCTTGTCCGAGCAAGCCTGCGCGGCCGTTGCCCAGCAAATTCAAGGCACTTTGGTTAATGGCCACAATCACCCCGTCGCCATCAAACGCCAGCATCCCTTCACTGAAGAGCCCCACCGCCTGCGCTTGAACATTAAAGCGCAGCAGCCACTGATGCTCGTAGTGGCGCTGGAAGTAGCTGTTTTCGATGAGCTTGGCCGAGAGATTGATCAGCGCCATGGTGTGAAACTGACTCTGGCGTGAAACCTCATGGCGGGCCGAGGACACGTCCAACACCGCCAGCAACTCGCCATGGGGATCGAACACCGGGCTTGCCGAACAGGTCAGGCCGGTGTGACGCCCCCGAAAGTGTTCGTCCTGATGAATCGTCAACGCCTGGCGCTCCACCAGGCATGTGCCGATACCGTTGGTCCCCTCGCGCGACTCGCTCCAGTCAGCGCCCAGCCACAGGCCCGCCCGCTCAAATACCTTGCGCTCAGTCGACGCCGTGACGCAGTTCAGAATGACCCCGCGAGCATCCGTCAGCAGCACCGCATGCCCGGCACCCGAAAGCTGCTGGTGCAAGCTGTTCATTTCATGCCCGGCAAATTGCAGCACCTGCTGCAAACGCTCGCGCCCCTCCAGAATTCGGCCGTGTTCAAGCACCGTCGGGGCGATGGTCTGTGCCGGATCAAGGTGGTAGTCGTCCAGGCAGCGTTGCCAGGAACGAATAATAGAGGGGTCGCAACCCAACGGACGGCCTCGGGTGACATCCAAGACTTGCCGCGCATGACGGCTTAAATCGGTGCTGTGCATTGTTATTGTTCTCCTTGCTGTCTCGGCGGTCTTGCGCTCGTCAGAGGCAAAGCTCCTCAGCGGCAACACAGATCCAGTTCAAACCGAATCCCCAGCATCCTCCGGGCACCCGAGCATTGCAATCACGAACTGACTCACCGGTCGTCGACTGTGTCACCTGTGGCACACAGTGTCACAGCGAGCGTGTCACCGTTGGCACAGCACCCGTTACTCCCGCCCACACTAAAACCTGCCAAGCCCCGGCCCGCCTGAGTCTCAGCACTATGGCCCAGCCTTTGCTGCTGAATTGGCCAGCGCCACAGCGCATCCTCCCAATAAGCACAATAAAGCCAGGAGACACTCACCATGCGTTACGCACAACCCGGTACTGAAGGCTCGATCGTCTCGTTCAAGAGCCGTTACGGTAACTACATCGGCGGCGAATTCGTGGCACCGGTCAAAGGCCAGTACTTCACCAACACCTCGCCGGTTAACGGCAAAGCCATTGCCGAATTCCCGCGCTCGACCGCAGAAGACATCGACAAAGCCCTCGATGCTGCCCACGCAGCCGCAGATGCCTGGGGCGCGACCTCGGTGCAGGCCCGTTCTTTGGTCTTGCTCAAAATTGCTGACCGCATCGAACAAAACCTCGAACTGCTGGCCATCACCGAAACCTGGGACAACGGCAAAGCGGTGCGTGAAACCCTGAATGCCGATGTGCCATTGGCTGCTGATCATTTCCGTTACTACGCAGGCTGCATCCGCGCCCAAGAAGGCAGCGCCGCAGAAATCGACGGCAATACCGTGGCTTACCACATCCACGAACCGTTGGGCGTGGTCGGGCAGATCATTCCGTGGAACTTCCCGCTGCTGATGGCCGCCTGGAAGCTCGCCCCGGCGTTGGCGGCCGGTAACTGCATCGTGCTCAAACCGGCTGAACAAACGCCACTGAGCATCACCGTGTTTATGGAACTGATCGGCGACCTGTTGCCGCCGGGCGTGCTCAACGTGGTGCAAGGGTTCGGCAAAGAAGCAGGCGAGGCGTTGGCCACCAGCAAGCGCATTGCCAAAATCGCCTTCACCGGCTCCACCCCGGTGGGCTCGCACATCATGAAATGCGCCGCCGAAAACATCATCCCGTCGACCGTAGAACTGGGCGGCAAGTCCCCCAACATCTTCTTCGAAGACATCATGCAGGCCGAACCGGCGTTCATTGAGAAAGCGGCCGAAGGTCTGGTGCTGGCCTTCTTCAACCAGGGTGAAGTGTGCACCTGCCCGTCGCGGGCACTGGTTCAGGAATCCATCTACGACGACTTCATGAAAGTGGTTATGCGCAAAGTCGAAGCGATCAAGCGCGGTGACCCGCTGGACACCGACACCATGGTTGGCGCTCAAGCATCCGAGCAACAGTTCGACAAAATCCTGTCCTACCTGGAGATTGCCAAAAACGAAGGGGCTGAACTGCTGACCGGCGGCGCTGTAGCCAAGCTCGAAGGCGACCTGGCCACCGGCTACTACATCCAGCCGACGCTGCTCAAAGGCACCAATAAAATGCGTGTCTTCCAGGAAGAAATCTTTGGCCCTGTGGTCAGCATCACCACCTTCAAGGACGAAGCCGAAGCGCTGGCCATTGCCAACGACACCGAGTTCGGCCTGGGTGCCGGCCTGTGGACCCGCGACATCAACCGCGCTTACCGCATGGGCCGCGCCATCAAGGCCGGTCGCGTCTGGACCAACTGCTACCACCTCTACCCGGCACACGCCGCGTTCGGCGGTTACAAAAAATCCGGTGTCGGCCGTGAAACCCACAAAATGATGCTCGACCACTACCAGCAGACCAAAAACCTGCTGGTGAGCTACGACATCAATCCGCTGGGTTTCTTCTAACCCATCGCCCCGTAGCCGCTGCCGAAGACAGCGGCTACAGAGCCTTCTGGCTCATCTTTTGCTTTACACCCTGTCAAATTTTTCAAACGATAAAGCACAGGTGACTGCACATGCCTAGCGAACCGATTGCCGCAACAGCGGCCCCGACCTCCGTGGATTTCGAAAAGGTCGGCTCTGAATATTTCCAACAACGCGAACTGAAAAAAGGTGCCGCCGGCTGGGTCCTGCTGGTGGGACTTGGCGTCGCCTACGTCATCTCCGGCGACTACGCCGGCTGGAACTTCGGCCTGGCCCAAGGTGGCTGGGGCGGCATGTTTATCGCCACATTGCTGATGGCCACCATGTACTTGTGCATGTGCTTTTCGCTGGCCGAACTGTCCTCCATGATCCCCACTGCGGGCGGCGGCTATGGCTTTGCCCGCAGTGCATTCGGGCCGTGGGGCGGCTTCCTCACCGGCACCGCCATCCTGATTGAATACGCCATTGCGCCCGCCGCCATCGCGGTGTTTATCGGTGCTTATTGCGAGTCGCTGTTCGGCATTGGCGGCTGGATGATCTATCTGGCGTTCTACATCATCTTTATCGGCATCCACATATTCGGGGTCGGCGAAGCGCTCAAGTTGATGTTCATCATCACCGCCGTCGCCGCTATCGCCCTGGGTGTGTTTCTGGTGTCGATGGTGCCGCACTTCAGCATCAACAACCTGCTCGACATTCCAGTGACTCAAGCCAAGGGCGCCAGTGCTTTCCTGCCCTTCGGTTATGTCGGGGTGTGGGCTGCCATCCCGTATGCCATCTGGTTTTTCCTCGCGGTCGAAGGCGTGCCCCTGGCCGCCGAAGAAACCAAAAACCCCAAGCGCGACCTGCCCCGCGGCCTGATTGGCGCCATGCTGGTGCTCGTCACCTTCGCTCTGCTGATCCTGATCATTGGCCCCGGCGGTGCGGGCGCCCATCACTTGATGGCCTCCGGCAACCCGCTGGTTGAAGCCCTGAGCAAGGCCTATGGCGGCTCGACCTGGATGGGCGGCTTTGTGAATCTGGTGGGCCTGGCGGGCTTGATCGCCAGCTTCTTCTCGATCATTTACGCCTACTCACGTCAGATCTTCGCCTTATCGCGCGCGGGCTATTTGCCGCGAAAACTGTCGCAAACCAACAAAAGCAAAGCCCCCGTGCTGGCCTTGATCATTCCCGGCATTATCGGTTTTGGCCTGTCATTGACCGGTCAGGGTGATTTGCTGATTCTGGTGGCCGTGTTTGGCGCAACGATTTCCTACGTGCTGATGATGGCTGCGCACATCACCCTGCGCATTCGACGCCCCAAAATGGAGCGTCCTTATCGCACTCCGGGCGGTATATTCACCTCAGGCATCGCATTGGTGCTGGCCTGCGTTGCGGTTGTCGCCGGTTTTCTGGTGGACCCGCGCGTGGTAATTGGCGCGGCGGTGATCTATGGCGTATTAATCGCGTACTTCGCGTTCTACAGTCGACATCACTTGGTCGCCGGTACGCCGGAAGAGGAATTCGCGGCCATTCAACAGGCCGAAAAAGCCCTGCACTAACCGCCGAGCGTCACGTCAGGCGCATGGCGCCTGACGTTAAGGAGCATTTGAATGGCAACTTTTTCTCACGCGGTCGGCACTCAGACTTACCGTTTTGATAGCCTCAAAGACCTGATGGCCAAAGCCAGTCCGGCGCGTTCAGGGGACTTTCTGGCTGGCGTGGCCGCGCAGAACGACGGTGAACGCGTCGCTGCACAAATGGCACTGGCCGACACTCCCCTCGCCTATTTCCTGCAAGAAGCGCTGATTCCCTACGAAACCGACGAAGTCACCCGGCTCATTCTCGACAGCCATGACCGGCTCGCCTTTGCACCGGTCAGCCATCTGACTGTCGGAGGTTTTCGCGACTGGCTGCTCAGCGACGCCGCCGACGAACACAGCCTGCGGGCATTGGCGCCCGGCCTGACCCCGGAAATGGCCGCCGCCGTCTCGAAGATCATGCGCGTTCAGGACTTGGTACTGGTGGCGCAGAAGATCCGTGTCATCACCCGGTTTCGCGGCACGATGGGCCAGCGCGGGCGGCTTTCGACCCGCCTGCAACCCAATCACCCGACCGACGACCCGGCCGGTATTGCGGCCAGCATTCTAGATGGCCTGTTGTACGGCAACGGTGATGCCATGATCGGCATCAACCCGGCCACAGACAGCATCGCCTCTATCTGCGACTTGCTGAACATGCTCGACGCAATCATTCAGCGCTACGAGATACCCACTCAATCGTGTGTACTTACTCACGTAACCACCTCAATTGAAGCTATTAATAGAGGTGTGCCACTGGATTTGGTGTTCCAGTCGATTGCCGGCACTGAAGCCGCGAATGCCAGTTTCGGGATCAATCTGAATGTGTTGCAGGAAGGCTACGAAGCCGGTTTGAGCCTCAATCGCGGCACATTGGGCAACAACCTGATGTATTTCGAAACGGGCCAAGGCAGCGCATTGTCGGCCAACGCGCATTTTGGCGTTGACCAGCAAACCTGCGAAACCCGCGCTTACGCCGTCGCCCGGCATTTCAAACCGTTTCTGGTCAATACCGTGGTGGGTTTTATCGGCCCCGAGTATTTGTACAACGGTAAGCAAATCATCCGCGCCGGGCTTGAAGACCACTTCTGCGGCAAGTTGCTGGGCGTGCCGATGGGCTGCGACATCTGTTACACCAACCACGCCGAAGCCGATCAGGACGACATGGACACCCTGCTCACGCTGCTGGGGGTGGCCGGGATCAACTTCATCATGGGCATTCCCGGGTCGGACGACATCATGCTCAACTATCAGACCACCTCGTTCCATGACGCCCTTTATGCGCGCAAAACCTTGGGACTCAAGCCTGCCCCTGAGTTCGAGCAGTGGCTGAGCAAGGTCGGAATATTTACCCAGACCGATGGCCGGATTGAGTTCGGCCATCAGTTACCGCCGGCATTTCGTCAGGCGCTGGCTCATTTGGGAGGTCGATGAGCATGACTGACACTCTTAACCCGTGGCTTGAACTGCGCCGCCTGACGCCAGCCAGAATTGCCCTGGGCCGTACAGGCACCAGCTTGCCCACCCATGCCCAGCTGGATTTTCAGTACGCCCATGCGCAAGCGCGGGACGCCGTGCATCTACCGTTTGATCATGCAGGCCTCAGCGAACAACTGGCCGAGCGCGGTCAAACTACCCTGCTGCTTCACAGTGCCGCCCCGGACCGTAACAGCTACCTGCAACGTCCCGATCTGGGGCGCAAGCTCGATGAGGGTTCTGCACAACAATTACGTGAGCACGCGCGAGCCAACCCCGGTGGCATCGACCTGGCCATCGTGGTGGCAGACGGCTTGTCGGCGCTGGCCGTTCATCGCCACACCCTGCCTTTTTTGAACCGGATGCAAGAACATATCGCCCAAGCGGCATGGAGCCAGTCGCCGGTGATTCTGGTGGAACAGGGCCGAGTGGCCGTGGCGGATGAGATTGGCGAACTGTTGGGCGCCCGCATGGTGGTGATGTTGATTGGCGAGCGTCCCGGCCTGAGCTCACCGGACAGCCTGGGGCTGTATTTCACCTACGCGCCTAAAGTCGGGCTGACCGATGCCTACCGTAATTGCATCTCCAACGTCCGGCTTGAAGGGCTGAGCTACAGCATGGCCGCCCATCGGTTGGCGTACTTGATGAATGAAGCCTGCCGTCGGCAACTGTCGGGGGTTAACTTGAAAGACGAAGCGCAACTGAACACCCTTGAATCCGAAGCCCCCCGCGAAAACTTTTTGCTAAAGGGCGACTGAATCCCTGTAGCCGCTGCCGTAGGAACGAGGCTGCGTTCGGCGGAGAAGCCGTCGTAAATCATTCAGCCGGGTGATTTCAGATACATCGCGATCAAATAACTTGCGACGATTGCATCGTCGAACGCAGCCTCGCACTACTCGTCAGCTGCTACGGGGCTTTGCGTTCCCCGTTCAACCTGCAACAAAATATCTACGAGACTTTCATGCCAAATACACGCTTCGCTACAAACTCGATCAGCAGAATTCGCATCACACCGTATAATCCAACTCGTCAAAATTGTACGAAATTACTACTTAGCTTGTAGTTAAATACCCTCTCCCCCCGCACAGGCCTGCTGAGTCGGGTCATCAACACAGGTGCTTCACATGGATTTCAACCCGCTCGACATTATCTTGCACCTCGATGTGTACCTCGATTTGCTGGTAAACAATTACGGGCCGTGGATCTACGCCATCCTGTTTCTGGTGATCTTTTGCGAAACCGGTCTGGTGGTCATGCCGTTTTTGCCGGGTGATTCGCTGCTCTTTATTGCTGGCGCGGTCGCGGCTGGCGGTGGCATGGACCCGGTATTGCTGGCGGGCTTGTTGATGGTTGCGGCGATTTTGGGCGACAGCACCAATTACGTCATCGGACGAACGGCAGGCGAACGCCTGTTCAGTAATCCCAACTCGAAAATTTTCCGCCGCGATTATCTGGAAAAAACCCACGACTTCTACGAACGTCATGGTGGCAAAACCGTGACCATGGCGCGCTTCCTGCCGATCTTCCGCACGTTCGCGCCATTCGTTGCCGGCGTCGCGCACATGTTCTATCCGCGCTTCCTGATGTTCAGCGTGATCGGCACCATCCTGTGGGTGGGCGGTCTGGTCACGCTGGGTTACTTCTTCGGCAACGTACCGTTCATCAAGACCAACCTGTCCTTACTGGTGGTGGGCATCATTCTGCTGTCGCTGGTGCCGATGATTATTGGTGTCGTACGCAGCCGCATGGGTCGTACACCTGTAAAAGCCAAAGCTTGATCGAGGCCGTACCTGATGTGGTCTCTTCATGAATGGCGGCGCCAGCGAATTCTGGCGCAACACCCGGTAGCCCCCGATGTGTGGCACAACGTTCGTCAGCACCTGAGCATTCTCGACGGCCTGAATGACGCGCAATACCAATGGCTGCGCGAGAGCAGCGTGTTGTTCCTGCAAGAAAAACACCTGACCGCCATGCCGGGCGTCGAACTGAATGAAGAAGGCCAGTTGTTGCTGGCCGCGCAGGCACAACTGCCGTTGCTCAACCTTGGTGATCTGGACTGGTATCAGGGTTTTCACGAAATTGTCCTGTACCCCGATGACTTCATCAGCCCCCAACGCCATCGTGATTCAAGTGGCGTGGAACACGAATGGGAAGGCCACCACAGCGGCGAAGCCTGGCAACATGGCCCCGTCGTACTGGCGTGGCCCGGCGTACTGGCCAGCGGTGGTTGGGAAGGTTACAACCTGGTCATTCACGAACTGGCGCACAAGCTGGACATGCTTAACGGCGCGGCGAACGGCATGCCACCCTTGCACAGCCACATGGTCGTCAGTGACTGGACGCAAGCCATGCAGCACGCCTACGACCACCTCAACAGCATCCTTGATCATCACCCCGATCACGCGCCCATAGACCCGTATGCGGGTGAAAACCCGGCTGAATTCTTTGCCGTTACCAGCGAATACTTTTTCAGCGCGCCCGACCTCCTGAACCGTGCCTACCCGAAGGTGTATCAACAACTCGGTCTGTTTTATCGGCAGGACCCGCTGGCCCGCCTGCTCACCCTGCAAAGCGAACACCCCGAATACCGTGCGCAGCCCCTGCACGGCCAGACGTGACGGCGTTATACGAATACGCCTATAATCGCCGCCACTTTTTGGTCAAATTGGCCAAGTAAATTCGCCTATACACGGGGGCACCGCCCAATGAGCTACAGCAAGATTCCGGCTGGCAAAGACCTGCCGAATGACATCTACGTCGCCATCGAGATTCCGGCCAACCACGCGCCGATCAAATATGAAATCGACAAAGACAGCGATTGCCTGTTCGTTGACCGCTTCATGGCGACCCCAATGTTCTACCCGGCCAACTACGGCTTTATCCCTAACACCCTGGCTGACGACGGTGACCCCCTCGACGTGCTGGTTGTGACCCCTTACCCGGTAGCGCCAGGTTCGGTTATCCGTGCACGTCCGGTTGGCATTCTGCACATGACCGACGACGGTGGTGGCGATGCCAAAGTCGTTGCAGTGCCTCACGACAAGCTGTCCCAGCTGTACGTTGACGTAAAAGAGTACACCGACCTGCCACCGCTGCTGATTCAACAAATCCAGCACTTCTTCGAGAACTACAAAGATCTCGAAAAAGGCAAATGGGTGAAAATCGAAGGTTGGGGCGACGCAGAAGCTGCCCGCGCCGAGATCACCAAATCGGTTGCAGCCTACAAAGGCTAAGTGAAGTCGGTCATGCCTTAGTGGCATTTCTACTTCCTGAAAAACCTCGGTTCGCCGAGGTTTTTTTATGCCTGAAACATCGCCACCAAACGGTCTGTTCAAGAGGTTTAACGATTAAGCCGGGCAACTGTAGGAATTTACATAAAAAGCTTCAGAAACTTCTTCAGGCGATAGGGATTTATCCTATTTCATGCCTGCTTTATTGAACGCTTGGTTTATTTAAACGGACAGGGGTTGCCCGTAAACTCCCTATTCATGAATACATCCGGTGATCGCCTCAAGTCACTCCTGCGGGAGTGCCATTTATCCGCTTCGGACTTCGCCGCCAACCGCCGCGTTACGCCGCAGCACGTCAACAACTGGTTCAAACGCGGTATACCTATGGCCCGTCTGGACGAAATTGCCGAACTGCTGTGCGTCAACAGCCGCTGGTTACGTACGGGGGAAGGCATGAAACACCCCTCAGCCCCTGGACTGCCCCCCAATGCCCCTAAAACAGCCACTGCCACCTCCCACGCTGTCGACGCCGCGGCCAACGACATCGCCGTACCCTTCTACAACGAAGTCCTTAGCCCCAACGATTCGGGCAAGACCCACGTGGTTGAAATACCGGGCTGCCGAGTGCGATTGAGCCTTGCCTGTCTGCACGCCATGGACGTCAACCCGGACCTGGCCATTTGCGCGCCCATGATCGGCAACAGCATGAGCTGCCGGATACAAGACGGCTCGACGGTCGCCATTGACCGCAGCCTGACCCACATCGTCGATGGCGAGATATACGCCCTCGAACATGACGGCATGTTGCGCATCAAATACGCCTACCGGCTACCCAACAGCGGCCTGCGCCTGCGCAGCCACAACCCGGGCGAGTACCCGGACGAAGTCTTCAGTGAGTTACAAGTAGAGCAGCAAAACATACGCATTCTGGGCTGGGTATTCTGGTGGTCGACCCTGAACACACGGCGCCCGCTAGTGCCTTACGCACTGAGTGAATAACAACAGCTGGGCTTTTTTCTGGGAAAAGCGTTTCAACCTCAGTATGATTGCCGCACTTACGCATCCCCCTCGCTCACCGCGAGCCGGCATGCAGGGTCGGCAACGCAAGGTTGCCCCGCCCCACTCCCAGTTTGAAGGTGAGTACGGTTTACCAAAAATAAACCAGACCCACCCCCGAGAAGCCGGCCACAAGCCGGCTTTTTAATGCCTGTCATAAAACTATCCGCTTCGAGATATCTACATTCTTATGGATAAGATGTTCATAGAAACCTTCTTCGTTAACGTAGCGCCTTACAGTCGCCCCGATTGCCTTCCGCTTTTTTTGGCCCGTGCGCAAGAAAGTTGCGAATGGCTGGAAAGCCGTGGGCTGAAGGTCAAAGGCCGTATTCCGTACTACCGGGAGGTCATCAAGAACTATGACGCTGTCCGTGGTTCATACGGCCCGAAGATGTTTGAGTTCTTGCATGCAGTGTCTGAAATGCATCACGTGGTGAAATGCAGTGAGCAACTTAAAGAACAGCAGGCCTCGACCCAATTCAATAAGACATTACATGCTGCCATGTACGGCATTAACTTCAGCCATGAAAATGACACGCCGGGCAAGGATCAAGATCGCAACTATATGTTCGAGCTGGGCATTGCCTCCAGCTATGCCGCGCAGGCCCACCGTATCGACGTGTCGAAGCGTACCGACATCATCGTCACCGACTTGGCGCTGGCCATTGAATGCAAGCGCATTCAGTCGCCGGAGTTACTGGTGCGGCGTTTTAAAAAGGCCATCGAACAGTTACAAAAACAGGAAGCCGGTGAAGCCGCCAATGGGGTGGTGTATATCGATGTGACAGAGATACTGGACGTTAAGCATACGGCCTATATTCACGATCAGGCCGGGGTGCGGCCGTATCTCAAGCCGCCTCCCGATGAAGATGAGGTCGCGGAAAATCTCTACAGACAAATAGAGGCGGATATCGCCGAGACGATTGAAGACAAGATGACTTTGCTCAAACCTCACTTAACCGATGAGGTGTCTTGCGTGGTTTTAAACTTCAACTTTTGCGGGTTTGAAATCAATATGATCCGTGAGTTTGCGATTGTAGGTCGATGCAGTTTTATTCTCGACAATGCCAAGGTTGACCCGGCTGTTGCACAGCGCGTACGGGCCACGTTGGGTCGACAATTTATGTAGTCGACTCAACCTCCGCGCTGGACGGTTTTGCGGCCGCTGCGCGGCCGAACGCGGCCTCGTGTTACTCGTCCGCTGCTACGGAGGGGGGTGTTTCACGCCTTTAAAATCAGCCGTTTCGTACGACGTTTCCCTTTCAATCACGTGAAACATCCGAGAAAATCCCGTTCCCTTGCGCCCGCTCATTTCGGGGAATAGTCTCGGCCCATCGCTGCACAATCAGCGATCGGGTTTAGTCGCCCGATGCAGTACTCGGCGCAAGGCGCCACCTCCGCGAGGCGCTTTTTTTCGGCCCCGCGTTATGGTGGCCGTGCGTAGGGCGCCTTCGGGCGCGCCGGGTTCCGAGTGCACCGGTCGACTAACCTGCGTACGGCTGCCACCCCTTCGTTTAGTCGCGACAGGTAACAGCTCCTAAAAGTGCCTCGGATTAATCGCCATGAAAAGAATCACCCCAGATCCGCCCTCCTTCACCCTGCACGATGCTGCTCAGTGCGATGCACAGTCGTTGGACCGCGCTGCCGCCGATCGCGCGCTCGATTATTACTTGCTCGACCACAGACCTCCACGGCCGGTAAGCACGGTGACGTATGCCATCCCGGACAGTGTCAATTTAGAAGCGGCTTTGGCCCAAGCGTCAGACTTGTTGCGCTGTGCGGGTGCTTCAGCGTGTGAGGCGGGGAATGGTTTGAGCGGGTTGCCGCGCGACCTGGTGTTGTCGGTTGTGCACTTGGTGGAGCTGGCCAAGGCGTATGTCGACAAGTCGCTGGACGGTTTAACGATGCACTAAGCAGCACGCGCCTGAGTGCAAGCAGGCGCGTCATAGTTCCCTATCGCAGCATCTGTTCAGCGTTTAGGTGGCGCCAGCAAGGGTGAACGGCCTATTTGTACCCGCCCACTTTCCGGAGATCTGGGCCCTGAAAAACCCGCATCTGTAATGGCCGTGTCCAGCCCTCGCAAATGGGGGGCGGCACGCGAACTGCGTAGCGACTCCATCCCGTCGTTCCAGGCATGCACCATGTGCTTGGCTACATCACGCCATGCGGGTTCGTTTTTCGCCGCTTCGATCACTTCCTTGCCTACAACAATTGCTGACTCGCACAGTTGCTCGACCATGGCCGAGTACTGACGGGGCGAGATACCCAGACGACTATTGAAAAAGGTTTCAAGCGTGCGTCCCGGCGTCCAGATTTGCCGCCCGCCCACGGATAATCCCGGTGGGTTACTGGCAAAGCGCGGGTAGGCTTGGGTAGTTACCAAATCGAAGATCGGAGTAAATCCTACATCTGCTCGCGAGGTGTAATAGAGCGCGATGTTTTTGGCATGACAGTCAGCATTGCGCACGACGTAGTTGGCCAGCAGATGCCACCCTAAATGCACTCGCTGCTGACGAAGTGACTCTGCAGGCAGATAGGCCCGAGTGGCGTTCCAAACTCGCTCCGTGGTAGTCGCGTATTTCTCATGGGGAGGCAAGCCCAATAGTCCGCAAGCGTCTTCAAGACCGCAACGTGGTAAACCCTGCTCATCGACATCGAACCGATCCACCACCAGCACTCGGCCATCCTCGGACATCCGGCTGGTTGCTACCGGCACGACGTTCAGCCGCTCCAGCACACGCAGCGTATAAAACTCGTTGAAGCCCAGGTAGGGCGTCGTTTCATCGGATCCTTTGATGATGTGCAAGTCGGTTCGCAGGGTCGGCTTACCCAAAGGCAGTGCTGTTTTGCTGGCATCCCGCGCAATGAACTTGGGCACTACACCAGAAATTGCTGCACGTGCGTAACGGCGTACCAAGGTCGCAAAGTGTTCATCCGTGTTTTCTGCAGTCAGCAGGTGCCCTATCTCCAGTGGTTCAGTTTCAATGCCGGGAACCTGCCCCTCAGGTGTAATTGTCACCCGCCCAATACCCGAGCCACCGATCACGGCTAGCAGGGATAAGTCAGTGCCATCCAGTAATGCCCCGAACTCTTCGCGGATAACCCCAAGCAAATATCCTTCAGGCAAATTCTGCCGAAAGAAGGGAAAAAGATCGCGCGGCCAACGCCATGGTTCGTCTCGAACAGGCAACGTCAAGCTGACAAAATCTTGCGCTGTGGCAGCGGGGAGGTATTTCAGCACATAGTCATCACGCTCGCGATAAAGCTGGGCGACAGTAGTGCCACTGACCTGCACATCAAGAATCATGGCCTGTATATTCCAGATCGCTGCTCAGCCAAGATGTCCTCGACTGTTCGCTCATGGCCGGCTTTAATCAGTTTCAAGTCATAGCCCGCCGCCTCCAGTAAACGAACCAGAGCCGAAACGCTCATATCGCCCTTGGCAAGGGTTTCCATGCGCGCCACTGTCGAGCGGGATACGCCTGCACGGCTGGCCAATGCGTGTTGGCTCAAGCCTGATTCGGCACGGGCCTCTTTCAACATTTCAGCCACATCATACAAGGTGCTCATTTGTAGCCCTCAAGCATCAATAACTCCTGAATATGTTATTAATGTAGCCCTAAGGACACAACATTGCCAGAGCTGTTCAGCTTTGATCTTGCTCATGTGAAGGCAACACTTGTAGCCCAGAAGCATCAAAAAACCTTTTATAACTACTTTTTGTAGCCTGTAAGCATCAATCGCCAAGCAGCACGCGCCTGAGTGCAAGCAGGCGCGTTATTTGTGTCTTATCCCTTAACGGAACACCATCCCGCCATCAATCAAGGGGGCTTGACCGGTCATGTAGTCCGCGTCCGGGCTGGCCAGGTAGGAAACAAATGCCGCAACGTCTTCCGGCGTTTCCGCACGCCCCAGCAGTATGCCGCTGACGAATTTTTCGTAGGTCGCGCCAATCGGGGCGCCCGTCACTTCGGCCATGCGTTTGTCGATTTCCACCCACATGTCAGTCCCTACGACGCCCGGACAGTAGGCGTTGACGGTGATGCCGTGCATCGCCAGTTCCTTGGCCGCCGCTTGGGTCAAGGCGCGTACGGCAAATTTGGTGGAGGAGTAAACCCCCAGCAGGGCATAACCTTCATGACCGGCAATGGAGCAGGCGTTGATGATTTTGCCTTTGCGTTTAAGCGCCTGAAATTTTTCTGCCGCGGCCTGTATGCCCCACAAGGTGCCCTGCACGTTGATGCGGTAGATGTGCTCAATGTCTTGCTGGGTGACGTCCATCAGGGGTTTGACCTGACAGATGCCCGCATTGTTGACCATGATGTCCAGCCCGCCGAGCTGGTTGTGGGCGTAGTCAACCGCCGAAAATACTTGATCGCGATCACCCACATCGGCCGCAAATACGGTGTAGTTGCGCCCTAATGCTTTGATTTCTTCGGCGACCTGGCCAAGTTTTTCAAGGTTAAGGTCGACCAGCGCAATATCGGCGCCATCCTTGGCAAGGCGCAGTGCAATACCACGACCAATGCCCTGTGCCGCACCTGTGACTAATGCAATCTTTCCTGAAAGCTTCATGTGTTGGCTCCTTTCAACGAGGGGGGTCTGCGTCCAGCGGCCTTAACCATAGACCACTGCGCACAATGCCCATTGATGCAAGGCACTCCCCGGGTCTAACCGGGCCACCAACAAGGTGTTTGCCGGGCGGCGACGACCGCGCGCAATTGGGCAGCACTGACGGTGCGTTTAGCCGGGTCGAAGGTGAGGCCTTTACGCACTGCACGCCACACGCGGGCTGGCAGGCGCTTGGGTTTTTTGAGGCGCAGCGCAGGCCGCTGGTCGCGGACCTTAGTCGATAACATGCGGTTGAACGGGTGTTTACCACTCGCCAGTTCGTAGATGACGCAAGCCATTGCGTACACGTCTGCTGTGCGGGTCAGGGCGCTACCTTCGAGGATTTCCGGCGCGGCGTAGCCGGGTGTCCAGGCATTCATGCGCTGACGACTGATCGCGGCCAAACCGTCCAGCCGCCCCGCTTCAGCCTGCCCAAGGCCGAAGTCGAACAGGCGCACGCCCTCTTCGCTGAGCAAAATATTGCTGGGCTTTATGTCGCCATGAAGGATGCCCGACGCGTGGCTATGCGCCAGCGCGTCGAGCAGTGGCAGGGCGATTTCGCGCAGTTCCTGCCAAGGCAAACCCAGAGGCCGCTCACACAGTAATCGGTCAAGGGTGGGGCCCTGTAACAGCTCCATGACGATGAAGACTCGCTGGTGTGCGGTGTCTACATTGAAGCTGTACATGCGCAGGATATTGGGATGACGCAAGTGGCGGATCAGCGCGTATTCGTTGAACAGCACAGCACTGGCGTCGGGGGATTGGCTGAGGTCGTCGCTGAGGATTTTCAGGGCCACACAGGGGTGTGGATCAGCGAACTGTTCATGCAGCAGGTCACGGGCACGGTAAACCGTGCTCATGCCTCCCGCGCCCAATAACCGTTCAATCCGATAACGCCCGCTCAATACCTCGGGCAAGGACGCTGTCATTGACGAATCACCACGGCACTCACGTTGTCACGTGCCGCCCCGCTCAAGGCGCCGTCGAGTAATCGCGCAAGCGCCGCCTGGGGTGAAATGAGGCTGAGTGCGTTGCCCATTTCACGATGGCTCAACTCTTGATAGAGACCATCGCTGCACAGCAAAAACACATCGTTTGGCTGCACTTCCAGTTCCAGCACGCCCAGGCGCAGTCGCTCGCACGCACCAATTGCCCGGGTCAAAGCCCGGGAACCCGGCTGGGCCAGCGCTTGCTCCTGGGTCATGTGCTGTTCGTCCATCAATTGCTGCTGCAATGAATGGTCGCGCGACAAGGTGTACAGCTGTTGCCGACGCCACAGGTAACACCGGCTATCACCCGCCCAGACACAGGCAGCGCGGTTGCCTTCAAGCAACAAAGCGACCACGGTGCTGCCCATGATGTTGTCGCCGTTCTGATCGCTGACCGTCAGCTCCTGACTAAAACGGCGGTTAAGCCAGTGCAGGCATTTGCGCACGGCCAGTAGCCGTTGATCAAAGGTCTGCGGCTGGTTCAACTCAGCCAGGCTGTTGACGATCATCTGGCTGGCAATGTCGCCCGCCCGATGACCGCCCATACCATCGGCCACCGCCCATAACCCAAGCTGCGGGCAATCAAGGGTGGCGTCTTCGTTTCGGGTACGCACCTTGCCCGGATCGGTGCCCGCAGCGCTGCGCCATTGCGCGTTTTCGCCCATTACAGTTGCTCGGGCAAACGGAAACTACGCAACACGCTCAGGTCAAACGGGTTAGGCGTGCGTTGACTCATTAGCAGGTAGTTGGCCCGCATGCCGCCCACGTCCGCTTTGAGCACCATCACATCGCGACCGCTGAGGTACTCAACGGTCATCAAGTCCAGCAAGCGAAATAACGACCACGGCCCGGTGCTTTTTTCGATGCCGACCGGGCGGCCGGACATTTTGTCGAGTACCAGACTGCTGCGACCGTTTTCAGCCTCCGTGGGCCATTGCAAGGTGATGGGCACTATTGGCCCGTGGCGGTAATCAAGCGACTGGTTGCCAAAACGCAACTCCGCACGGCTGACGGCGGGGTCAAGGCTGTAAGGCTCAAGGGTAAATTGTACGAGGGGTTCTGCCGGGTTCTGGGCGAAGAAGCCCTGGCGTATGACTTGCGCGGCGGCCACTTGATCAAAGTAAGCCTTGGACACTGGCAAACTCCGCCCATCAATGCTGCGCAGCCGGTAGTTACCCGCCTCACCGCTGACGAACGGGCGCATGTAGCTGTCAAAAAAACGCTCGCTAAGCCCTTGGGCCCGAAAAAACTCGCGGAAGTCATTCAGGGCCACATCGCTGCTGCTGTGGGCACTGAAGGGATAGCGCTGCTTGATTGCACGGTCGTAAAAACTGTACAGCTCACGTTGATACCGCTGGTTGATGAAGTGGTAGGCGTTGTCCAGTTCCAGGCTCCAGGTGTCTTCAGCGACACCCTCGAACCAGCCGCTGAGCGGACGCGGCAGTCGTTGTGCGGCCTGACGCAAATGACTCAGCGCGTCGCGCTGACCGCCCATGCGCAATTTGGCCATGTCGAAGGCCGCCTGATCGGGTGCGCTGGCGCGGGCCAGACTGGCCAGTTGCTGCTGCACGTCGTTGAGCCCTTGCAGGGCTGCCGTGAGGGTGGCAGTCGGTGCATTGTTTTCGTCAAGCAAACGGTGCAGCGGTTCGAACCGTCGTTGCAGGGCTTGCTTGGCGTTATCCGGCAGCTTAGCGGCCAAGGTATCCGCCGCTTTGGCTATGGTTGCGGTTGCGGTACCCGCCAGTGCGCCGAGTTTTTTAGCGGCCCCCGTTTCGTCGCCCTCGGTGGGTACCGGTAGCTCATCAATGAAGCTTGGGAAGCGAGTATTTTCACGCACTTCGATCAGCAATTGCACGATGGCCGAATTGGCAGAGGTCAGCGCTGCAAGCTGATCGGCGCCTTCGCTCGCTGCCGTGAAAGGCTGCAGGGTCAGTTGCCCGATGGCTTCGCCCCACTGTGTGGCGTAGTCACGGAAGTACAGTTGTTCCAGCTCAACCATCAGCTTGCGCATGTCCATGGCGCTGAGGGTGTTGCCCTCGCCCAGCACCCAGTTGTCCCGCAGGATGTCACTGACCAGGGCGGCGCCCTTAACCGAAAAGTACTGTTGATAACCTTGCTGGGTATAGAACCCCGGAATCACGTAGTCGGCGCCATCAAATACCTGACTTTGCGGGCCAAGGTGTTGATCGAAGCTATAGGGCGCCAGCCCGTCTGCCTGTTCGCGCAACATTCGGTAAACGACCGAGGCCAGTGATTCGCTACGCAGCACCTGACGGGCCTTGGCAATCAGGGGTTGGTTGAGCGGATAGTTGAATGGCAGAGCCAGCAGGCGGTCGAAGTGCTGGCTCAAACCGTTCTGCACCGACGTGTTGCCGGGGTAGCGGGCTGACCAGTCAGTGGCCACCCAGGTCTTGAGCCAGGCGTTGTCGCGACGATCAGCCTCGCCCAACATCAGGTAGGCGCGCAGGCTGTTCAGCAACCGTGCTCGATCCCCTAAATTAGCGCGGATCTGGCTCTCCAGCTGTTGAGCGACCCGTGGTAATAACTGGGCTTGCAGTTGGTGTTGGTAGGCCTGTTCAAGCAGAGGGTTGCTGGCGCCGCCCTGATACAAGCCGGTGCGTTCGAACAGCCCCACATCCAGTGTTGAGGGAAATACCTGCGAGGCCGCAAATTGGGTGTCGAGCATGCTCAGCACCGCGGCACTGTCGTCACGCGGGCTCAGCAACGAACGCTGTTTATTAAGCTGCTGAGCCAGCTCGCGCAGTGTATCCAGACGCTCATGATTGGCCGCAAAGCTCTGCGCCCACACCAGCCCCATCACCCCCAGCACTGACAAGGCACCCACGTACATTGAGCGCTGTGTCCACTGAATACGTCGACGCTCACGCTTGTCCAGACTGGCCAATTGGGCTTCCGGGAAAATCACTCGACTCAGCAGGTGATGGATAAAGTGCGAGCGACCGCTGTGCAGCACCGGCAAGGCGTGTGCCTTGATCCCTAAAGACTCGCTCAGCTTCTTGGTTTCGGGCTGCGCCTCTCGTTTTACATGGGGGGCGCTGGTGAGGTAAAAGCCGCGCAACGGGCTGGCGCGCTGATAACGATTACCGGTAAATGCAGTGTCGACAAAGACACAAAGGCGCTCGCCAATGGCCCCCAACTGATGAGGGAAATCGAGAATGCGCGCTCGACGGTGAGTGTCGCGCTCCTGATGCATACGCGAGATGACCTGCCCCGTAAGCCGGCCCAACAGCGCGTCAAACTCGGTGCGCAAAATGGATACGTCGGAGCCGGTCTGGTCTTTGCCAAAACTGGCACCGAACACCTGATCACTCTCTTCACGGGTCATCTGGTCAAAAAATTCACTGAAGCCGATCAAACTGTCGGCCTTGCTCAACACCAGATACACCGGCACATCAACATGCAGAATTTGATGAATCTCTTGCAGGCGGTTGCGCACCACATCGCCCAGTCCTGACATGATCGTTTCATTGACCGGAAACAGGCACTCGACCGGCACCGTGACCAACACACCGTTCAACGGCCGCGCTCGTCGGCGGCTACGCAATAGCTCCAGCAAGGTGCGCCAGTTGCTGGCGTCAATGTCGGGTTCATTTTGCTCCAGATAGCGCCCGGCAGTGTCTATCAGCACGCCATGCTCGCCAAAGTACCAGTCACAATGCGCAGTACCGTTCATGTCGCGGGTGAGTTTGCGGTCGATCTTGTTCAGCGGAAAATCCAGGCCCGAGAAGTCCAGCAAGCTGGTTTTACCGCTGGAAGTCGGGCCGATCACCAAGTACCAGGGCAACTCATCTCGCCAGCGTTCACTGCGCCCGCGGTACACGCTGGAGGTGCTGAGCGTGCGCAGGGCCTCTTTGAAACGTTGCCGCAGTTCTTTCTGCGTGGTCTCCAGCTTCGCGTCTTTAAGCTCACGGGCTTTACCCAGTTCACTGTCTTCGCGCTCTTTTTTGCGTACCCCCGCGCGCCAGCTGACGAAGACCATCATCAGGCCCCATATAAGGCACAGCGCACTGATACTCAGCAGCCGGGCATTGGAATCGGCCCAGAATTTATGGTCGTTGACCGCCAATAGCGGGCCGACCCACCACACCAGCAGAGCAATGGTCAGCAGCAGCGCCAGGGTCCAGACCCAGGTTTGACGCATAAAGGCAGCCACTTTTTTTAAACTGTTTTTCATCACATATCCCTTTTACGACTGCGGCTGAACAACCGAAGATTCGAGCTGCTCATACGGTCGCAACACCGCCTCGCGTTGCTCACCCAGCACCCAGGCAAAGCCTGAGAACATCACCAACAGGCATCCCACCGTGAGAGTGCCCAGCACCCAGCCGGGCACACTGCGGATAAACCGGTGACGTCGATCAGTGAGCCCTTGCCAATGGGGCGAAAGCTCTCGAGGCACATCGCCGCGCAAGTGACGAATTTGTCGGTACAGGGCATCACGAATGGAGTCGAGCTCGGAGGTGCCGTGATTGACCACTCGGTATTTGCCCTGAAACCCCAGCGACAGGCACAGGTAGATCAGCTCCAGCAGCGAGAGGTTGACGACCGGGTTACGGCACAGTTGCTCCAGTACGTGAAAGACCTTTTCCCCCCCAAAGGTTTCGTTGTGCAGGCTGCTGAGCAGGGTGTGCTGTGACCATTCGCTTTCGTAACCCCACGGGGTGGTCACGACCGTTTCATCAAGCACCGTGCTCATCACATACCGGGCTTTCATGGTCAGGTCGTAGTCCACACCGTTGTAGAGGGCCTCTTGTACAAATGCGTTGAGGTCATTAATAAGCTGCTCACGCAGCTCCGGGATGCCGGGCGCTACTTCGCTGTGCTTGAGGCCGACCACGCAAGACAACAAGCCACTGGCCGCGGCCACCAGCGGATTGAGGCTCACATTGAAGGTGCCCGCAGCCTGCAAACGGGCGGAAAAGATCATTCGGTCTTCAAGCTTTTCAATGGTCGGTGGCGGTGATTGATCAGTCAGAACGGGCCCGTCGATCATGGCCGGTTGCTTGGCCAGCGTGTCCGCACCAGGACGGTGTTTGGCCGCCAGTACCGTTTTTTCATCTTCCATGGGGGTATCTTTGCTCATGGCGATTAATTCCTGATGGACCAGAATTGCAGTTCAAGCTCTGAAAACTCGCCCGACACATGGAACGCAAAACCACCGGAGCGCTCCATCTGCGTCACGTCATCGGCGCTGAGTTCAAGGCTGAAGTAGGTTTTGGCGGAGTTGAACGGGATTTGCCGGGGGGCCACCGCCAAGGGTTTTACCTTGAAGCCCGGCAGGTGCAGGTTGACCAACTGACGGATGCCTTCGACCGGCCCGACTTTGAGATGCGCCGGCAAGCGGTGGCGCAGTTCTTCGCTGTCACAATTGGCTTTTGCCACCAGCACATAGGTGGTGAGCGCGAGGGCGTTGTGGTCACTCATTTGCGAGACGAGAATGCCGTATTGACGTGCTTCCAGTTTCAGCTCGTTGGCATGTTGCTCAAGCACCATCGACAGCACCTGGCGAATGGCCTCCATCAACTCGCGAAAGCTTTCACCCTGATTGCTGTGCTGATATTTGCTCGCAAGTTGCGGTCGCTTGCTGTCATTGGCAAAGGTGGCCAACTCCCCCAGCATCGCCAGCAAGGCGCAATACAACTCTTCCGGGTGCAGTTGTTCCAGATCCAGATAATGCAGAAGCACCAACTCCGTTCGGTTGATCAGTTGCAGCATCATGAAGTCACCGACTTCAGCCCCGCCGACCTTGCCATTTGAGCGAATACGCGCCGCCAGCGTGTCACCCCGCAGGCTCAGCATGCCGATGACTTCTTTCAAACAAGACAGTACGTAACTCGACGCATGGCTGTGGATAAAGGTCGGGACGAATTGAGCGTCAAGGCTGATGGCGCCGTCGCTGTTGGTGCCTAAAATTCGACACAGTTGCAATTTGACGCAGGCCTGATCGCTTTGCTGCTCACCCAGCAGCAAGCGAAAGTCAGGACGGGCGCAACTGACTTGGCTGTTGGCGTTTTCGCCTGCGTTGGAGTCGCTGACTTCGGTTTCATACGCGACATAACGCGCCAGTACGTCGACCTGGTCCTTGCGCCGCGCTTCGATGTGGTTACCGGTAACCAGCGGCAGTGCCAGGTAAACGGCGGTTTTACCCGTATTAGGCGGTATATCCAGAGCCAGAAGTTCGGAGCTGCCGCCCAGGTCGAACAAGCTGCCATCAGGCAGCACGCCTGACGCTTGGCTAACGACCAGCTTACCCATATTGAGAAACTGCTCGTCGACCTCCAGACTCAAGAACCCCCAGGTGTAACGGCCCAATAATCGGGTTCGCGTTTTCATTTGTTGATCGTAATAACGATCGCTGTGCTGAAAGTGTTGGGGGCGCAACAACATGCCTTCCAGCCACAGCACTTTATGAGTCGTCATGCTCAGTTACCTCCCTGCTCATGGGCGGGGTCGGCACTGCGAATCCCGGTCTGGTCGAGCACCAGATTCGATTCAGTCAGGGCCATCGCAGTGAGCGGTACGACATAGCGCCATTGGCTTTGAGGCAGGTCGCGGTAAGCGGCCAGTACGCCGACATAGCGACTGCCGGGCTCAACACTGAGTTTGAGCTGCACTGTTTGCCCAGGGCGTAGCTCCAGCTCTTCACTGGTCACCAGGTCGGGGGCCAGTGACTCTTTAGCGCGCTCATAAAGGCTGAAGAAGTCGGCATTCTCGAAGGCGACCGGGTGTTTGAGCTCGAACAACCGAACCACCACCGGTGACGGGCGCCCATTGAGGTCAGGGTTGACCTGATCGCTTGCGCTTAAACCGAGGTTGAGTTTGGTCACACTGGAGTAAGGCGACAGCGCCGTGCAGCCAGTGAGCAGCAGTACGGCAAAAGCCAGCATGGCCTTGAGATAAAGAGGTGGGCATGGCATGCGCATCATCCTTGAGTGTCGTTGTGAAGGGTCGTAATCAGCCGCACCTGTTCTTCGTAGGCTTGCGCAAAATCGCGGGCCAACATGCGTTCACACCAGTCGTCGTCTTGTTGCAATGCCTGGTGATAACGACTGAATGCGCGCCAGCGGCTGCCAGAGGTGGCGAACCAGGGCTGATGCCCGTCGCGCTCCTGACGCAAGGTCAGTTGTTGGGGCGAGAAATGTTCAAGGCTGGCGCGCACCGCTGCGCGGCTGGCACTGAGCAGCGCGACCTGATGCGCCTGCAGGTCACGGAATGCGCGCCAGACCACTTGTTCAGCCGAGAGTTGATGAGCCTTGTGCGGCGCCAGCAGCAGGTCTAAGGCTTCGCCTGCGTCATGGGTCGACGTAAGCGGGTTGTGCCGGGTACCGGGAATAACCGTACGGGCCAACCGAAGCTGATTTTTCAGCTCGCTGCGGGTCCACAGACTTTGCTGTAAACCGGCAACCGTTTGTTTAAGCACAGTGGCGGCTTTAATGGCCAGTGCTTCTCGCCCGGCTTGCTCCATTGCCAGTACATCAACACCCAGTGCGGCTCCGAAATCGGACCAGAAGCCATCCATGTCAGGGGCTTGCGGTTCACATTCAGGCTGCGGGGTGGGTGCCTGAGTAGCGTCTACCAATTGCGGTACGCTGAGATTTTCGAAATCCAGAGGCGCGCGATCGGTGAACTGAAGGTCCATTGACGCCGGAGTGTTGTCGCTCTGCGTGACATCGAACACTGAGTAATTCAGTACCTCAGGCTCTAGCGGATCAAGCAAGGTGCCGCCCATAAACGCATCGTCCGGGATTTTTATGCCCGCGGGTTGGGGCTCCTTGGCGAGCAGTAATGCACGTTGCAACTCTTGTGGCAGGTCAGCTCGGATGACGAACCGGTCAAGAGAGTAGCGGGTGCCGTGCCCAATTCGCTCGGGCTTGTCACGGACCAGGTAGGTTCCCGTTCCATTGACCTCGACACCGTTGGTACTGGTGTCGGTGATAAAGAACGCACCGTCCAGATAGCTGATTGTGACGTGGTATTTGGATACTTTTTGCTCGCCATCGACCACCTGCCAGGTGCAATCGGCATTGCGTCCTATCACCCCGCCCTTCTCGTCAAAGCGTTTGCGCATCTCCTGCGTGGCAGTGAGTGACGGATGGCTCAGCAGCTCAAAAATCAATTCCATGTTCAGACTCCTTGCGGTCATTTGCCGCGATTGACCGCCTGCGGATCACCCAATGGGCGATAGCTGTTGTCGTTGAATTTGTAATTGCCACCACAGCCGCTCGCACCACACAGCACGGCGAGGGTCAGCAGGACGGCGTACCAGTGACGAGCAGTCATAGGGGAAGTCTCCAGGGGGTGATCAGGGCCTCGGCTTGACCCGTCGAGGGCCTTGCGGGCAAAGGCATAAAGCAGTCAGAGGGCATCACGAGGCCATCGCCTTAAAGTCATCCGGCACGATGTTCAGGCGCTCCAGTCGATACAGCAGCGTGCGTCGCGCCACGCCCAGTTCGTGAGCGGCGCGGGTCTGGTTGCCGGCGTGCTTGCGCAAACAGTCGAGTAACAGCCCGCGCTCCACGTGCTCCATCCGCGCTCGCAGGCTCAAGTGGAGGGGGACAGGGCTGACATCTCTGCGCAATGAGAAATGCTCTGCCTGTAACTCGCTGCCGTCACACAGCAGAACAGCCCGCTCAACCAGCCCTTTAAGCTCGCGAACGTTGCCGGGAAAGGCGTAGCCCGCCAGCAGGGCCAGCGCCGCATCACTCCAGAGCACAGGCTTGCGTTGCAAAAACTGACACGCCTTGTCAGCGAAGTGCCGGGCCAGCTCAAGGAGGTCGCCCTCACGCTCACGCAAGGCGGGCAATTCGATAGGGAACTGCGCAAGGCGGTAGTAAAGGTCTTCGCGAAACTGGCCTTGGCTGACCATCTCGGTCAGGTTGCGGTGGGTCGCCGCGATGATGCGTACATCGATCTTGTGCGATTCGTTGGAACCCAAGGGCCTGATTTCACCCTCCTGCAACACCCGCAGTAACTTGGCTTGCAGCGACAACGGCATGTCACCAATTTCGTCCAGCAGCAAGGTGCCACCGCTGGCCGCGTCAAATAGTCCGACACGGTCACGGTCTGCACCGGTAAACGCGCCCTTGCGGTAACCAAACAGCTCACTTTCGAGCAGGTTTTCAGGGAATGCTGCGCAGTTCTGCACAACAAAGGGCTGACTGCGGCGGGTGCTGCTGTCGTGAATCGTGCGCGCAATCACTTCTTTGCCGGTGCCGGTTTCGCCCAATAGCAACACGGTGTACGGGCTGTGGATCACTTTGTTGATCAGGCCATAGGTGCGGCGCATCACTGCACTTTTGCCCACCAGCCCGGTTGACGTAATGCTCCGTTCAGGTGGCAAGAGGACCTTTACACCCTGTTGCAGCACGCGGTGTTGCATCACGGCAAACGCCCCCAGCGCGCCTAACGATGGCGCATATCCCTGAAGCTCGACCGCCTCGTGACTGGCCGCCAACAACAGGCCTTCAACCGCGTGGTGAGCGTTCACCAGGGGTATACACAGCAGTGAGCGCCAAGGCTGGGTTTGCTGGGGTAAAAAGCCGAGGTCGTAGACCCCCGCGTTCAGATCACCGATACACACCACCCGGTTTTGGCACAGGGCAAATTGCAGCAGTTGCTCGCCGGTGTAATCAACCGGTACACCGGCGCCCTGCCGTGGTTGAGCGCTGCCTTGCCCCTGACAACACTCGGCCAGGCGTTCCAGACACTTATGAGAAGCATCGAGCACATACAGTTGGCCCAGTTCACACCCGGTAAGCGGTGCGATGGCACGCACACACGCCGAGGCCGCTGTCGCAGCGTCGCCGGCTCTGGCCACACAGGCAAACTGTTGCAACAGCAACTCGGCATAAGCCAGCGGCTGTGCAACGTGCGCGAACATCTGCGCCACCTTATGCAAACTCACACTGCACAGAGGCCATGGCGTCCAGGGTTACGTGCACGCGGGTCAAGGTTTGAGCATTGGCCATGGCTTCCAGCAAGCGATCAGCAATCAACGGCAGGACATGGGCGTCGAGCAGGTAATCGATAAGGCGCGCACCGCTGTCACTTTGCGTGCAACGTTCAGCCAGATGGTCGACCAGCCCCTGGCAATGACTGAACTGCAAGTGACGCCGCTGTAAGCGCTCGCCCAGGCGCTGGAGCTTGATTTCAACCAGCTCGCGCAGCACAGGCCCACTGACCGGGTAATAAGGCACCACGCGCATTCGGGCCAGCAACGCTGGTTTGAAATGGTTGTTGAGCACTGGGCGGATGCTTTGTTCCAGGGTTTCGGCGCTCGGCCGGGCGCCGTTTTCACACAGGGTGTTGATGCGCTCACTGGCCAGATTGGAGGTCATCAGGATCAGCGTGTTGCGAAAATCAATTTCCCGGCCCTCGCCATCATTGGCCACGCCTTTGTCGAAGATTTGATAGAACAGGTTGAGTACATCGGGATCGGCTTTTTCGACCTCATCGAGCAGCACCACGGAGTAAGGCTTCTGGCGCACGGCCTCGGTGAGCATGCCGCCCTCGCCATAACCCACGTATCCGGGGGGCGCGCCGATCAACCGCGACACGGTGTGTTTTTCCTGAAATTCGGACATGTTGATGGTGGTGATAAACCGCTCGCCGCCGTACAGCAGGTCGGCCAACGCCAGCGCGGTTTCGGTCTTGCCGACCCCGCTGGGGCCGACCAGCAGGAACACCCCGACCGGGGCATCCGGTTTATTGAGGCCCGCGGCCGTGGCGCGCATTGAGCGGTCCAGCGCCTGCACGGCCTGCTCCTGCCCCCGAATACGGTTGCGCAAGTCGCTACCAAAGCTGGCGACCTTGCTGCTGTGTTCCCGCGCCAATTGGCTGAGCGGCACACCGGTCCAGGCGCTGATGACCTCGGCGACCAGACGCGGGCACACTTCGAAGCTCACCAGCCGATCGATACTGTGGGCGTCGCTCAGCGCACGGTGAGTTTCGTTAAGCTCGGTTTCGAGGCCTGCAAGGGTTTCGCAGGCTTCTATTTGCGACGCGTCGCGGGCCTCGGCCACTTTCTGACGCAAGCTCAGAAGCCTTTGCGCCAGCGTGCGCTGTTCGTCCCAACGCACTTCTAGCGCGGCACGCTCGCTCTCAGCCTCGTCCAGCCGCTCTACCAACGCAGCCAATACTGTCTGGTCGATGAGCAACCCCGCGTCGGCATCACGTTGCATGGCCTGTTGCTGCCGACCGCCCTCGGCCAGTTCACCGCGTAAGCGTTCCAGGCGTTCCGGGGCGGCCGCCAGGCTGATTCGCACTCGGGCGCAGGCGGTGTCGAGCACGTCCACAGCTTTGTCGGGCAGTTGACGACCTGCCAGATAGCGCGCAGACAACTCGGCGGCCGCGACCACGGCGTCATCACGCAGATAGATGCCGTGGCTCTTTTCGTAAACTTGCGCCAGACCTCGCAGAATGGTCACGGCCTCACCGACTGTCGGCTCATGCAGTTGCACTGGCTGAAAACGCCGGGCCAGTGCCGGGTCTTTTTCGAAGTATTTTTTGTACTCGCCCCACGTCGTGGCTGCGATCGTGCGCAACTCGCCGCGCGCCAGCGCCGGCTTGAGCAGGTTGGCGGCATCCGAGCCGCCCACGTTGCCCCCGGCACCAATCAGGGTGTGGGCTTCGTCGATAAACAGAATGATGGGTTTGGGCGAAGCCTTGACCTCGTCGATCACGCCTTTGAGGCGACGCTCAAACTCCCCTTTGACGCTGGCCCCGGCTTGCAGCAAGCCCATGTCCAGGGAGAGTAATTCAACGCCTTGCAGCACAGCAGGCACTTCACCCGCGGCAATACGAGAAGCCAGGCCTTCGACAATCGCGGTTTTACCCACGCCCGCCTCGCCCACCACAATCGGGTTGTTTTTACGCCGACGGGCCAGTATGTCGATCATCTGGCGAATCGCATCGTCACGACACAGCACCGGGTCAAGCTGGCCTGCCCGCGCCTGTTCGGTGAGATTGTGGGTAAAACGAGCGAGCAACGATTCACCCGCAGCAGCCGGCTTGCCGTTGGCCGGCGTGTCTTGCTGTGACAGCGCAAAGCCTTTCAACCGTTCGATATCCAGCTTCGCCAGCAGCACTTGATAGCGGCTGCCTGCGTAGCGCAAAGGGTTGCGTAACAACGCCAAAATCAGTGCTGCCTGATCAACCTGACTTTGGCCCAGCTCAAGGCTGGCCACCAGCAAGGCGTCCTGTAACCACTGCACCAACTCCGGGGCGAATACCGGGTTGCGTGACGGATTGCTCTCTGCGTCCGACTGCAACGCTGCGCTCAACTGACCGGCATCAATATCGGCATCCAGCATTGCCCTTGCCAGCAGCCCTTGCGGGCGTTCGAGCAACGCCAGCAGAAGGTCTTCCACCAGAATTTTATTGGCACCCCGGGCAACACAACGTTCGGCGCAGCCTTCCAGATCACGCCGGGTTGGTGCGTCCAGTGCCTGTATCAGTTGTTGCAGGTCTACATTGATCATGGCCATGGTTCCTTAATGAATTTTGCTGGCAAGGGTGACGACGCCGTCGGCCTGTTCACGGCCCAGCCAACTGGTCCAGCCAAGGCGGCAGGGGCTGAGTTCGGCAATGCGCAATTCGCGAATTTCTTCATGTCGCAGTACCAGCCGAATGTCGTAATCCAGCGGATCTCGCAGGGTGAAACGCACCAGCGCGCACAGCGGTTGGTAACCCGTACCAATCGGCAGCAATTCGTGAAAACGTTCCCACGACAGTTGGCGGATATGAATGCGGAACTTGCCGCTGCAATCGCGTACCCGCTCCCCCAGCACCAGGCTCTCGCTGAACTGGTGATTGGCAATGCCTAAGCGGTTGCGCTGCTCTTGCAGAATGTTCACGCGCCGTTCGATGCATTGCTCGATGGTCAACTCGGCGTGCTTGAAGTAGTAGCGCAGCACCGATTCGATCAGGGCTGCGGAATGCGCGCGCAAACTCAGCAAACCCAGGTACGGCAACAAGCGTCGCCAGTTCAGTTCCTCGGCATCACGGATGGTCTCGCCACCCAAACCAATGAGGGCAAACAGCTGACTGGAAAAGGGGTCCGTCGCGCCCTTTTGAAAGCGGGCGCGGTAGCGGTATTTGCGCCAAATCGGCAGCATGAGCCGCTGTAAGCGATGGTTGAACAGATCCATAAACACGCGGGTTGGATTGCCGTCATCACTGTCACCCAGCGCCTGCTCGCAATAGAACACGGGCAAGGGCGAGCCGGCGCCCACCAGGCCCATCAAGTTGAAGCGCAGTCGCGCACGGGTTTGCCCGCGTTCAGTAAAAAACTCGACACGGTCAACGTCGCTGCCGGCAAAACCGAGGCTTGGATTTGCGGTAAATTCCACGCGCTCGTAAAGCTCGTCCTCAGAGATATCGGGGTCGCCATCGCGCAGCCGGTCAATGACCAGCAGCACCGATTGAAACAGCGAGTACTCGCGAATGCTCTGGGCCAGCCCGCTTAGAGCAGGGGCTGTAGACCCATGCGCGGTGTCCATTGGTACGTTTCTCCTTGGGTGCTCTTGACCCTCAGTTCGTGGTACGAATTGAGGCTGGCGTAGAGCGCAAAAAACTCGTTAAGCACCGACGCAAAAACGAACAGGTCGCCTTCACCGATGTAGCCTTGCGGGTCGATGATCAGCTCGGTACGCAGGCCCCGCAGTGGCAAGCCGCGGTGCAGCCGGTCAACGTGTTCGTGACGAATCGACTGGAGGCCGCCGAGCAGGCGCTTACTGACTCGCTCGGCGTGCTCGTCGTAGTAACGTGGCAAGTCGTAGGTTTCGAGAATCACCTTCAAGGCATCCACGTTGGCCAGCGACAAGTAGTTAAGGGACATGTTGCTGATCAGCTTCCAGAGGAAGTCACGGGTCAGCGGCGGCGCATAGCTGGCCGTGACTGCGGTGATATTGCTGAACTCCAGGTATTCGGGCGTACCCGGGCTGGCCAGGCAGATATCACCCGGGTTCAAGCTTCTGGGCAGGTTCTGGTTGGTGCAGGTCAGCTCTATGGAAAGGGTTTCGCTTTCTTCAGGCTGGCGGGCGCCAAAGCTCAGGTAGGTGTCGAGCCCCTCATGCAGCAGTGCCGTGCGCTGGCGCACGCTGTAATGGGCCTGTTTTTTGAGCACGTCAAAACTGGGGTCGTGCTCAAAGGACTCGAACGGCACATAGTCCTGCAAACCGCTGCCAGCGACTTTCCAGCCTGTCACCTTGTCGACCGAGAACACACCGCAATGCTCTAGCCCCAAGCGTGAAGGCATCAGCAGGTATTCGTCCTGCTTGCCATCCAGGCGGGTCGGCATCGCATCGTGGGTAAAGAGGTTGACGATGGGTGTGCAGTACAACTTTACGTTTTGCAGGGTGGGCTGCAGGCGCTGGGTGCTGCTTTTGCGAATATCGAAACGCAGCTCCAGCCCGCGCACCTTTTGGAGGTTGTCTTCAGACAGGGTCGCCAGCCGGTCCAGCCCGTCCAGGTCGACAAACAGAAACTTGTCCTGAAAGGCGAAGTACTCCTGCAAATAGCGATAACCGCGAAAGGTATTCAGTGGGTAAGGGATCAACGCTTCTTCTTCGGCAAACCCCACAGGCTGAACACGCTCAGGGCCAAGCGTGAAGGTCAGCGGAGAATTGTCCGCGTCAGTCAATCCCTTCCCTTGGGCATCCAGGGGCACCAGCACAATGTCGTGCAGATGGCGTAATAATCCGAGGTAGAGCATTTGACTGATGTATCGCTCGCCCGCCAGATGCAAGCGCAAGCGGCTTAGCTTCAGTTCGCCCAAATGACCGTCACAGGTCATGTCCAGACGCAGGCTTAACATCGAGCCTTCACCTTTGACCGAGTGTTTGAGCTCAACCAGCTGCAAGGGCAATATCTCGGTCGGGTAGCAGGTTCTGAACTGACAGTTCACCCCCTCTACAGGCTTGCTCTCCACGCGGGTTTCGCGCTCGACGAGCAATGCAGGACCAGGGCGTTGGAGCGGTTGAAATTGCAACATGCTGAATGCCGGCAGCGGGCGCATGTAATTGGGCCATAGCAACTGCATCAGTGAATGGCTCAGCTCAGGCAACTCGTCATCCAGCTTTTGACGCAGACGCCCGGTCAAAAACGCAAAACCTTCCAGCAGCCGTTCGACATCCGGGTCGCGCCCCGCCTGCCCCAAAAACGGCGCCAACGCCGGGCTACGCTCGGCAAAAAGGCTTCCCAACTGACGTAGTGCAGTCAATTCGCTTTGGTAGTAATGGTTAAAGGACACGGCGTTACCTGTTAATAGTCGGCTGCTACAGACATTGAAAAACCTTCACAGAGCTTCACGTGACCTTGACCTCGCCACTGCCATTGAGCTCTGCCGTGAAACCGACATGGCGCTTGAACCCTTCAACTTGCAGCCAGCCTTCAATGCTGAAGGACAGCTTGAGCTCGCTGTCGCCTTTAGCCAGCGGCTTGACCTGCACCTGACTGAGGCGCGGTTCGTAGCGGGCGATGAATGATTCGATGGCCTGACGTGCCTGAGCCAGCGAGTCATGCAGGCTCAGGCGCATGTCGTTAAGGTCGGGCAACCCGTAGTCGGGCAGCGTTTGCACGCTGCCCGCCCGGGTGCTGAGCATCTTGGCCAGATGGGCAGCCACGGACGCCAGGACGCTGTCTTCCCGACGCAGGGTGCTGCGGGTATGCGCGTCGTCGCCCAGGCGCTCGAAAAGACTGCCGTATCCAGTCATGAGCGGCTCCCCTTACTCTTTGTCCAGCTTGCCAACCAGCGACAAGGTGAAGTCAGCGCCCATGTACTTGAAATGTGGGCGCACGTTGAGGCTCACGCGGTACCAGCCAGGTTCGCCTTCTACGTCGCTGACGGTGATCTGTGCGGCACGCAACGGACGGCGGCCACGCACTTCAGCGCCCGGGTTCTCTTGATCGGCGACGTACTGACGGATCCATTTGTTGAGTTCCAGCTCAAGGTCGGAACGCTCCTTCCACGAACCCAACTGCTCGCGCTGCAAGACTTTCAAGTAATGCGCCAGCCGGTTGATGATCATCATGTAAGGCAGTTGAGTGCCGAGCTTGTAGTTCAACTCGGCCTCTTTGCCTTCTGCACTGATGCCGAAGTTCTTGGGTTTTTGCACTGAGCTGGCCGAGAAGAACGCAGCGTTGTCACTGCCTTTACGCATGGTCAGGGAAATAAAACCTTCCTCGGCCAACTCGTATTCACGGCGATCGGACACCAGGACTTCGGTGGGTATTTTGGTTTCGATTTCGCCCATGCTTTCGAAGTGGTGCAACGGCAGGTCTTCGACCGCCCCGCCGCTTTGCGGGCCGATGATGTTCGGGCACCAGCGGAACTTGGCGAAACTGTCGGTCAGCCTGGACGCGAAGGTGTACGCGGTGTTGCCCCACAGGTAATGCTCATGGCTGTTGGCAACGGTTTCTTTGTAGACGAAGGTTTTGACCGGGTTTTCTTCAGGGTCGTAAGGGTTGCGCAACAGAAAGCGCGGAACCGTGAGGGCCATGTAGCGAGCATCTTCGGACTCACGAAAGCTCTGCCATTTGGCAAATTGCGGCCCGGCAAAATGGTCTTTCAGGTCTTTGAGGTTGGGCATGCCGGTGAAGCTTTCAATGCCGAAGAATTTCGGCCCGGCAGCGGCAATGAACGGCGCATGAGACATGCACGCCACACTGGACACGTACTGCATGAGCTTCACGTCGGGAGAGCTGGGGGTCATGTAGTAGTTGGCGATAATCGCGCCCACCGGCTCGCCACCGAACTGGCCATATTCAGCGGTATAAATATGTTTGTAGAGGCCCGACTGCATGACTTCGGGGGAGTCTTCAAAATCGTCCAGCAGGTCTTCTTTGGAGACGTTGAGAATTTCGATCTTGATGTTTTCACGGAAGTTGGTGCGATCGACCAACAACTGCAAGCCACGCCACGCCGATTCCAGCGACTGGAACGCTGGGTGATGGAGAATTTCGTCCATCTGCAGGCTTAGTTTTGCATCGATCTCTGCGATCATGCGATCAACCATGGCCTTCTTGACCGGCTCGCCCTTGTTATGTGGCTTGAGCAGCTCTTCGATAAACGCCGCCACGCCGCGCTTGGCAATGTCATAGGCATCGTCTTCGGGAGTGAGTCGGGTTTGCGCGATGATGTCGTCAAGGACGCTGTGCGACACGCTTTGATTGTCAGTTTGCTGGGTGGCACGGGTGCTCATATAGTGACTTCCTTTGCTGATAGAGGGCTCAAACGTCAGAGGCCGGAGTGACGACCAAGTCGAGTTCGCTCAGTACGCGAGCGCGGGATTCGTCATCTGCCAGTACGCCTTCAATCGCCTTGCGAAAGCTCGGCGCATTACCCAGCGGGCCCTTCAGCGCCACCAGTGCGTCTCGCAGCTCCATTAGCTTTTTAAGCTCCGGGACTTGATTCACCAGGCTGGCCGGGGTGAAGTCCTTCATTGCCCGGATACTCAGCGCAATCGCCAGCTCATCCGCACCGCCTTCGTCCTGAAGGCGATTAGGCACGCCCATGCTTAACTCCAGGCCTTGCTTGGAAAGCACCTCGTCAAAGGTCATTTTGTCGATGGAAATAGGCTTGCGGTCTTCAAGCTTTCGATCATCAAAACGATGGATATAGTCGCCGACCACGAGCAGTTTGAGCGGCAGTTCGATTTCTTCCTGAGCCCCTCCAGTCGCGGGTTTGAACGTGATGTTGATACGTTCCTTGGGGGCTACCGAGCTTTCTTTGGCCATGACGTTTTTTCCTTGCGTGTGAGCGGCCCTGAGGCCTATTCGAGTACCACTTCCAGATCGAGGTGGCACAACCTGCGATACATCTCATCCTTGCGTTCTCGCACTTCGTGGTTCTGCGGCAGGAGCTCGCAGCAGCGATGTAGAAGACGCAAAACTTCAAGAACCAGATCGGGCTCCCATGCCTGTAGCCCGTTGCGATGGAGTTGCTGGTCAAGCATTTCGAGCTGGGTCTTGGCCAGTTCGTATTTCTTGGCCTGAAAGCACAGGCGGGCGAGGGTCATCTGCCAAAAGAAACGCACTCTCTCGCCTTGAACACCGCTCTGGGCGCGCTTGAGCAATTGCACCGCGGGTTTAAAACCACTGTCGCGAAACTCGGTCATCGCCGCTTCAAGCGCGATCTCCCATGCCGGCATCTGGGCCACCGTAGCCACCGCCAGTGACTCGCTCGGGGCCTGAAGATGGGGCATCACCTGAGCAGCAATCCAGGTGCGGGTCTGCAGGTCGGCGAACGGCGCACCGTCGTTAAAACGCAGTTCCACAAGCCCAGGCAGGCGCTGGAGCAACAGTGCCAAATGGTGCTCGACCTCACGCATGGCACCATCGGCTTTCAACGCGTGCAGGCACTCCCAGACCATGCGCTGACCGTCGAGCCAAAAGGGTGATTTGGTGAGGCTGGTCTCAAGGTCGACCAACACATCGGCAAACTGCCCCTGAGCAAACCGCTCCTTGTAACTTTTGAGCTTGTCTGCGGGCAGTCCACGCAATTGGGTGATGTGCTCCAGGTTGCGCTCCGGGGTGACGTCGATGGCCAGCCAAGTCAGGGTGCGATTCAGACGTAACGCCCGCGCATCGCTGGCCTGCTGTTTCAACCACCACACACACAGTGGGCGGGCAACTTCCTGCAAGCCACGCAACGCTTTGTGTGCGTCTTTTTCGTTATTGATTGGGGCCGCGGGCTCCAGTAACTGCGAGGCAACTTGCTTGACCTGCGCCACTGCTGCCGCAATCGAGCCTGAGTCGGGCAGGCTTTCTGCGGCGCGCTGAACCATGCGCCCCAAGCGGCGGCAAACCGGTAACAGCAAAGGCACGTCATCGCCCATGTGCTGAGCCAGCATGCTCTCCAGCTCCAACAACAGCTCAACCATGTGCTTGAAAAGCGGCAGTTGCTCTTTGATCGGGATGCTTTCGTTGAGCACCAGATCCAGGCGGGACGACAACCAACTGATAGTCGCGCCACGGGTGCGCACCTTCAAAGGGTGTATGTCTGCCCAATGGTGCTTGCACAGGTAATGCAGCAGCCCCAGCCCGGCCAGTAACCCTTGATACGACTCTCTCTGATACAACGCCCAGGTAAGCCAGACGCCGGCACGCAAGTCTTTGGAGTGGTCTCGCAGCAAAGCCTCGCTCTGCTCCATCACGACAAACCAGTCGACCTGGTTTTGCTCATGCATGGACTGCGATTTGCCCAACTCAAGCTCCAGCGCCTCGAACTCATTCGAATAGCGCACGTCGCTACCCGCGAAGTTATCTTTGAACACGGGCGTTTTAGCCAAGTCGATGTGGCGAGCAAACAGCTTGCTGGAGTAAGTCATCGCTTCTCGCACCCCGAACTCGGGCGCATTTCGAAAACCATGCAAAAGCTAAAGGGATTGTTCACTGCTCTCGACCGACTCCATTCAAGTGGCGAGACCTTAGGCGATAGTTCAAAAGAAAAATGTCGGAATTTTCTGCAATTTCGAAAGAAAGTTCCGCGAACCAAAAAAAACAGCAAACCCCCGATTTGTAAGGGCCAATCGCACATTATCTCGACTTCTTTCCTACAGCTTTTGGTGTGAAAACATACGAAGGATTGAGCAGCGGTACGTAGCCTTCATAACGAAGTGAGAAAAGGTTGGATTCAAACAGAGCCATCCCACGCCAGGACTTCATGAGCAGCCTTCCGATTTGCCCCAAACCCCGGTGTCTGCTAGTGTCGGCCGGTTAAAAAGCCTACCGAGACCGCCGCTATGGCCCGCAAAAAAACGCCCCTTGACTTCGAACAATCTTTAGCCGACCTGCAAACGCTGGTTGAGCGTCTGGAAAATGGCGAGTTGTCACTGGAAGACTCCCTGACCGCCTTCGAACAAGGCATCCGCCTGACGCGAGATTGCCAGGGCGCACTGGCTCAAGCCGAACAGAAAGTGCAGATCCTGCTTGAGCGTGATGGTGAGTTGGCGCAAGAGCCCTTTGATGCGGAACAGCCCGAATGATTGATGCTTACCAGACCAGCAGCCAGGCACGTGTCAATGCGGCGCTTGAGCACTTGTTTGTAGCTCCGGCACCTGAGCTGGCCAGGCTTTACGAGGCCATGCGCTACAGCGTGATGAATGGTGGCAAACGGGTGAGACCGCTGCTGGCTTATGCAGCCTGCGAAGCGCTGGGTGTTGCTCCTGAACGAGCAAATGGCGCGGCCTGTGCGGTAGAGCTCATCCACGCCTATTCGCTGGTGCATGACGATTTGCCGGCGATGGACGATGACGATTTGCGCCGTGGCCAACCGACCACCCATAAAGCCTTTGACGAAGCCTGCGCCATCCTTGCGGGTGATGGCCTGCAAAGCTTGGCGTTCAGCACCCTGCTCGACCCGCAACTCAATACGCTGGACGCCGATACGCGCTTGCAGATGGTCTCGGCGTTGGCGTTGGCCGCAGGCCCGGCAGGCATGGTCGGCGGTCAGGCCATTGACCTGGGGTCGGTCGGAATCAAGCTCGACCGCACAGCCCTTGAGTTCATGCACCGGCACAAAACCGGCGCTCTGATCGAAGCCAGCGTGCAACTCGGGGCGCTTGCAAGTGGTCGCTCTACTGCTGCCGACCTGGCTGCGCTCAACAGCTATGCACGGGCGATTGGTCTGGCGTTTCAGGTACAGGACGACATTCTCGATGTTGAAAGCGATACCGCTACCCTGGGCAAACGCCAAGGCGCTGATATTGCCAGAGACAAACCCACCTACCCTGCACTGATGGGGCTAGAGGGGGCAAAAGACTATGCCTTGGAGTTACGCGATCAAGCACTGAAAGCGTTGCAAACTTTTGACACAGCTGCAGACCCATTACGCGCACTGGCACGCTATATCGTGGATCGCCGCCACTAACAGGTCGTAAAACCCAGTTATTTCTGACAGTTTCTAATGCCAAGGTCTGACTAACGAATGCCAGACTGCGTGGGCAGGTTACGTTCCATGAGGTAAACTGCGGCTTCTTTTATATCTATAACGATTCGCCTGATGCCAACGACGTTTCAAGAGATTCCCCGCACGCGCCCAACCACTCCTCTGCTCGACCGGGCGGGCACGCCTGTGGGCCTGCGCCGACTGGCCGAAGCCGAGCTGGAAACGCTGGCCGATGAACTGCGCCAGGAACTGCTCTACACCGTCGGCCAGACGGGCGGGCATTTTGGTGCCGGCCTGGGTGTTATTGAACTGACGATTGCCCTGCACTATGTGTTCGACACCCCGGATGACCGGTTGGTGTGGGATGTGGGCCATCAGGCGTATCCGCACAAAATCCTCACCGGTCGCCGTGAGCTGATGCACAGTCTGCGCCAGAAGGACGGCATTGCCGCCTTCCCGCGCCGTACTGAGAGTGAGTACGACACCTTTGGCGTTGGCCACTCCAGCACCTCTATCAGCGCAGCGCTGGGCATGGCCATTGCCGCCCGCCTGCAAAACAGCGAGCGTAAAGCGATTGCTGTGATTGGTGACGGCGCGCTGACGGCGGGCATGGCGTTTGAAGCGCTGAACCATGCGCCTGAAGTTGATGCCAACATGCTGGTGATTCTCAACGACAACGACATGTCGATCTCGCGCAATGTCGGTGGTTTGTCCAATTACCTGGCCAAAATCCTGTCGAGCCGCACCTACGCCAGCATGCGTGAAGGCAGCAAGAAAGTGCTGTCACGCCTGCCGGGCGCCTGGGAGATTGCCCGCCGTACCGAAGAGTACGCCAAGGGCATGCTGGTCCCCGGCACGCTCTTCGAAGAGCTGGGCTGGAACTACATCGGCCCTATCGATGGCCACGACCTGCCGACCCTGATCGCGACGCTGCGCAATATGCGCGACCTTAAAGGTCCGCAGTTCCTGCATATCGTGACCAAAAAGGGTAAGGGCTTCGCCCCGGCCGAAGCGGACCCGATCGGTTATCACGCCATCACCAAACTTGAACCGCTGGACGCGCCAAAAGCGGCTCCAAAAGTCGCCAGCGGACCAAAGTACTCAGCAGTGTTCGGCGAGTGGCTGTGTGACATGGCTGCGGCAGACCCGCGTCTTGTCGGCATTACCCCGGCGATGAAAGAAGGTTCGGACCTGATCGCTTTCAGCGAGCGCTTCCCGCTGCGTTATTTCGACGTAGCGATTGCCGAGCAGCATGCGGTCACCTTAGCGGCCGGCATGGCCTGCGAAGGCGCAAAGCCGGTTGTTGCGATTTACTCGACCTTCTTGCAGCGCGGCTATGACCAGTTGGTGCATGACGTTGCCGTGCAGAACCTGGATGTACTGTTTGCCATCGACCGTGCCGGTCTGGTGGGTGAAGACGGCCCGACTCACGCCGGCAGCTTCGACCTCTCCTACCTGCGCTGCATTCCGGGCATGGTCATCATGACCCCAAGCGACGAAAACGAACTGCGCAAAATGCTCACCACCGGGCATCTGTACAACGGCCCTGCAGCCGTTCGCTACCCGCGCGGCACCGGCCCGAATGCGCCAATCGAAAAAACCCTGGAACCGCTGGAAATCGGTAAAGGTGTCATTCGCCGCCAGGGCAACAAAGTTGCGCTGCTGGTATTCGGCGTACAGCTGGCTGAAGCCCTGCAAGTGGCGGAAAAAATCGACGCGACCGTGGTCGACATGCGCTTCGTCAAACCGATGGATGAAACACTGGTTCGCGAAATGGCCGACAGCCATGAGCTGCTGGTAACCATTGAAGAAAACGCCATCATGGGCGGCGCGGGTTCGGCTGTCAGTGAGTTCCTGGCCCGTGAAAACGTGCTGATGCCTGTACTGCACCTGGGTTTGCCGGATGTGTACGTCGAGCATGCCAAACCTAGCCAGATGCTGGCGGAATGCGGACTGGATGCTGCGGGCATTGAAGCCTCAGTGCGTGAGCGAATGGCGTTGTTGGGGTTGTAACCCGAACTGCTGACGTGTAGCCGCTGCCGCAGGCTGCGATGGGTTGCGTAGCGACCCCGTTGTAGAAGGCCCTGTGGCCCTTATCGCAGCCTGCGGCAGCGGCTACAGAGTTGACACCATGAAACGCCTCGTACTGTTACTTGGATTTATCCCCGCCAGCCAACTGCTCGCCGACACCCTTGAACGCGAAAATGCACTCAAGCTCCCGCAAACACTGATCACCGGCAATCGACAGGTTGAAGCGCGCTCGGACAGTACCAGCGCCAACAGCGTGTTCACCCGTGACGATATCGACCGCCTGCAACCCACCAGCCTGACGGATCTGTTAAGCCGGGTTCCCGGTGTGCAAGTCGCACGCAGTGGCGGGCGTGGAGCGTTGCCGGGTATCTATATTCGCGGCACCAAATCGGCGCAAAGCCTGGTGCTGGTGGACGGCCAGCGCATGGCCAACGCCACGTCAGCGGACAGCAACCTGCAATACCTGAACATTGACCAAATCGAGCGTGTGGAAGTCCTGCGCGGCTCGCGTTCGGTGATCTATGGCAGCGATGCGATTGGTGGGGTGATTCAGATTTTTACCCGCCGGGGTGCAGTTCACGCCCCTCAGCTACGGCTGCACAGTGCCGTGGGCAGTTACGGCAGCACGCTGAACAGCCTCGGCCTTTCCGGGGGTGATACGCAAACCCGTTATAACCTGAGCGCCAGCCTCGAAAACACGGCGGGGATTAATCGCACTACCGTGTCGTACCCGGTGGATAACGACCACGACGCGTACCGCAATAAGTCCGTGAGCTTGAATCTCAGCCACAACCTTACTGATGCCGTCGAAGTAGGCATCAGTGCCATTAAAAACACCGGCAAAACCGAGCTGGACGCCATGTTCGGGCAAAAGGGTTACAGCGACTTTGATATCAGCAGTGTCGGCGGCTTTATCGACGCGCAAATCAACGATCGCTGGAACTCACGTGTCGAATGGGGTCATAGCGAAAACCGCGAGAAGACCCGGGACAAACTCAGCCCGGATCTTTACGCGTTCAATACCTATCGCGACTCGCTGAACTGGCAAAACAACCTGACACTCAATGATCAGCACAGCCTGATTGTGGGTGCCGACAGCTATGAAGACCGCGTGCGCAGCAGCACCGTTTTCGACGAAGACAGCCGCTGGAACCGCGCCGTGTTTGTTCAACACCGCTTTCATGGGGATTACTTTTCGACCGAGTTAGGCGTGCGCCACGATCAGAACCAGCAGTTCGGCAGTCACAACACCTGGAGCGCGAGTCTGAGCGTACCGCTCAATGTGGACAACGAGGTGCTGCTGTCTTACAGCGAAGGGTTCAGGGCGCCGACCTTTAACGATTTGTACTACCCGCAATATGGCAATTCGGCTCTCAAACCTGAATATTCAAAAAGTTACGAGCTGCAATGGCGCAGCCAGTTGACTGACAGCAGTCGCCTGGAAACGTCGGTATATCGCACCGACATTCGTGATGCGATCGTGGCTGACGCCGATTTCATTCAGCAGAATATTGGTGCCGCACGGATCACCGGGTTTGAAAGCGCATTGCATCAGGAGTGGTTCGGCTGGCAGAGCAGTCTGGGCGTGGCCATTATCGACCCGCGGGATCGCGATACCGGTCATACCTTAAGCCGCCGCGCGCGGCGTACTGTGAGCCTGGATCTGGACCGCCAGTTCGACCGCCTGGGTGTCGGGGCCAGCTGGCAAGCGGTGAGTAACAGCTTTAATGACGACGACAACAAGCAACCGATTGGTGGCTACGGGTTGCTGGGGCTGCGCGGCAACTGGATCGCTAGCCCAGAGGTACGGCTGGAGTTGAAAGTCGACAACCTGTTGGACAAATCCTTTACCCGAGCGCTCTACAGCTATGACGGCAATTATTATGGCTATCGCGAAGAGCGCCGCAGTGTGCAATTGGCCGTCACCTGGACCCCCACCCTTTAACTGCCCAACCTGTAGCCGCTGCCGAAGGCTGCGATCGAGCGCGAAGCGGTCGCTACGTAGGGCACCTTGATATCTCAAGTTTTACGACGGCTTCGCCGCCGATCGCAGCCTTCGTTCCTCGTCAGCGGCTACGGAGGGCGCGTTAGCGCTTTAGTTGTTCACACAGCTTCGCGGTCGCTTCAATCATCTGCCCGCTTGGCCGCTCAAGGCCTTTGTCCTTCAACAGCAGCAGACGCCCATGCTTGACCGCATCGAGTTGCGGCCAGACCTTCCAGGCATCCAGCTGCGCCTGGCTGCCAGCAATGATCACTTCGGGATTACGCTGCAACACCGACTCGATACTGACCTGCGGCGCCGGGAGCTTTAGGTCGTCAAAGACGTTCCTCGCTCCACACACCGCCAGGGCGTCGCTGATAATCTGGCCTGCGCCTACGGTGTAGAGCGGCTGATCCCAGACTTGATAAAACACCCGCAACGGTTTGTCGCGCCGGTACTCGGCTCGCAGTTGAGCCAGACGCTCGCGCAGCTGTGCCGCCACCGCTTGCCCGCGTTCGGGCCGGTTCAAGACGCGCGACAAGGCTTCAATCTGGTTCGCCAGTTGATCAAGGCTGTTGGGTTCGGCGATGTAGGTGGGCAAATTTAGCCGGTGCAGTTGCTCACGCTGAGCAGCACCAACGCTGCCGGGCCAGAGCAGGATGAGATCGGGTTGCAGGCTGAGCAAACGCTCCATGTTCAACTGACCATAGCGACCCACCGAAGGCACATCAGCCAATGCCGGTGATGACTCGCCGGCATCCAGCCGACCCACCAGCAAATCGGCTGCCCCCAGCTCGACCACCATTTCAGTCAAGGACGGCGCCAGGCTCACCACGCGCGAGGCCGCCATGGCCGGAATGCCTAACGCCAGCAGCAATACCGCCAGCCCGATACGCATCAGCCGATCTGACGCGGTATGCGGTAGAGGTAAAACAGCAGCAGCGTGGAGACCACCAGCAGCAGCAATGGCACGCCTTCAAGACCGACAAACACGGCCAGCGTGGCCATCCAGGTCGGCAAGCCCGCCACCAGCAACGCCGGATAACGCACCCGTGCGAGCGTCGCCCAGGCAGCAGGCTCTTGCGGGGTGTCCAACGATTTTTGCAGGGCGATCAACGCGTGTTTGTAAGGCCCGAAGAACCGCAGCGTGACAAACATGGAGGCAACACCGGCGATGAAAAGCGGCATTTTCAGAAAGGGCAGCAAGGGGGGCGATTCGCCAAAGAAAATCTCAGCCAACAATAAGGGCAGCATCGTAAGCACAAGCTGCTGCCACCAACTGAAGCTCAAACGTCGGCGAATCTGACCCCGGGTCACGCGGGATCGGCTTCGCTTTGATGCTGATTGCCCATCATGTGCCCGAGTTTGCTGGCTTTGGTCGCCAGATACAGCTTGTTGTGCGGGTTTTGGCCCGTGTGCAGCGGAACACGCTCGGCCACGGTGATGCCCATGTCGGTCAAGGCTTTGACTTTGCGCGGGTTGTTGGTCATCAAACGCAGCGACTTCACACCCAGATGCTCCAGCATCGGCAAGCAGATGGCGTAGTCGCGCTGATCGGCAGCGAAGCCCAGACGCTCATTGGCTTCCACGGTATCTGCACCGCCGTCCTGTAACTCGTAGGCGCGGATTTTATTCAGCAAGCCAATTCCACGGCCTTCCTGACGCAGATACAGCAATACGCCACGACCTTCACGCGCAATCGCTTGCAACGCGGCTTCGAGCTGCGAGCCGCAGTCACAGCGCTGGCTGAACAAGGCATCGCCCGTCAGGCATTCGGAGTGGATCCGGCCCAATACCGGCGCCCCGTCTGCCACGTCGCCCAAACTGAGCACAACGTGTTCACGACCTGTGGCCTTCTCTAGGAAGCCATTCATGGTGAATTCGGCAAAAGGGGTGGGAAGTTTGCATGCGGCAACAAAAGCGACGGGCACCGTGTGCTCCTGATCAATTTGAGTACTGGATATTCGCAGAGGCGGCATTGTAACAGGACGTTCCTACAGACGCTTAGGCTGAATTGTGGAGGATAAATATCAAAAAGTTTGATGTCTTGCTGCACACGATTTCGTAGCAGCTGCCGTAGGCTGCGTCCGGCGGCGCAGCCGTCGCAAAATCAGCGGGCGCGGGCTATCAATTAAATCGAGTACTCTGATTTTACGATCGCTGCGCAATCGATCGCAGCCTGCGGCAGCTGCTACGGGAGCCAATCAAACGCCGAAGTGCTGGTAACCACGCGTTGTCGGGGTGATGTCCTGACCTTCGTCATCCAGCAGCCTCACACCCTGCCCTTCAACAACACGGCCGATCACATGAATCGGCCAGCCATCGGCCAGCAAGGTCGGCAGCTCTAGCGCAGGCAAGGTGAACGCCAACACATAATCGTCACCGCCGCTTAACGCCGCTAGTTGCGCGCCGCTAACGCCCAGAAACTCTTGCAGCGCCAGCGAAACCGGCACTCGGTCCAGGTCAATGACCAAGCCCACCCGCGACGCTGTCGCGATATGGCCGCAGTCTGCAAGCAAGCCATCGGAAATATCCAGTGCCGAGGTGGCTTTGCCACGCAGCGCCTGGCCAAGTGCCAGCTGCGGTTGGGGCGACCAGTAGTGCGCCAGCAGCGGCTCGCTGATCAACGGCGCAGCCGTACGCTGACCCAACACCAGAGGCAAAGCGCCTGCGGCATTGCCCAACTCACCGCCCACGCACAGCAAATCCCCAGGGCGAGCGCCGCTACGCTTCAGCGCATGACCATTGGGAACACGGCCAAAAACCGTCAGCGTCAGGCACAGCGGCCCGCGCGTGGTATCGCCGCCGATAAGCTGCAAGCCACAGTGTTGCGCCATCCTATTCAAACCACGGGCAAACGCTTGCAACCAATCGGCTTGAACCGTGGGTAACGTCAGGGCAAGGGTAAACGCCAGGGGTGTTGCGCCCATGGCCGCCAAGTCACTGGCCGCCACTGCCAGCGAACGCTGACCGAGCAAGAAAGGGTCGCATGGATCTGCGAAGTGCACCCCGGCAACCAGGGTGTCGGTGGAAATCGCTAGCTGTTCCCCGTGGGGAACATCCAGCAGGGCGCAGTCGTCGCCGATGCCCAGAGCAACCCCTACGCCGCCCTGCGCACACGGCGCAGCAGCGAAGAAGTTGCGGATCAGCTCAAACTCGCCCATGGCCGACAGCGCTATTTAGCGCTTGTAAGCCTTTACTTCGGCTTCACGCAGACGTGGCGCCAGTTTGTCGAGCACACCGTTGACGAACTTGTGGCCGTCGGTGGAACCGAATACTTTGGCCAGCTCGATGCCTTCGTTGATCACAACGCGGTAAGGCACGTCGACACGCTTGAGCAGTTCCCAGGTAGACAGGCGCAGCACCGACAACTCAACCGGATCGAGTTCTTCGATGGTGATGTCCAGGCAAGGCGTCAAAGCCGCATCAATCTCGCCTTTGTTCGCAGGCACGCCATGCAGGATTTCACGGAAGTACGCAGCGTCAACGTCGGTGAAATCGTTATCGACGCGGAATTGCGCTTCGATTTCGTTCAGGGACTGTTTAGCCATGTGCCACTGGTACAGGGCTTGAGTCGCCAACTGACGCGCTTCACGGCGCTTGGCACTCTTGGAAGGTTTGCCAGCGTCCGCAGGTTTCGGGTCGCGCGGGTTGAAACGATCGCTTTCGTCGGAAATCACTTGGCCTCCAACTGTGCCAACAGGCTAACCATTTCAAGGGCGGACAAGGCAGCTTCTGCGCCTTTGTTGCCGGCTTTGGTGCCGGAGCGCTCGATGGCTTGTTCAATCGAGTCAACGGTCAGCACGCCGAAGGCAACCGGTACGCCGAACTGCATGGACACTTGAGACAAGCCCTTGGTGCACTCGCCTGCAACGTATTCGAAGTGCGGAGTACCGCCACGGATTACAGCGCCCAAGGCGATGATGGCGGCGAATTCGTTGCGCTGGGCAACTTTTTGCGCAACCAGCGGGATTTCAAACGCGCCCGGAGCACGGATGATGGTGATGTCGCTTTCGTTCACACCGTGGCGAACCAGGGCATCAACGGCACCACTCACCAGGCTTTCGACGACGAAGCTGTTGAAACGGCCGACTACTAGCGCGTAGCGACCTTTGGGGGCGATGAAGGTACCTTCGATGGTCTTCAGGGTCATTCGGTATGTCTCGTATTAAAGAGCCAGAGCGCACTTGCGTGCGCTCTTTAAGGATATTGGGCCACGAATTCGGACTGGACACGACCGGTCTTTATTCGGAGGGCACGTATTCTACAACTTCCAGATCGAAACCGGATATGGCATTGAACTTCATTGGTGAACTCATCAGGCGCATTTTTCGCACGCCCAGGTCACGCAGGATCTGTGAACCGGCACCGACGATGCTGTACGTGGTCGGTTTTTTGGCCGGCACCGCGTCTGCGGTTTCACGTATATGAGCCAGCAATACGTCGCCATCCAAGGGGTGCCCCAGCAACAGCACTACACCGCTGCCCGCCTCTGCCACCGCGCTCATGGCCGCGCGCAGGCTCCAGCGGCCCGGCTGCTTGACCATTAACAGGTCACGCAAAGGGTCCATGTTGTGCACACGCACCAACGTCGGCTCTTCTGCGCTGATCTTGCCCAGGGTCAGTGCCATGTGCACATCGCCTTCAACTGAATCACGATAGGTCACCAGGTTGAATTGGCCCAGTTCGCTGTCCAGTGGCTGCTCGGCAATCCGCTGAACGGTACGTTCGTGAATCATGCGGTAGTGGATCAGGTCGGCAATGGTGCCGATCTTGATGCCGTGTTCGGCAGCAAAAAGTTCCAGTTCCGGGCGACGGGCCATGGTGCCGTCGTCGTTCATCACTTCACAAATGACGCCGCTTGGCTCAAAACCGGCCATACGGGCCAGGTCGCAAGCCGCCTCGGTGTGACCTGCACGGGCAAGGGTGCCACCGGCTTGGGCCATCAACGGGAAAATATGACCAGGGCTGACGATGTCTTCAGCTTTGGCGTCTTTGGCCGCAGCCGCCTGTACGGTGCGCGCACGGTCCGCCGCCGAAATGCCGGTGGTCACACCTGTCGCCGCTTCGATTGACACCGTGAACTTGGTGCCAAAGCCGGAGCCATTGCGCGGAGCCATCAACGGCAGCTTCAGCAGCTCGCAGCGTTCACGGCTCATCGGCATGCAGATCAGACCACGGGCAAACCGCGCCATGAAGTTAATATGCTCGGCCTGACAGCACTCGGCTGCCATGATCAGGTCGCCTTCGTTCTCACGGTCTTCGTCATCCATAAGGATGACCATCTTGCCTTGGCGGATGTCTTCAACCAGTTCTTCGATGCTGTTGAGCGCCACGCGGCACCCCCTTAATCAGGATTTGAGATAGCCGTTGGCGGCCAGAAAACTTTCGCTGATGCCACCCGAGGTTGGCTCGGCGGCTTTATCGCCCAGCAACAAGCGTTCCAGGTAACGCGCCAACAAATCAACTTCGAGGTTCACCCGGCGGCCCGGACGGTAGTCGTCCATGATGGTTTCGCTCAGGGTATGCGGAATGATCGTCAGCGAGAACTCGGCGCCATTGACCGAGTTCACGGTCAGGCTGGTGCCGTCGACGGTGATCGAGCCTTTATGGGCAATGTATTTGGCCAGTTCTTTCGGGGCACGAATCACGAATTCAATGGCGCGGGCGTTCTCTTCACGGGAGATCACTTCGCCGACGCCATCCACATGACCGCTCACCAGATGACCGCCCAGACGCGTGGTTGGGGTCAGGGCTTTTTCCAGATTGACCCGGCTGCCGCTTTTCAATTCGTTGAACGCGGTGCAATCAAGCGTTTCGCGACTGACATCCGCCGCAAATCCGTTACCCGGCAGCTCAACGGCAGTCAGGCACACGCCATTGATCGCGATGCTGTCACCGAGTTTGACGTCGCTCAGGTCGAGCTTGCCGGTGTCTACAGAAACACGCACATCACCGCCTTTAGGGGTCAGTGCGCGGATGGTGCCGATGGATTCGATGATGCCGGTAAACATGGCGTTCCCCTTGAGAACCAAGCCTGCATTAAACGGAGGCTGAGAATTATACGCTCGCTGATGGCACAGGTATGGCTGTGACTCTCCAGTCATCGCCTACTGCGCGCATATCTGTAATTTTAAGCAACACTGCTTCACTCATATGATTCAACGGCAGCTCAAGCAATGGCCGGGCGCTGGAACCCAAGAACTTGGCCGCGACAAAAATCTGGTATTCATCCACCAGACCTTGCTCGGCAAACGCGCCCGCCAGCCTTGGGCCGGCCTCGACCAGCACCTCGTTGACACCACGGGCGGCCAGCGCTTCCAACAGTTTGCGCAGGTCGACCTGGCCGTTGGCCCCGTGAATCACCAGGCATTCCGGCCCCGTGCGGTACTGTTCGGCAGGCGGCACACACGTGGCGACCAGCGCCGGCCCGGCCTTGAAGAACGGAGCATCCAGCGGCACCCGCAAACGCCCGTCAATCAACACCCGCAGCGGTGGACGGCTAAGCGCCAGCGCGGTCAGTTCAGGGCTCAAGCCCAGCTCAGGGCCTCGCACGGTCAGGCGAGCGCCATCGGCCAAAACGGTGTCTGCACCGGTCAACACCACACTGGCTTGCGCGCGCAAACGCTGAACCGCCGAGCGCGCAGCCGGGCCGGTAATCCATTGGCTTTCGCCATTGGCCATCGCGGTACGGCCATCCAGGCTCATTGCCATCTTGACCCGCACAAACGGCAGGCCGTGCTCCATACGCTTGAGAAAACCCGGATTCAACGCACGGGCTTCCTGCTCAAGCACGCCACAGCGCACGTCAATGCCCGCGTCTGACAAACGTTTCAGGCCACGTCCCGCGACATCCGGGTTGGGGTCTTGCATCGCCGCAACAACCCGTGCCACGCCCGCATTGACCAGTCCATCGGCACACGGCGGTGTGTGGCCGTGATGGCTGCACGGTTCAAGCGTAACGTATGCGGTGGCACCACGGGCCAACGCGCCCGCCGCTCGCAACGCGTGAACTTCGGCATGGGGCTCGCCCGTGCGCACGTGCCAGCCTTCGCCGACTATCTGCCCGTCGCGCACAATCACGCAACCGACACGCGGGTTAGGGTGTGTGGTGTACAGGCCATTGCGCGCCAATTCGATAGCGCGGGCCATGTAATGGCCGTCCAGGACGGCTTGTTCAGTGGATACGGTCATTTGGTTGAAGGCTCTCGGGCAAGGCGGTCGATCTCTTCACGGAACTCGTTAAGGTCCTGGAAGCGACGATACACAGAGGCGAAACGGATATAGGCCACTTCGTCGAGCTTTTGCAGCTCAGCCATGACCAACTCACCGACAACAAGGGATTTGACCTCGCGCTCACCCGTTGCACGCAACTTGCTTTTGATGTGAGCCAGGGCGGCTTCAAGACGCTCGACACTGACCGGGCGCTTTTCCAGCGCACGCTGCATGCCAGCACGCAGTTTTTCTTCGTCGAACGGCTGACGGCTGCCGTCTTGCTTGATCAGGCGGGGTAATACCAACTCAGCTGTTTCAAAGGTGGTGAAGCGCTCACCACAGGCCAGGCATTCACGCCGGCGACGCACCTGATCGCCCTCGGCAACCAGACGCGAGTCGATGACTTTAGTGTCGTTGGCACCGCAGAAGGGACAGTGCATGGTGGCAGCCAACAAAAATGGGGAGCGCCATGTTAGCGCATCCCACTGGCAAGACAAGTCATAGGCTTTACGGTATACAGTCCGCCGACTATGTTTCACACCATCTGTTACGCCGACTGACTTGCCGCTGGAGCCGTCTATGCCGCTACGAACGCTTGTTTTGCTGTGCCTCGCCAGTTTGCTGGTCGCGTGTAGCAGTGAACCGCCAAAACCCGTGCAGCCTCAGGTACTGATGGAGCCAGAGACTGACGCGCCAAAAGACCTGGGCCCGCTCCCGGCTTATCAGCGCGAGATCAGCGGCGTACTGACCGGCGTGCCGGCCGGTGCTGAAGTAGAACTGGCCATGCTGATCATTGATGAGCGCGGGCGTCCGCAAGGTTTGATGGCCAGCAGCAAGATCACCGGCAATAACCAGGCGCTGCCGTTCAAACTGCGTTTCAACCCTGAAGCCTTTCCTGCTGGGGCACGGGTTGAGCTGCGCGGGCGCGCCAGTCAGTCAGGGCAGTTGATCTTGCACCTGCCATCGCGAATTATCAGCCAGCCGTCGACGCAGGCCATGGGAACCTTGGCATTCGTCAAAGCCCCCTGAGCCTACCGTCCCGCTTTGCCCTTATAGTTGCCTTAATTTTTACCTGCTTTGAGACACAACATGAATCAGCCTACGCCTTCTTACAGCTTCGACGTGACCTCTGCTGACTTCGACAAACAGGTTGTCCAAGCGTCTTTTGACCAACCCGTACTGGTGGATTTCTGGGCCGAATGGTGCGCACCGTGCAAGGTGATGCTGCCCATCCTGGAACAGATTGCCGAGGACTATCAGGGCGAATTACTGCTGGCCAAGGTCAACTGTGACGTTGAGCAAGACATTGTTGGCCGTATCGGCATTCAAACCCTGCCGACCGTGGTGCTGTTTAAAGACGGCAAAGTGGTCGACGGTTTTCAGGATGCGCAACCCGAATCCGCGATTCGCACCATGCTCGCCCCCCATGTCGTGATGCCCGAGCCCGTCGAAGAAGACCCGATGGTGCAAGCTGAAGCGTTATTTGCCGAGAGCCGTTTTGCTGACGCCGAAACGGCGCTTAAAAGCATCCTGACCGAGGACAACACCAACGCCAAAGCGCTGATTCTGTATGGCCGTTGTCTGGCCGAGCGTGGCGAACTGACAGAAGCGCAAGGCGTGCTGGACGCTGTCAAAAGTGACGAACATAAAGCTGAACTGGCAGGCGCAAAAGCGCAAGTAACCTTCCTGCGCCAGGCCGCAGACTTGCCGGATGTGGCTGACTTGAAAGCCCGCATTGCGCAAAACCCGCAGGATGACGAAGCCGCGTATCAATTGGCAATCCAGCAATTGGCCCGCCAGCAATACGAAGCTGCACTGGATGGCTTGTTGAAACTGTTTACCCGCAACCGCAGCTACAACGAAGGCCTCCCCCACAAGACCTTGTTGCAAGTATTCGACCTGCTGGGCAACGATCATCCGCTCGTCACCACTTATCGCCGCAAGCTGTTCGCGGCGCTGTACTAAACCCACCGCCACGTAGCAGCTGAGGAGCGAAGCGAGGCTGCGTCCGGCGGCGAAGCCGTCGCAAAACCAGACACCTGCTGCGTGTCAGGTCAATCAAGCATTCCGGGTTTACGACCGCTTCGCGCTCGAACGCAGCCTCGCTACGCTCCTCAGCGGCTACAAAATTGAGGGTCCCTGGTCGACCCAGCTATAAATCGGTGAGTCAGCACCGCTGACCACCTTCACTTCGGCGCAATGGCGCAAGCGCACCAATAAGCGCTTGCCAGCGCCGACGCTGCCAGTCAGGGCTTCAAGCTGGCCTAATAACTCAGGCCCGGAGATTGACCCGGCTTTGCGCAACACGTCTTTGGTGGTTTCCCAGACTGCATCGTCCTGACTCACAGGCTGGGTTGGCACCGTGCTGGTCGGCGCTTCGCTCACGTGCAACTGCGCCCCTAGTCTTGCCCAATCGCTGTCATCCAGCTCAACCGTCAAATCCACCGGCCAGTCGCCGATCATTCCGCGAATACGCACCATCAACGCTGCTCCAAAAGTTTCATGAAGGCATGCTCCCATGCGACTTGCTTAACGCCAAGCAGACAGGCAAACTCCCGCCAACATTGTTATAAGATCACATAACAATTTATTCATCATTCAGCTGGAGTCCGCCATGCGCCGTTTGCTTCTTACCTTGCCGTTTGCTTTGTTACCACTGGCCATGGCGCATGCCGCCGACGCGCATGATCACGACCATGAACACGGCAGTTTGCCCCCCCATGAGCATGGAGTAGGCAGTTTAAACGTCGCGCTGGACGGCCAAACGCTGGAGCTGGATCTCGACGGGCCCTCGATGAACCTGGTGGGATTCGAGCACGTCGCGACCACTGACGCTGACAAGGCCAAGGTTGCCTCGGCTCAACAGCAACTGGAAAATCCGCTCGTGCTGTTCAGCATTCCAAAGGCCGCTGGCTGCACCGCCGATGCTCAAGAATTGAAGAGCCCACTCTTTGAGCCAGCACCGGAAGAAGGCGCAGTCAAAGGTGAGCATCATCACAGCGATATCGAAGCGCATTACGCCTTCACGTGCAGCCAGCCGGACGCATTGAAGACGCTGGATCTGGCTCAGTTTTTCATGACTTTCCCCGGCACTCATACAATCAAGGTACAACTGATCGGCAGTACAGGGCAGCAATCGGTAGAAGCAACACCCAAAGCGCCAACGTTGAAGTTTTAAGCAAAAGCGCAGGTGCCGTCGCGGCCACAGGCTGCGACGACATAATGTTTACCCCATTGCAGGCGACAGTCTTTACCCATGACCCAAGCGCTTATCGAACTCGCCAACTTAAGCTTCAGCTGGCCGGGACAACCCGTGTTGCTGGATATTCCGACCTTTCGCCTGGAACCGGGTGAAACCCTGTTTCTCAAAGGCCCGAGCGGCAGCGGCAAAACCACCTTACTGGGCTTGCTGGGCGGTGTGCAAAAAGCCAACAAAGGAACCATTCGGTTACTGGGCCAGGAGTTGAGTGAACTCGGCTCAGGCGCTCGTGATCGTTTCCGGGTCGACCACACGGGCTATATCTTTCAGCAATTCAATTTGCTGCCATTTTTGTCGGTACGTGAGAACGTCGAACTGCCTTGCCACTTTTCCAAACTGCGCGCCAGCCGCGCCGTGCAACGGCACGGCAGCGTGGGCAACGCCGCGCAAACCCTACTGGCACATTTGGGCCTTAAAGATCCGGCCCTGCTGGAGCGGCGTGCGGATTCACTGTCCATCGGTCAGCAGCAACGGGTTGCAGCCGCCCGGGCACTGATTGGTCAGCCGGAACTGGTCATCGCGGATGAACCCACATCCGCCCTCGACGCCGATGCCCGTGAAGCATTTATCCAGTTACTGTTTGCCGAGTGCCGGGATGCGGGCGCCAGCTTGCTGTTCGTCAGTCATGATCAAAGCCTGGCGCCGTTGTTTGACCGTAACCTGTCGTTGTCTGAACTCAATCGCGCCGCCACACAGGCAGAGGTCTGAGATGTATTTGTTTCGTCTTGCCATGGCCAGCCTGGCTAACCGCCGTTTCACCGCGCTGCTGACCGCCTTCGCCATTGCCCTGTCGGTCTGCCTGCTGCTGGCCGTGGAGCGTGTGCGCACCGAAGCTCGCGCCAGCTTCGCCAGCACCATCAGCGGCACCGACCTGATTGTCGGCGCCCGCTCCGGCTCAGTTAATTTGCTGCTGTATTCAGTGTTTCGCATTGGCAATGCCACCAACAACATTCGTTGGGACAGCTTTGAACACTTCGCCAATAACCCTAAGGTGAAATGGGCAATCCCCATGTCACTGGGTGATTCACACCGTGGCTATCGGGTGATGGGCACCAGCGAGGCCTATTTCGAGCACTATCAATACGGTCATCGGCAAAATCTCGAACTGGCCGCTGGACGGCCCTTTGCCACCGACCCTTTTGAGGTGGTGCTGGGTGCCGAAGTGGCTGAAGCCCTGCATTACAAGCTGGGCGACAAGCTGGTACTGGCCCACGGCGTGGCGGCCATCAGCCTGGTCAAACATGATGACAAGCCGTTTACCGTGGTCGGGATTCTCAAACGTACCGGCACGCCGGTCGACCGCACGCTGCATATCAGTCTGGGGGGCATGGAAGCGATTCATATCGATTGGCATAACGGTGTGCCCGCCCGAGGCGCCGGGCGTGTCACTGCGGATCAGGCGCGCAATATGGACCTGACACCGCAAGCCATCACAGCGTTTATGCTGGGCCTTAACAGTAAAATTTCGACCTTTGCCTTGCAGCGTGAAATCAATGATTTCCGTGGTGAACCGATGATGGCTATCTTGCCCGGCGTGGCCCTGCAAGAGCTTTGGAGCTTGATGAGCACTGCTGAAAAAGCACTGTTTGTGGTGTCTTTGTTTGTGGTGTTAACCGGCTTGATCGGCATGCTGACCGCGATTTTGACCAGCCTCAACGAACGCCGTCGTGAGATGGCGATTTTGCGCTCCGTCGGCGCCCGACCTTGGCATATCGCCACTTTATTGGTGTTCGAGGCCTTGGCTTTGGCCTTGGCCGGCGTGGTGGCGGGGGTTGGCTTGCTGTATGTGTGCATCGCCGTGGCTCAAGGCTATGTGCAATCAAACTACGGGTTATATTTGCCGCTGTCCTGGCCAACTGAATATGAATGGACACTGCTCGGCGGTATTCTGGCGGCCGCCCTGTTGATGGGCTGCGTGCCGGCATGGCGCGCCTACCGACAATCGCTGGCCGATGGTCTGTCCATTCGTTTATGAGTCCGGTTATATGAAGACGTCTGCTCTGTCTCGCGCATTGCTTGCCCTCGTGCTGGTGGTGGTGGCTACACCCTTGTGGGCGGCTGAGCCCAAGGAGCTGACCTGGTCGGAAATGATCCCGCCGGACGCCCCGGCCGAGGTGCCAGACATGGCGCCGATGCATGACTTGTCACAGATGGGCGACATGGAGGCCGCTCCGGCGGCCAAACAGGACTTGCCCAATGCGCCGGTGGTGACATCCCTGAACGGCCAATTGATTCGCTTGCCGGGGTATATCGTTCCGCTTGAAGTCAATGAAGCGGGGCGCACAACCGAGTTCTTGCTGGTGCCTTACTTTGGCGCCTGCATTCATGTGCCGCCTCCGCCGTCGAACCAGATCGTGCATGTGACCAGCAAGGAAGGGGTTCAGGTCGATGAGCTGTATCAGCCCTACTGGATCGTCGGCGCCTTGCAGGTCAAAGCCAGCACTAGCGAATTGGCAGACGCGGGTTATCAGATGGATGCGCAGAAGATCGTTGTGTATGAGTTGCCTGAATAACTCAAATCCCCTCACCCCAACCCTCTCCCATAGGGAGAGGGGGCTTGACCGGGGGGTTGCGCCGACCCGCTTTTGACTTAACTCTCCCTCTACCTATAAGAAAGTGCTTGATAGGCGGTGTTGCACCCAACCGCTTTTGACTTTAGTCCCCTCTCCCTTTGGGAGAGGGCTAGGGTGAGGGTATGCGGTTAACTTTTAACGAATTTTTCACAACTTTGCCCATTCATTGAGCTGGGTCAACGGAAGCTCATCTTTCGCTCATTACCATTGGTTATATAAATTTTAAACATCCCAATGGAGCTCCAATGCACAAGTCCTTGCTCAGCGCCGCAGCCCTTGCGCTCGCTGTCGTCGCACCGCTTGCCCAAGCACACACGGAAGGCGACATCATCCTGCGGGCCGGTGCCATCACGGTTAACCCGAAAGCCGACAGCTCCAGCGTCAAGGTTGATCAGGGTCCGCTGGCAGGGGCAGATCTGGGTGGCAAGGCGACCATGAGCAGCGACACGCAGCTGGGTCTCAACTTTGCGTACATGATCACCGACCATGTCGGTATCGAGTTGCTGGCGGCCACGCCGTTTGAGCACGACGTCAAGCTGAAGGGCACCGGCCTGGCTGCGGCCAACGGTAAATTGGGCAGCCTCAAGCACTTGCCTCCGACCCTGAGCGTTGTGTACTACCCGCTGGACCCTAAATCAGTATTCCAGCCTTACGTCGGTGCCGGCATCAACTACACCTGGATCTACGACGAACACGTCGGCAGCAGCGCCAGCGCAGCAGGCTTTGACAACTTCAAGGCGAAAAACTCGTGGGGCCTGGCCTGGCAGATCGGTGCGGACTATATGCTGACCGATAACATCATGATCAACGCCCAGGCGCGTTATATCGATATCGATACCCGCGCGACGGTAGAAAACAACGCCGTGGCACCCGGCACGCGCGCCAAGGTCAACGTAGACGTGGACCCATTCGTTTACATGGTCGGCATTGGTTACAAGTTTTAACTAAGCAGCAAGAAAAAAGGCGCCTTATAAAGGCGCCTTTTTTATGACCGAGAGGTTATTAACGACCGAGCAAACGGGCCAACCCTTCGCTCATGGGCGTGATTTCACCCAGTGTAAAACGCTGCAACAGACGGGTGTTGTCAGCCCGCGAATGCCGGATGTCGCCGGAGCGGGCCGGGCCATAGCTGATCGGTGGCAACTCTCCCACCACACCGCTCAACGCCTGCAGCATTTGGTTGAGGGTGGTGGCTTGGTTCAAACCCACGTTGACCGCACCTTCCTCAACCTCTGTGGCCTCGATGGCTTGCATCAGAATGTTGACCAGATCGCCTACGTACAAGAAGTCGCGCGTTTGCTCCCCGTCGCCAAAAATGGTGATGGGCAAACCCTTTACCGCGCGCTCACTGAAAATGCTGATCACACCCGAGTAAGGCGAAGACGGATCCTGGCGCGGCCCGAAGATGTTGAAGAGGCGAAAAATCACCGGCTCCAGGCCATGCTGGCGGCGGTAGAAATTCAGATAGTGCTCACTGGCCAGCTTGTCCGATGCATAAGGTGTCAGCGGTGCCTTGGGCGTGTCTTCAGCGATCGACTCGCCCTCGCCGTTATTGCCGTAGACAGCCGCACTGGACGCAAAGACAACCCGCTTGACCCCAGTCTCGCGCATGGCCTCGCAGACGTTCAGCGTGCCGATGAAATTACTTTGATGAGTACGTACAGGGTCGTCTACCGAGGCTTGAACCGAAGCAACTGCCGCCAGATGAACGACTGCGCTGCAACCGTTCATGGCCTTGAGGACCAATGCCGCGTCCGCTACGTCACCTTCGATTAGCTCGACCTTGGGGTTGTCCAGCGGCAGGTTGCTGCGTTTACCGGTGGATAAGTCATCGAGAATCCGAACGGCGTAGCCTTTGGCCAACAATGCATCGACCAGATTGGAACCAATGAATCCGGCTCCGCCAGTGACTAAAACGGGTGCATCAACCATGACGATAAAACCTGTCAAGTAAAGTCGGGAGCGCCGCACGCCAGGCGCGGGGCTTGATTCCGAAAGTGTGTAGAATTTTTTTACAGGCCAGTACGGCATGTTGCGGCTCTTGAGCCGCGTCCGGGCACGCTGCATGAGCCTGCGGCGTGGGACTTTCGATGGCCAGTGGGTGCAAGTTGCGCGCTTCGGTCAAGATCGCCTGCCCCAGCGCCAGCGGCGTTGTCGCCTCATGCCCCGCGTAGTGATAGGTGCCCCAAAGCGGAGCCGCACAATCGAGCTGTTTAAGCACAGAAATAATCACTCGGGCAGCATCATCTACTGGCGTAGGGTTACCGCGGCGATCATCGGCCAGAAACACTTCGCCCGGCTTTTCAGCCTGAGCAAGAAAGCGCCCCAGCGTGCCATCGGGACTGTCATCGAGCAGCCAGCCAAAGCGCAGCAAAACGTGTTGAGGGCAAATGGCCCTTACGCTTTGCTCAATGCGCCACAACGCCTGACCGCGCAACCCCAGCGGGACAGGCTCGTCCTTTTCGCTATAGGCAGTTGCCCGCGAGCCATCGAACACGCGATAGCTGGAGGGTTGCAACAAAATGATGTTGTGATGCTGGCACAGTTCGGCCAAACGTTCGACAGAGCGCTCCTGAGCCGCAAGACGAGTCTCGTCCACTGCCCGCGCCTGGAACCAATCGAAATAGTAGGCAAGGTTGATCACCGCATCTGGACGGGTGTCATCAAGCAGTTGTGTGAGGCTTGCAGCGTCCCAGCCGTCTTGCGGCGGACGCGGGGCGAGGAAATTGATGTCTTCCTCGGCACCCTGACGGATCAGCGCCTGCCCGAGAGCATTTCCGCCGCCCAGTAACATAAGGCGCATTCGCATAGATTGTGCAGGCTCAGTCTATTCAAAAGGGTGATATATACCAGAAACCAACCTCGCAAACCGTTGGTCATGATCAACAATTACGCATTTTGCGGGTTTATCCGCCTGTCGTCACTGACAAACTGCGCCGCGTCTCAATGACCCTCATTGAGGCTACCGGGTAGGTCAGCCAGGAGTACCGAGGAGCGCGCTTGCCCAGCCACGGGTGCCGCGCCCTCCCCCGACTCCCGAACAGGCAGTAAAAAACCCTGTGGATAATGTTGCGCAAAGTGCACATCATCCGATTTATCCACAAGCTTTTTAAGCCGGCCATTGAACGCACGGCTCACCGTGTTTTGCGCCCCAGACACGGTTCGGAACTGCGCTGTAATTGTCACCCCATCAAGCGTCATGCTATCGACCCCGAAGATGGTCAATGTGCCCTGCAAGCTGAGGCTCAGTATAGGGTCATTGCTAATCTGCTGACCCGCTTCACGGATCAGATCTGTCGCTTTATCCATGTCGGTGTCATACGTGAACTGCACGGTAAAGAAGGCGTAAGCGAATTGCCTGGAATGGTTGATGACCGCCTTGATCTGCCCAAAGGGTACGGAATGAACAAAACCCCTGGAGTCACGCAGACGCAAAGTCCGGATGGTCAGCCCCTCCACCGTGCCAGCATGGGTTGAATCGACCACCACCCAGTCACCGACCGAGATGGTGTCTTCAATAATGATGAACAGACCCGTAATCACGTCCTGTACCAATTGCTGGGAGCCAAAGCCTATGGCCAAGCCGATGACGCCCGCACCGGCCAGAAAAGGAGCCACATTGACACCCAGATTGGCCATGGTGGTGATGGTGCAGACCACCACCAAAATGACTTTGATCGCGTTGCGCATCAAAGGCAGGATGGTTTTGATGCGGGTGCTGGGCTCACGGGTTCCACGTCGATTGGCGGGCGGTTGCAACGCCTGTTGAATGGCGGTATCGAGCACCACCCAAGCCAGCCACGTCACCAACAAAATCAACAGAATATGGCCTAACGAATCACTGATGACCTTCCCTGTGCGGCTGTCCGAGGCAAAAGCCCACAGCGAAAAACCCCAGATCTGCGCCAGCAGTTCGATAAACGTCACGCTCAAGGCGATTCGCAGCACCGCGTATACCACGGTCATCAACCGCGCCTTATAGGCACCTGCATGCTCGGTGTTGGTCGTAAATGAGTGATGAAAGATCGTGCTCAGGAAAACAGTGCCGATCAACAATGCAGAGGTCAGCAGGGCGTTTCGCAAAGCGCGCTCGCTGCCCTCACCCACACCCAGCAAGTTGAATGCTGACACCAACAGCATCAGCAAAATAGGCCAGTACCACAGCACTGAAAAGATGCGCAGGGATTCCTGCAGCGCCGGCTGCCCTATGCGTTGCGCCAACGCACGGTTACGTATGAGGTGGGCCACGGGTCGACGCAGCCTGATCACCAGAAAAGCAAAGACCGTGCAGGCCAGCAATCCCGTCAGCACCGATACACAGCTCGCGAGGTTTTCGCCGATTTGAGCGGCCGTTTGAGCACTGCTCATGGCATCGCTGAACGCGGCAAAAAAGCCGATCAGAAACAACGGACGCACCGCATACCGCTCAATGATCGCCACCGCTCGACGCTTGTGGCCTATATAGAACATCGCACTCAACGACAGAACCAGCGCGGCACAAAACACGCCGCCGCTGCTGCTGTAAGCGAAACTGAGCGCCAGCGAGCGACTGAGGGAGTCTTGTATAAGACGACTGGCATACAACGTGATGCTCAGGCTGATAAACGAGGGCAGCAGGTAAGGCAGCAGATAACCCAGAAGCTTTTGCACCCTCGGTCTTATCGTAATATCGCGGCGTTTGCACACATGATGCGCAACCAACCGACCGCCCAGCATCAAGGCAATAAAAACGCCAAACCAAATAGCCGACAACAGGAAAAAGTCGCCTGCTGTACTCCAATCCGGGCGGCTCGATGCTTGCTCTAGCAGCACCCCGGCTTCGTTGGCGGCACGCTCGATACGCAAACGCCACACGTCCAGCAGACTCAAGCTCAGTCCAAGTTTTTCTTGAACCTCATCCATCCCCGCACCTAGCGCCCCGAGCAGGCCACCGTCGACCAGCACGGGAGGTTTACCATCTCGCTCCTCGGCCTTCATTACAGAGGCCAGAGTAGGTGCTGCTTGAAGCATGCCGTTGCCTGAGAGCAACAGTACGAGGAAGACAATGACTGCTTTGAATTTGGACAAACCCGCGGGCCTCCTTCACATCCTTGAAAAACAAACCGTAACGAATTGACGAGGCTCGATACAGGGCGCGTCGATACGTTCGATCAAGTGCAGCGTAGTCAATGACACGTCAGGCGCCAGAAATAATCGGCTATGGCCTGCCTTGCGTTGCCACCAACCAATACACGACCCGACAAAATGTGTAACCCGAAGAGCAAGGTATAACAACTGCCATAAACACCAAACGAAGAATAGAATGCTTGAACACTGAAGAACGTGACCCTTATTAAAATACTTAGGCAACGCGTATAAACGACAACTTTAAAACCCGGTTTATTCTGCATCAACCCAAAGACATGACCGCGCCTACGCACAAGAACAAATAGCCGACATGTATTACAAAAACAAACAGCGACCTCTATCGCCTAAATACAAAACTTCCAATTCAATCCACCAAATGTTTAGAAACTTAAACAACTCTAACACCCACTTAAAAAACCGGCATTAACGCAAAGCGCAGCAAACATGAAAGATGATGAAAGTTTCAGTCGACATATTTACAAACACTATTTCATACCTTAGAGTCACTCGCACCGGGCACTACAGGTTTGCAGGCTCATTCGAACGTTGTATTGAATTTTTAATATTTCACAAACTTGTTTGATTGACTTCCCGGAGATCATCAATTGGAAACAATGATCGATGCTATTGTGTGCGCCTTGGAAAACCCACAGCACAGCGCACTGCGAGAAATTACTGTCATAGAAGAGAACGGGGAAGAAAAAAGCATTTCATATGCGACGTTGGCACAACAAGCGTTGGCGGTTTCTTCAGCCCTGACCGAATTGGGTGTTGTTCGTAATGACCTGGTTATTCTTGCCCTGCCTGCATCTATCGATCACTTGTTGCTATTGACTGGGTGCGTTCTGATAGGCGCCTTGCCTTGCACAGTCGCATTGCCTGGAAGATTAATGGCAGACTCACCGCGCAACCAGATATATGTTGCCTGTCAGTTATTTGCACCGCGCCTGCTGATCGCATCCGAAAGCAACGCACCCGCACTTCAGAGTTTGCTTGCTCAAATGCCTGTACGTGTGATCTCGAGCGCAGAAGTGAGAGTCGCGGCCAGCGCAGGTTTTCCAAGCCGCCTGGAACGCTGCCAAGCGGACAGCGGCCATCATGTGCAACTGACCTCGGGCTCGACCGGTCGCCCCAAGGCAGCCATCCTGAGTCATCGCAATGTCATCGCCAATGTGCGCGGTATCGGCGGTGTCGTTGGCTACAGTGCCGACCGCGGCGACGCCTCCGCTTCCTGGCTGCCGCTGCATCACGACATGGGCCTGGTGACACTATTGTCGAACCTGTATTACCAGGCACCTCTGCTCTTGATGCAGCCGGCCAGTTTTATTCGCAACCCGCTTGGCTGGCTCAAACGCATGTCCAGCTTTGGCACAACCACCACGGCTGCGCCGACGTTCGCCCTGCAGTATTGCATTCGCCGTTACCGCGAAGCGTCAATGAAAGATGTCGATCTAAGCAAGTTGCGCAATATCTTTGTCGGCGCCGAAAGGGTCGATGAAGTCTGCCTGAGGGACTTTGCACAGACATTCTCGCCCCACGGTCTTTCACGTTCTGCGCTGCAACCCTGTTACGGCATGGCGGAATCGACGCTGGCGGTGACCATGCATAATACGAACTTTAATTACGATGAGCAGGCGCTCTCTTACGTGATTTCTGACCGTATCGACTCCGGCTCGGTGATTGACCATTGGCAAGCACGCCGCGCCGACGATAACAGCCGCAGGGTAGAAACCGTACTGTCGATGGGTCGGCCGATTAGCGGGATGCAAGTAGCGGTAAGGGCCTTGGACAATTCCGACGCTAAAGACCGCGAAGTGGGTGAAATTTTCATACGTGGGACTTCTGTCATGTCCGGCTATTTGCCCGCCGAAGGCCAGACCGAGCATTACCAAAGCGGCGACTGGTTTGCGACCGGGGATATAGGCTATCGAGTGGATGAACACTTATTTGTACTCGGGCGCAAGAAAGAACTCATCATCATCCGTGGCAGTAATTATTTCCCCCATGAAATTGAAGACGTCATTGCCTTACACCCTTTATTGGCAAGCGGGGGTAATGCAATAGCAGCCTTCGGTATCTACGACGAGGCACAGAGAACCGAGAGCCTGGCCATTCTGGTTGAGCTTGACGCCAAGCAGAACCAACTGGAACTGCGCACCCAACTTCAAAACCAGTTGCGCGACAAGTTTGGATTTGGCGCCCATGCCATTAACTTCGTCCCCCCCGGAAGTTTGCCACGCACGACCAGCAATAAACTCAAGCGCCTGGAGTGTCGAACTATTTATCTGCAAACCGTAGTGAACAATAACGACAAGACCGATATAGCGCAGCTTGTGAGTTAACGACTAACCACGCCAGTTACATCCAAACGCTGACGCACTGCAACTTAAATACTGGATCACTCACTATGCACACTTTGACGCAAGGTGGGGAGACGGGTTCGTCACGCCATTCATTATTGAATGTGTGTGCACAACCGGTTCTTCACCGCTTATCTATATATGGCGAACTTCCTGCTCAGTTGATCCAGATCATTTCGCGCGCTTGCGTGCGACTGATGGATTCCGACATGTTGATTTCGCAGACGATGCACAACTTTGAGTCTGCCGAGCAATTAAACCGGCCCTCGGTGGCCCTGTCACAGCCGACCCATGAGTTGGAATCTATTCTGGAACGCATTCAGCAAGAAGGGCTGGCGTTGCACTATCGATCATTCATGCAGAACTTCGCCCATTTGTTTTCGCTGTTCCTGACGCCGGATCAATATGAACGGGCACGCGCCAGCATTGATGCCGGCAGCGCCCTGCGTTTCCTGATGAGTGATGCCGGCGGCCCTACACTCACTAGCTGGCGCACTGTCGCCCAGCCGGAAGGTGATGGTTTCAAGCTGCACATCGACAAGGTCTGGGGCATGTACGCCAACCTTGATGGCATGGCAATTGTTGCCGCCCGCACGCCTGGCTCGTTTTTCCCGTCGGCCTTTCTGGTCTGGCCCGAGCAATACAAGACACTCAAGCGAAGCCTCTGCGGCGAACCCTTTCTCGGCGATGTCGTGCAGCTGGGGAACGTCAAGGGCACGGTGCAGGTTTCCCAAGAGGATCGCCTCAAAGTGGGCGGCCCGGCGGTACTCAATAAATACCTGACAACGGTACGGCCTTTTCTGGTGCGCGCACTGATGGCCCATGTTGACTGGCTGGCAAGTCAAGGGCGCCTCGAACTGACGCCGGACGAACGCGCTTCACGCGACTTCATTGCCGCCGCCGCCCGCACCAAGACGCTCGCAGACCGCTACGAGAGCGAAGACGTGCACCGCGTGCTGGCACTGAAACTCGCCTCAAACGAACTGCTTTTGCATCTGGTCAGCCGTGGCGCCGTGGCGAGCTTTCTCGACCAGCGTGACCTGCTGGCGTTTACCAAAATGGAAGGCAGTTCTTACCGCTGTTATCACGAATTGCGCGCCAGCATGCGCGTGGCCAAGCCTGTATCCACCTCCCTTTAAACCGCTCTAACTCAAAGAGAAACAACTATGACTACGACGACTGAAAGCCTCAACACTCTGGAACTTCTGAAGAAGGAAGCCGCCAAGATCCTCAATATCGAAAGCGTTGATACCCATGTCGGCTTGGGCGAGCTGGGTATCGATTCACTCAATGTGGTTGAGCTGATCGTCTATTGCGAACAGCTCTACGGATCCATTGATCCTGAGCAACTCAACATCACGCAGTACACCACCCTGGAGCAAATCGACACGCAGTTGCATCAGCAACAAGTCGCTTGATCGCCAGCCACCCTCATACCAGAAGCTCACCATGTCGAACTCGCAGCCCTTAGCATCAACGCCGTCGCTTGGCACCGTCCCGGCTTTCAGGGTCCATACGGTCGCTTACCGGCGCACAGAAACGCCCTTTGTGGCGTCCCAGGTCAGCCTGGAGGATGCAGCGTTGATGCTGGGGCAGTGGGTAGGCGATGAGGCTTGCCGTCATGCAAGCGCCGCAGGCCCTATCGACGACTACGTGGTGAGTTCTACCGTGCTGTCACAGTTTTTGGCTGACGGTTCGCCACATGCACGCTATTTCCAGGATGAGATAGCCACCCAATACGGGCGCCGCCCTGACTGGATAACCAACGCCTATGAGTGCACTGGCTGGGGTTTCATCCTGCGTTACATGCAGAAGAAGGCGCAGTTCAATGGTCGTCGCAGGCTGTTGCTGCAGATTGTCGATACGGACATCCACAATTTTACTTACTGGTTAGGCAACAACCGGTGGGGGAAATCCGGTTTTGGCATCTGCACGTTAGTGATTGACGTGATCCCAGAGGCCCAAAATATGCTGCTCATCGGCACTTCAAGCCAGGCGAATGCGCTGCTGCAATTAGGAAGAAACCTGCGCAGTTTCACCGAAAGCCGACCTGGTTTAGGCATCGCGGTACCGTTTTTCCCAGAGATGTCGCGCCGCGCACTGTTCAAGTGCTTCGACACTGCTTGCGTGCATGCCGACCACTATCAACGATTCGGTCATTCCTTCGGCAGCGACCCCTGGCTTTCGCTACTGGGCGAGCTTGGCGCGGGTTCAGCACACCCCGGCAGCGACTGCATCGTTTCTTCGCTGGCAATGAATGGCTATTTCTCGATTGCCCAGATAACGCTCGCACCCGATCTGCACTATGCATTGGAAGGTGAAATGTGATGAGCGCGCAAACCTGTTCCCTGCTGTTGCAGCGCAACCCGGATCACCACTTGGCGATCCCTTGTTCGGCTCGCAACCTGCCTCTGTTCGAAACGCAAGACTATGCACGCCGAAGTGTGTACGCACACGACAATCCAACGCCGGTACTGGTCAACAACCAACAGTACTACACCCTGCTGTCCACGCTGGCCCGGCGCATTTGGGATAACTGCGGTGAACAAACGCTGCTCTTTGCGCAAGTACGCATGCCTTCCATCGACCTTGCCTTGCCAAAAAACCTGCTCGATCCACGCGTGACGATGGGCGCTCATTTATGCAATGAGGCCTTGTTCTGGGCGCGCCAGATACAGACGCCGGTGGTCTGGATCAGCGCCGAACAGATCCGGCGCGACCTGTGGGACGGCGGCGATAACCTCCTGCACATTGCAGCCTGGAATACCGCACAAACGCCCGCCATCACCCAGTGGTTCTTACCCGACCTGGACTACCTCGCCGCACAGGTGTGCCCATCACCTGAGCATGAGCCGTTCACGACCTCTCAACCGACACGCACGCACGTACAGGGGTGATCATGCAAACAGAGCACAAACAGACAGTGGATGATGGCGAGCCGATCAAGTGGAATTTCTCGGTCGAGGCTTACATGTCTCAGACCTACGATTTCAGCGATGACAGCTTGAATGCGCTGTACCAGAAAACCAAGGCCAACCAATGGGATGTCAACACCGACATCGATTGGAGCTACGAGCTCAATCCAGACAATCCACTGGGCATGCCGGACGGCACATTGCTGATCTACGGCACCGATGTCTGGAACAAGATGAATGAACAAAACCGAGCCGAGATTCGCCATCACTCCCAAGGCTGGACCCTGTCACAGGTCCTGCACGGTGAACAGGCTGCCCTGATTTGCGCATCGAAACTGGCAGTGGCCGAAGAAAGCCTCTCGGCCCGTCTGTGTGCCGCCGGGCAAATCATCGATGAAGCCCGTCACATTGAAGCATTCGGTCGCCTGGTGAATAACAAGCTGCCCATCAGCTACCCCATGAGCAAGGCGCTTAAAGGCCTGCTGCAAGACACCATTACCACCGACAAACTCGACATGACCAATCTGGGCATGCAAGTGCTGGTCGAGGGCATTGCGCTGTCACTGTTTCAAAGCATGGTCGCCTACACCAAGGACCCTTTCATCAAAGACTTGATGACTCGCATTCAGCGCGATGAAGCACGCCACTTCGCCATTGGCCGTATCACGCTGGGCAGCGTGTACAAGGAAATGAGCAGCACTGAACGCAAGGAACGCGAAGAGTTTGTAGTTGAAGGGGCTTACACCTTGTACGAACACCTGTGCGCCGACGACATATGGGAGCCGATGGGCTTATCCAAAAAAGAGTGCAGCCACCTGGTCAGGAGTTCGGAAGTGGCCAACTCCATGCGCCGTTCCATTTTCCGCCGGCTGGTGCCGACCATCCGTGAAATGGGTTTGCTGACGCCCCGTGTAAGCGATGCCTTTGAAAAGCTCAGAGTGCTGGACTACGCCGCCATGCCAATGCCGGCTTAACAGGAAGACAGACATGACGTCCCCAACTACCGCGGCAACACACAACTGCGCCCCCTACACGATCGGTATTGAAGCCGCCGCTTACGAACTGCCCGGCGAACGCCAGGACATCAATGACTGGGCTCAGCAATACAAGTTGCCAGCCGAGCGCATAGACATGATTCGCAATGCGGGTTGCCGTTATTTCCATGTGGCACCGGACATCGACGAGGTCGAGCTGGCAAAGCGCGCTGTCGCTCGCCTGCAAGAAGAACAAGGCTTCAAGGGCAGCGACATCGGTGCACTGATCCATGTGCATACCGGGCTCTTCAGCATACCGCCGGCGCCACGCAGTCTGCCCCTGGAAGTGGCCACGGCCTTCGGCATCAAGCCTATCTGGGCCGGCTCGATCGCACAGCTCAATTGCTCGTCGATCAGCGTCGCCATTCAGATGGCCAAGGCGTTGATGAATGTACATAGCCAATTGCACTCGGTGCTGATCGTGTCGTCCGACCGCGTCTTTATTGAACGCTACCGGGTGTTGCAGGCGAGCATATTAAGTGATGGCGCGGGGTGCTTGCTGGTGACCCGTAACAGCCGGCGTAACCGGGTCGGTGCAACGGCCGTGCGCAACTATGGCAGCTGGTACCTGGGCTCCGTGACCAATAACGCGGTGAAAAAGGAAATGTTCAATCTGGAGTGGCACTACACCCGCAAAGTCATGATGGAAGCCGTGGCCGACTGTGGCATGTCGCTAAGCGATTTTTCCTGCATTTTGCCTTACAACTCCAACCACTCTGGCTGGAACGCCTTTTGTAACGCCATGGCGATTCCTGCCTCCACGCTCTATAGCGACAACATCCTGAACAAGGGTCACTCCTTTGGCTCGGACCTGGCCATCAACCTTGCCGATATTGGCTTAAGCAAGGTCGATGCGGGGGCGCACCTGATGAACATAACGGAATCGGACAACGGTTCGTTTTCGGCCTTGACCCTTCATCCGGTGAATTGAAATGACCATGACCCCCGCCTTCTCTCCGGTCAGTGGCGACGCAGCAACGACCGACCCATGGCTGCTGAATCTGAAAACGCCGTGCTATGTACTCGACCCCACTGTCGTGATGACCCGTTACGCTGATTTACGCGAGCGGTTGGGTACACCGTTGATTGTGTCGCTCAAGGCCAACCCCAATCTGGATCTGTTGATCCGTTGCGGCCACGCGTTCGTCGACGGTGTTGAGCTGGCCAGCCAGGGTGAACTCGATATTGTGGCGGGTCGCATCAACACCCCCAAATACGTTAACAATCCGTCCATGGATGAAGATTTCATGCGTGCGGCCCTGGCATCTCGCTGCACGTTCATTATCGACAGCCTGGAGCAGGCGCAGAGACTGATTCGCGTCATCGGTAAACAGGCCCCGCCGCAAACGGTATTGCGCCTGAATGCGGGTCACCTGGTCGGCTCGGGCAAACAGTTGGCGGACCATTTCGGCATGAGTCGCAACGATGCTTTACTGGCGACGGTTGCATTGGCTCAGGCCAACGTGCCCATCGCAGGCCTGCATACCTTTGCGGGTTCCAATGCCTTTCACATCGATGACAAGGCTACCGATTCTGCCGCCCTTGCCTACGCGCTCGCTGCCTTTGCGCCGCAAATAGCACGCCTCACCGGCATGCCGGTTGAGTTTCTTAACGTCGGTGGAGGTTTCTCAGAGCACTTCCATAGCCAGACGCAGACGTTTGACGCTTATCGCCAGCGTATTGCACCGCTGCACAAAGACTTCAAGGTCATTCACGAGTCCGGACGCGGAGTCTTCGCTGGCGCAGGCACCTTCGTGACCCGCGTGCGTTCAGTCAAAGCACTGGGTGAACGCTACGTTGCAATCTGCGACGGTGGCCTGAGCCACAACTTCTTGCTGGCCAAAACTGAATCCATGTTGAAGAACTACGCGCAGCCGCGCCTGCTGCGGCGCCAGCAGGCGCCGACTGACGCGCCACTGTTGCCGACCCAGTTCGTGGGCAGTACTTGCAGCCGCGCCGACGTGATCGGCTGGCGCCATGACGTGTCGGCCCCGCCGAGCGTGGGCGACCTGGTGATCTTCGAGAACTGCGGCGCCTATAACCAGACCTACAGCGTCAGCGCTTTTCTCTCGCAAGGTCCGGCACACACCTATATCCACCAATCCTAGGGACGTCACCATGACCGCCCACATCAGTTTGTACGACCTTTTGCAGGACAGCGCCCACCAGCATGGCGACCGCCGTGCATTTGCGCAGGGCGCAAAGACAGTGACTTATTCAGAACTGCTGGAGGACGTGCGCCTGACCGCAAAGAGGCTGGCTTATAACGGCGTGCAAGCGGGCGATCGCGTCGCTGTCTATGCGGGCAAGCAGTACGAAACCATCGTCACGTTCCTGGCAATCAATGCCCGGGGTGCGATCCTGGTGCCCATCAACCCTCAACTCAAAGAGCAACAGGCACGCCACATCCTGCTGGACAGCGGTGCTCGCTTGCTCATCAGTACGGGCCCACGCCTCAGACGTATCGAGGCGGCGTTGACGGATATCGAACTCGATACCTGGTCACTGGAAAAACTACAGCCCGACAACTTGAACACGCCGCCCGATACGGCGCCTGTCAACCCACATAGCACCGTCACCGACAGTGACCCTGCTGCCATTTTGTACACCTCCGGCTCAACGGGACGACCCAAGGGCGTGGTGCTGTCGCAACGTAATCTGGTGTCGGGCGCCTATAGCGTCGCTCACTATCTGCGCTTGCAGGCCGATGACGTCATCCTGGGCATATTGCCCCTGAGCTTCGATGCCGGGCTTAGCCAGTTGACCACAGCGCTGGTCAGCGGTGCTTGCTACGCGCCGCTGGATTTCCTGCAAGCAGGCGAAGTCCCGACGTTCTGTGAAGCCCATGGCGTCACCGTGATTACCGGCGTGCCGCCACTGTGGATGCAACTGGCGTCCGTACAGTGGCCTCAACCTGCCGGCGCACGCATTCGCTGCTTTGCCAATACCGGCGGGCATATGCCTCCCCCTTTGCTGGAAAAACTCAAACGCGCATTTCCCAATGCGCTGCCCTACTTGATGTACGGCTTGACTGAGGCTTTCCGTTCGACCTACCTGCCGCCGGAAGCGGCCGTCACGCGGCCCGACTCCATCGGCAAGGCAGTGCCCAACGCCGATATTCGCGTGTTGCGCCCCAACGGCACTGAATGTGCTGCTGGAGAGCACGGAGAATTGGTGCACCGGGGGGCGTTCGTCACCCTCGGGTACTGGAATGACCCAGAACTGACCGCTCAACGCTTTCGTCCCTGGGTTCGCCCGGACCGGCAGATTTTGCGCACCGAAACAGCGGTCTGGTCGGGCGATATCGTCTACCGCGACCAAGACGATTATCTGTATTTCGTTGCGCGCAGCGACGACATGATCAAGACCTCCGGTTATCGCGTCAGCCCCACCGAAGTCGAAGAAGTCCTGTTTGCCCTGGATGAAGTGACCGAAGCGGCAGCGTTTGGTGTGCCGCACCCACAACTGGGCGAAGCCATCATCATCAGCCTGTTCGCCCACCCGCACCGACAGATCACGACCCCGGCACTGATCAAGCTATGCAGGGACAAACTGCCGACCTATATGGTGCCGCTGCATGTGTCCTTGCATGACTCGCCTTTACCGCGAAATCCGAACGGCAAGATCGACCGAAAGCAGCTTAAACAGCAGTTTTCCGAGTTTTTCTCCTCCCCACTTACGGTCACGGAATAGCCTCATGCTTCGAATTCGCGCTATCGCTTCTCACGTTCCCGATACGACCCCGTTCCGAGCGGTACAAGCCCAGGAAAAAAACATCGGCTATGGCCATCTGTTGTACAAGACGGCTGTCTTTTCCATGCCTCGCGGCAAGGGCAGAATCGACGCCGAAGAGGAGCGTCGGCTGCTCCCTACGGCGAGCATCGCGTTGCCCGTAGCGCCCCCCTTGCAAAGCTGTGCCGACCTGGCACTGGAAGCGGTAGCGCTCTTGCGCCAACAGGTTGCGCCAGAAACGCTGGCACAAGTGACCCACATAGTGGTGACCAATACCGCCCTTAACCAACGCATTAACGAATCGGTCGCAGGCCGTATCCAGCATGCACTGGGTTTGCCCAAAGCGTTGCCTTTCGCCATCGGCCAGTCGGGCACTGCCGGGGTATTCAACGCACTGACCATGATCGAAGCGCTGGTCAGTCTCGGCGGCAAAGTGCTGTTGGTGGCGTCCGATAAGTGGCTTTACCCCTTCTTTCGCGCCTGGGGTGATCTGGTGGTGTATGGCGACGGCGCAGCCGCCATCTTGCTCGATGGCGAGGCTCAGACGCCGTCAGGCTGGGGGGCCATACGCGCCTCAGCGATGCACTATGGCTCGGCCATTGACAACCCCTGGAAACTGACGCCTGCCGCCCAGGCTGAACGCCTGCATCCGATGGCGGTAAGCGCAGCGCAAACGGCCATCGAACGTTCCGGCCTGAAAGCCAGCGATATCGATTGGGTGTTGCCGGCGGGATTCAGCGACAGCTTCACCCTCGGCGTCAGTCGCGAACTGGGCATTGCGCAAGAGCGACATTTCGAATTCGGTGCCCGACCTCACCACTCAAGCGCGGCCCCCTTGCTGTCGCTAATGCGCCTGCGTGCCACCCTCCCTCAGGGTAAAACGGCCACCGCCTTGCTATGGGATGCAGCGTTGTGCGGCACCGCTGGCGCCATTGTGGCCGAGATACAGGCTGGCGCCTGAATCAAGATTCAAACCGCTTATTAATCAGGAAAACCTATGTCTGCTTATAAAGTCAGCCTGCGTGAGCTTCGCTTTTTTTTGTGGGAACTGCATAAAACCGACCAGCAGTTTCTCGCACGGGCACCGTTCAACGACAAGAGTCGTGCCTACTACGATGCCTTGCTGGAGCGCGCCAGGGCGTTCGCTTATGAGTTAGGCAACGCCTATCAAGCCTCCGACCGACAGGAATGCCGCTTGCTGGAAAACGGCACAGTCGAAATCCCCAAGGAATTCCACGGGCTTTGGCAACGCTATAAGGCTGAGTGGATTCAGGTGCTGGGCAACGACAGCGAATCGCAGCAACCCTCCATGCCACCCCTGATCCGGCAAACCATTCAGGAAATGTTCATGGGTGCCAACCCGGCGTTCATGACCTACGGCGGCTTCAATTTTCCGGCCATCAAACTATTGAAGCTGCACGGTAGCGCAGCGCAAAAGGCAACGTACTTGCGCAAGCTTCAGCACTACGATTGGGACGCGTGTTTCTGCGCCACCGAGCAGCAGGCGGGCAGCGATCTGACCGCTGTCACCACCCTCGCAAAGCCTCTTGAAAACGGCGAATACGCCGTCAGCGGCGAAAAAGTCTACATCTCGGCGGGCATGCATTCGCTGACTGAAAACACCGTTTATTTTGTCTTGGGCCGCATCAATACCACGACCTCGACCTCCTACTCCCTGTCCTGCCTGCTAGTGCCGCGTTTCTGGCCCAACCCGGTGACCGGTGAGTTGGAAGACAACCACGTCGAGTGCACGTCATTGCTGCGCAAAATGGGATTGAAGGGCTGCGCCAATACCCACCTGGTGTTTGGTCGAAGCGGCACTACCCGCGCTGTGCTGCTGGGCGACCGCAAGAATGCCGGCTTGCTGCAACTGGTGCCCTTGATGAATCAGGCGCGTATGAGCACGGCGATTATCGGCCTGGGTCTGGCTTCCAGCGCCTATCTGCATTCAGTGGATTTCGCCGGTAAACGGATCCAGGGCCGCGCCATCAGTCGAACGTCCGATGCCAGCGCTCCCCCTCAGGCCATCATCGAACACGCTGATGTACAGCGCATGCTGCTGGAAATGAAGGCTCGGGTAGAGGGCTGCCGTGGGCTGCTCGGCAAATTGACCGGCGCCTCGACCCAGGCGTTTGCCCTGGAAGCCGAGGCGGTACTGGACGAAGCCCAAGTCGAGAAATACCGCAAGCTGGTGCTGTTGTTCACCCCGGTGTGCAAGGCTTTTGTCTCGGACCAAGCCTGGAAAATCTGCGAACTGGCGATACAAGTGCATGGCGGCATCGGCTACACCGATGCTTACCCTGTCGAGCAAAATGCGCGCGACGTAAAAATCCTGTCGATCTGGGAAGGCACTAACTACATCCAGTCTCAGGACTTGGTGCGCGACAAGCTGGGATTTGGCAGGAACTCACGCCTGATCAAGTTTCTGCGTGAAGAACTGGATGCCTTTTTGAGCAGCAAAATGGCTGTCAGTGCTGAACTGCACGACACATTCCCGGCACTGGAAAACGCCATGCTCGCCGTTGAGCAGGCGCTTTCACGTATCAATGAGCACGTGCGTGCAGGCCGCACCCACGAAACCAGCCAGTTCTATACCCGCTTTCTGGAAATGATCGGCCTCACCGCCAGCGCCTGGGTGCTGCTTGAATCGGCCTGCCTGGCAGAGCGTCAGTTGCTCCAGCCACAGAGTGCCGAAGAAGCCGCTTTTTACCGTGGCAAGGTCAAAACCGCGCACTATTTTTTCGCCAACATCCTGCCGACGGTTACGCAACACGCCCACACCCTGGAAAACCTGCTGGTCGCTCACTGCAGCATTGGGCTTGATGAGTTGGTACAGACAGACACTCCGACACCTGCATCGCCGCAGAGCCTGTTTGGCGGACCGCGCACGCTGTATCGCGGCACTAATATCGACGGTGCCACGATTGAGCCAAATGAAGGCCTGTGGGTCAGGGGTCGCAACCTCAATGACCTGATCGGCATCGTCGACTTCCCCACTGCACTATGGCTGGCGTGGTTTGGCAGCATGCCGTCCACTGCACAGAGCCAGGCCGTTGATGCCGTGCTGGTGCACATTGCCGACCACCTGTCGCAAGCCCCCGCCTATCGGCGTGGTATCGAAGCCGTCGCCGACAGCGGTGCAGGCATCGTTCAAGCCGCAGCCTGCGGCCTGCTCGGCGATCTGGCAGCGCTGGAAACTATCGCCCTGAGCGAAGCGACCGCGCGCGGTTTGCCCACGCATCAGGATTTCATCCTGGGCCTAATCAGCGTTGCCTCAACCCCGCACTTCCTGCACGCGGCGCTCGGGTATGCAGCCCCCGGCGCACCATCAACCCAGCACGCCGAGGCCGTGTTGACTGCAATGGGTGCGCCCCATATCGATCCAGTATCCATTCGTGTCGTCGACGCCTTGCTGGTGGCCTGGCACGCCGGTTTCGGCTACATCACGCCGACGGTGCTGGTTCCCCGTACCGCCATCGGCACCGGCGTCACCCTTGCGCAGGCCGTGGCGGCCGGTTTCATGGCCAGCGGACCGAAACATGTCGGCGCAGCAGAAGAGGCAATGACCTGGCTCATGACCATCCGTGCACAAGACAGCCATGCGGACATACGGCAAGCGGTCGACCACGCGCTGGATCAACCGGGCAACTTGCTATTCGGCTTCGGCCATCCGCTGTTTGTGCAGGATCCACGGCCGCCGCATATCAGTGACCTGTTTGCCAAATGGGGCTTCGGGGGGCGCTACCTGGAGATCTTCGACGTCGTCTGTGCCCACGTCCTGGAACGTAAGGGCTTACGTCCGAATATAGATTTCATCACCGCCGCGGCCCTGCTCGATCTCGGCGTGACGCAGGCCCGCTGGAGTGTTGGCCTGGGGCTCTGTGGCCGGGTGGCTGCCATGGTCGCGCATGCCATCGAGCGGCGTGATCGCCCTGCTTTCGGTGTGAACAGCAAAGCCGCGCGCAAGTTGTTGGCCACCGTGCCAGTGGGTTGGCTGTAGGACAAGACACGAGCAAGCCGCACCTGATATTCAAACGCTGAATCTTCTTCCAACGCCATCCACGACGAGAACGTTTACATGTTATTGAAAAATCTACGACCTGCCGACGAGTACGACCGCTTTGCCTCGCAAGCACTGGAACCCTGGGATGTGTTGTTCGTCACCCGCATCCGCCAGATTGCCCGCGACTTGCAGCCCGGCGCTCTGGTCGATATCGGCACCGCCACCGTCGTGGTCCCGGTGCGCCTGGCGGCTGACCCCGTATTAAAGGGCTGGCATTTCATCGGCCTCGATCTGGACGAAACCATGCTCGAAGGTGGCCGACCGCGCATCGAAGCCTTGGGCCTGAGCGATGCCATCGAACTCAAGGTGGGCGACGCCCTGGACCTGCCCTTCGCGGACAACAGTCTGACAATGGCTGTCAGCCGCGCCACCTTGCATCACTTGCCGGACAAGGTGAAAAGCCTGACGGAGATGTATCGCGTACTGCAGCCGGGCGGAGTTGGCCTGGTGCACGACATGCGCCGCGACGTCGCCCCCGACTTGCTGGAGAAATTCACTCAAATGCGCGCTTCAGTGGGTTATCCACCGACCCATGTTGAAGAAAAAGTCACCCTCGAAGAAGCGCGCGCGCTGGTCGTCGAGGCCGGTCTGGACCACTGCACGGTAGTGACCAGCCCCAGCTCCGGCATGGGTGCGCTGGGTTTCGAAATCCTCATTAAAAAGCCTGTGTTGGCTTGATATGCAACTCGCCGGGGGAAAGGCTATGGACCAACGTACAGATCGGGTTGAGCACTTTCAGGAAATGCTGGGCAGCTCGCAGGTACAGTGTGGTTTTCTGTCACCTGAGCGCATGCCGCTCGTCATTACGCCTGTAGACAGCACGCTAAGCGGTGACCGCGAGGTTTTTGCGACGTGGTATCGCCACCATCAGGCGGTCTTCGACAGCATGCTGCTGGAATTCGGTTGCCTGTTGTTCCGTGGCTTTCCACTGCGCGAAAACGCGGACTTCCAGGCTATTGCGCAGAACTATCCTGAGCATGCGTTCGGTTATATCGGCGGCGCCACGCCACGCAAGAACATCGAGGGCAGAGTCTACGAATCGACTCGCATCCCGGCCACCCTGAAAATCGGTCTGCATCAGGAAAAGGCCTACATGGCGCACTACCCACAGAAATTGGCCTTCTTTTGCAAACAGCCCTCCGTAGAAGGCGGCGAAACCATCCTGTGCGACATGCGAGCCGTCACCCGTCGCCTGCCGTCGCACTTGATCGAACGCTTCAGCGCTGCGCGCATCCAGTACTTGCGCAACTTCCGTGCACCCAGCACGCCCGAGAATGAACCGCGCAACACCCACATGCGCGAATACCACCGGCCCTGGGATGAAGCGTTCCTGACCGATGATCCGCAGCGGGTGGAACAGCTGTGCCGCGATACTGACCTCGATTACCAGTGGCTCGAAGATGGCAGCATCACGGTGTCGCATACCGGTGACGCCGTTTTAAAACATCCGCTGACGGGCGAACCTATCTGGTTCAATCAACTGTCGACCCAACATAACAACACCCGCTCCCTCGGCAAGCCGGGTTACGCCTACATCCAGCACGCCTATCAGGACAAACCGGCACGCCCGTACGATGTGCGACTCGGCGATGGTACGCCGATCTCTGAGGCTGAAATCGCGCCTATTTACGACGCATTGGAGGCGCAGGAGATCGCCTTTCCCTGGCACAGCGGTGACCTGCTGTTGATCGATAACATTGCCGTCGCCCATGGCCGCAATCCCTTCAAAGGCAAACGCGATGTCCAAGTCGCGTTGTTCGATTGAACATGAACAGTCAATGCCTGATGACGGACGACAAACCCGGGCTGTCCGAAAATGCCCTGCATCCTGAGAGGCAGCACGCACGCACGCGCATTGATGAACCCTATGCGGCGGCGGCCAAACTTATCCAGGTCAGCGCCGGCAGTTTCCGCTTCGAGGTCCGCGATCTGTATTTCGAACGCGGTCGCCATACCGCCATCATCGGCCCCAATGGGGCCGGCAAGAGCACCCTGATCGAAGCCTTGCTCGGGTTCCGGCAGGCGCATCTGGAAGGCGCTCAGATTCTGGGGGTTCCAGCGGCGCGTTTTCTGCAAAGCACCCGGCACCGCAAGCGACTGGGGGTGCAACTGCAGCGGGTCGAATATGAAGACTCGTCCAATGTCAGAGAGATTCTCGATTTGCATCTGGCCCTGTACGGCAAGCAAGACCCACAGGTGGCGCAGGCACTGGATATCGAAGCGCTGCGCACACTCCCCTATCGGGCACTGTCACGTGGCCAGAAGCAGCGGCTCGATTTGTTCGTGGCGCTGGCTCACCATCCGGAAATTGCAATCCTTGACGAACCCTTTACCGGGCTTGACCGGGCGTATATCGAACGCGTCGCACACCTGCTGCGGTACGAGCTGGCTGACCTGACCATCATTATGATTTGCCACTCGGTTGAGGAACTGGATACCGCAAGCGATGTGGTGTGGGTGTGCAACGGCGGGGTTGAGTATCGGGGCGATAAAGAAGCATTGAAGAACCGCCTGGTTGGCGCCTTCCATGCCTATTTGCAGCTGGACGACCGTGATCAGATCAACGCCATCTATCACCAGTTGGAACGCGAAGGCGCCACGCTGCGGCTGTCGAGGCCTTCAAGCAATGAAATCAGCGTCTATGGCACCCAGGAACTGGACCGGTCGATACGCACCCTGATCGGTCATGTCGCGTTCCAGCACTTTGAGTTCGGCCCCACCCACTACCGCGATATGTTGCACCTCTGCGCCCAGGGGGAACAGCATGTTTAGCATACTGGCGATATTGACGCGCAACGAGCTGCTGGGGTTTTTTCGCAGCAAATCGGCGTTGTTCTGGGCGCTGGCCTTTCCCATTCTGCTGCTGACCGTGATGCTGATGGCTTTCGGTCATCCTGGCTCACTCGGCACGGTCAATGTCCAGTTTGTGGGCGCTGACCAGGCCAGCTCGGATACCAGCTGCCAGTTGGCGATTGAGCAGGCATTTGCGGGAGGAGATCCAGTAAAGGCCAGTTTTTCAACCGTCAGCAGCACGGCTGCCCCCGCAGCAGACACGGTACGCATCGTATTTGCGGCAGGCGCCGAACCGCTGCAGGTGCACTATGACTTCAAGGGTCAGCTCGCGGTACGCGCCGCCGCGCGCGTGATCGAGATCGCCGCGGTCAGGTGTTCGGCGGCCAAGCGCGGGATTGTGTCGACAGACCTGGTGCGTTTCGAAGATACGGCCTCCGGCGCCAAGCCCTTCGACTACGGTCAGTTTTTCACAACCGGCATTTTGGTCATCTGTTTGATGTCACTGGGCATCATGTCCACCGCCTTATCGATTGCAAGCTTGCGTGAGCACAATGCACTCAAGATCTACGCCTGCTTTCCCGTGCCGAAGCTGGTGTTTCTGGCCTCGATCCTCCTGTCTCGGGTCGTCATGATGCTGATTTCGGTGGGCACCTTGCTGTTGGTGGCGCGTTATGGATACGGCATCGACATCTCGCTGTGGAGTTCGCAAACCTTGCGTGCGTTGCCGGTCATTCTGCTGGGCGGCGCCATGTTGCTGTGCCTCGGCACCCTGCTGGCCAGCCGAACCTCCTCGGTAAAAGAAACCGAATTGCTTTGCCATCTGATCCATTACCCGGCCCTGTTCTTCGGCAACCTGACCATCCCGTTGAACGATGCGCCCGCCTGGATCAAAAACATTCTCTCGGTGATTCCGATCAACCAGTTTGTCTCGGTACTGCGTCAAGTGATGCTCGAAGGTGCTTCGTTGCCTTCGCTGTGGCTGCCCTTGTTGACCATGGCAGGCTGGACCGCATTGTTTCTCACCGCAGCAACCTTAATGTTCCGCTGGCACAAGAGTTAAGCCCGGGACTCAGGCATTTCATTGCACCTCTATTCAAGGAAACCAGCATGTCTGTCAGCCAGTTAGGCCGTGCCTATTTGTCGAATGCCAGTGCATTCATTCCGGTGATCGTGTTCCTGTTATATGGCCGTTTCGGCCCAGGTGAAGCAGGCGTGCGCTGGGAGACCGCGTATGTGGTCAGCGGTGTTATCAGCATTGCGCATATGTTCTGGCTGTTCAAATACCGCCCTGGCCATTGGATCGCACTGAGCGTCGACCTGTATCTGATGATTGGCGCCCTGTTGGCCTCGGTCTCTACCGCTGCGTTGCAAGTGTGGGGGCAGGAGCTTGGAGCAGCGCCCGTGCTGGCTTGTGTATTCGTGATTGGCATAGCTGCCACCCGGCTTTCTCCACTCGGTTTCATCGGCGAAACCTGCAGCGATCATGGGTTGGTCCGAAAACTCTCTGTGATGCTGCTGATTGGCGCTGCAATCGCAGTCGCGGTGTCGCTGACGTTTCGCCATAACACGTTGCTGGGAGGCGTATTACCCATCGTCGCACTGGTGCTGGTACGCAGCCAGTTGCTCAAACGCATGGTTGCGACGCAATGAGCGATCTGGAACATACCGAGGACAGACAAGCCTCGGGACTCGACGCGTTCCTGGCCGAAGTCGCCGAAGTGTTGGGGCAGGCGTCACTGCTGACCGGAGCGGCCTGTGCCCCCTATGAAATCGACGTTGCTCATTGCCGTGGCAAAGCGGCGGCGGTCGTCATCCCGCGCGATACCCACGCGGTCAGCGCGCTGATGCGCATCGCTGTGCGCCATCGCATACGGCTGATCGCCCAAGGCAACCGCAGCGGATTGGTGGGCGGTGCCATCACCGACAACTCCGGCAAGCAAGTGATCGTTTCCCTTTCGCGCCTGCGCCGAGTGCGCGAGATTGATCCCTTGAACCGCACGGTCATTGTCGAAGCCGGCGCACTCTTGTCAGAACTCAATCGCACACTGGAAACCCACTCGCTGTATTTTCCTGTCGATATCGGCAGCGATCCGGCGATAGGCGGATTAATCGGCGCCAATGCCGGCGGCAGCCGCTTGCTCAAGCATGGCGACGTGCGTCATAACCTGCTCGGTATCGAGGCGGTTCTGGCCGATGGTGACGGCACCGTGGTGCAGCTGCTGGCACCGCTGCGCAAGAACAATACCGGGCTTGACCTCAAGCAATTGTTTGTCGGCACCGGTGGCGCCTTCGGGATCATTACGGCGGCGACGCTGGAACTCCAGCGCATCGACCAGTCGACGCAGAGCATGTTTGTAGCCTTGCCTGACCATGCGGCAGCGCTTGAGGTGCTGCATGCCTTCGAGCTTCATTTTGGCGATCTACTGGGCGCTTTCGAAGTGATATCCGACGCGGCTCTGGCCATTACCTTGCGCAACTTCCCCACGCTGCGCCACCCGTTCGGCCAATCGTCGGCAGGTTGTTATGCCCTGATAGAGATCGCCAGCAGCATGCCTGGCTTGCACACGATTTTTGGGCAACGAACGGAACAGGTGTTGGAACAGCTCTATGAAAGCGACCGGATTCTCGACGCAGTCTTGGGCAATACCAGCAGCTTTTGGCCGCTGCGAGACAACCTGCCGCTGGCCATCGCCAAGGAAGGTCTCCCGCTCTCGTTCGACGTGGCATTTTCGCGCTCGCGATTGGTCGCTTTCCGCGATCAAGCTGCACAGTGGTTACAGCACGAACATCCACTGCTACAGCTTTACGATTTCGGCCATTTTGCCGACGGCGGCTGCCATTTGATTGTGCTAATCCCGCACGCCTGTATCGCCCAGTACGGCATCGCCAAGGTGGTCGCTTTGCGTAGCGGCCTCTACAAGCTGGTGTCGGAAAACGGCGGCTGCTTCAGTGCAGAGCATGGCGTCGGGCCCGTGAATGCCGCTTATTACAGTAAGTACACGGCCCCTGAGGTGCAGGAAATCAGCAGGGCAATGCAGCATTTGATGGACCCGCAGGCTGTGTTGGGCCGCTACCGCTACACATAGCGCCAAAGAAATCTGGAACCCCTGCACCGATCAATTCAAGCCATACGTGTCTGACGATGGCACAGCACGCTATAGGAAATATGATGATTACCGGCAATATGCTTATCGGTCAGTCGGCAGTGCGTGGCGACAAAGGATCACTGTCTGCAATCAATCCTGCCACCCATGAAACGCTGGCCCCCAACTTCGGCGTGGGCGGTATCGCTGACATTGAGCAGGCCTGCACGCTGGCGCAGCAGGCCTTTGATCGCTACCGCGAAACCACCGCAGAGCAGCGTGCTCAATTCCTCGAAGCGATCGCCACGGGCATCCTGGCGCTAGGGATCACGCTGATCGAGCGCGCGTCCCTGGAGTCTGGCTTGCCTGCCGCGCGCCTGATCATCGAACGGGGCCGTACCGTGAGCCAGTTACGGCTATTTGCAACGGTTGTGCGCAATGGCCAATACCTCGGCGCCACCCTGGACAGCGCTTTACCGACGCGCATCCCTTCTCGCTCCGATCTGAGGTTGCGCAAGATCGCACTCGGTCCGGTTGCTGTATTTGGTGCAAGCAATTTTCCCCTGGCGTTTTCGGTTGCCGGCGGCGATAGCGTCGCAGCGTTGGCCGCTGGCTGCCCGATAGTGGTCAAGGCGCATGAAGCTCATCCAGGTACGTCTGAACTGGTAGGCCGGGTGATTCAGCAGGCGGTTGCTGCCCACCATTTGCCAGAGGGCGTGTTTTCCCTGCTCATAGGCGACAGTAATCTGTTCGGCCAGACTCTGGTCAGCCATCCCGCAATCAAGGCCGTCGCCTTCACGGGATCGCGACAAGGCGGCTTGGCGCTGATGCGTACAGCGGCGCAACGCAGCGAGCCGATTCCGGTATACGCCGAAATGAGCTGCATCAATCCCATGTTCCTGTTGCCCCATGCACTGTCAATGCGCGCCAGCGAAATCGGCCGTGCATATGTGGAAGCCCTGACAATGAGTGCCGGGCAATTGTGTACTAATCCCGGATTGGTGATTGGCCTGGAAGGTCAGCCTCTGACCGAGTTTTGCAACACCGCCCAGGAAGCCCTGTGCAAAAAGGCCGCGGCAACCCTGCTGACGCCAGGCATTCATCATGCCTACCTCACCGGTATCGAGGAGACGGGCAATATCAACGGTGTGACGACGCTGGCGCAAGGTTGCACTGCCCAAAAGCCATGTGCAGCACAAGCCACAGTGTTCGTAACGGATGCAGCCACCTTTCTGACGACAGAACGACTGGGCGACGAAATATTCGGGCCCAGCTCGCTGATAGTCGCCTGTAAGAATGAAGATGAAATGCTGGCTGTCGCCGAGCACCTGTCAGGACAGCTGACAGCGACATTGCAACTGGATGACGCTGATCTTGCGCTGGCCAGAAAACTGCTGCCCATCCTTGAGCGCAAGGCGGGCCGCATTTTAGTGAACGGTTTTGCGAACAACGTCGAGGTTTCTCACGCGATGGTGCATGGCGGCCCGTTCCCGGCCAGTTCGGACAGTCGCAGTAGCGCCGTGGGCGCCAGTGCTATCGACAGATTCTTGAGACCGGTGTGTTATCAGGACCTGCCTGCGGCCTTGATGCCGACTGCGCTACAAGATGGCAATCCGCTAGAACTCTGGCGGACGGTCAATGGCCGATGTGTGCTGGCATGAGTCGCGCAGATCGCTTCATGGCCTGCCCTTTCAGGTTCGCAACACACAAAGCGCCAGCCCGTCGGTTAAAAAGTCGCTTTGATCTGTAGCCCTACAGCCAATGCGTTTCCTCTTTTTTTGCCGAAGAACGCGCCCGGTTCGATGTAGTACTGCATGTCCGGTCGCACCAGCAGCCAGGGCGTGACTTGCGCGCCATAGTTGAGTTCAAGCATCTGTTCGCCGTTGTCGAGGCTGGCGATCATGTCTGACTCACCAAAATTGATTGCAGCCGCTTCTTGCTCATCGCGCGTGCGCGGATTGATCACGGCGCGGCCATAACCAAAGGCGATAGTATCTTTGGGACGGTTTGCAAAGGGTTTTTGCTTGACCAGACCCACCGAATACCAACGACGCATCGGTGAAGTCGCAGCGTTACTGGTGGCCGCTTGCCCGAAAAGGCGCAATACGCTTTCAGGGTCTTGCTCGTCCTTCCAGATGGCCTGATCAAACAACACGTAAGCCCCGGTACGGTTGCTGCTCTTTTCTGTGCTGCCAATTTTCTGGTAATTGGAGGTGTCGTAATACCAACCGACTTTGTACTGACCATCCAGAAAGGCATGATTATTAAAAATCGCCTCCAGTGGCAAAATAGCCCCGGTGGTGTCGTTGCTGGGCATGGAAAACGCTTCAGAAGGGCGTGCGTTGTGCTCCGGGTTGACTTGGAACACAGCGGTTTGCAGCGTTAGCGACGGGTTAACGTCGTAACGCAGTTCTCCCCCCCAGTGTGCCGTCGGATAGTTACCCCAGCCACTGCCGCTGGACATGGTTAACGGGTGTGCACAAAAACCGGCGCTCACAAAGTTGGTCAAGATGGGCATCCCCCCAAATTCGGTGCCCATGACCATATATCCGACCTTGGCAGACAGGTCTTTGGAAAACAGATTGCGTTGATAGCTGAACTCGGTCAGCCGGGTGTATTCACCCCCATAGTTTTCCTGAGCTGACAAGCGGTTACCGAGCAAATCTTCCGTGGCGCTGTGGCCACGACGGTCATTGATAATGATCTGCACCACGCCAGCATCCGGAGTGTCGAGTAACTTGCTCAGATCAAACTGCGCGCCAATGCGTATTTGTTGCGCATAGCGAGTGCCGCGCTTTATCCCGCCGTGCAGGTTCGAAATCGTCTCAGAGCTGTATTCACCCGTCAGCTTAATCCCCTTGTCGACCAGCTTCTGTCGCTCCCCTCCCCAATCGCCGGTGAGTGTTGAGCGACTCATCAAGTCCGTAGAATCCGCCAACGCTGGAGCAGGGGCCAACATACAGAACGACAAACCGCTGCACAGGCTGGTAGTCAGCGCGCGGAAAGAAAAAAACATTCGAAAGGTGCTCCGTTGAAAAAACGCAGATGATCAAGGCTCTTTGCAAGTCGCCTTATACTGCTTGCGTCAGGGTGTAAGGACAGGATTGGATAGCGTCGCTTGAAGTTAGTAGCAACGCTTAAGTGTAAGCATTAGCTTTTTGGGAATAAATCCAACTCTGCAAGAAACATTGTTGGTGCGTTCGTAACAATTCACCTTAATGCCAGCTCTTGAACTAACAGGCACGAACCTGAACCGCTGACTCGCCAGATTTGCTCATCGCGTCAATAGCTCACTGCTCGTTGGCCACCCAGCACCGATGACGCTCGGCATATATTGAGTTGCTCACGGCTACTGGATTGTTACTGTTTCATCAATATTGTTTTCCAATGCGCTGGATTTATCCGAGACATCATCCGATTAAAATAAGCCTGCTTGCACAAACAAAGTCACAAAACCCAACCCTATAGAGCTCTGACGCTCCGCTCCAGGTTTCGTAGAACCTTCAGTCCTTTGCGTGCAACTGCGCGTTCAGCAACCGACTCACCGGGCAACGGCCTGGTTTTTCAGCGCTTTAACGCCTGAATGACGAGGCTCCAGAGGATTTACGCCCAACCAGTTACGACCGAATCGATCATTCGGCCGGGCTGTTCGCACCGACAACGAACAGTTTTGTATTCACCCATAGAGCATTCATGAAAATGACGGATGACAATCAATCACCCACTAAAAGACGGGCAATAAGCTCGCTCGCGAGAGTAATATTTTCTCTCTTCGTTTTTGCTGTTGCACTGACATTGATATACGGCGGGGTCAAGTTATTGGCTCTGGACGGATCAAGTTATTATCTAATAGCCGGGTTGGCTTATTTGGTACTAACCCCGTTATTGCTATGGCGTAAACGTTTCAGCATTATATTTTCGGCACTTATATTCCTTGCTACATGCGTCTGGGCATTTTATGAGGTAGGCCAGTTCAGTTATTGGGAACTGCTGCCACGCCTTGTCGTTCCAGCCATTATCCTGACACTTAGTTTGTGGGTGGGCGCGACGTTCCCGGGTACATCCCTGACGACTCAGCGCGTGGCTAACCGGTTTGGCTTTGCGGTATTTGCCGCATTGATCGCCACCTTTATTGCTGCGTTTTACCCTCACGGTGCGATTTCAAATCCTGTGGTCGCGTCGAAGGCATCCGTGCCGAAGGAACCTACTGCCGATACGCCTGAAAATTGGGAATACTATGGTCGCAGCGCATCGGGTACCCGGTTTGCGCCTTACACGCAGATCACCCCAGAAAACGTCAAGGACCTTCAGGTCGCCTGGACATACAGAACAGGGCGCAGAACGACCGGGGCTGGTGCGGGCGTAGACGAAAATACGCCGTTGCAGATTGGCAACGTGCTGTATTCATGCACACCGGAGAATCTGATCACCGCACTGAATGGTGATACTGGGGCTCCTCTCTGGAAGTTCGACCCTAAAGCCAAAACCGAAGAACACGTCACCTGCCGCGGCGTGGGTTATTACGACATCGATAAAGACGACAGCCTGAGTGCTGAGGTTAAGGCTTCGCACGACAACGACCAACAATGCCGTCAGCGCATTCTGGTGTCGTCGGTAGATGCCCGTCTGTTTGCGCTTGACGCGCACACCGGTGCCCTGTGTTCGAGCTTTGGTGAGAACGGTTATGTCGATCTGAAGAAAGGCATGGGCCCGACCGAGAAGAGCAAACGCTATCACCCAACCTCTCTGCCGGTTGTGATGGGTCATCTGACCGTGGTCGGCGGCTGGGTGCGTGACATTGTAGCGGGCGAGCCTTCAGGGGCCGTGCGTGCCTTTGACGTGCTGACCGGTGATTTGGCCTGGGCATGGGACATTGGCGCACCTGAGGGTAAGGACGCTACTGCCGACGATCACCAGTTCACGCTGGAAACGCCTAACGTATGGACTATTCCTACTTACGATAAAGAGTTGAACCTGGTCTACCTGCCAACAGGCAATGGCCCTCCGGACTACTGGGGCGGTGATCGCAACGCGGCCAAAGAAAAATATGGCTCGGCGGTTGTAGCTGTGGATGCATCGACCGGTAAAGCCAAGTGGGTTTACCAGATCGTTCACCACGATGTGTGGGATTACGACCTGCCTTCTCAGCCAGTCATGTATGACTGGAAGAACGCTGACGGCGAGAAAACGCCGGTTTTGATCCAGACCAGCAAAACAGGCAACATTTTTGTTCTGGACCGTCGTACAGGCAAACCTGTTACCGAAGTTGAAGAACGTCCGGTTCCAACCTCACCTGCCGCTGAAGGCGAGCACCTGTCACCGACTCAACCGTTTTCTGTCGGAATGCCAACTATTGGTGTTGAGCCACTGACTGAGAAGTCCATGTGGGGCGTGACGACTTTCGATCAACTGTACTGCCGGATCATGTTCAAGGACTCCGTTTACGTGGGCCCGTTTACACCTCCGTCCGAGAAACCGTACATCGAATGGCCAGGCTTGTTGGGCGGCATGAACTGGGGGGGCATCTCCATCGACGAAAATACAGGCATGATGTTTGTTAACGACATGCGTGTGCCCCTGCGGATGTCGCTGGTGACGAAGGAAGACACCAGCAAGTTCAAAGTATCGACTGACGAAGTGCCCGGTTTCATGGGAACCATTCGTCCACAAGTCGCCGGTATCTATGGCGGCGTGAGAATCGACATTCTGCAATCCCCACTGGGCGTGCCGTGCAATACACCTCCGTTCGGCAGCATGAGTGCGATTGATCTCAATACTCAGAAACTGGTGTGGCAAGTGCCTATGGGCACCGTCCAAGATACCGGCCCTATGGGAATTAAAACCCACATGCCGATACCGCTGGGCATGCCAACACTGGGTGGTCCAACCTCAACAGCCTCGGGCCTGGTGTTCTTTGCAGGGACTCAAGACTACTACCTGCGTGCACTCGACTCGGCAACCGGTAAAGAAGTGTGGAAAGCACGCTTGCCTGTCGGCGCAGTCGCCGCACCGCTGATCTACAAATCACCGGTTACCGGCAAACAATACGTGGTGATCTCTGCAGGGGGCATGAGCCACTCCCCTGACGTAGGTGATTACATCATTGCGTATGCATTACCGGACAGCGCTGAAAAATAAACGGCTGGTTGCGTTTATGTAAAAAATAATCCCCGTTTACGGGGATTATTTTTGAGGCAAACAAAAAGCCCCAAGAGCAGAACTCTTGGGGCTTTTTAGGTAACGCTGAAGCTGTTAAGCCTAAGGCAAGACCTAGAACGGAATATCGTCATCGAAGCTGTCGAAATCCGGAGCAGGCTGTGGAGCCTGTTGTTGCGGCGCTTGACGTTGTTGCTGCGGTTGCTGCTGCGGTGCAGGGCGTTGAGCCTGCTGACGCGGAGCGGACTGCTGTGGCTGCTGGTAGTTGTTACCGCCGCCCTGGTTCTGTTGGTCGCCTTGTGGACGGCCACCCAGCAGTTGCATGGTGCCTTGCATGTCGACCACGATTTCAGTGGTGTAACGCTTGATACCGTCTTTTTCCCACTCACGGGTTTGCAGCTTGCCTTCGATGTACACCTGCGAACCCTTGCGCAGGTATTCGCCAGCAATTTCGGCGACTTTGCCGAACATCGATACACGGTGCCACTCAGTCTTTTCGACTTTCTGGCCGGTTTGCTTGTCAGTCCACTGTTCGCTGGTTGCCAGACTCAGGTTGGTCACGGCATTACCGTTAGGCAAGTAGCGAACTTCGGGATCCTGGCCGCATGTGCCGACCAATATAACTTTGTTAACCCCACGGGCCATAACGTTCTCCTAGGCTTCGCACGTCGGCGCTGGGTTAACCAACTGCTCGAGTGTCGCGCGATCCAATAGTTCGGTGTCCAATTTGATATAAATCGCGGCCTCTTCGGCAACGACCACTGCATCTGTAACGCCCGTAACAGCCTTTAAACGCTCAGCCAGACCTGCTTCGCGCAACGCTTCAGGTGACAACGGCAAGCGCAAGCTTGTTACGTAGGGTGGTTCGCGCATGGTAACAGCAAAGGCTAACCAGAGTGCAGCCAGACCTGCGCCTCCCAGGAACACAACCGACAAACCGCCATGCTGGAACAACCAGCCGCCGAGTATGCCGCCCAATGCTGAGCCGAGGAATTGGCTGGTGGAATAAACCCCCATCGCCGTGCCCTTGCCGCCTGCCGGTGACACCTTGCTGATAAGCGAAGGCAATGAAGCTTCCAGCAAGTTGAACGCGGTAAAAAACACCACAGTGCCAATCACCAATGTTCGCAAGCTGTCACCGAACTGCCAAAAGAATAGCTCAGTGAGCATCAACGTACCCACAGCGCCAAGCAAAACTCGTTTCATTTTGCGTTTCTTTTCGCCATAGATGATGAATGGGATCATGGCAAAGAAAGAAATCAGCAACGCGGTCAGGTACACCCACCAGTGTTGCTCTTTGGGCAGGCCGGCCTTTTCAACCAGCGCCAGCGGCAACGCAATAAAGCTGGACATCAACATGGCATGTAACACAAAGATGCCCAGGTCCAGTCGCAGCAGGTCGGGATGACGCAGTGTTGGCAACAGCGCCTGCCTGGCTACGCCGGACTCACGATGCTGCAAGGTGCCGGTTGAGCGCGGCACCATGAACATGACGATCACGATCCCCACCAACGCCATTGCAGCCGTAGCCAGAAACAGGCCGGACAAACCAAAAGCGTTGGTCAGCAGTGGCCCTACCACCATTGCGACAGCAAACGATAAACCAATGGTCATACCAATCATGGCCATGGCTTTGGTGCGGTGCTGTTCGCGGGTCAGGTCTGATAGCAGCGCCATCACTGCTGCGGAGATCGCGCCTGCACCCTGCAGGACTCGTCCAGCGATAACACCCCAGATCGAGTCAGAGTTAGCTGCCAGCACACTGCCGAGAGCGAAGACGATCAAACCAAGGTAGATGACGGGCCGGCGACCGATACGGTCAGAAATGACACCGAAAGGAATCTGAAAAAGCGCCTGAGTCAGACCATAAGCGCCAATGGCCAAGCCAATCAGGGCAGGCGTCGCACCGGCGAGGTCCATCCCGTAGGTCGCCAACACCGGCAATACCATAAACATGCCAAGCATACGGAAGGCGAACACAAGGGCCAGACCACTTGCTGCTCGGGTCTCGCCGCTGCTCATGCGTTCGCTGTGGGGATCGTGCATGGAAAAACCTCATGTGAACCGGCGGCGATTCTACCAGTCCCATCGTGTAACAGCACACACACGAGAGAGGCGCGACGCTTTGTCACGTAAAAGTTATAAATGGCCTTTAATGACATCGTGCCATTAAGGGCCTGCACACTTTTCGCACAGAACCGTATACTCATTCGTTTACGTAATGCCCGCCAAGCGAGGCCGCAGTGGACAAGATCCTGATACGTGGGGCACGAACCCACAACCTGAAGAACATCGACTTGACCCTGCCAAGGGACAAACTGATCGTCATCACCGGACTGTCTGGCTCCGGCAAATCATCCCTGGCGTTTGACACGTTGTACGCCGAAGGCCAGCGCCGTTATGTCGAGTCACTGTCGGCCTATGCCCGGCAATTTCTTTCGATGATGGAAAAGCCTGACGTTGATACGATCGAGGGCTTGTCGCCGGCAATTTCCATCGAACAGAAATCGACGTCGCACAACCCGCGTTCGACAGTCGGCACCATCACTGAAATTTACGATTACCTGCGCCTGTTGTATGCCCGCGTCGGTATCCCGCGCTGCCCGGATCACGATATTCCGCTGGAAGCCCAGACCGTCAGCCAAATGGTTGATTTGGTGCTGGCGCAGCCTGAAGGCAGCAAACTGATGCTGCTGGCCCCGGTGATCCGAGAGCGTAAAGGTGAACACCTTTCGGTCTTTGAAGAGCTGCGAGCTCAGGGGTTCGTGCGCGCTCGCGTTGACGGCAAGTTGTGCGAGCTGGACGAGTTGCCGAAACTCGACAAGCAGAAAAAACACACGATTGATGTGGTGGTCGACCGCTTTAAAGTTCGTGCCGACTTGCAGCAACGCCTCGCAGAATCGTTTGAAACCGCTCTAAAACTGGCTGATGGTATTGCGCTGGTCGCTCCGATGGACGACGAGCCTGGCGAAGAGATGATCTTCTCTGCGCGCTTCGCCTGCCCTATCTGTGGTCACGCGATCAGTGAGTTGGAGCCCAAGCTCTTTTCGTTCAACAACCCTGCGGGTGCCTGCCCGACTTGTGACGGCTTGGGGGTGAAGCAGTTTTTCGATATCAAGCGGCTGGTCAATAGCGAGTTGACGCTTGCCGAAGGCGCCATACGCGGCTGGGATCGACGAAACGTTTATTACTTCCAGATGCTCGGAGCGCTGGCCAAGCATTACGATTTCAGTCTGGAAGTGCCGTTTGGTGAATTGCCTGCCGATAAGCAAAAAGTCATTTTGTATGGCAGCGGCACCCAGAATGTAGATTTTCGCTATCTGAATGATCGCGGCGATATCGTGAAACGTGCGCACCCTTTTGAAGGCATCGTGCCGAACCTTGAGCGGCGTTATCGTGAAACCGAGTCCGCCACTGTACGCGAAGAGCTGGCGAAGTTTTTGAGTACCCAGTCATGCCCTGATTGCCGTGGTACTCGTTTACGCCGCGAGTCCCGTCACGTATGGGTGGGCGAGAAAACACTGCCTGCCGTGACCAGCATGCCTATTGGCGATGCGACCGAATACTTCAGCACCCTGAGCCTGACCGGGCGACGCGGTGAAATCGCGGACAAAATCCTTAAGGAGATCCGCGAACGCCTTCAGTTCCTTGTGAATGTGGGGCTCGATTATCTGTCCCTGGATCGCAGCGCCGATACGTTGTCCGGCGGTGAGGCGCAGCGTATTCGCTTGGCCAGTCAGATCGGCGCGGGCCTGGTCGGCGTGTTGTACATCCTCGATGAGCCCTCGATTGGTCTGCATCAGCGCGACAACGATCGTTTGCTGGGCACGCTCAAACATCTGCGTGATATCGGCAACACCGTGATTGTGGTTGAACACGATGAAGACGCTATTCGCCTGGCGGACTACGTGGTCGATATTGGCCCCGGTGCGGGCGTTCATGGCGGCCATATCGTTGCCCAAGGCACTCCAGCAGAAGTGATGGCGCACCCTGACTCGCTGACAGGCAAGTATTTGTCTGGCCGTGTGAAAATCGCCGTGCCTGCCAAACGTACACCACGCAACAAAAAGCTGACGCTGTCACTCAAAGGTGCGCGCGGCAACAACTTGCGCAACGTGGATCTTGAAATCCCGATTGGCCTGCTGACCTGTGTCACCGGCGTATCGGGGTCGGGTAAATCTACGCTGATCAACAATACGCTTTACCCGCTAAGCGCCACCGCCTTGAACGGCGCGACTACGCTGGAAGCGGCTGCTCACGACAGCATTAAAGGTCTGGAGCATCTGGACAAGGTAGTTGATATCGATCAAAGCCCGATTGGACGCACACCCCGCTCCAACCCGGCGACGTACACCGGCCTGTTTACCCCGATCCGTGAATTGTTTTCAGGCGTGCCTGAGTCTCGGTCGCGGGGCTACGGCCCAGGGCGTTTCTCCTTCAATGTGAAGGGCGGGCGTTGCGAAGCATGTCAGGGTGATGGCTTGATCAAGGTAGAAATGCACTTTCTGCCGGACATCTATGTGCCTTGTGATGTGTGCAAGAGCAAACGCTACAACCGCGAAACCCTGGAAATAAAATACAAGGGCAAGAGCATCCACGAAGTGCTCGAGATGACGATCGAAGAAGCCCGCGCGTTCTTCGACGCTGTACCTGCGCTCGCTCGTAAGCTACAAACGCTCATGGATGTAGGTTTGTCGTATATCAAGCTGGGGCAATCCGCCACGACGCTGTCAGGCGGGGAGGCGCAGCGGGTCAAGCTGTCTCGTGAGCTGTCCAAGCGTGATACCGGCAAGACGTTGTACATCCTTGATGAACCTACAACTGGTCTGCACTTTGCCGACATTCAACAGTTACTGGATGTACTGCATCGCTTGCGTGATCACGGCAATACCGTGGTCGTGATCGAGCACAATCTGGACGTGATCAAAACTGCTGACTGGTTGGTGGATCTTGGGCCGGAAGGTGGCTCCAAGGGTGGTCAGATCATTGCGACGGGTACGCCTGAAGAGGTTGCCGAGATGAAGCAGTCGCATACGGGTTTCTACCTGAAGCCATTGCTGATTCGCGACAAGGCTTAAATTGACCCACGAAAAAGCCCCTGTCACCGAAAGATGTCAGGGGCTTTTTTTTGAGGCTTGAATCGATCAGAGCTGCGACTGGAGGTAGTTCTGCAAACCAATCGATTTGATCAGACCCAGCTGCTTTTCGAGCCAGTAGGTATGGTCTTCTTCCGTATCAGCCAACTGAATACGCAGCATGTCTCGGCTCACGTAGTCCTTGTGCAGCTCACATAACGCGATGCCTTTACAGAGTGCCGCGCGCACCTTGTACTCAAGGCGCAGGTCAGCTGCGAACATCTCGGGCACTGTAGTGCCTACGTCCAGGTCATCGGGGCGCATGCGCGGCGTACCTTCGAGCATCAGAATCCGGCGCATCAACGCATCAGCGTGTTGTGCCTCCTCTTCCATTTCGTGGTTGATACGCTCGTAAAGCTTGGTGAAGCCCCAATCCTCGTACATACGGGAATGGACAAAGTATTGGTCACGTGCAGCCAGCTCACCGGTGAGCAACGTGTTGAGGTAATCGATTACGTCCGGGTGCCCTTGCATCGCCGCACATCTCCCTGCTTGAAAGTCTGTAGTTTGAACCAAGCCGACCGAGAGGTCACGGATCAATCGCAATAAAACATCCAATATGCGTAGAAAATGAGGCTAAATAACGCAAAAACCGCCCAATTGAGGGCGGTTCTGCTTCTCACTTAGAGTTAGTTCCCAGTTACGCCCAGTGCTTTGGCAATGCCTTCGCCATAGGCTTGGTCGGCATTGTAAAAATGCTGCAACTGACGCTCTACGACATCACTTGATACATTGGCCATGGTGCCTGCAATGTTGTTGATCAACAGCGTCTTCTGTTCGTCACTCATTAAACGAAACAGTGCACCGGCATAGCTGTAGTAGTCCGAGTCTTCGCGGTGATCGTAACGATCGGCTGCACCGCTCAACGCCAGTGGCGGCTCTGCAAATTGAGGAGCCTGCTTGGGCGCATCGGCGTAGCTGTTAGGCTCATAGTTAGGTGCAGCGCCGCCGTTGTTACCGTAGGCCATCGAACCATCACGCTGATAGGTGTGCACAGGCACACGTGGCGCGTTGACCGGCAAGTGCTGATGGTTGGTGCCCACACGGTAGCGATGCGCATCTGCATAAGCGAACACCCGCCCTTGCAGCATGCGGTCAGGCGAGAGACCCACACCGGGAATCATGTTGCTTGGGCCAAATGCCGCCTGCTCAACTTCAGCAAAGTAGTTCAACGGGTTGCGGTTCAACTCCAACTCGCCAATTTCGATCAGCGGAAACTCTTTCTGCGACCAGGTTTTGGTCACATCGAACGGGTTGTCATGATGGGACGCAGCTTGCGCTTCGGTCATGACTTGCATGCACACACGCCATTTAGGGAAATCACCGCGCTCTATCGCCTCAAACAAGTCACGCTGAGCATAATCGGGATCGGTGCCTGCCAGACGTGCTGCTTCAGCGGGCGGTAGATTTTTGATCCCTTGTTTGGTCTTGTAGTGCCACTTCACCCAGTGCCGTTCACCCGCCGCATTGATCAGGCTGTAAGTGTGGCTGCCGAAACCGTGCATGTGGCGGTAGCCATCGGGAATCCCGCGATCAGAAAACAGGATCGTGACCTGGTGCAGTGACTCAGGAGAGTGCGACCAGAAGTCCCACATCATTTGCGCACTTTTCAGATTGCTTTGCGGCAGACGTTTTTGGGTGTGGATAAAGTCAGGGAATTTAAGCGGGTCACGGATAAAAAACACCGGAGTGTTGTTACCCACAATGTCCCAGTTCCCTTCTTCGGTGTAGAACTTGATCGCAAAGCCACGTGGGTCTCGCTCGGTGTCAGCGGAGCCGCGCTCGCCACCTACGGTCGAAAATCGCATAAAGGTGGGCGTTTGCTTTCCAACGGTATCAAACAGCTTGGCACTGCTGTACTGCGCAATATCACGGGTCAGGGTGAAGGTGCCATGAGCACCTGAACCTTTGGCGTGCACACGACGCTCGGGAATATTTTCGCGATTAAAGTGCGCGAGCTTCTCAATCAGATGAAAGTCATCGAGCAACAGGGGGCCACGAGGCCCAGCCGATCGCGAGTTCTGGTTGTCAGCAACAGGGGCGCCACTGGCGGTCGTAAGCGTTTTGGTCAGGCTCATGCTAATCCTTCCTCAGTCAGTCTTGATGCTGCCGGCTAATCGGCTGAGGACGAGTATTGACCACGATCTCTAAACGGGCAAATGCATTGAACTTCACAAACCAATAGAAAATAACAATAGCTAAATGACGCGCACAAAAAACCGGGCACTAGGCCCGGTTCTCTGTAGAGACTGACGTCTTACTCAGCGGATACAGCTTCACCGCCAACTGGACGATCAACCAACTCGACGTACGCCATAGGCGCGTTGTCGCCAGCGCGGAAACCGCACTTGAGGATGCGCAGGTAGCCACCCTCACGAGTTGCATAACGCTTGCCCAGATCGTTGAACAGCTTACCAACCATAGCTTTCGAACGAGTACGGTCGAAAGCCAGACGGCGGTTAGCAACAGAATCAATCTTGGCCAGAGTAATCAGCGGCTCAGCAACGCGACGCAATTCTTTGGCTTTCGGCAGAGTCGTTTTGATCAGCTCGTGCTCGAACAACGACACTGCCATGTTTTGAAACATAGCCTTGCGGTGCGAGCTAGTGCGGCTCAGGTGACGACCACTTTTACGATGACGCATGGTTCATTCCTTACCAAACACAACGTTCGGTGATTACGACGATCAGGCAGTCGCCTTGTCGTCCTTCTTAAGACTTGCAGGCGGCCAGTTGTCGAGGCGCATGCCGAGGGACAGACCACGGGAGGCCAGAACGTCCTTGATTTCAGTCAAGGATTTCTTGCCCAGGTTCGGAGTCTTCAACAGTTCTACTTCGGTGCGCTGAATCAGGTCACCGATGTAGTAAATGTTCTCCGCCTTAAGGCAGTTGGCCGAACGCACGGTCAGTTCCAGATCGTCAACCGGACGAAGCAGGATCGGATCGATCTCGTCTTCCTGTTCGATAACCACTGGCTCGCTGTCACCTTTGAGGTCGACGAATGCAGCCAACTGCTGTTGCAGAATGGTTGCAGCACGACGGATAGCCTCTTCAGGATCCAGGGTACCGTTGGTCTCCAGATCAATAACCAGCTTGTCCAGGTTAGTACGCTGTTCGACACGGGCGTTTTCCACCACGTATGCGATACGGCGAACCGGGCTGAACGAAGAGTCAAGCTGCAAGCGACCAATGCTGCGGCTTTCATCTTCATCGCTCTGACGCGAGTCTGCTGGTTCATAACCACGACCACGAGCTACGGTGAGCTTCATGTTCAAGGCGCCGTTAGACGCCAGGTTGGCGATTACGTGATCGGGATTAACGATCTCGACATCATGATCCAGCTGAATATCGGCAGCGGTAACCACCCCCGAACCCTTCTTCGACAAGGTCAGCGTAACTTCGTCACGGCCGTGCAGCTTGATAGCCAGACCTTTAAGGTTCAACAGGATTTCAATTACGTCTTCCTGTACACCTTCGATGGCGCTGTACTCGTGGAGCACACCATCAATCTCGGCCTCGACTACTGCACAGCCTGGCATTGAGGACAACAGGATGCGTCGCAGCGCGTTGCCCAGGGTGTGGCCAAAACCACGCTCGAGAGGCTCGAGAGTGATTTTAGCGCGGGTTGGACTGACAACTTGCACATCAATATGGCGAGGTGTCAGGAACTCATTTACCGAAATCTGCATGGATGCACCTATTTTCTAGCCCTTACTTGGAGTAGAGCTCGACAATCAGGCTTTCGTTGATGTCGGCGGACAGATCACTGCGAGCAGGAACGTTCTTGAAAACGCCCGACTTCTTCTCAGTGTCTACTTCTACCCATTCTACGCGGCCACGTTGGGCACACAGATCGAGAGCTTGGACAATGCGAAGCTGGTTCTTTGCTTTCTCGCGGATAGCGACCACGTCACCAGCACGAACCTGGTAGGACGGAACGTTTACGGTTTGACCGTTAACGCTGATCGACTTGTGCGATACCAACTGACGAGATTCGGCACGAGTAGAACCGAAACCCATACGGTATACGACGTTATCCAGGCGGCATTCGAGCAGTTGCAGCAGGTTTTCACCGGTTGCACCTTTTTTGCCAGCAGCTTGTTTGTAGTAGCCGCTGAACTGACGCTCGAGAACGCCGTAGATACGACGGACCTTCTGCTTTTCACGCAGTTGGGTACCGTAGTCGGATTGGCGACCGCGGCGTTGGCCGTGGATGCCTGGAGCAGCTTCAATATTGCACTTCGATTCGATAGCGCGCACACCACTCTTCAGGAAGAGATCGGTGCCTTCACGACGTGCCAGTTTGCATTTTGGACCAATGTAACGAGCCATTCTTTACAGTCTCCTGGATTACACGCGGCGCTTCTTCGGCGGACGGCACCCGTTGTGCGGGATAGGCGTCACGTCGGTGATGCTGGCGATCTTATAGCCACAGCCGTTCAAAGCACGGACAGCGGACTCACGACCTGGACCTGGGCCCTTAACGTTAACGTCAAGGTTTTTCAGGCCATATTCCAGCGCAGCTTGACCAGCACGTTCAGCAGCTACTTGAGCAGCGAACGGGGTGGACTTGCGAGAACCGCGGAAACCCGAACCACCGGAGGTTGCCCAAGAAAGCGCATTACCCTGACGGTCGGTGATGGTCACGATGGTGTTGTTGAAAGACGCGTGGATGTGGGCGATGCCATCAACCACTGTCTTTTTAATTTTCTTACGAGGACGAGCAGCAGGTTTTGCCATGACTAAATTCCTGTCGATTCGCTGGTGCGATTACTTGCGGATCGGCTTACGCGGACCTTTGCGAGTACGCGCGTTGGTCTTGGTACGCTGACCGCGTACTGGAAGACCACGACGATGGCGCAGACCGCGGTAGCAGCCCAAGTCCATCAAGCGTTTGATTTTCATGTTGACTTCACGACGCAGGTCACCTTCAGTGGTGAACTTCGCCACTTCGCCACGCAGCAACTCAATCTGCTCGTCGCTCAGATCCTTGATCTTAGCGGCTGGGTTTACACCAGCATCCGCACAGATTTTCTGTGAGGTAGTGCGACCAACACCATAGATGTAGGTCAGCGAGATAACAGTGTGCTTGTTATCTGGAATGTTAACGCCTGCAATACGGGCCATTCAGTGGGACTCCAATTGACAGCTACCTACGCCCCGGAAGCCAAGAAATAGGGCGCGAGATAATATCGCTGTAATAACAAATAATCAACCCAGCAGCGCACTAGCTGCTGGGCTTCAAACAGATCACACTCAGCCTTGGCGCTGTTTGTGACGTGGTTCCGCGCTGCAAATTACTCGAACAACACCTTCGCGGCGAATAATCTTGCAGTTACGGCACAGCTTTTTCACCGATGCACGAACTTTCATCACCAACTCCTATCACCTTATGGACACTTCAGCGAAGCATTCCGCTGCCGTAGCCCTTCAGGTTGGCTTTCTTCATCAGGGATTCGTACTGGTGTGAAACGAGGTGCGATTGTACTTGGGACATGAAGTCCATAACAACCACGACAACGATCAGCAACGAGGTCCCGCCAAGGTAGAACGGAACGTTTGCTGCAACCACCAGGAACTGGGGCAACAAGCACACGGCCGTCATATAAAGAGCACCGAACAGAGTCAAACGAGTCAAAACGCCATCAATATAGCGTGCCGACTGCTCACCTGGACGGATACCCGGAATAAAGGCACCGGACTTCTTCAGGTTTTCCGCTACGTCTTTCGGATTGAACATCAACGCCGTATAGAAGAAGCAGAAGAAAATAATCCCTGCACTAAACAGCAGAATATTCAACGGCTGACCAGGAGCGATCGACTGCGAGATGTCCTGCAACCAGCCCATACCTTCAGACTGACCGAACCAGGCACCCAGCGAAGCCGGGAACAGCAAAATGCTGCTCGCAAAAATAGCCGGAATAACACCGGCCATATTCACTTTCAGCGGTAGGTGGCTCGTCTGTGCAGCAAACACCTTGCGGCCCTGCTGACGCTTGGCGTAGTGAACAGCAATACGACGCTGGCCACGCTCAATGAACACCACAAAACCGATAATCGCTACTGCCAGCAAACCGATAGCAACCAGAGCGAAGATATTGATATCACCCTGACGCGCAGACTCGAAAGACTGCCCTATTGCTCTCGGAAGACCGGCGACGATACCCGAAAAAATCAACATCGAGATACCGTTGCCAACTCCGCGCTCAGTAATCTGCTCACCCAGCCACATCATGAACATTGCACCTGCCACAAACGTGGTAACTGCAACGAAATGGAAGCCTAGATCACCAGTGAACGCGACGCCCTGCCCTGCCAAACCAATGGACATGCCAATGGCCTGGACAAGAGCAAGAGCGACAGTGAGGTAGCGGGTGTACTGGCTTATCTTGCGACGACCAGCTTCACCTTCCTTCTTCAACTGCTCCAGCTGTGGGCTGACAGCGGACATAAGCTGCATGATGATCGATGCCGAAATGTACGGCATGATCCCCAGCGCAAAAATACTCATCCGCTCCAGCGCACCGCCGGAAAACATGTTGAACAAGCTAAGTATGGTCCCCTCATTCTGTCGAAACAGGTCCGCTAGCCGGTCCGGGTTGATACCTGGAACTGGGATGTGTGCGCCTATTCGGTAGACGATAATCGCCAAGAATAGAAATCGCAGACGAGCCCAGAGCTCGGACAACCCGCCTTTGCTGAGCGCTGAGAGAGCACCTTGCTTAGCCATTTATTCCTCGAACTTGCCGCCAGCTGCTTCGATAGCCGAACGCGCACCTTTGGTGGCGCCGATTCCCTTGCCGATTGTGACAGCGCGAGTAACTTCACCGGACAGCATGATTTTCACACGCAGTACGTTGACGTTGATCACGTTGGCATCTTTCAGGGTCTGCACAGTAACGATGTCGCCTTCCACTTTAGCCAGCTCGGACAAACGCACTTCTGCGCGATCCATGGCTTTCAGGGAAACGAAACCGAACTTAGGCAGACGGCGATGCAGCGGCTGTTGACCGCCTTCAAAGCCTGGAGCAATAGTGCCACCGGAGCGGGAGGACTGACCTTTGTGACCACGGCCACCAGTCTTACCCAAACCACTACCGATACCACGGCCCGGACGATGCTTTTCGCGACGGGAACCCGGCGCTGGACTCAGATCATTGAGTTTCATCGATTAACCCTCTACACGCAGCATGTAGTAAGCCTTGTTGATCATCCCGCGATTCTCGGGAGTATCAAGTACTTCTACAGTGTGACCGATGCGACGCAGACCCAGACCCTTAATGCACAGTTTGTGATTAGGGATGCGGCCGGTCATGCTTTTGATCAGCGTTACTTTAACGGTAGCCATGATCAGAAGATCTCCTTAACGCTTTTGCCACGCTTAGCGGCAATAGACTCAGGAGACTGCATAGCTTTCAAACCTTTGAAAGTGGCGTGAACCACGTTTACCGGGTTAGTCGAGCCGTAGCACTTGGCCAGTACGTTCTGAACACCAGCAACTTCGAGGACAGCACGCATAGCGCCGCCAGCGATGATACCGGTACCTTCAGAAGCAGGCTGCATGTAAACCTTGGAAGCGCCGTGGGCGGATTTCATGGCGTACTGCAGAGTGGTGCCGTTCAGGTCCACTTGAATCATGTTGCGGCGAGCAGCTTCCATTGCCTTCTGGATCGCAGCAGGCACTTCACGTGACTTGCCACGGCCGAAGCCAACGCGCCCTTTACCATCACCAACCACGGTCAACGCGGTGAAAGTGAAGATACGGCCGCCTTTAACGGTTTTGGCTACGCGGTTAACTTGAACCAGCTTCTCAATGTAGCCTTCGTCGCGCTTTTGGTCGTTATTTGACATAACTTAGAACTCCAGCCCAGCTTCACGAGCAGCCTCAGCCAGCGCTTTCACGCGGCCGTGGTACTTGAAGCCAGAGCGGTCGAAAGCCACCTGCGAGACGCCAGCGGCTTTTGCACGCGTAGCGACCAGCTGGCCAACCTTTGTGGCCGCGTCGATGTTGCCAGTGGCACCATCACGCAGTTCTTTGTCCAAAGTCGAGGCGCTTGCCAAGACTTTGCTGCCGTCGGCCGAGATGACCTGGGCGTATATATGCTGAGACGAGCGGAACACGCAGAGACGCACGACTTCGAGTTCGTGCATTTTCAGACGTGCTTTGCGAGCGCGACGCAGTCGAGTAACTTTTTTGTCGGTCATTTGCTATGCCCTACTTCTTCTTGGCTTCTTTACGACGGACGACTTCGTCCGCGTAACGTACACCCTTACCTTTATAAGGCTCTGGTGGACGGAAACCGCGGATCTCAGCGGCCACCTGACCTACCAGTTGCTTATCGATACCCTTGATCAGGATGTCGGTTTGGCTTGGGGTCTCAGCGGTGATGCCTTCCGGCAATTCGTAATCCACTGGGTGCGAGAAGCCAAGAGCCAGGTTCAGCACTGTGCCTTTTGCTTGCGCTTTGTAACCAACACCGACCAGCTGGAGCTTGCGCTCGAAGCCTTGGCTTACGCCTTGGACCATGTTGTTTACCAACGCACGAGTGGTACCAGCCATTGCACGTGTTTGTTGATCGCCATTGCGAGCAGCGAAACGCAGCTCACCAGCTTCTTCAACAATTTCAACGGACGAATGGATGTTCAGTTCTAGAGTGCCCTTGGCACCCTTCACCGAAAGCTGTTGGCCGGCGAATTTTACTTCGACACCAGCTGGCAGCTTAACGGGGTTCTTAGCGACGCGTGACATGCTTATCCCCCCTTAGAACACAGTGCAAAGAACTTCGCCGCCGACACCGGCAGCGCGCGCAGCACGATCCGTCATCACACCTTTGTTGGTGGAGACGATAGACACACCAAGACCGCCACGAACTTTCGGCAGATCATCAGAGGACTTGTACTGACGCAGGCCTGGACGGCTAACGCGCTTAACTTCTTCGATAACCGGACGGCCTTCGAAGTACTTCAGCTCGATAGACAGCAGAGGTTTTGTTTCGCTGCTGATCTGATAATCCGCGATGTAACCTTCGTCTTTAAGAACTTTGGCTACAGCTACCTTCAACGTGGAAGACGGCATGCTTACGACGGACTTTTCAGCCATCTGGGCATTACGGATTCGAGTTAGCATGTCCGCTAACGGGTCCTGCATACTCATGGGCTAGATGCTCCTGATACAAAAAAAATTAGCCTTGCGGCTACAACTTTCGCCGAGTACTCAATGCTCAAAAAGCACGGGCTCAGGCGAGCCGGTCATTCTAGACACACGTCAGAAATGAATCAAGCCCCAATAGGGGCTTGATTCATATTCAAGGTCACCGGCTGTCAGGATCTTGAGACCCTGGCAGCGATAACTTTGCCTGTGCGCCTTACCAGCTGGCTTTAACCAGACCTGGTACGTCGCCACGCATTGCTGCTTCACGCAATTTGTTACGGCCCAGGCCGAACTTGCGGTAAACACCATGCGGACGGCCAGTCAGGCGGCAGCGGTTACGCATGCGCGCAGCGCTTGCGTCACGTGGCTGCTTCTGCAGAGCAACTTGAGCTTCCCAACGGGCTTCTGGACTTGCGTTCAGATCCACGATGATAGCTTTCAGCTCAGCACGCTTCTTGGCGAACTTGGCAACCGTGAGCTGACGTTTCAGCTCGCGGTTTTTCATGCTCATCTTAGCCATGGTCCTACTCCAATCAGTTGCGGAACGGGAATTTGAAAGCACGCAGCAAGGCGCGACCTTCATCATCTGTCCGAGCAGTGGTGGTCAGGGTAATGTCCAGACCGCGGAGGGCATCGATTTTGTCGTAGTCGATTTCCGGGAAGATGATCTGCTCTTTTACGCCCATGCTGTAGTTACCACGACCATCGAAGGACTTGGCATTCAGGCCGCGGAAGTCGCGTACCCGAGGCAGGGAGATCGACAGCAGACGATCCAGGAATTCGTACATACGCTCACGGCGCAGAGTTACTTTGACGCCGATCGGCCAGCCTTCGCGAACTTTAAAGCCTGCGATGGACTTGCGAGCGTAGGTCACAACAACTTTTTGACCAGTGATCTTTTCCAAATCAGCTACAGCGTGCTCGATGACTTTTTTGTCACCGATCGCTTCGCCCAAACCCATGTTCAGGGTGATTTTGGTAACGCGCGGAACTTCCATCACGTTCGAAAGCTTAAGTTCTTCCTTAAGTTTCGGAGCGATTTCCTTCCGGTAAATCTCTTTTAGTCGTGCCATGGTCTTATCTACCTAGCAGTGTTCAAGCATCAACCGCTTTTTGGGTCGACTTGAAGACACGAATTTTTTTGCCTTCTTCTACTTTGAAACCAACGCGGTCAGCCTTGTTGGTTTCGCCGTTGAAAATGGCTACGTTAGAAGCGTCCAGTGGAGCTTCTTTCTCGACGATACCGCCTTGTACGCCCGACATCGGGTTAGGCTTGGTATGACGCTTTACCAGGTTCAGACCGCCAATAACCAGACGGTTGTTAGCGAGAACCTTAAGCACCTTACCGCGCTTACCTTTGTCTTTGCCGGCGATCACGATGATCTCGTCGTCACGACGAATCTTTTGCATGTCGGATCTCCTTACAGCACTTCTGGGGCGAGCGAGACGATCTTCATGAACTTCTCAGTACGAAGTTCACGGGTCACTGGCCCAAAGATACGGGTGCCGATCGGCTCTTGCTTGTTGTTCAGAAGAACAGCAGCGTTGCCATCAAAGCGGATAATGGAGCCATCAGCACGACGTACGCCGTGACGAGTGCGGACTACAACAGCAGTCATCACTTGGCCTTTTTTCACTTTACCGCGAGGAATTGCTTCCTTCACGGTAACTTTGATGATGTCACCGATACCAGCGTAACGACGATGGGAGCCACCCAGCACCTTGATGCACATAACGCGGCGTGCGCCGCTGTTATCGGCCACATCGAGCATGGATTGAGTCTGAATCATATAATTTCTCCGACCCCTAGTCCTTAGACTTCCACAGCGCGTTCGAGAACATCAACCAATGCCCAAGACTTAGTCTTGGCCATCGGACGAGTTTCACGAATAGTGACTTTGTCGCCGATGTGGCACTGATTGGTTTCGTCGTGCGCGTGCAGCTTAGTCGAACGCTTAACGTATTTACCGTAGATCGGGTGCTTAACGCGACGCTCGATCAGAACGGTGATGGTTTTGTCCATCTTGTCGCTGACAACACGGCCAGTCAGCGTACGGACAGTTTTTTCGGCTTCAGCCATGATTACTTACCTGCCTGCTGTTTGAGCACAGTCTTCACGCGAGCAATGTCACGCTTAACTTGCGAGAGCAGATGCGACTGCCCCAACTGGCCAGTTGCTTTCTGCATACGCAGATTGAACTGGTCGCGCAGCAAGCCGAGCAGTTGCTCGTTCAGCTGCTGTGCGGATTTTTCACGAAGTTCATTCGCTTTCATCACATCACCGTCCGTTTAACAAAGGAGGTGGCGAGCGGCAGCTTTGCAGCAGCCAGGGCGAAAGCCTCACGCGCCAGCTCTTCAGTAACACCCTCGATTTCATACAGGACTTTGCCTGGCTGAATCTGGGCAACCCAATATTCCACGTTACCCTTACCTTTACCCATCCGAACTTCGAGTGGCTTTTTGGTTACAGGCTTGTCCGGGAATACACGGATCCAGATCTTGCCGCCACGTTTAACGTGACGGGTCAGTGCACGACGCGCTGACTCGATCTGACGAGCGGTGAGACGACCACGAGCAACAGACTTCAGCGCATATTCGCCGAAGCTGACTTTGCTACCGCGCAATGCCAAGCCACGGTTGTGGCCAGTCATCTGCTTGCGGAACTTCGTACGCTTAGGTTGTAACATTTGGCGTACCCCTTACTTAGCAGCTTTTTTACGAGGCGCTGGTGCTTGTGGCTTCAGTTCTTCTTGGCGACCACCAATTACTTCGCCTTTGAAGATCCAAACCTTTACACCGATCACACCGTAAGTGGTGTGAGCTTCGTAGTTGGCATAGTCGATGTCGGCACGCAGGGTGTGCAATGGCACACGACCTTCGCGATACCATTCAGTACGTGCAATTTCAGCACCGCCGAGACGACCGCTCACTTGGATTTTGATGCCTTTGGCACCAATGCGCATAGCGTTCTGTACAGCGCGTTTCATCGCGCGACGGAACATTACACGACGCTCCAGCTGCTGAGCTACGCTCTGCGCAACCAGCATACCGTCGAGTTCCGGCTTGCGGATCTCTTCGATATTGATGTGCACAGGCACACCCATTTGCTTGGTCAGGTCCTGACGCAGTTTCTCAACATCTTCACCTTTCTTCCCGATAACAATACCTGGACGAGCAGTGTGGATGGTGATGCGTGCAGTTTGGGCCGGACGATGGATATCGATACGGCTTACGGACGCGCTTTTTAGTTTGTCTTGGAGGTATTCACGCACCTTCAGATCTGCGAACAAGTAGTCCGCATAAGTCCGACCGTCTGCGTACCAGACGGAGGTGTGCTCCTTGACGATTCCCAGGCGAATGCCAATGGGATGTACTTTCTGACCCATCTCTTCGACTCCGTTACTTGTCAGCAACCTTGACAGTGATATGGCAAGACCGCTTGACGATGCGATCAGCGCGGCCTTTGGCACGCGGCATGATGCGCTTCAGCGAACGCCCTTCGTTGACGAAAACGGTGGCGACTTTAAGGTCGTCAACGTCTGCGCCTTCGTTATGCTCGGCGTTGGCTACGGCCGACTCCAGCACTTTCTTGATGATCTCGGCGGCTTTCTTGTTGCTGAAAGCCAACAGGTTGAGCGCTTCGCCCACCTTCTTCCCGCGGATCTGGTCGGCGACCAAGCGGGCTTTCTGGGCGGAGATTCGAGCGCCCGACAACTTAGCGGCTACTTCCATCGTTCCTTACCCCTTAACGCTTGGCTTTCTTGTCTGCCACGTGCCCACGATAAGTGCGGGTACCGGCAAACTCGCCTAGTTTATGGCCAACCATGTCTTCGTTCACGAGAACTGGGACATGAAGACGACCGTTATGCACAGCGATGGTCAGACCGACCATTTGTGGCAGGATCATCGAACGACGCGACCAGGTTTTCACCGGTTTGCGATCGTTCTTTTCCGCCGCCACTTCGATCTTCTTCAGTAGGTGAAGATCAATAAAAGGACCTTTTTTCAGAGAACGTGGCACTGTCGTATCCCTCTATTTACTTGCGACGACGGACGATCATTTTGTCGGTACGCTTATTACCACGAGTCTTCGCGCCCTTAGTCGGGAAGCCCCATGGCGATACCGGATGACGACCACCAGAGGTACGACCTTCACCACCACCATGTGGGTGGTCAACCGGGTTCATGGCAACACCACGAACGGTTGGGCGAACGCCACGCCAGCGTTTGGCACCAGCTTTACCCAGCGAACGCAGGCTGTGCTCGGAGTTCGAGACTTCGCCCAGCGTTGCACGGCATTCAGCCAATACTTTACGCATTTCACCGGAACGCAGACGCAGGGTCACGTAGACACCATCACGAGCGACCAGCTGAGCCGAAGCACCAGCGGAACGAGCGATCTGTGCGCCTTTGCCCGGCTTCAATTCGATGCCGTGTACGGTGCTACCAACTGGAATGCTGCGCAGCTGCAACTGGTTGCCTGGCTTGATCGGAGCCAAAGCACCCGAAATCAGCTGGTCGCCAGCGCTCACGCCTTTAGGGGCGATGATGTAACGGCGTTCGCCGTCTGCGTACAACATAAGAGCAATGTGAGCAGTACGGTTTGGATCGTATTCGATACGCTCAACAGTGGCTGGAATGCCATCTTTGTCGTTGCGACGGAAGTCGACCATACGGTAATGCTGTTTATGACCACCACCGATGTGACGAGTGGTAATACGGCCATTGTTGTTACGACCACCAGTCTTCGATTTTTTCTCGAGCAGCGGTGCGTGAGGAGCGCCTTTATGCAGCTCCTGGTTGACCACCTTGACCACATGACGGCGGCCAGGGGAAGTCGGTTTGCATTTAACGATTGCCATGATGCACCCCTTCCTTACTCAGCACTGCTGCTGAAATCGAGATCTTGGCCTGGCTGAAGGGAGATTACTGCCTTCTTCCAGTCATTACGCTTGCCCACGCCGCGAGCGGTGCGCTTGCTCTTACCCAGAACATTCAGGGTAGTAACACGCTCAACTTTCACGCTGAACAGGCTTTCGACGGCCTTCTTGATTTCCAGCTTGGTTGCATCAGTAGCAACCTTGAAAACGAACTGGCCTTTCTTGTCTGCCAGAACCGTAGCCTTCTCGGAAACGTGCGGGCCAAGCAGAACTTTAAATACGCGTTCCTGGTTCATCCCAGCAGCTCCTCGAATTTCTTCACGGCCGACACGGTGATCAACACCTTGTCGTATGCGATCAGACTAACTGGATCGGAACCTTGCACGTCACGAACATCAACGTGTGGCAGGTTACGAGCAGCCAGGTACAGGTTCTGATCAACAACTTCAGACACGATCAGAACGTCTGTCAGACCCATGCCAGTCAGTTTGTTCAGCAGATCTTTGGTTTTCGGCGCTTCAACAGCGAAGTCCTGAACCACGACCAGACGATCAGTACGCACCAGCTCAGCAAGGATGGAACGCATTGCTGCGCGATACATCTTCTTGTTCAGCTTCTGAGAGTGATCTTGTGGGCGAGCTGCGAAAGTAGTACCACCGCCGCGCCAGATTGGGCTACGGATAGTACCGGCACGAGCACGGCCAGTACCTTTCTGACGCCAAGGGCGCTTACCGCCACCACGAACGTCGGAACGGGTTTTTTGCTGCTTGCTACCTTGACGGCCGCCGGCCATGTAGGCCACGACTGCTTGGTGAACCAGCGTCTCATTGAACTCGCCGCCGAATGTCAGTTCGGAAACTTCGATCGCTTGAGCGTCATTTACATTTAATTGCATGTCAGCTTCCCCTTAACCGCGAGCCTTGGCCGCCGGACGTACAACCAGGTTGCCGCCAGTAGCGCCAGGAACAGCACCCTTGACCAACAACAGATTGCGTTCAGCGTCGACGCGCACTACTTCGAGGGACTGCACGGTCACGCGCTCAGCGCCCATATGACCGGACATTTTTTTGCCCTTGAATACACGACCAGGAGTCTGGCACTGGCCAATAGAGCCCGGGACGCGGTGGGAAACGGAGTTACCGTGAGTGTTATCTTGGCCACGGAAATTCCAACGCTTGATCGTACCCTGGAAGCCTTTACCTTTGGACTGACCGGTCACATCGACCATCTGACCTGCGGTGAAGATTTCAGCGTTGATCAGATCGCCTGCCTGGTACTCGCCTTCTTCAAGGCGGAATTCCATTACGGTACGACCAGCAGCAACGTTTGCTTTAGCGAAGTGACCCGCTTGAGCAGCTGTTACGCGCGAAGCGCGACGCTCGCCGACAGTGACTTGCACTGCACGATAGCCATCGGTTTCTTCAGTTTTGAACTGGGTGACGCGATTCGGCTCGATCTCAATGACCGTGACCGGAATGGAGACACCTTCTTCGGTGAAAATACGGGTCATACCGCATTTACGACCGACTACACCAATAGTCATGTTGTAAACCTCATGAGTGTACGGGGCTTTCACCCGCTATGGCCGCCCATTTCAGAGCGTTACACGACTAAGACCCAAGTCTTAGCCGAGGCTGATCTGTACTTCCACACCGGCCGCCAGATCTAGCTTCATAAGAGCATCAACGGTTTTATCCGTTGGCTGAACGATGTCCAGTACGCGCTTATGAGTACGGATCTCGTACTGGTCACGCGCGTCTTTGTTGACGTGCGGGGAAACCAGAACAGTGAACCGCTCTTTACGAGTAGGCAGTGGAATAGGACCACGAACCTGAGCACCAGTACGTTTCGCGGTTTCCACGATTTCCTGGGTTGATTGGTCGATCAGGCGATGGTCAAAAGCCTTCAACCTGATACGGATTTGCTGATTTTGCATTGGATTTCAGACTCCGATTGCTGTTCCCACCGAGCGCAATACGCCCGTTAAAAGGAGGCGCAATTCTATAGACGGCCCCAGCGGGTGTCAACTCAATAAAAAAGCCCCCGCTGAGCGGGGGCCTTTTTAAGCGATCAACGATTACTCGATGATTTTGGCTACAACGCCAGCGCCTACAGTACGACCGCCTTCACGGATTGCGAAACGCAGGCCGTCTTCCATTGCGATAGTTTTGATCAGGGTAACAACCATTTTGATGTTGTCGCCCGGCATTACCATCTCAACGCCTTCCGGCAGTTCGCAGTTACCAGTTACGTCAGTTGTACGGAAGTAGAACTGAGGACGGTAGCCTTTGAAGAACGGAGTGTGACGACCGCCTTCTTCCTTGCTCAAAACATAAACTTCAGCTTCGAACTTGGTGTGCGGCTTAACCGAACCTGGCTTAACCAGAACCTGGCCACGCTCAACGTCGTCACGCTTGGTACCACGCAGCAGAACGCCGCAGTTCTCGCCTGCACGACCTTCGTCAAGCAGCTTGCGGAACATTTCAACGCCGGTGCAAGTGGTAACAGTTGTGTCACGCAGACCAACGATTTCCAGTGGGTCTTGAACGCGAACGATACCGCGCTCGATACGACCAGTTACAACAGTACCGCGACCAGAGATCGAGAACACGTCTTCGATTGGCATCAGGAACGGCTTGTCGATAACACGAACTGGATCTGGAATGTAAGTATCCAGAACTTCTACCAGTTTACGAACGGCAGTGGTGCCCATTTCGTTGTCGTCTTTGCCTTCCAGCGCCATACGAGCCGAACCGATGATGATCGGAGTGTCGTCGCCTGGGAAGTCGTAAGTCGACAGCAGGTCACGAACTTCCATCTCAACCAGTTCCAGCAGCTCAGCGTCGTCTACCAGGTCAGCCTTGTTCAGGAAAACCACGATGTACGGAACGCCAACCTGACGGGACAGCAGGATGTGCTCACGGGTTTGTGGCATCGGACCATCAGCGGCCGAACAAACCAGGATAGCGCCGTCCATCTGAGCAGCACCGGTGATCATGTTCTTCACGTAGTCAGCGTGACCTGGGCAGTCAACGTGAGCGTAGTGACGGATCAGCGAGTTGTATTCAACGTGCGCAGTGTTGATCGTGATACCACGAGCTTTTTCTTCTGGCGCGCTGTCGATTTTATCGAAGTCAACGATTGCCGAACCGAAAACTTCGGAGCAAACACGAGTCAGAGCTGCGGTCAGTGTGGTTTTACCATGGTCAACGTGACCGATAGTGCCAACGTTGACGTGCGGTAGGGAACGATCAAATTTTTCTTTAGCCACGACAATTAACTCCTTGCCTAAAGGACTGAACTAAATCAGCCTTGTTTTTTAGTAACAGCTTCGACGATGTGCGACGGAGCTGTATCGTATTTTTTGAATTCCATAGAGTAGCTTGCGCGACCCTGAGACATGGAACGAACGTCGGTCGCATAACCGAACATTTCACCCAACGGAACTTCAGCACGAATTACTTTGCCGGAGACCGTATCTTCCATACCTTGGATCATGCCGCGACGACGATTCAAGTCGCCCATCACGTCACCCATATAGTCTTCAGGTGTAACAACCTCTACCGCCATGATCGGCTCAAGCAACTCACCACCGCCTTTGGAGGCCAGTTGCTTGGTAGCCATGGAAGCAGCCACCTTAAACGCCATCTCGTTGGAGTCGACGTCGTGGTAAGAACCATCAAACACGGTAGCCTTCAGGCCGATCAGCGGATAGCCGGCAACAACACCGTTCTTCATCTGCTCTTCGATACCCTTCTGGATAGCCGGGATGTATTCCTTAGGAACCACACCACCTACCACTTCGTTCACGAATTGCAGACCTTCCTGACCTTCGTCAGCAGGTGCAAAACGGATCCAGCAATGGCCAAACTGACCACGACCGCCGGACTGACGAACGAACTTGCCTTCGATCTCACAGCTCTTCGTGATGCGCTCACGATACGAAACCTGAGGCTTACCGATGTTGGCTTCGACGTTGAACTCACGGCGCATCCGGTCAACCAGGATGTCCAAGTGCAGCTCGCCCATGCCAGAGATGATCGTTTGACCGGTCTCTTCATCAGTTTTTACGCGGAAAGATGGATCTTCCTGAGCAAGTTTGCCCAGAGCGATACCCATTTTTTCCTGGTCATCCTTGGTCTTAGGCTCAACGGCAACCGAAATAACCGGCTCCGGGAAGTCCATACGAACCAGAATGATTGGCTTGTCAGCGCTGCACAAGGTTTCACCAGTGGTGACGTCCTTCATGCCGATCAAGGCCGCGATGTCACCAGCGCGTACTTCCTTGATCTCTTCACGGGCGTTTGCGTGCATTTGCACCATACGACCCACACGCTCTTTCTTGCCTTTAACCGAGTTGATTACGCCGTCGCCGGAGTTCAACACGCCCGAGTAAACTCGAACGAAGGTCAAAGTACCCACGAATGGGTCAGTAGCGATCTTGAACGCCAGAGCCGAGAACGGCTCGTTGTCGTCTGCATGACGCTCCAGCTCGATAGTCTCGTCATCCGGGTCAGTACCCTTGATGGCAGGAATCTCGGAAGGAGCAGGCAGGTAGTCGATAACGGCGTCGAGAACCAGGGGAACACCCTTGTTCTTGAACGAAGAACCGCAAACAGCCAGAACGATCTCACCAGCAATAGTACGCTGACGCAGAGCGGCCTTGATTTCCTCGTTGGTGAGTTCTTCACCCTCGAGGTACTTGTTCATCAGCTCTTCGCTGGCTTCGGCCGCAGCCTCAACCATGTTACCGCGCCACTCTTCAGCCAATTCCAGCAATTCAGCAGGAATCGCCTCACGACGTGGAGTCATACCCTTGTCAGCGTCATTCCAGTAAACAGCTTCCATGGACATCAGGTCGATCTGACCCTGGAAGTTGTCTTCTGAACCGATAGCCAATTGGATTGGCACCGGAGTATGACCCAGACGCTGCTTGATCTGACCGATCACGCGCAGGAAGTTGGCACCAGCACGGTCCATCTTGTTTACATAAACAAGACGTGGAACGCCGTATTTGTTGGCTTGACGCCATACGGTTTCCGACTGAGGCTCAACGCCCGAAGTACCGCAGAACACAACGACCGCGCCGTCGAGTACACGCAGGGAACGTTCAACTTCAATAGTGAAGTCAACGTGGCCCGGTGTATCGATTACGTTGAAACGATACTGGTCTTTGTGCTGCTTAACGGAACCCTGCCAGAAGGCGGTAATAGCAGCAGAAGTAATGGTAATACCACGCTCCTGCTCCTGAACCATCCAGTCTGTGGTCGCGGCGCCGTCATGCACCTCGCCCATTTTGTGACTTTTGCCAGTGTAAAAAAGGACGCGCTCGGTGGTGGTGGTTTTACCAGCATCCACGTGAGCAACGATACCGATGTTACGGTAGCGATTAATCGGAGTAGTACGAGCCATAAAGCCCTCGCAAAATGAGTTGCGCTGAAATTAGAAGCGGTAGTGCGAGAAAGCTTTGTTGGCTTCAGCCATACGGTGCACGTCTTCACGCTTCTTAACTGCTGCGCCTTTGCCTTCAGCAGCGTCCAACAGTTCGCCAGCCAAGCGCAGAGCCATAGACTTCTCGCCGCGCTTGCGGGCGAAGTCTACCAACCAGCGCATTGCCAGGGCGTTACGACGGGACGGACGAACTTCGACCGGAACCTGGTAAGTAGCACCGCCTACACGGCGCGACTTCACTTCGACCAGCGGAGCGATGGCGTCGAGAGCTTTCTCGAAGATTTCCAGGGGATCGCTGTTCTTGCGTTCTTTAACCTTTTCCAGCGCGCCATAAACGATACGCTCGGCAACGGCTTTTTTGCCGCTTTCCATTACGTGGTTCATGAACTTGGCCAGAATTTGGCTTCCGTATTTTGGATCGTCAAGCACATCGCGCTTGGCTGCTACGCGTCTTCTTGGCATGGATAAGCCCTCAAACGGTCTTCAGGTTAGCTCGGAACCATTACACCCAGAGGATGCACGCCCGACCTTACTCTTATCGACTCAGAAAAAAAGAAATCTGCAATTTTTACCAGTAACCGAAAACTACTTCGGCTTCTTGGTACCGTACTTCGAACGACCTTGGTTACGACCTTTAACGCCGGAAGTATCCAAAGAGCCGCGAACGGTGTGATAACGAACACCTGGCAAGTCTTTTACACGACCGCCACGAATCAGTACCACGCTGTGTTCTTGCAGGTTGTGACCTTCACCACCGATGTACGAGGAAACCTCGAAACCGTTGGTCAGGCGCACACGGCATACTTTACGCAGTGCCGAGTTAGGTTTTTTCGGCGTAGTTGTATACACACGGGTGCATACGCCACGACGTTGCGGGCAGTTTTGCAGCGCAGGCACGTCGGATTTCTCGACGATACGCTTACGCGGCTGACGTACCAGCTGGTTGATAGTTGCCATCTACTAGCTCCACTGTTGTCTTGCGACGCTATTGTCTTGCAAGAAAAGCAAAATGGCAGGAACGAATTCCCGCCAAATTTAGGGGTACAAGAGTCTAAAGAGGATCTTGTCCCCAGTCAAGGCAAGGCCCCGACACTTCCACTCACCAAACCCAGACAATTGCCAGGATTCGATGAACGGAACTGCCGGGGCCCGCCCATCATTTACCGCAGAACTCAGTTACCGCTCGAGTTCAGCGCTTCGGTCAGTGCAGCTTCCACTTCACTGGCGCTTACGCGCAACGGTTTGTCAGCATCACGGCGACGCTTACGCTCGCTGTGATAAGCCAGACCGGTACCAGCCGGGATCAAACGACCCACGACCACGTTTTCTTTCAGGCCGCGCAGGTAATCGCGCTTGCCGGTTACCGCTGCTTCGGTCAGTACTCGCGTAGTCTCTTGGAAAGAGGCCGCGGAGATGAACGATTCAGTCGACAACGACGCCTTGGTGATACCCAGCAGAACACGAGTGAACTTGGAGACAAACTTGTCTTCAGTGCTCAGACGCTCGTTCTCAGTCAACACCTGGGTCAACTCCATCTGGTCGCCCTTGATGAAGGTGGAATCACCAGACTCGGCAATTTCAACTTTACGCAGCATCTGACGCAGAATCGTCTCGATGTGCTTATCGTTGATTTTTACGCCTTGCAGACGGTAAACGTCCTGAATCTCGTTAACGATGTACTTGGCCAGCGCACTCACACCCAGCAGACGCAGGATGTCATGTGGATCGCTAGGACCGTCGGAGATAACTTCACCGCGGTTCACTTGCTCGCCTTCGAAGACGTTCAGGTGACGCCACTTTGGAATCAGCTCTTCGTACGGATCAGTACCGTCGTTCGGGGTAATAACCAGACGGCGCTTGCCTTTGGTTTCTTTACCGAACGCGATGGTGCCGCTGACTTCAGCCAGAATCGAGGCTTCTTTCGGGCGACGTGCTTCGAACAAGTCAGCAACCCGTGGCAGACCACCGGTGATGTCTCGAGTCTTCGAAGTTTCTTGCGGAATACGAGCGATAACGTCACCGATCGCGATTTCCGCACCATCCGCTACACCGACCAAGGCGTTAGCTGGCAGGAAGTACTGAGCCGGTACGTCGGTACCTGGCAACAGCAGATCCTTGCCATCAACACCGACCATCTTGACGGCTGGACGAATGTCCTTGCCGGCAGCTGGACGGTCTTTGGCATCAAGCACTTCAATGTTGGTCATACCGGTCAATTCGTCAGTCTGACGCTTGATCGTGATGCCTTCTTCCATGCCCACGTAGGTCACGGTACCTTTCATTTCAGTAACGATTGGGTGAGTGTGCGGATCCCACTTGGCTACGATAGAGCCAGCGTCAACCTTGTCACCTTCTTTAACCGAAATAACGGCGCCGTACGGCAGTTTGTAACGCTCACGCTCACGACCGTAGTCATCAGCGATCGCCAACTCACCGGAACGCGATACCGCTACCAGACAACCATCTACACGCTCTACGTGCTTCAGGTTGTGCAGACGGACAGTACCGCCATTCTTCACCTGAACGCTGTCAGCAGCAGAGGTCCGGCTTGCCGCACCACCGATGTGGAACGTACGCATTGTCAGCTGTGTACCCGGCTCACCGATCGACTGTGCAGCGATTACGCCGACAGCTTCACCGATGTTCACCTGGTGACCACGAGCCAGATCACGGCCGTAGCACTTGGCGCAGATACCGAAGCGGGTTTCGCAGCTGATTGGCGAGCGAACGATCACTTCGTCGATGCTGTTCAGCTCGATGAATTCAACCCACTTCTCGTCAACCAGAGTGCCTGCAGGAACAATGATTTCCTCAGTACCCGGCTTGAATACGTCACGGGCGATCACTCGACCCAGAACGCGCTCACCCAACGGCTCAACAACGTCACCGCCTTCGATGTGCGGAGTCATCAGCAGACCGTGTTCGGTACCGCAGTCAACCTCAGTCACCACCAAGTCTTGCGCAACGTCTACCAGACGACGCGTCAGGTAACCGGAGTTAGCTGTTTTCAAGGCGGTATCCGCCAGACCCTTACGAGCACCGTGAGTCGAGATGAAGTACTGAAGTACGCTCAAACCTTCACGGAAGTTCGCAGTAATCGGCGTTTCGATGATGGAACCGTCTGGCTTGGCCATCAGACCACGCATACCGGCCAGCTGACGGATCTGCGCAGCAGAACCCCGAGCACCGGAGTCAGCCATCATGTACATCGAGTTGAACGACTCTTGCTCAACTTCAACACCGTGACGATCAATAACCTTCTCTTTCGAGAGGTTCGACATCATGGCCTTGGAAACTTCGTCGTTAGCCTTCGACCAAAGGTCGATTACTTTGTTGTACTTCTCGCCCTGTGTTACCAGGCCCGAGGCGTACTGGCTTTCGATCTCTTTCACTTCATCGGTTGCAGCCGCGATGATGCGAGCTTTCTCATCCGGGATAACGAAGTCGTTAACACCGATGGATACGCCAGAGATGGTCGAGTAAGCAAAACCGGTGTACATCAACTGGTCAGCGAAGATCACGGTCTCTTTCAAACCAACCACGCGGTAGCACTGGTTGATCAGCTTGGAGATCGCCTTTTTCTTCATCGGCAAGTTGACGACGTCGTACGACAGACCTTTTGGCACAACCTGGAACAACAGCGCACGACCGACAGTGGTGTCGACGATACGGGTGTTGCTCACGCTGCCGCCATCACGGTCATTGACAGTTTCGCTGATGCGAACCTTGACCTTGGCATGCAGTGCGGCTTCACCGGCACGGAACACACGGTCAACTTCTTGCAAGTCAGCGAATACACGACCCTCGCCTTTAGCGTTGATCGCTTCACGCGTCATGTAGTACAGACCCAATACAACGTCCTGCGACGGAACGATGATTGGCTCACCGTTGGCTGGCGACAGAATGTTGTTGGTCGACATCATCAGCGCACGTGCTTCCAACTGGGCTTCCAGTGTCAGCGGTACGTGAACAGCCATTTGGTCGCCGTCGAAGTCGGCGTTGTACGCAGCACAGACCAGCGGGTGCAGCTGGATAGCTTTACCTTCGATCAGTACGGGTTCAAACGCCTGGATACCCAGACGGTGAAGGGTCGGTGCACGGTTGAGAAGTACTGGGTGTTCGCGGATGACTTCAGCGAGAACGTCCCAAACTTCCGGCAGCTCGCGCTCAACCATCTTCTTGGCGGCTTTAATGGTGGTAGCAAGACCACGCATTTCCAGCTTGCCGAAGATGAACGGCTTGAACAGCTCGAGTGCCATTTTTTTCGGCAGACCGCACTGGTGCAGACGCAAGGTCGGACCTACGGTAATTACCGAACGACCCGAGTAGTCAACACGCTTACCGAGCAAGTTCTGACGGAAACGACCTTGTTTACCCTTGATCATGTCAGCCAAGGATTTCAGAGGACGCTTGTTGGAACCTGTGATAGCGCGACCGCGACGGCCGTTGTCGAGCAATGCATCGACGGCTTCTTGCAACATACGCTTTTCGTTACGCACGATGATGTCCGGAGCGGACAGATCAAGCAGGCGCTTCAAGCGGTTGTTACGGTTGATCACTCGACGGTACAGATCGTTGAGGTCGGAAGTCGCGAAACGACCACCATCCAACGGAACCAAAGGACGCAGATCTGGCGGCAGAACCGGCAGAACGGTCAGAACCATCCACTCAGGAAGGTTGCCGGAGCCCAAAAAGGCCTCCATCAACTTCAAGCGCTTGGACAGTTTCTTGATTTTGGTTTCGGAGTTGGTTTGCGGAATTTCTTCGCGCAGACGGCCAATCTCGTGCTCCAGGTCGATAGCGTGCAGCAGCTCACGAACAGCCTCAGCACCCATACGGGCATCGAAGTCGTCGCCGAACTCTTCCAGCGCTTCGAAATACTGCTCATCGTTCAGCAGCTGACCTTTTTCCAGAGTGGTCATGCCCGGATCAATAACGACATAGCTCTCGAAGTAGAGAACGCGTTCGATATCACGCAGGGTCATGTCCATCAGCAAGCCGATACGGGACGGCAGCGATTTCAGGAACCAGATGTGAGCAACTGGCGAAGCCAGTTCGATGTGAGCCATGCGCTCGCGACGGACCTTGGCCAGTGCGACTTCAACGCCACACTTCTCACAGATCACACCACGGTGCTTCAAGCGCTTGTACTTACCGCACAGGCACTCGTAATCCTTTACCGGGCCAAAGATCTTGGCGCAGAACAGGCCGTCACGCTCAGGCTTGAACGTACGGTAGTTGATGGTTTCCGGCTTTTTAACTTCACCGAACGACCACGAACGGATCATCTCAGGCGATGCCAATCCAATACGGATGGCGTCGAACTCTTCGACTTGACCCTGGTTTTTCAGCAAATTCAGTAGGTCTTTCAAGGCCTTTCCTCCTGGCGGAGCAGAGAGCGGGCAGAACAGCCCCGCTCTCGATTCGCGTCACGTGTTATTCGGTTTCCAGATCGATATCGATGCCGAGGGAACGAATTTCTTTGATCAACACGTTGAAGGACTCGGGCATGCCCGGCTCCATACGGTGATCGCCATCCACGATGTTTTTGTACATCTTGGTACGGCCGTTCACATCGTCCGACTTCACTGTGAGCATTTCTTGCAGAGTGTATGCCGCGCCGTAAGCTTCCAGCGCCCAGACCTCCATCTCCCCGAAACGCTGACCACCGAACTGAGCCTTACCACCCAGCGGCTGCTGGGTAACCAGGCTGTAAGAACCAGTAGAACGAGCGTGCATCTTGTCGTCTACCAAGTGGTTCAGCTTCAGCATGTACATGTAGCCAACGGTAACCGGACGTTCGAACTGGTTGCCGGTACGACCGTCAGTCAGCGTCATCTGGCCGCTGTCTGGCAGGTCTGCCAAACGAAGCATTGCCTTGATTTCGCTTTCTTTGGCACCGTCGAACACCGGGGTAGCCATTGGCACACCGCCGCGAAGGTTCTTCGCCAGATCAAGGATTTCTTGATCCGAGAAGTCATCCAGGCTTTCTTGACGACCGCCAATTTCGTTGTAGATCTCATGCAGGAACTTACGCAGGTCAGCGACCTTGCGTTGTTCTTCAATCATGAGGTTGATCTTCTCGCCCAAACCTTTGGCTGCGAGGCCCAGGTGAGTTTCAAGAATCTGACCAACGTTCATACGCGAAGGTACGCCCAACGGGTTGAGGACCACATCAACCGGGGTGCCATTGGCATCGTACGGCATGTCTTCAACCGGCATGATCACGGAGACCACACCTTTGTTACCGTGACGACCAGCCATCTTGTCACCCGGCTGGATGCGACGACGGATTGCCAGGTAAACCTTGACGATTTTCAGCACGCCCGGAGCCAGGTCATCGCCCTGCTGCAGTTTGCGCTTCTTGTCTTCGAACTTATCGTCCAGCAGACGACGGCGATCGATGATGTAGGCCTGAGCTTTTTCAAGCTGCTCGTTCAGAGCGTCTTCAGCCATGCGCAGTTTGAACCACTGCCCATGCTCAAGACCGTCCAGGATTTCATTAGTGATTTCCTGACCTTTCTTCAGACCAGCTCCACCTTCGGCTATACGGCCAACCAGTGCAGAGCGCAGACGTTCAAAAGTGGCGCCTTCAACGATGCGGAACTCTTCGTTCAGGTCCTTGCGGATCTCGTCCAGCTGGGTCTTCTCGATCGACAGGGCACGAGCATCACGCTCAACGCCGTCGCGAGTGAAGACCTGCACGTCGATAACAGTACCTTTGGTACCGGTAGGTACACGCAGGGAAGTGTCTTTAACGTCGCTGGCTTTTTCACCAAAGATTGCGCGCAACAGCTTCTCTTCTGGAGTCAGCTGAGTCTCACCTTTCGGAGTAACCTTACCGACCAGAATGTCGCCAGCGCCAACTTCAGCACCTACGTAAACAATACCGGCTTCGTCCAGTTTGTTCAGTGCAGCTTCACCCACGTTCGGGATGTCTGCAGTGATCTCTTCAGGCCCAAGCTTGGTGTCACGTGCCACACAGGTCAGTTCCTGAATGTGGATCGTGGTAAAGCGATCTTCTTGAACAACTCGTTCCGACAGGCAGATGGAGTCTTCGAAGTTGTAACCGTTCCAGGCCATGAACGCGATGCGCATGTTCTGACCCAGTGCCAGCTCACCCATATCGGTGGACGGGCCGTCAGCCATGATGTCGCTACGCTGTACACGATCACCTTTGCGAACCAGCGGACGCTGGTTAATGCAGGTGTTCTGGTTGGAGCGGGTGTATTTGGTCAGGTTGTAGATGTCGACACCGGCTTCACCAGTCTCTACTTCATCATCAGCAACACGAACCACGATACGGCTAGCGTCTACAGAGTCGATCACGCCGCCACGACGAGCCACGACGCAAACGCCGGAGTCACGAGCTACGTTACGCTCCATGCCGGTACCTACCAGCGGCTTGTCAGCACGCAGGGTCGGTACAGCTTGACGCTGCATGTTGGAACCCATCAACGCACGGTTGGCGTCATCGTGTTCCAGGAACGGGATCAGCGACGCTGCAACCGAAACTACCTGCTTCGGAGAAACGTCCATCAAGGTGACGTCTTCCGGCGCCTTAACGGTGAATTCGTTCAAGTGACGAACAGCTACCAACTCGTCGATCAGCACTTTCTTGTCGTTCATCGTGGCCGAAGCCTGAGCGATCACGTGATCAGCTTCTTCGATAGCGGACAGGAAAACGATCTCGTCGGTCACCAATGCATCTTTCACAACACGGTACGGGCTCTCAAGGAAGCCGTACTGGTTGGTGCGAGCATAAGCAGCCAAGGAGTTGATCAGACCGATGTTCGGACCTTCCGGCGTTTCAATCGGGCATACACGACCGTAGTGAGTCGGGTGTACGTCACGAACTTCAAAGCCAGCACGCTCACGCGTCAGACCGCCCGGGCCCAGTGCAGAAACACGGCGCTTGTGGGTGATCTCGGACAGCGGGTTGTTTTGGTCCATGAACTGGGACAGCTGGCTGGAACCGAAGAACTCTTTCACCGCAGCAGCCACAGGCTTGGCGTTGATCAGGTCTTGCGGCATCAAGCCTTCGCTTTCAGCCATCGACAGACGCTCTTTGACCGCACGCTCAACACGTACCAGGCCAACGCGGAACTGGTTTTCTGCCATTTCGCCAACACAGCGAACACGACGGTTACCCAGGTGGTCGATGTCATCGACGATGCCTTTGCCGTTACGGATGTCGACCAGAGTCTTCAGTACCGCGACGATGTCTTCTTTGCACAACACGCCCGAACCTTCGATCTCGGTACGACCGATACGACGGTTGAACTTCATCCGGCCGACCGCAGACAGGTCATAGCGCTCAGGGCTGAAGAACAGGTTGTTGAACAGAGTCTCGGCAGCGTCCTTGGTTGGCGGCTCGCCTGGACGCATCATGCGATAGATCTCGACCAGCGCTTCCAATTGATTGCTGGTGGAGTCGATCTTCAGCGTGTCGGAAACGAATGGACCACAGTCGATATCGTTGGTGTACAACGTTTCGATGCGAACAACCTGGCTCTTGGCAATTTTCGCCAGAATCTCGGTGGTCAGCTCGGTGTTGCACTCTGCAATGATTTCACCAGTTGCCGGATGCACGATAGCTTTGGCCGTTGTGCGACCCAGGACGTAGTCCAGAGGCATAACAAGCTGCTTGATACCGGCTTTTTCCAGCTGGTTGATATGGCGAGCAGTAATACGACGACCTTGCTCGACAATAACCTTGCCTTTGTCATCGGTAATATCGATAGCCGCGATTTCACCGCGCAGACGCTGTGGTACCAGTTCCAGGCTGATGGTTTCGCCCTGAACGTGGAATACGTTGGTGGTGTAGAACGCGTCCAGCACCTGCTCAGTCGTATAACCCAGCGCGCGCAGCAATACCGATGCAGGCAGCTTGCGACGACGGTCAATACGTACGAACACGCAATCTTTCGGGTCGAACTCAAAGTCCAACCACGAACCACGGTAAGGAATGATACGCGCGGAATAAAGCAGTTTACCGGAGCTATGCGTCTTGCCGCGGTCGTGATCGAAGAACACGCCCGGGGAACGGTGCAGCTGGGAAACAATTACACGCTCAGTACCATTGATTACAAAGGTACCGTTTTCAGTCATCAGGGGGATTTCACCCATGTAGACTTCTTGCTCTTTGATGTCCTTGATCGCTTTGTTCGACGATTCTTTGTCGAAAATGATCAAACGAACTTTTACCCGCAAAGGTACGGCGTACGTTACGCCACGCAACACGCATTCTTTGACATCAAATGCCGGCTCGCCCAAGCGATAACCGACATACTCCAGCGCAGCATTGCCGGAGTAGCTGATGATCGGGAAAACGGATTTGAAGGCCGCATGCAGGCCCACGTCGCGGAACTTATCTTTAGTCGCTCCCGCCTGCAAGAATTCACGATACGAATCCAGCTGGATTGCCAAGAGATACGGCACATCCATGACGTCCGGCAACTTGCTAAAGTCCTTGCGGATACGTTTTTTCTCAGTATATGAGTAAGCCATCAGCGTTCCCCAGCTTGGTCACCTGCTTGTTTGGCCTCTCCCGACGGGAGCAGCCAGAAAATCGTGCAAACCCCTTGGTTTGCTCCACCGCACAGGGTGGTTACAGCACGTCAAAGGCACCAACCTAGTCGGTTGCCAATAACGGAAAAAGGCCGGTGGCAAGAGCCACCAGCCATCAGCCTCAGCTTAACGCCTGGGCTGGAGACGCAAGGTCGATGCTTACTTCAGCTCGACTTTAGCGCCTGCTTCTTCCAAGGTAGCCTTGGCTTTGTCAGCTGCGTCTTTAGCAACAGCTTCCAGAACCATAGCTGGAGCGCCGTCAACTACTGCCTTGGCTTCTTTCAAGCCCAGACCAGTCAGTTCACGAACAGCCTTGATCACGTTAACTTTCTTCTCGCCAGCTTCCAGCAGCATGACGTTGAATTCAGTTTGCTCTTCAACAACAGCAGCGGCAGCAGCAGGACCAGCAGAAGCAGCAGCAGCGGAAACGCCGAACTTCTCTTCCATTGCTTTGATCAGTTCAACGATTTCCAGAACGGATTTTTCGCCGATTGCTTCGATGATTTGGTCGTTAGTCAGAGACATGACTATTAATTCCTGTATTGGGGTGACAGCCTAAGCGGCCATCGAAATAAACAATAAACGCCGAAAAAAGTCGCTCAGCCTTAGGCTGCAGCAGCTTCTTTCTGGTCGCGAAGTGCCGCCAGAGTACGAGCCAATTTGCTGGTAGCGCCTTGAATCACGCTCATCAGCTGAGAAATTGCTTCGTCACGGGTCGGCAGACTTGCCAGTACGTCGATCTGATTAGCTGCGAGGAACTTGCCCTCGAACGCAGCTGCCTTGATCTCGAACTTATCCTGACCTTTTGCGAATTCTTTGAAGATACGAGCAGCAGCGCCCGGATGTTCTTGGGAGAATGCAATCAAGGTCGGGCCAGTGAACACGTCGTTGAGAACACTGTATTCAGTGTCAGCAACAGCGCGCTTTAGCAGGGTGTTACGTACAACACGTACGTATACGCCAGCTTCACGAGCCTCTTTACGGAGTCCGGTCATAGCGCTTACTGTCACACCGCGGGCATCAGCCACAACAGCGGACAGGGCAACTTTGGCAGCCTCGTTGACTTCAGCGACGATGGCCTTCTTGTCTTCGAGTTTAATTGCCACGGGTTTAACTCCTGCTTGTTACCGTTTCATCCAACCTGGGTCGGATGTCGTTTTGGTGTCTGATTCGGTAAGGAACCGGGAGCACCATCTGCGTAGGCTTGAGGTTTAAGGCTTTCACCGCCTACGGTCTTGGATAGCCCCCGCCAGGCAGGGACCCCAATCTTTCATTGGCGCAGCATGCTGCGCCAATTTGTTTTACGCGTCCAAAGAACCTTGGTCGATGACCAAGCCTGGGCCCATAGTGGTGCTCAGGGTAACGCGCTTAACGTAAATACCTTTCGAGGAAGCTGGCTTGATACGCTTCAGATCAGCGACCAGGGCTTCAACGTTTTCCTTCAGCTTGACAGCGTCGAAACCGACCTTGCCAACGGAAGTGTGGATGATACCGTTTTTGTCGGTGCGATAACGAACCTGACCAGCTTTTGCGTTCTTAACCGCAGTAGCTACGTCTGGAGTTACAGTACCAACCTTCGGGTTAGGCATCAGGCCACGTGGGCCCAGGATCTGACCCAACTGACCTACAACACGCATTGCGTCCGGGGAGGCAATAACTACGTCATAGTTCAGGTCGCCGCCTTTCATTTCTGCGGCCAGGTCGTCCATACCAACGCGATCTGCGCCGGCTGCCAGAGCAGCTTCAGCAGCTGGACCCTGAGTGAACACAGCTACACGTACAGTCTTGCCAGTGCCGTGTGGCAGCACAGTAGCGCTACGAACAACCTGGTCAGATTTACGTGGGTCTACGCCCAAGTTGATAGCGATGTCAAAAGACTCGCTGAACTTAACAGTCGACAGCTCGGCCAACAGAGCAGCAGCGTCTACAAAGTTGTAAGACTTGCCAGCTTCAATTTTACCGGCGATAGCCTTTTGGCGCTTAGTCAGCTTAGCCATTACACACCCTCCACGTTAAGGCCCATGCTACGAGCAGAACCGGCGATGGTACGCACGGCTGCATCCATGTCAGCAGCAGTCAGATCCGCGTTTTTGGTTTTCGCGATTTCTTCCAGCTGTACACGAGTAACAGTGCCAACCTTAACGGTGTTTGGACGAGCGGAACCGCTAGTCAAACCGGCAGCCTTCTTCAGCAGAACCGAAGCAGGAGTCGATTTGGTTTCGAATGTGAAGCTACGGTCGCTGTATACAGTGATGATCACAGGAGTCGGCAGGCCTGGCTCAATACCCTGAGTACGGGCGTTGAAAGCTTTGCAGAATTCCATGATGTTCACACCGTGCTGACCCAGAGCTGGACCAACAGGTGGGCTTGGGTTGGCCTGAGCGGCCTTCACTTGCAGCTTGATGTAAGCGGTAATCTTCTTGGCCATGAGGCACTCCAATTACGGGTTCAGACGCCTAAATCAAAAGGCTCCCCGGTTACTTGCGTGTTTATCCCAGTGACGACAAAACCCCACAGCCGAAGCCATGGGGTTGGGATGCGTGCTCAGTTAGACCTTTTCGACCTGACTGAACTCTAGCTCTACCGGAGTAGAGCGACCGAAAATGAGCACAGCCACTTGGATGCGACTCTTTTCGTAGTTTACTTCTTCGACCGTACCATTGAAATCGGCAAACGGCCCGTCAGTGACTCGAACAACTTCGCCCGGCTCGAACAACGTCTTCGGCTTAGGCTTATCGCTACCATCAGCAACGCGACGCAGAATCGCTTCTGCCTCTTTATCTGTAATCGGTGCCGGCTTGTCAGCGGTGCCACCAATAAAGCCCATGACACGAGGAGTATCCTTGACTAAGTGCCAAGTCCCTTCGTTCATGTCCATTTGGACTAGCACATAACCAGGGAAGAATTTCCGCTCGCTTTTGCGCTTCTGGCCATTACGCATTTCAACCACTTCTTCAGTGGGAACCAGAATCTCGCCGAAGCCATCTTCCATGCCTGCCAGCTTAATACGCTCGATCAAAGAGCGCATAACATGCTTTTCGTAACCCGAATAAGCATGCACTACGTACCAACGCTTAGCCACGGGACACCCTTAGCCAACAATCAAGGAAACGAGCCAACCGAGCAGGGAATCTAAACCCCACAACAGCAACGCCATAACAAGAACAACAGCCACCACGATCAACGTGGTCTGCGTAGTTTCTTGGCGAGTAGGCCATACGACTTTACGAATCTCAGCACGAGCTTCCTTTACCAGGACAGCGAACGACTTGCCTTTCGCAGTCTGCAACCCGATGTAGGCAGCGACAGCAGCAATAACAAGGAGAGCGATGACGCGATACAGGATCGGCGAACCAGAGTAGTACTGATTCCCAACAACGCCAACCACAACAAGGGCAACCACTGCTAGCCACTTGAGTAGATCGAAGCGAGAGCCTTGAACTTCAGCCTTGGGAGTCATCAAAGAGGATCCTGTGAAAAGAAAGCCAGATGCAATGAGAGAATCTGGCAGGTCAGGAGGGAATCGAACCCCCAACCTACGGTTTTGGAGACCGTCGCTCTGCCAATTGAGCTACTGACCTAAAACATTATCGAGCCGCCGATTATGCCGACCCGAGAGAGACTTTTCAACAACCAATGCAATTACTTTTTGCCGACAGACCCAAACAGCCCACCAAACACCGCAAGCAACTGTATGCAAGCCACTTACAACAGCAACAGCAACCGGAGCAGCAGCACAAAAAAGCACTACCAGCAAACACCCCGAACAAGCTTTCCAGCCTGTTAAAACAAAGGCAGATATTTTCATATCTGCCTTGTTATATGGAGCTCTTGAGCGGATTTGAACCGCTGACCTCACCCTTACCAAGGGTGTGCTCTACCAACTGAGCTACAAGAGCAAAAACTACCTTCAAGCCAGCATAAATGGAGCGGGTGGCGGGAATCGAACCCGCATCATCAGCTTGGAAGGCTGAGGTTCTACCACTAAACTACACCCGCAAATCATGCTGATTTGCGAAAATATGGTGGAGGGGGAAGGATTCGAACCTTCGAAGTCGTAGACGTCAGATTTACAGTCTGATCCCTTTGGCCGCTCGGGAACCCCTCCTGAGCTGAGCGGGATTCTACAGCATCCCAACTCTTTGTCAATCACTTTTCTTAATAAAATCATCAAGTTAGGAAATTGACTCACTTCACTTGGCGCCCATCTTACGACGTTCACTGTGGAGCGGGCGCCATTCTATGCAAAGAATGGGACAGCTGCAACCCCTAGCATCGGCTTTTTTTGTATTTTAAGCCTTTGAATTCATTAGCAAGCCCTTGCAATAGCTCTTCACTCGCTTGAACCTGGTTTTCCTGAGCAATGCGATAGTGAAACTCTGCAAGCTCGGCGTTGGCCGAGGTAGCTGGTACCAGCTTTATATTCAAGCTCTCAAGCTTCAGCTCTAGCCCCCGAAGCTGCTCGCCATCATTAATCCCAGCCAAGTAAGTGCAGAGATCATCAACGTCGGACGCTTTCATGGCGCCAGATAAAGGCAGCATTGGCGGCACTTCATTAAGCAACTGAATGGTGCGCTTGCCATTTGTAGGCACTGATAACGAGCCCACTTCCTTAACCTTCACTGGAGCTTCTTGCTGATGCCATACATAGTAAAAAACATTCAGCACGACAAGGAGCAGAAACATCCAACGCATAGAAACCTCAAGCAATAGGACAAGCGACAGCCAAACCGATAAATACTAAATCCTGAACAAGCTTGGCATCTGGCACCACATCGACCACAAGGCAAGCATCCCCCCCAGTGAGGAACACTACAAAATCATCCCCCCAATACTCATGCGCCAATTGCAACTGAGTCATTACAAACCCTCGCAGCATCAATAAGCACCCGCGCTCAACGGCTTCAGCTGTAGAGCGACCCGGAGTAAAACTGTGCAATGCTTGCTCAGCCAAAACTTTGTCGTACCGGATACGCCGCGTGTGGGTGCGCAGCTGGTTGCGCATCAATGGCAATCCAGGGCAAATGAACCCTCCCAAGTGAGCACCATCTGCCGCTACAAAATCGGAGGTTACCGCAGTGCCGAAATCAAGTATCAAACATGCACCTTTTGCCAGCTCGAACCCACCCAGCAGTGCTAGCCAACGATCCAAACCCAGGCGCTCGAAGTCCTTATAGCCATTTTTGACGCCCGCCACAGCTCGAGCTGGCTGGGCACTGAGAACTTCCACCCCAAAGCTGGCCTCAAGTGTGGCAATCAGATCAGCAGTTTCTTCATCACTTCGCACGCTCACCAGACGACAGCAGCGCACTCTCAACGCCGTATGCGCCGACACCGCAGTGACCAGTGCAGCATTTGTATCAGCAACACCGCCACAGACCGAGACATCACCGCTAAGTACACGCCACTTTATGAAACTATTGCCACAGTCCAATTCAAGAATCATGGCGTAACCTCAAACTCAATTCGCCACCGCTGTATATTTTCTCTGTACCGCCCACATCTATACGCAACGCACCCTGACCATCAATGCCAAGAACAGTACCATCGACCTTGTGACTACCGGCGATCAATGACACCTCTCGCCCTTGCCATAGATGATTCTCTTCCCACTCCGACTGCATCACAGAAAAGCCCTGCATCTCATGCTGCTGAAAATACTGATGCAGCCTATTATTGAGAATTACAATAAATTCATTGCGATTGATAGAGCGACCTGTCTCCAAGCGAACTGACGTCCATGCTTGATCAACCTCTTCAGTCGCTTTCATATTGACGTTGATGCCAATGCCCAACACGACATGACACACGTCAGCAGGATCGCCGACCAGCTCAAGCAGAATGCCAGCGATTTTTTTGCTACCCACGAGCACATCATTTGGCCACTTGAGACCAGCATTAGAAGTACCGATGTCGCGCAACGCATTCAACACTGCCAGACCGACGACTAGACTAAGCCCCTCAAGCTGACGCATCCCACCCTCAATGCGCAAAACGAGACTGAAGTAGATATTTTCTGCGAACGGACTGACCCACTTACGACCTCGGCGACCGCGACCCGCACTTTGCTGCTCTGCCAATACAGCAAAGGGGGCGGCCTCACCCCGACCAATAGCACGCAATGCCTCAGCGTTAGTTGAGTCCAGCGCTTGATGGATAAGCGCTGGCCAGGGACTGGATGGGATCTGCTCGGAATCAAGCAGCTCTAGCGGTGAAGCCAATTGATAACCACGACCGCGAACCTTATGAATAGACAAATTCAAGTCTGACTCCAAGTGCTGCAGCTGCTTCCATACAGCACTACGGCTTATACCGAGAGCCTGACCCAAGGCCTGTCCCGAGTGAAATCGACCATCTTTAAGGAGTTTCAACAACGTCAGCATTCACGTATCACCTCACAATGAGGGAGGCATGATAGCTATGCGCTAGGCCATTGCATACCCAACCACCAAAGCATAACTGCGTCATCGAAATTACTGGCAAGTCAGCCAAAAACGCCATTGCGTGCACAGTAGATATCCTCATTAAAAATGAAGACACATGCTTCCTGCGCTTTTTCGCGCACAAAAACAAACCCCCTGTCTGCGTGAGCAGACAGGGGGTTTGGAATTTAATCTTGACGATGACCTACTCTCACATGGGGAAACCCCACACTACCATCGGCGATGCATCGTTTCACTACTGAGTTCGGGATGGGATCAGGTGGTTCCAATGCTCTATGGTCGTCAAGAAATTCGGTAGCCAGCGCGTTTAACCTTGCGGTCAACGTTCCAGCGAATGGGTATGTAATAGAATTCGGTGCTTTGTGAATGCAAACTTTCGGTTTGTATCGTCTTCACACACCGCAATCTGGTCTCTTCGACGCAAATTGCTTGGGTGTTATATGGTCAAGCCTCACGGGCAATTAGTATTGGTTAGCTCAACGCCTCACAGCGCTTACACACCCAACCTATCAACGTCGTAGTCTTCGACGGCCCTTTAGGGAACTCAAGGTTCCAGTGAGATCTCATCTTGAGGCAAGTTTCCCGCTTAGATGCTTTCAGCGGTTATCTTTCCCGAACATAGCTACCCGGCAATGCCACTGGCGTGACAACCGGAACACCAGAGGTTCGTCCACTCCGGTCCTCTCGTACTAGGAGCAGCCCCTCTCAAATCTCAAACGTCCACGGCAGATAGGGACCGAACTGTCTCACGACGTTCTAAACCCAGCTCGCGTACCACTTTAAATGGCGAACAGCCATACCCTTGGGACCGGCTTCAGCCCCAGGATGTGATGAGCCGACATCGAGGTGCCAAACACCGCCGTCGATATGAACTCTTGGGCGGTATCAGCCTGTTATCCCCGGAGTACCTTTTATCCGTTGAGCGATGGCCCTTCCATACAGAACCACCGGATCACTAAGACCTACTTTCGTACCTGCTCGACGTGTCTGTCTCGCAGTCAAGCGCGCTTTTGCCTTTATACTCTACGACCGATTTCCGACCGGTCTGAGCGCACCTTCGTACTCCTCCGTTACTCTTTAGGAGGAGACCGCCCCAGTCAAACTACCCACCATACACTGTCCTCGATCCGGATAACGGACCTGAGTTAGAACCTCAAAGTTGCCAGGGTGGTATTTCAAGGTTGGCTCCACGCAGACTGGCGTCCACGCTTCAAAGCCTCCCACCTATCCTACACAAGCAAATTCAAAGTCCAGTGCAAAGCTATAGTAAAGGTTCACGGGGTCTTTCCGTCTAGCCGCGGATACACTGCATCTTCACAGCGATTTCAATTTCACTGAGTCTCGGGTGGAGACAGCGCCGCCATCGTTACGCCATTCGTGCAGGTCGGAACTTACCCGACAAGGAATTTCGCTACCTTAGGACCGTTATAGTTACGGCCGCCGTTTACCGGGGCTTCGATCAAGAGCTTCGCGTTAGCTAACCCCATCAATTAACCTTCCGGCACCGGGCAGGCGTCACACCCTATACGTCCACTTTCGTGTTTGCAGAGTGCTGTGTTTTTAATAAACAGTCGCAGCGGCCTGGTATCTTCGACCGGCGTGGGCTTACGCAGTAAATGCTTCACCCTCACCGGCGCACCTTCTCCCGAAGTTACGGTGCCATTTTGCCTAGTTCCTTCACCCGAGTTCTCTCAAGCGCCTTGGTATTCTCTACCCAACCACCTGTGTCGGTTTGGGGTACGGTTCCTGGTTACCTGAAGCTTAGAAGCTTTTCTTGGAAGCATGGCATCAACCACTTCGT